>JACABE010000002.1:0-75338 GCA_013377005.1 Bacteroidota bacterium
TGTCTTGATTTTTATTGGGGTCGCTTATAAATCACAGATTTTTATGTAAGTTTGTCGAAAATATAAAAGAATGACAACTATCAGGACTATACTGCCAGAAAATGGAGGTAAAGGATATTTTTGTCAGACATGTAATAATGTTATGGGCTATTTAGGAATGAACATCATCAAAGAAATGAAAAATATTAATATTCTCTTAATTATTATAGTATTTTTATACTCATGTAGTAATATTGAAAATAAAAAAGATCTACCTTTAAAGATTAAGTTTTTAAAAACTCCAATTGCATTTTTAGGGAGTGAAATTCAAACCGAAATGGGTACATTAATAAATTTTGATTCAATTTCAATTAATAATAATGAAGATAGTGGCTTGAATTTTAATATAATTAATAATAAACTTTCAATTTACTCAAATCGAGTTGGAAATTATTTTATATCTGCTAAGGTTTTCAATAAAGGAAAAGAATATTTATTAGAAGACAGTCTTATTGTTCAACTGCCAGCAGCGGCAATTTCGAATAATTCTTGGGGTAATTTTCTAGTTAAAAACAAAAATAACAAATTGTTTATATCCGTTCCAGGTTTTACAAATGATAAGGTGCTAGTAAAATGTGATAAATATAATATTTTATACAAAAATGGCTCTTTTGAAATTTTTCCAACAAAGAATGAAGTAATTTCATTATTCATTTTAGTTAAAATTGACGGAGAATTTCGATCAATTGGTACTTCAATTTATAAAGTAATAGACAAAGATTCCAAAATAAGTGAAATTATATAGAGCCTATAATCGACTATCCCGCCCTACCAATAATTAACCAAAAAGGTAAAAAAAACCCCCGTTCATCGTAGCATCCCGCTACGATGCCAAATAAACGGCATCTTGCCGGAACATTACAAAATAATAATTTAAAAAAAACCGTCGGATATGAAAGTTCCGACGGGCAATTTAAATCTCAAAGTTATCAGAGATATCGTTTTATAAACGCACTAATACTTATCGCTAAAATCAAATTCTTTCTTTTCGTTTTTGATTTCCTGATTGAACTTTTTGCAGTCAATTCTATCGGATATATCCTGAGCCGGTTTATCAAAATTGTTTTTGGGAATATTCAGGGATTTATCGGCCCATACTTTTTTCATATACAATGCCCAGATAGGCAAAGCCATATTGGCACCCTGCCCCAAATTGATATTACGAAAGTGAATGGAACGTACTTCGCCCCCAACCCATACGCCTGTGGTTAGGCTTGGTGTAACGCCCATAAACCAACCATCGGAATTGTTTTGTGTAGTTCCGGTTTTACCGGCTATAGGAGCATCCAAACCATATTTATAACGCAACCTCACACCGGTACCGCTTTCAACCACGCCTTTCATCAATTCTATCATCAAATAAGCAGTTACTTCGCTCATGGCTTCCTGTTGCTTGGGAATAAAGTTTTCGAGCACATTGCCATTTTTATCCTCGATACGGGTAATAAAAATAGGTTCAATAAAAACGCCTTTGTTGGCAAAAGCACTCATAGCTCCGGTCATTTCATACACCGAAAGGTCGGGAGTACCCAAACAAATTGCCGGAACAGCATCAATCGGACTGGTAATACCCATTTTTCGGGCCATATTGATAACCGCAGCAGGCGAAAAACGTTTCATTAAGTAAGCCGAAACATTATTGATAGAGTTTGCCAATGCCCATTTGAGGGTAACCATTTCTCCTTCGCGTTTATCATCGGCATTTTGTGGTGTCCACGATTCTCCATTGCCCATGTCAAAAGTTACCGGAAGGTTGGGAATCTCGGTACAAGGCGAAAATTCGCCTTCCTGCATAGCCAAGGTATAAACAAAAGGTTTAAAGGTAGAACCTACTTGTCGTCGGCCTGTTTTTACATTGTCAAACTGAAAATGCTTATAATTAATTCCGCCTACATAGGCCCTTACATAACCGGTTTGTGGCTCCATCGACATCAGTCCGGTATGCAAAAACCATTTATAATATTTTAAAGAATCGTAAGGACTCATTATGGTATCTCTTTCGCCTTGCCAGGTAAAAATACGCATGGCAACAGGCGTGTGAAACTCTTTTTGAATATCATCTTCGCCAGCACCAATATCTTTCAAGTGACGATAACGATCAGAATTTTTCATAGCCGATTTGTAAGAAGCTTCAATTTCTTCATCCGTTAGTTGTGAAAAAGGTGCATTCTTCACGCCTTTCCAGTGTTTGTAAAAAGCTGGTTGCAACTCTTTGCCCAAATGTTCGGCTACAGCTTCTTCGGCATATTTTTGCATTTTGTAATTGATGGTAGTATAAATCTTCAAGCCATCTTTGTACAAATTATAAGGTGTGCCATCTTGCTTTTTATGTTTCGTGCACCATTCATTCAGATATTGACGCAAGTATTCTCTAAAATAAGTTCCAATTCCGGCACTATGATCCTGCATCGTATATCTCGACATATCAATAGGCAATACCCTCAACGAATCATACTGCTCCTGTGTAATATAATCATTTTTTCGCATTTGATTTAAAACTACTTCTCGCCTTTTCATCGCATTTTCTGGATTCTTTACAGGACTGTAATAGGTTGGAGCCTTTAAAATACCCACCAAAAGAGCAGCTTCTTCAATTTTAAGCGAATCAGGAGATTTATTAAAATAAGTTCTCGCGGCTGTTTTAATACCAAACGAATTGCTTCCAAAATCAACTGTATTAAAATACATAGCAATGATTTCTTCTTTTGTATAATTACGTTCAAGTTTTGCAGCAACTATCCACTCTTTAAATTTAGTAAACACCATAAAGAGTTTAAATTGATTTTTGTCGCGTGGAAAAAGATTTTTAGCCAATTGCTGTGTAATAGTACTACCACCTCCCGAGCTTCTGTTGCGTCCGATAATAGTTTTGCCTAATACCCTGAAAATACTACGTGTATCTACACCTGAATGTTTTTCAAAACGAGCATCTTCAGTAGCTATCAAAGCATTGATAAGAGCTGGTGATAAATCGCTGTAATGACAATTGCTGCGATTTTCAATATAATATTTGCCTAAAATTTGTTGGTCAGCCGTATAAATTTCAGAAGCTAAATTACTTTTAGGGTTTTCTAATTCTTCAAAAGATGGCATAAAACCAAGCCAACCTAAAGATAGCAATGTGAATAATAAAATAAAAAACAAAAACATCGAAGCTACAATAATCCAAAAACGTTTCACATATAAGTTAACGTTTGAAGAACTCCCTTGTGACTTTTTAGTTGTTTTAGGCATGGCAAAAGTTATTATTTATTCGTATTGTTTTCAATTCTAAATCCTATTGATTTGATACCAGAAGTGACTTTTTCCCTCATTGCATGTTCTATTTCAAATATATACTTCCCTTTCATGGGAAAAATAGCGTTTTTCTTCAATAAAATTCTACTGTCTTTTATTTTCCCATTTCCTTTTCCAAACCATTTTCCTTGATTATCAGCTAAAATACACTCCAGCGTATCAATTGCAATTTGACCATTCGGGAATGTGGTTTTAATAAATAAGAAGAAATTACTATTTTTATAATCAGTGGTATTTCTTATTTTTACATAGAAATTAAAGGTTGAAATAGTATCATCAATCCGAACATCAATGTTTAGTTTTTCTTTAACATCCCATGCAGTTTCATTTACATCCATACTTTTATCAACGAGTGGTGCTTTTCCACATGAAACAGTCAAAAAAATAAATAAAGCAAAAAATAAAAAGCTTGAACGATTATAAATTAATTGAATCATATTACTATTTATTATCAAATCTTGTTAAATCATCTTGTCCGATAAAATTTTCAAAATCTTTTTTAGTTTCCTTTTTCACAGTATAGTCGTCTAATTTTGGAATCTTCCCTCCTTTTTCATTTATCTTGATTATTTCCTTGACGTTCTCAATTGGAATTTCAAAAAAACTAGAATAATCGTTGGCATAATTGTACAACATGGTTTTTTTATACACATCCATTTTGTTAAAAATCCCATCTCCTTTACTTGTTCGCAATATAAAATCAGATGAAGGAAATTCTTTTAACGCATCAGTATAAGAATCACTTTCAAAATTCAGACAACATTTTAATTTACTGCATTGACCGGCCAATTTTTGTGGATTCATTGATAATTGCTGTACTCTAGCAGCATTGGTGCTTACAGATTTAAAATTAGTAAGCCATGAAGAACAACATAATTCCCTTCCGCAAACGCCAATTCCTCCTAAACGACTGGATTCTTGACGAACACCAATCTGTCTCATTTCTATTCTAACTTTAAATTCGTCAGCCAATGTTTTAATCAAAGTTCTAAAATCAACTCTGTCATCAGCAGTATAATAAAAAACTGCTTTAGTATTGTCACCCTGATATTCAACATCATTAAGTTTTAAATTGAGTTTATGGTCAAAGGCAATTTTTTTAGCTTTCTCCATTGTTTTATCCTCATTTTCAACTGAAATAATCCATTTTTCAATATCAGTAATTTTGGCTTTACGATACACTTTTTTGATATTATCAATATCAGGATTTATGTTCTTTCGTGCCATCTGCAATCTGGCTGTTTCGCCTGTTAATGAAACAATTCCAATATCATGACCAGGAACTCCCTCTACTGCAATAATATCACCCTCGTTATATACAATATCATCCATTATTCTGAAAAATTCTTTTCGGCTGTTTTTAAACCTTACTTCTATGCAATCAAAAGGTTTAAAAGATTCAGGTTGTTCAATATTATCTAACCAATTGTAAGAATTTAATTTACTACATTTATGAAGTTTACTTTTTTCAACTACTGGATTATTATTTAAAGGCCGACAGCAACCTCTGGTTTGGAAACAGTCGTCAATTGAATTGTCTATATTATTATTATTTATTTCTTCCATTTTACAAAATTATCAAAGTACAAAAGTAGCAATTTTATGCTTAATAAATCTACCAGATTCTAACGAACTATAATTTTTAATATTTATTGTTTAATAATTTGTGCATTTTCAATGATACATCCATAAACAAAATATTAGGGTTAGCATTGCGTTCAATATGATAAATGGCTTTGTTTAACTCTTCAGAAACTGCTTCAATGTTTTGTGCATTGATAAATTTATAAAAATTCGCAATGAATTTAGATTCATCAAAAGATAATTTAACCAAATTGCTTTGATTGTAATTTATTAGTACGCAATATCTTGAAATTTTCAAAACATAGTTTAAAAAGCTTTTCTGTTTTTCTCTTCCTATTTTTGCAAATGTAGCTACCAATGTATTCAAACCTTCGATACTTCCATTTTTTGTATTCACCTCATTAACTGATCCTTTAAAACAAGCCCTTAACCAATTAATTAATAAGTCAGTATTAAATTTTTCTTCATCGGTATTATTCAAAAGTCTTAAAGCTTCAGCATAGTTTCCATCAGCATGACTGGCAATAAATTGCGTGGTTTTATCATCTATTTGATAGTTTTTCGATAATTTTTCGATAATTTCATTATCTTTCACTTTTAATAACTTTATCAATTGTGTCCTTGATAAAATTGTTGGCAATATTTGGTCATGATTTTCTGAAATCAATAAAAATAAAGTATTTTCAGGTGGTTCTTCTAATATTTTTAATATTTTAGGAGCTGCAGAATGGTATAATTTTTCAACCATCCAAATTATCATAATTTTATATTCAGATTCATACGTTTTAAAACTAAGTATACGATTTATCTCATTACAATCGCGAACGTTAATACTTCCTTGTTTGTTTTCTATTCCAAGCTTTTCAAACCATTCATTCAAGCTCACATAATAGCTTTTTTCAATCAAAAACTCTCTCCATTCACTTAAAAAATTATCACTGAAATTATTTTTAGTAATTTTTTTAGTTGTTGCATTTGGAAAAACAAAATGCAAATCTGGATGGATTAACTTATTAAATTTTATGCATGAACGGCAATTTCCACAACTATCACCTATTAATCCTGAAGGATGATTTTCTTTAAAAAATTGCTTATCTTCACAATTCAAATAACGACTATAGGCTATAGCCAATGCCAGTTTACCCGAACCTTCCGGCCCTAATATCAATTGAGCATGGCTTACTCTATTATCTTTTACAGTTTGTATGAGTTTATTAATAACCTCTTTGTGTCCGATTATATCTTTAAAAAGCATTCTTTTATTTTATATTGTTATACAGAATCCTTGCGAAATTAAGATAATTTTTAAAATTATATATTATATTACGAATGTAAAATTTTGATTAGTTGATTTTTTAACTAATTTTGCAACCTAAATCGGGGAGTAGCGCAGTTGGCTAGCGTACTTGTCTGGGGGGCAAGAGGTCGTGAGTTCGAGTCTCATCTCTCCGACAAAAAAAGCAGTATTATATTGATACTGCTTTTTTTTATTATTTCATCGCAACTTAATCTAGCTTCAGTACTGCTAAAAATGCCGATTGTGGTACTTCTACATTTCCAACCTGTCGCATGCGTTTTTTCCCTTTCTTTTGCTTATCAAGCAATTTACGCTTACGTGTAATATCACCACCATAACATTTTGCAGTAACATCTTTCCTAACAGCTTTAACTGTTTCTCTGGAAATAATTTTGGAACCAATTGCTGCTTGAATCGCAATATCAAACTGTTGTCTGGGTATTAATTCTTTTAGCTTTTCGCAAATACGTTTTCCAAAACTATAAGCATTATCATGATGTATAAGTGTTGATAAAGCATCAACAGGTTCTGCATTTAAAAGAATTTCAAGCCTAATTAGTTTGGCAGTTTTGTAGCCAGACTGGAAATAATCAAAAGAAGCATATCCTTTTGAAATACTTTTCAATTTATCATAAAAGTCAATTACAATTTCACCAAGAGGTAACTCAAATGTTAACTCAATCCTGTCAGATGTCAAATATACCTGATTTTTTATCACGCCTCTTTTTTCAATGCACAAAGTCATAATTCCACCCAAATATTCAGATTTAGTGATAATATGTGCTGTTATATAAGGTTCCTCAATATGTTCAAGATGATTAGGATCGGGTAAACTGGAAGGATTATGTACCTCTATCATCTCACCCTTGGTAGTATAAGCTTTATACGAAACATTCGGAACAGTAGTAATTACATCCATATTAAATTCTCTGTCAAGCCTTTCCTGAATGATTTCCATATGTAAGAGACCAAGAAAACCACATCTGAATCCAAACCCTAATGCCATGGAAGATTCCGGTTCAAAGGTTAAAGAAGCATCGTTTAACTGAAGTTTTTCAATAGAACTTCGTAGTTCTTCATAATCATCAGCATCTATAGGGTAAACTCCGGCAAAAACCATTGGTTTTACATTCTCGAAACCATCAATAGCTTTTAAACAAGGTTTATTAACATGTGTAATTGTATCACCAACCTTAACTTCCTTTGATGTCTTAATTCCTGATATAATATATCCTACATCACCAGCACTTAATTTATCTTTTGGTTCTGGTTTTAATTTTAAAACACCAATTTCATCCGCATGATATTCTTTTCCTGTTGCAAAAAACTTAACAAAATCTCCTTTTTTTACTTCACCATTCATAATCCTGAAATATGAAATAATTCCTCTGAAAGAATTAAATACAGAGTCAAAAATAAGTGCTTGCAAAGGTTCATCAACAGAACCACTTGGAGCAGGAATTCTGCTAACTATCGCTTCAAGAATACCTTCAATTCCATAACCTGTTTTTCCACTTGCTTCTATAATATCATCCCGATCACAACCAATCAAATCAACAATCTGATCTTTCACTTCTTCTGGCATGGCTGCATCCAAATCTATTTTATTAAGAACAGGAATAATTTCTAAATCATGGTCTAAAGCAAGATATAGATTTGAAATCGTTTGAGCCTGTATTCCTTGGGTAGCATCAACAATAAGCAGTGCACCTTCACATGCAGCAATAGAGCGAGATACTTCGTATGAAAAATCAACATGACCAGGTGTATCAATTAAATTTAATTTATACATTACACCTTCATGCAGATAATCCATCTGGATTGCATGACTTTTAATAGTAATCCCTCTTTCTCTTTCCAAATCCATGTCGTCAAGCACCTGTGCCTGTGAATCTCTTGCAGAAACAGTATGAGTAATCTCTAACAATCTGTCTGCAAGCGTACTTTTCCCATGATCAATATGGGCAATAATGCAAAAATTTCTTATGTTTTTCATTGTGTGCAAAAGTACAAAAAAAACTGAAATCTAACAACTTGTTTAGTTAAGCTCTTAATTACCTGATTATCTAGTGAATTAATACTCCTTTTAATAACTTTTTTTGCTTTCTATAAGGATATTTATAATACAATTCTACTAATCTTTAAAAAAAACAAAATACATACAACCTTTACAAAAATTTAAACGTCTGCTGAATAACTACAATATATTAAAAATAATTTTATACTTTTGTAATCCTTTAAAAATCTATAAAGAAATGAAAAAATCAATTGCTTTTTTTGGTAAATGTTTATTTATCATTATTTTATTTGTTGGCTTTTCTGCCATTAGTCAAAATAAAAATCTAACTCCTGATGCACGGTTGTATCAGTGTTACGAAAAAACCTATCTTGATAATTTAGCTAAAACAAATCCAGAACAAGTTTTGTATCTGAATTATTATCTTGATAATTCTTATTATACAGCAAGTTTAAAAGCAGAAAAACCAATCACTGGTATTGATATTACTACTTTATTTGAAAAATCTAAAATAGGGGATGTTACTAAAATTCCTTTTAAAGAAAGAGTTTACAATAAAGCTAGTTTTAATGTGTTGAAATATAATTTTAATTTAGATGAAAATTTATTTACAACTTATCTGTGGAAAGAAGCTGGTATTGCAATTGTTTTTAGTCCTTTAAAATACATTAAAAGTGATTTTAATCAAAAAAATAACAAATAAAAACTTTAGAGATGAAAAAGATACTATTATTCAGTTTGTTTGCATTTATCGTTATTGGTATTAAAGCACAAACTTATGACATTGCTGCATATAATGGACAAACATTACAAAGTTGCGCTGTAGATTTTTATGCTACAACAGCAGCAACTTATGCTGCAAATGTTAATCAAACAATTACTTTTCAATCAAATAGTGCAACTAACACTCATCTCAGAATGAGTTTTGCTACTTTTGATGTTGACGCATCAGATACATTATTTGTATATGACGGATTAAATACTTCTGCACCTTTAATAGGAAAATTTAATAGCTCACATCCACTTACAGCAGGTCAAAATGTTGTTCAATCAACTGTTACAAATTTATCTGGTGCTTTAACATTCAAGTTTGTAACAAATTCAAGTATTCAAAAAGCAGGATGGTTTGCTTCTATGGTATGTATAAAAGCTTGTAAAAGAATTATTGCATCTTTAGATACAGTACTTACCTCTCCGAAACCTCACAATAATTATATTGATTTATGCTTAGGAAACCCAATTAATTTTGTTGGTGCAGAAAACTTTCCAGATAGCAATGTGGCTGGTTATCATCAAACAAAATATAATTGTACTTATACTTGGGATTTTGGAGATGGTTCCCCAACTGCAACAGGATATAATGTTACCCATAATTATTTAGTTAGAAAAGGCTATGATATAATGCTTACTATTACAGATAGTATGGGTTGTACAAGTACAAATGCTTTAGGTACTAGAGTTAGAATATCTTCGAAACCCACTACGATAATAAAACCTTTACCAGATATGTGCTCAGGTGACACTAAATTAATAAATGTTGGTTATAATCCAAACTCAGTGATTTTAGTTGAACCTATGGCTTTTGCCCAAACTTCTAAGCAAGGATTTGACAGTACGATGTTTATTCCTGATGGTCCTGCATGTCCTCCTGGAGTTTATAATACTAACGTTTTCTTTAATAATTTCCCTCCTGGTGCTAGTATTCAAAATGCCAGTGATATACTTGCAATTTGTGTAAATATAGAACATAGTTTCTCTGGCGATTTAGGATTTAGAGTTATTTGTCCAAACAATCAAAGTGTATGGATAGATCCGAATCAACATTCGGGTGCAAATGGGTTGGGGGTTTTTAATGATACTGATGGATCACCAGCTTGCTCTGCTGCTGCGAATACGCCAGGTGTTGGTTGGAATTATTGTTGGTCGGAATATTATCCTAATAATGGTACTTTAGGAAGTAAAAAAGGGACAGGTCCCAATCCAATCGACTCCACAAATACAATAGCTCACACTAATTATTTTTTACCAGGCAATCCACTTTCAGGTTTAGTAGGTTGTCCTTTAAATGGTACTTGGAGTATAGAAATTACAGATAACTGGGGAATAGATAATGGTTATGTTTTTAATTGGACTTTAGAATTAACAGCAAATTTAATGCCTGGTAACTGGTCTTATGATGTAAAAATTGATTCTGTTGGATTTGCCGGCCCCTTTATCAACGCACTTAATGACACTACTGCTTTAATTTCACCTACTATTGGCGGTACATATGCATATAATATATCTTTGGTTGATGAGTTTGGCTGTGCTTGGGATACTACTACTACTATGAACGTAATTCAAACTCCTCATCCAAATTTAGGCTCAGATACTTCATTATGCTATCCTTACACAACAATACTGGATCCAGGAAATATAGGTACTATGTATTCATGGTCTACACCTAGTGGTATAAAAACTACTCAAACTATTACTTCAGACACAATTACTAAGCCATATCCTTATCTTTTTTACTATGTTGTAGCAGCATCTAATCTAAACACAACACATTTACTAACCTGTACAGGGAAGGATACCATAGTTGTAATGGTTGTACCTTCTCCTTTTGTAACCTTCGAAACACCTCCATTTAAAGGCTCCATTATTGGATGTGAGCCATTAAGTGTTTCTTTTCTTAATTCATCTACACCTGCAAACTCGACTTATTTCTGGGATTTTGGTGATGGACAAACATCAACCGATGCGAATCCTTTACACGATTTTGCATCTGGTAATTTTGTAGTATCATTAACAGCAACTTCAGCTGATGGTTGTTCAAAAACATTCTCTACTTCTCCTGGTTTTGTAGTAAGTTATCCTCAACCAATTGCAGACTTCACATGGAATCCTCCAATTGGAATAAGGCAGAATCCGCTTATTAATTTTACAAACTTAACTACACCAGCTAATTCCACGTTTACATGGCAATGGGATTTTGGTGATCATAGCCCTACTGATATAGCTCAAAATCCTATTCATATGTTTCCTAACACACAGGATGATTCAATTTATACTGTTACTTTAATTTCTTGGAGTGAACACGGAAATGGCGTTAAATGTGCTGATACAAATTCATATAATGTAAAAATTATTGATGATTTATTGATATTTCCTAATGTTTTAACTCCAAATGGAGATGGTATTAATGATAAATTCGAGATTGGAGCATTAATAAGAGGTGGTGGATATACTGAAGCTCAAGTTATTATATATAATCGCTGGGGTAAGAAAGTATATGAAAATAATAACTATAAAAATGATTTTGATGGTGAAGGCTTGCCTGATGGTGTTTATTATGTTACTATTAAAGCAAAAGGCTTATTAAAAAATGTAGAATACAAGAGTAGTTTGCAAATATTAAGATAAAGATTTCTTAATATTACCTAAAAAAGACGCTTTAAAAAAAAGCGTCTTTTTTTAATTAAAGTAATGATTGAATAGTTTTTATTCATTATATCAAACCAAAAATAAAAGGAGGATAGTATAAAGTATCCTCCTTTTATTTTTATTGCATATCAATGAAATTTTGTTATGAATTGTCTCTTGAAGAACCTATTTTATCTTCAGTTTACAGTTGAAATGTAATAAATTTATCAATAAAAATACAAAACGTAAAGATTATAAACTCAAAATAAAACTCATTAATACTGATTTAAGAAGTATTAGTGGTAGTGATTTTTATTATTCAGCCTCAATTGATTTTTTGATTAATCAAAAAAATCAATTTGAGCTTCTTTTATCTAGCATTTTTGTCCATTCTTTTTTTGTTCTTGCTTTCCAGTTACTATTATGATAAGCATAGCTAATCATTAACGGCAAAACAGATGTAGCTTCAGCATATACCATTTGTTCATAAACAGTATCAACTTTACCCCATGATGAAGCTTCTTTCAACGTAGAACTTGAACAAGCACCATCTCTTGAATCCGCAACAGTAATTTGAACTGCATATTTATGCATAGGCACATCTTTACCTAATACCTCTGCACAAATTACAGTATCCTGAGTAAAATTCTTAGGAACACCTCCACCAATCATAAATAATCCAGTAATTTGTGCTGCCATTTTAATTTTAGTTAATTCTAGGAAATCTTTAACAGAATCAATAGAAAGATGTTTGTCAGGATTTTCCCATTGATGAAGCACTAATCCAAAACCTGCACTACTATCTGTAAAAGCAGGACAAAAAATAGGAACATTATGTTCATAACAAACCTGAACCAACGAATCTTTTTTCTTAGAATGGGTTGTCAAATATTTACCCATTTCACGTATAAATTCTCGTGAAGAATAAGCTCTTTTTTCCAATGAATCAGTAATTTCCTTAATTGTTCTGTCGCACATTTGCAATTCCTCTTCATCAATATAAGTATCATAAATTCTATCAATGTAGAGATCTCTTAATTTACTGTCATCAATAAATGGAGATCCTTTATAATGTTTAAAACCTAAAGCTTCAAAAAAATCCATATCTACAATAGATGCACCTGTAGCAACTATTGCATCAATCATATTTGCTTTAACCATATCAACATATACCTGCATACAACCAGCAGCACTTGTACTACCTGCAAGAGTAAGAATGATACTGCAATCATTTTCATTAATCATTCTATTTAAAATATCTGTGGCATTTGCAGTATCTCTTGATGTGAATGACATATCACGCATAGCATCAATAATAAGTGTTGAATCAAAAGATTTTATATCTATGTGTTTTACAACTTCTTTTAATAAATCCGACTTTTTCATATTATTATTCGTTAATTGATAATTTGTTACAAAATTAATAAAAAAATTAATATCCTAAAATTTTAAGCATTGATTTATGACTTTGTTCTTTTGCAAATAATTTAGTTGTATATTCACCTTCTTCGTCTAAATCGATTATAATGTGTTTAGGAGCTGGTGTTAAGCAATGCTGGATACCACCATAACCACCTAGAGATTCTTGATAAGCTCCTGTATGAAAAAAACCGATATATTGTAAACTTTCAGGAGTAATTTTTGGTAAAAAAACAGCATTTGAATGTGCTTCTGCATTATAAAAATCTTGACTATCACATGTTAATCCACCGAGAAAGACTCTTTGATATTCTTTTTCCCAATTATTAATAGCTAATAAAATATATCGCTGATTAATTGCCCATGTATCAGGTAAAGTAGTCATAAAAGAACTATCAATCATATTCCATTGCTCACGATCATTTTGTTGCTTTTGGTCAATAATAGAAAATAAGGTTGCTCCACTTTCACCTACTGTAAATGAGCCAAACTCTGTGAAAATATTTGGTTCTACTACCTTTTGCTGTTCACAAATATTTTTTATCTGACCTATAATTTCTTCAGCCATATATTCATAATCATAGTTAAAACCTAAATTATTTTTAATAGGAAACCCACCACCTATGTTTAACGAATCTAATTCAGGGCAAATCTTTTTAAGTTCACAATATATATTAACACACTTAGATAACTCATTCCAATAATATGCAGAATCTTTAATTCCTGTATTTATAAAAAAATGGAGCATCTTTAACTCAAATTTAGGATTATTTTTAATATTATCAATATAAAAAGATAATATATCATTGTATCGCATACCTAAACGAGAAGTATAAAACTCAAACATTGGTTCTTCTTCTGCTGCAATTCTAATTCCAATTTTGCAAGAACCAGTAATTTGTTCATCAAGCAATCTAATTTCATCTTTGTTATCTAATACAGGAATTGTATTTACAAATCCTTGATTCAACAATTCTGCTATATTTTCTACATATTGCGGTCGTTTAAAACCATTACATATAATAAACCGTTCTTTATTTATTTTCCCTAACAAAAACAATTCATTAATAATATTAATATCAAATGCAGATGATGTTTCGATACTAACATCATTTTTCAACACTTCTTCCATGATAAATGAGAAATGAGAACTTTTAGTGCAATAACAATAGTAATAGTCACTTTGATAATCTACTTTAGCCATTGCAACATTAAACATCCGTTTTGCTTTTTGAATTTGAGAGCTGATTTTTGGTAAATAACTAATTTTAAGAGGAGTTCCATATTGCTTGATTATATCCATCAATGGAACACCATTAAAATACAATTCATTATCTATTACTTTAAATTCTTCGTTCGGAAACTCAAAAGTTTGCTCAATTAAATCAATATATTTATTTTTCATTTCAAAATGTAAGTAAGTTGGATTAACTTTAATTTTTCAATCTAACTGAGTTAGATTTATTTTTTAATCTGCAAAATTAAAAAAAATAAATAACATTTCAGTTGATAATAACAAAATAAGGAGCATAAAGTATAATAAAAATACTCTATCCTCCTTATATAAATTAAATTAAAATATATTACTCGCTTCTAATTTGTTATGATATGTTAGCACATAAAAATTCTCTATTCATACGAGCGATATTTGAAACAGAAATTTTCTTAGGGCATTCAGCTTCGCAAGCAAAAGTATTACTACAATTCCCAAAACCTAATTCATCCATTTTTGCAACCATGGCTTTTACCCTGTCTTTTGCTTCAATTTTACCTTGAGGTAACAAAGCAAATTGAGAAACTTTAGCTGCTACAAATAACATTGCAGAAGCATTTTTACAAGCTGATACACAAGCTCCGCAGCCAATACATGCAGAAGCATCCATAGCTAATTCAGCATCATTACGATTAATCGGTATCGAATTAGCATCGGGTACACCACCTGTAGTAACTGATATATAACCACCTGCCTGTATAATCTGATCAAATGCATTACGATTTATCATCAAATCTTTTATTATAGGAAATGCTTTTGATCGCCATGGTTCAATAGTAATGGTATCTCCATCTTTAAATTTACGCATGTGCAACTGACATGTAGTTACTTCATTATCTGGGCCATGCGGACGACCGTTAATATATAAACTACACATTCCACATATACCTTCACGACAATCATGATCAAAATTGATAGGTAATTGAACTTTATCTATCAAGCTCTCATTCAATATATCAAGCATTTCTAAAAAAGAACAATCAGGTGATATATTTTGAACTTTATAAGTTTCGAATTTCCCTTTTGCTTTCGGATTTTCTTGTCTCCAAATTTCTAATGTTAAATCCATTTAATTTTGTTTTAATATGAAAAAAGATTAAATTTAAGTACCCAGAGAGTACTTATTTTATTTGTAATCCCTTTGTTTAACTTCAATAGCTTCATAATTTAAAGGTTCTTTATGAAGCTCAGGCATTTGATCTTCTCCTTTGTATTCCCATGCTCCAACAAACATAAAATCATTATCATTCCTTAATGCTTCTCCTTCAGGAGTCTGATATTCTTCCCTGAAATGTCCACCACAAGATTCGTTTCTTTGCAGTGCATCTAAAGCAATCAATTCACCCAATTCAATAAAATCAGCAACACGAGTGGCTTTTTCAAGCTCTGTATTAACACCATTCATATCACCTGGAACACGTAAATCACTCCAATAATCCTTCTTTAGTTCACGGATAAGTTCAACAGCTTTGCTTAGACCTTCTTTGGTTCTTCCCATTCCGACATATTCCCACATAATATGACCTAATTTTTTATGGAAGTAATCAACAGATTTATTGCCACTTATCGACATTAATTTGTTCAAACGTCCTTTTACTTCTTCCAGAGTTTTATTAAATTCAGGTAAATCGGTTGACATACGTGGAACTTTTATTTCCTTTGAAAGATAATTCTGAATGGTATATGGCAATACAAAATAACCATCTGATAATCCTTGCATCAATGCAGAAGCTCCCAAACGATTTGCACCATGATCAGAAAAATTAGCTTCACCAGCACAGAATAAACCTTCAATCGTAGTTTGTAGTTCATAATCAACCCAAACACCTCCCATTGTATAATGTACTGCAGGATAAATCATCATCGGATTTTCATACGGATTTTCATCTACTATCTTTTCATACATCTGAAAAAGATTGCCATAACGTTCTTCAATTACATCTTTACCCAAACGTTTAATAGCTGCTGCAAAATCAAGATAAACAGCCAATCCAGTATTTCCAACACCAAAGCCGGCATCACATCTTTCTTTGGCAGCTCTTGAAGCTACATCACGCGGAACCAAATTACCAAAGGCAGGATATCTTCTTTCAAGGAAATAATCGCGTTCTTCTTCTTTTATATCATTGGCTTTAAGCTGTTTTTTACGAATCTTTTCAGCATCTTCCTTGTTTTTAGGAACCCATATTCTACCATCATTACGTAAGCTTTCGCTCATTAATGTAAGTTTTGACTGATAATCACCATGTACAGGTATACAGGTTGGATGTATCTGCACATAACTCGGATTGGCAAAGAATGCACCTTTTTTATAAATTTGCCATGCTGCACTTGAATTTGAATTCATGGCATTGGTTGAAAGAAAATATACATTTCCGTAGCCACCTGTTGCAATTACAACAGCATGACCAAAATGTTTTTCCAGTTCACCTGTAACAACGTTTCTTGATATGATTCCTCTTGCTTTTCCTTCGACAAGAACTAAATCAAGCATTTCGCTACGGTTATATAATTTTACATTTCCCAACTTAATCTGATGACTTAAAGCACCATAAGCTCCTAACAATAATTGTTGTCCGGTTTGACCACGGGCATAGAAAGTACGCGAAACCTGAGCACCACCAAAAGAACGATTATCTAACAAACCGCTGTAATCACGTGCAAACGGAACTCCCTGAGCAACACATTGATCAATAATTGAACCACTTACTTCGGCTAAACGATATACATTGGCTTCTCTAGCTCTGTAATCACCACCTTTTATAGTGTCGTAAAACAATCGGTAAACGCTATCACCATCATTTGGATAATTTTTTGAAGCATTTATTCCTCCCTGTGCAGCAATACTATGTGCTCTGCGTGGGCTATCTGATATACAAAATATTTTTACTTTAAACCCCATAGCTCCCAGACTGGCTGCAGCAGAAGCACCAGCTAAACCAGTACCTACAACAATAATATCTAATTTAGGTTTATTAGGAGGATTAACAAGATTTTGATGAGATTTATAATTTGTCCATTTATCGGCTAAATTGCCTTTTGGTATTTTTGAATTCAATTTTGTCATAAACAATCAATTTTTAAGCTTTAAAAAAAAGAAAAAATAAAGGAATTATATTAAAACCAACAACAATCAATATTGAATAAAAAGTTGCAAATGTTTTTATAAATGGTGTATAAGTAGGGTGATTAATTCCCAATGATTGAAATGCCGACTGAAATGCATGATTCAGATGAAACCCCAAAATAGTAATTAATACAATATATAAAATTGAATAGTTTGTATTAGAAAATAATGCTTGAGCAACCAAATAAAAATTTGGTTCTTCACCCCTTATTTTAAAAGTAGTTTCAACCCAACCCATTTTCATAAAATAAAAATTCATAAAATGGATAATAAAAAAGATAAAAACAACAGCACCTGTATAAATCATATATTTAGAAAAAAACGAAGTGGTGCTTTTGTTGCCTGATTTATAAGCAACAGGTCTTGACATCCAATTTTTTACTTGTAAAACCACTCCTATTAAAACATGAATGATAATTCCTGCAAATAAGAAGATTTCAAAGAATTTAATTATATAGTTAGTTCCCATAAAATGAGCAGCAGCATTAAACCATTCACCTCCATCATCTCTTAATAAACAAAGATTTATTGCAAGGTGAATTACTAAAAAACTCATCAAAAAAACACCTGCAAGAGCCATAATATATTTTTTTGATAGTGAAGAATAATTTAAAATAGATTTCATACAATCACTTTTTTGCAAAATTGATAAAAATTAGAATTATTTATAAAATAATGTAAAGTACTTTACTTATTTTTATGTAAGTTTGTAATAGATAACAAAAGTAACAATTTTTTTAAGGAATTGTCTTATTAATTAGAAATTTAGAATAATTACAAATAACAAATTACTGTAAATAAAACAAATATGACTTTATTTGGCAAAAACAGAAGCAAACTTTTTAATAAATTACCAAATCAGTCATTGGTAATTATCAATTCAAATGATGAAATGCCTCGAAATGGAGATCAATTATATAAATTTAGACAAAATTCTGATTTATATTACTTATCTGGGATTAATCAGCCTAAAACTATTCTAACTTTGTGTCCAAATCATCCGAATATGAATTTTAGAGAAATTCTTTTTACCACTCAGCCTAATGATTTTTTTTCAACATGGTATGGTCATCAAGCTGAAAAAAATGAAATTACTTTAATTTCCGGAATAAAAAATATTATGTGGCTTGAGGATTTTGAGGTAGTATTAAAAGATTTGATGATTAATTCGACTAATATTTTTTTAAGTAGCAATGAATATATTAAATTTATTCCTGATTTCCCAGATAGAAATCACAGATTTACATTAGAATTGAAAGAAAAATATCCTTTGCACTCGTATTTTCGTTTCTCCCCATTAATCAACGATTTGAGGTTAATTAAAGAATCTGAAGAATTAAGTACTATTCAAAAAGCTTGTGATATAACGGCTAGTGCATTTAAACGAGTGTTGCAAAATGTAAAGCCTAATGTTTACGAATCTCATGTTGAGGCTGATATTAGTTATGAATTTATATTAAATGGAAGCGATGGACATGCTTATCCGCCAATAATTGCTTCAGGTTTAAATGCATGTACATTACATTATAACAAAAATAGAGATATTTGCAGGGATGGCGATTTGTTATTACTGGATTTTGGCTGTGAATATGAAAATTATGCTTCCGATTGCAGCAGAACTATCCCTGTAAACGGAAAATTTACTGAACATCAAAACTCTTATTATCAAGCAGTTCTGAATGTTTATAAAGAAATTGAAAAAAAATATATTATTGGAAATACCATTGATATCCTTAACAAAGAATGTGGTTTTCTTATTGAAAATGAATTAATTAAACTTGGCTTACTCACAAAAAAGGAAATTGAGAATCAAAATTCTGAAAATCCTTTATACAAAAAATATTTTATGCACGGAGTTTCACATTTTATTGGATTAGATGTTCATGATGTGGGTTCCAAGCAGCAAAAACTTGAAGAAGGAATGATATTAACTTGTGAACCTGGAATATATAATAAAGAAGCAGGAATCGGAATCCGTTTAGAAAATGATATTTTAATTACAAAAGATGGGCCTGTAAATCTGATGAAAAATATTCCAATTGAGATAGAAGAAATTGAAAAAATAATGAATAAAAGATAAAAATTCTATTAATTTTGAAAATTAAAAAATAATCACCTAATAATAAAAATATGTTTGCAAAAAGAAATTATATAGACAGAAGAAATCAATTAAAAAAAGATGTAAAATCGGGCTTAATTTTGATTTTGGGAAATAAGGATGTAGCTTTCAATTATCCTGCCAATACATTTACTTTCAGACAAGACAGTAATTTCCTTTATTTTTTTGGTTTAAATCACGCAGATTTGGCTGGTGTAATTGACATTGACAATAATAAGGACTATATCTTTGGAAATGATGTTGATATGGACGATATTATATGGATGGGAAATCAACCAACTATAAAAGAACAAGCTGCTGAAGTAGGTGTTGAACATACCTCTCCCTTATTATCAATGTTTGAATTAATTACTGATACTATTAAAGCTGGAAGAAAAATTCATTTCACATCGCCTTACCGTGGTGAAAATCAAATGCAACTAGCGGATTTACTTGGAATAAAATACACTAACGTTAAAAACTATATTTCAATTGAATTAACAAAGGCTATTATCAAACAACGTTCAATAAAATCATTAGAAGAAGTTGCGGAAATTGAAAAAGCCATTGCCACTGCTTATGAAATGCATACTACTGCAATGAAAATGGCGAAACCTGGAATCTATGAACGTGAAATCGCCGGTAAAATGGAAGGAATTGCACTATCTGCCGGAGGCCCTGTTTCATTCCCTGTTATTTTAAGTATTAACGGACAAACACTTCATAATCACTATCATGGAAATAAATTAGCAGAAGGAAGAATGATGGTTGCCGATGCTGGTTGCGAAACTGAAATGAATTATTGTAGTGACATCACACGTACGGTACCTGTGGGGGGAAAATTCAATCAACGTCAGAAAGAAGTGTATGAAATCGTATTAAAAGCTAATATGCAAGCTATTGATGCAATTAAACCAGGAATACCTTATAGAGAAATTCACTTATTGAGTGCCAAAGTTATTGCTGAAGGCTTAAAAGAAATTGGTTTAATGAAAGGCAATATAGATGAAGCAGTTAGTAAAGGTGCTCATGCTATGTTTTATCCTCATGGTTTGGGACATATGCTTGGTCTTGATGTTCACGATATGGAAGGAATGGGCGAAAATTATGTTGGTTATGATGATGAAATTAAACGAAGTTCAATATTTGGAACTGCTTTCCTCCGCATGGGGAAACGCCTGCAACAGGGTCATGTACTTACAGTTGAACCAGGCATTTACTTTATTCCTGCCTTGATTGACCAATGGAAAGCTGAAAGTAAATTTACTGAATATATAAATTATGATAAAGTAGACGCATACAAAGATTTTGGTGGTATTCGTATTGAAGATGATGTATTAATAAGCAATGATGGTCATCGAGTTTTAGGTAAAGCTATTCCTAAAACGGTAACAGAAATTGAAACTATTATGAATTAGTATTGAATAAAAAAGACGCTTTTAGGCGTCTTTTTTTATTACTTATTTTTATTTAGACACTCAAATTAAAATCAATTTATAATTTTTTAAAGGTTTATTATCTAATAATCAGAAAAATTTATGTAATTTTGCAGACTTATTTTACATCTGTAATTTACTTAATTATCAATATATTAATATTTTTTCAATGAATATTACACAGGAAAATACCGGCAATTTAACAGCAACCATCAAAATTGAACTTAATCAAAGTGATTATCAGGATAAAGTTACAAAACAATTAAAAGAATTTCAACAAAAAGCTAATGTTCCGGGATTCCGTCCTGGTAAAGTACCATTCGGAATGGTTCAGAAAATGTATGGAAAAGGCGTTAGAGCAGATGAAATAAATAAAGTTCTGTCAGAAACATTAGAAAAATATATATCTGAAAATAAGATTGATGCATTAGGAAGCCCTTTAATGAACGAAGAAAAAAATTCAAATATTGATTGGGAAAACCAAAACGATTTTGAATTTTTTTTCGATATAGCCATGCAACCTGAAATTAAGATTAATCTAGAAACTATAAAAGTTGATAAATTTAACATCAAAGCAGACGAAAAGTTGATTGATCAATTTGTTCTTGATATCCAAAAACGTCATGGTCATGCTCATTCTCACGATGAAGCTCAGGAAAATGATATAATTCATGCTGATGCAGAAGAACTAGATGAAAACATGAATGTAAAAGAAAACGGTATCAATACCAAAGCTTCTTTTGCAGTAGAAAAAATTGTTGACAAAGATATTAAAGCAACTATAATCGGACTGAAAAAAGATGACATCATTGATATTGATATGCTTAAAGCTTTTGGTTCTGAAGAAGAAGTTGGACGTATTATGAATATTAAAAATGATTCAGAAGCAATAAAATCAACATACAGATTAAAAGCATTAGAAATCAGCCATCTTCATGAAGCAGAACTCAATGAAGAGTTGTTTTTAAAAGTTTACCCTCAAAACGAAATCAAAACGATTGAAGAATTTCGTAACCGAATTGCAGAAGAAGCTGAAGCTTATTATGTAAAAGAAAGCGACCAAAAATTATTAGGTGATGTTATCGGCAAACTTATTGAAGAAACTTCTGTAGAATTACCTGCAGAATTCTTGAAAAGATGGTTATTAGAAAGTAATCGCAATAAAATTACCATTGAACAACTCGAAGCTGATTTTGGTGCTTATGAGCGTTCATTGAAATGGCAACTAATTGAAAATAAATTAATAACAGAAAATAATATAAATGTAAGTGATGAAGAGGTAAAATCTTACATCAAAGAATTTATTTTAGGTCAATATTTTCCAAAATCTGAAGACAAAGAACAAGATAAACGTTTAGACAGCATTGTTGATACTATCATGAAAAACGAAAAAGAAGTAAAAAGAATTTATGATGAAATGTACGACAAAAAGATGATTGAATTGTTTAAAGGCAAGGTAAATGCAAATGCTAAAAATATTACATTTGAAGAATTTGTAAAGTTGGTAGAACATAAACATTAATCTAAAAATTATGCAAAACGAATTTAGAAAATACGCTACAAAACACAGAGGAATCAACAGTCTTGCCTTTGATAAGTACCATTCGATTTTAAACAATGGCTATATATCTCCAACTATCATCGAAGAACGCCAGTTGAATGTAGCTTCAATGGATGTGTTTTCGAGGTTAATGATGGACAGAATCATTTTCTTAGGCGTAGCTATTGATGATACCGTAGCCAATATTATTCAAGCACAACTTCTTTTTTTAGAATCTGTTGACTCATCAAAAGACATTCAGATTTATTTGAATACACCGGGTGGATCTGTATATGCCGGTTTAGGAATATATGACACCATGCAATACATTGCTCCTGAAGTTGCAACAATCTGTACAGGAATGGCAGCTTCTATGGGTGCAGTTTTGTTATGTGCCGGAGCAGATGGAAAAAGAACTGCTTTGAAACATTCTCGTATTTTGATTCATCAACCCATGGGAGGTGCTGAAGGTCAAGCTTCTGATATTGAAATTACTGCAAGAGAAATTCAAAAATTAAAGAAAGAATTATACGAAATCATTGCTCATCATTCAAAACAAACTTACGATAAAATATGGCAAGATGCTGATCGCGATTACTGGATGACCGCTGAAGAAGCTAAAAGTTATGGTATGATTGACGAAATTTTGATTCGTAATAAAAAGTAAAAAAATACATTTATTTGTAAATCTATGATTACAAGTTTAAAAACCTAACAGATTTTTATATACTGTTAGGTTTTGTTTTAAAATAAAAGAAAATGGTTAAAGAAAAAGAAAAATGTTCGTTTTGTGGTAGAAATAAAGCAGATACTAATATTCTGATAGCAGGATTAGATGCTAAAATTTGTGATTATTGCGTAATACAAGCTAAAACAATTATAGATGAAGAGATACCTAAGAAAAAAAATCAAACATTTTCTAAAGCAAAAATTCTTAAACCTTACGAAATAAAAAAACACCTTGACGAATATGTTATTGGGCAGGATGAAGCCAAAAAATACTTATCCGTAGCCGTTTATAATCATTATAAACGTATCACTCAAATTTTAGGCAAAGAACAGGATGATGTTGAAATTGAAAAATCCAATATTATTATTGTTGGCGAAACAGGAACGGGAAAAACGCTATTAGCTCGCACCATTGCAAAAATGCTGGATGTACCGTTCTGTATTGCTGATGCCACAGTATTAACTGAAGCAGGTTATGTGGGTGAAGATGTAGAAAGTATTTTATCTCGCTTATTACAAGCAGCAGATTTTAATGTAGAAGCAGCTGAACGAGGCATAATATTTATTGATGAAATTGATAAAATCGCCCGCAAAAGTGATAATCCATCTATTACTCGCGACGTTTCGGGTGAAGGTGTGCAACAAGCTTTATTAAAACTGCTAGAAGGTGCAGTTGTGAGTGTCCCACCTCAAGGCGGACGTAAACACCCTGAACAAAAAATGATTCAAGTAAATACTCAAAATATTCTTTTTATTGCCGGTGGTGCTTTTGATGGAATTGAAAGAAAAATTGGCTCACGCATGAAAGCCAATATGATTGGTTATGCAGCAGCAAAAGAAACTGATACAATTGACAAGAAAAATTTGTTACAATATATTGCTCCACAGGATATCAGAAGTTATGGAATGATACCAGAAATAGTCGGTCGGTTTCCAGTGCTTACCAACCTCGATCCATTAGATAAAAAAACTTTAAGACGCATACTTACCGAACCTAAAAATGCACTTGTAAAACAATACATTAAACTTTTCAAAATAGACCACATTGACTTAAGCTTTGATGATAATGTTCTTGATTATATTGTAGAAAAAGCTCTAGAATATAAAATTGGCGCACGTGGCTTGCGTTCTATTCTTGAAAATATTATGACTGATGCTATGTTTGATATGCCTTCGCAAAAAGACTTAAAGCATCTACAAATTACGTTGGAATATGCTACTGAAAAAATGGAGAAAACCAATATTGCAAAATTAAAAGTGGCATAAATTAACTATTAACCTAATGGTTATTAACTTATGTTTTGATTGATTTATTTCACTTTCTAATTCCAATAAACATACTTTCAGATACTTTTTTCTCAATTAATTTCTGCATTATATTATTAACTTCTGTTTTATCAGGAGAACACCCTACTTGAACCTTATAAAGAGCATTATTCTCTTCTATTCCTATAAAAACGTCAGTTTTTCCCTTAATCTTTTTTGCTAACAGTATGGCTGAGTTTTTATTTTTGAAAACACCACACTGAACATAATAATTTCCAATTTGTGTACATTTATTCCCTATTGATAAATCCTCATTACCCTTATTTTTCTCAATAATTTTAGAAGTATCAGTTTCTTTTGAAGAAGCTGAACTTTTTGTATTATCATTGTTTTTAATCGGTTTAACAATTTTAATCTTTTTATTAATTTTAAACTCCACTCTACGATTAAATGATTTCTCAATTGAGTTTGCATTCGTATTTAACGGTCTCAATGAACCTAATCCAACTACCTCAATCCTCTTTCCATCGACACCCATTTTTATTAACTCATTGCGTACAGAAGTTGCTCGTTTTACTGAAAGTTTCTGGTTATATTCAACAGATCCATCTATATCGCATAAACCTTCAAGTAGTATTCCAATATCAGGACTCTTTTTCAGCATCTTTGCAACCTGTTTAAGATAATGTTTATATATAGCATTAATGATCGCTTGCCCCACATCAAAGTGGATTTTTTGTGAAACTTGCTCCAATAAAATACTTGCATTTTCTTCTTTATTGTCAAATATAAGTTTTCGTTGCAACGCCAAAGAATCCAATCTTAATAATGTATTAGTTGTATCGGGGTTCAACATACCCAATGTTGCAGACTTCTTACTTCTCAATACAAAATCAAGACCAGTGAATACATCCCCTTCCACCATTGCTTTAATTTTGAAATCTATCTGAGAAGGACTAGCTTTCATATCCAATCGGTTTAACTGTACCGAATCAATTTTGGCATAATATTCTCCTGGCAGTAAGCCAAGATAACTCACATAACCATCTGATTCTGTAATAATTTTTGTAGCTTTACTCCCATCTTTATTAAATATATTTACAATTACTCTACCTAACCCCTCCTCTGTAGAGTCAGTTTTATAGAAAACGTTGCCGCTAATTTCGGCAACAGGAGAAATTGGTACTTCAATGGTTTTAAACTGATTAGGATCTACCAAAACGCTAAGATTTTTCTTATCAATACGCCAGGTAATAAATTCAAAATCTTTATCATTCAATTCAACATTGTAATAAATAAAAGGTTCCAATCCCATAATTCGGACAATAGAATCTTTTTCACAATAAAATGAACGCCCACCGCTAACCTTTACCGAAATATTTTCCGCTTTTCGTTCATTCGAATCAAATTTATTATTATGATTTACATCTATAAAAGCAATAATTGCTATACCTCCGCGTGCAACCATCCCTTGCGGGCTTGGAAAAACTTTTATGTTTTTATCATCCATCGCTATACCACCTCTGGCACTTTCCAGTAACGAAATTTCATTATCCATTGCACGAACAGAAATATTGGTTTGAGAAAATGAAAGATCATATTTAAAAGAAAAATTTAAACTATTAAAATTTGAAACTATATTTTTTTCGAAAGAGAGAGAACAAAACCCTGCTTCAGATACTTTTTTTTCCAACTCAACCTTATAAGATAATAACTCCTTCTTACTTATATCAAATTGTGCAGAAGGTCGGAATAAAAAGCCTTTTGGAAGTCTGGTAGAAACGGCAGCAGTTGCGTTCATGTAAACAGGTTTATCGCTAATCCAGTTTGCATTGTTAGAAACATTTACAGTAAATTGACGATAAAAAGCAGATAACATCAACTCAACCATATTGTAATTAAAAGATTTGAACACATTTTGTTTGTAATTAACACGTGCGCTTCCTGTTATTGTTTTCAATCGCATAGGTATTGAAAGCCCAATTTTCCTTTCTTCCAAATAATTAAAAAGGATGGCTTTTTGCCCTTCATAATATTTGGAATAATCTATTTCAAGCATTGTATTCGATAAAATATAATAATTCAACAAAGCTTTATATCGAACCTTATCAGCATATTCTCCAGTTAGTATTAGCTTGGGTATGGGAAGCATTGAAAAACTAACAAACGGAATATAGGTCAAATTATTAATAGATGATAAATATTCAGCTCCACCTCCTATTGTAAAACCACGTGTTACACCATAATTTCCTTCCCCCCTTAGAAATAAAGAGTTTTTTCCATCCTGAAGTTGCCCGGCACTTAGTTTATATTCAAAAACTCCTGACGGCATAAAATTTGAAGGAATATTCATTACTTTTTCTTCTAACCTTTCTTCGCCCATCGGACCGAAAAATTTCAGTTTCAAAACAGTAAGTCCATATACGACAGGGACTTTAAAGGTAAACTGACCTGCTGCATCTGCCTTTGTATAAGCTATCAGTACATTGTTTATATAAAGTTCAACAACCCAGTCTGGTTGAGTAACATCACTGATAATATATTCCCCCTTTGCTTTTCTAATAGTAGTAGGTGTATTGGTAATAGAAATACCATGTACAGGAGCATTAACCGAAGAAATTGTTTTATTAGATATATTTCCTGCTTGTATTTGGCGAATAAGAGTTTTATCGTTATCCACCCATCTCCAATAAAATTGTTGTTGTTTAGAGTCTGGTTTAGTTTTAGCTGAAAAATTCAAAAAAGCATCCGCTTCCCCAAATAATAATTCTGCACCCAAATTGAGTCCAAATCTGGAATCAGTAGCTGTATTTGGTGCTTGAGAAGACATGATAGACCAATCTATATTACCATAACGAAATAAATGATAATTTCGTTTGAGTATCAAATCAGGCACAACTTCCTCATTTTGACCTTGAATAGAATTCCTAGATTTCTCTATGCGTTGCTTTTTTAATATTGGTAATTCAAAATCTGAAGTTACTTTTATAGCAAGACCTCTAAAATTAAAAGCTAAATGTAAGCCAAATGCTTTTTCGAATGAATTTGCTTCCAAATAAATCATTCCCATATTTTTTATCATTTCATTCTCTAAAGTACTTACCTTAGTTTCAAACTTTATCTGCTTAGTAAGATAATTAATTTCGTATTCCCGCTTCTCATTTTCAATAAAACCATTCAATAAATCGCCATTATTATTAACAATACAAGGAATAATTAAAACCTGAAAAAGTTCTTCCACTGCAATATAAAGCTTTCCTTCAGGTGAATATAAGGCTGCAATATTATAAGTACTACTTACACCATCAATTTGAACAATGATAGAAATTTCATCCAAATCAGGTTTTTCCTGTGCATTAACATTAATTATAAAAGAATAAAATAGTACTGGAAAAATAAATAAAAATAATCTTTTCTTCCTCGATAAAAAAAAGACTCTTTTAAATAAATTCATAAAACTTGAAATTGTAGTGCTGAAATGAGTTTTATTCACACTATTTATTGTTGATTGAAGGTAATACTGAAACTTCCTGTATAATTTCCACCCGGATTCGAAGAATTATTGCCAATAACAAGCGTTCCTCCTACTCTTAATCTGGTTACAAAGTTACAATCATTGTTTACTTCAAAACTTGCTCCATTCCCACCCTTTTCTGTAGGTCCGATATTTAATGTAAGCGAACCACCATTGCTTCCAGTAAGTATTGTAGTTGGCGGATATGTTATTATAACATTACGTCCCTGACAAAGTTGTATTTCAAAAATTGCAGGATAATAAGGATCGGAATTTAATAATACAACTTGTCCTGTCGAAGAGCGAGTCCCTTGCCAGTCAAGCTGAACAGTACCACCCGAACTACCAGCCGTTTCAAGACAGAATGCACCAAAATAAATTGCTTGAGTAGCTGTTACATTTACCGATCGATTTGGCAAACTGGGTTGTGAAAAACCTTGTAATGAAAAAAACAAAAGCGTTATATTAAAAAATAACGCTAAATACCCTTTTCTATAAATGTCTTTTTTCATAGTGCAACAATTTTGAATGATGTATGATAAATACTGAATATGGTGAAATAGATAAATGATGAACATAAATTCATCATTTATCTATTTCAAGATTTTATAACTTGAATTTCACATCACCCCCATCGATTGCATTTTTAAAGCACTAATTCTTGCTCTGCATAAACAGTATAAGGGGTGTCTTTGGGTGAAGTAAACTTAAGCTTAATTTTTCCTTTTGAAAGATCAACACCTTTTATATTTGTTAATTTCATCGAAACATTGCGTTTATCTACTGTTGTGTAAACAGCTATGCCTCTTACCAAACCAATTTCTATTGATTTCCCCTGAACAGGAATATATTCTGCGACTAAATCACCATAAGAGGATATTTTACCAGATCTGTTGAGAGTAAACTTTAAATTATTAACTGTATCTAATTTTTCTACTTTTAAATTACTCAACGTTGAAGTTACGTTTTCTTCACTTGTACGAATAATAATTGGAATACTGATACCAAATACAGGTGTAATCTGAACACTCATCAAAGCTGTATCCGCTCCTTTTACTTCCATACCCAGAGGAGATTTTCCTTTTTCTGCCCTAAAATACAAATGAGAACGGTATTCACCTGCAACCATGTCAGGTGTTTTTCGCAATTGTAATCGTATTACTTGAGCTTCATGTGGAGCCAATGTAACTTTACGAGGAAAAATACGCAAATAAGGATCAGCAAACAATTGTCCTTCTTCAGGTTTGCTTATAACCTCAAAGCCTCCGTCTTCGGTCATTTTATACTGCAAAAAAGATACAGAATAAACTGCAGTGTCAGCTCCTGTATTCACCAAACTGATTTCTTCTTTTTGTTTTTTACCTTCAAATACCACACGTACAGGAGATACTAATAAATCGCCCTGAGCTTTTACTTGCATATTAATACCTAACAGTGGTAGCATTATTAATAATAAGATTTTTTTCATTTTCATAATTTTTATTAATAGTAAAATAGATTTTATTAATTTTATATGTATACTTTCAAACAAATCAATGGCTTATACGATGATTTTAAAAATTAGTTGTAAAAATACGATTAATTTTTCTCTTCAAAAAAACAAACATAATAAATTACTAACAAAGAATAGTTTATAACTCATTTCTGATTTTATAGACATATTTTATTAAAAAAGAACGCAAATATACAATAATAAACCTTTTTATTATTCATTTAAAATTTATTTTCTTTAGTTATAAAAGAAAACAACCGGATAGGAGCCTATATATAATCCAATTGGATTCGATTCTATAGGAGCAACATGTAAAGTAGAACCTATATTTACAATAAAATTTTTGCTCGATTCTGAATACCCTCCGTTTGGCATATCTACTTTCCAATTATCCAGATACATAAAATTTACTCCATTATGATGATAAATATAAACTGGTGCATTGGGTAATAATACATTCAATTTATTATCCTGAGTACCTGAAACAGAAAAAACACCCTGATGAACAGGATTTTCAGTAACTATGATAGAACCATTGGTGGTTCTATTACCCTGAGGACTAATAGTAACACTACCACCATTGGCTAAAGGAGAAAACTGACCAAAATTTAGCTGTTGAATTTCTGTTACACTTATTATGGGAACAACCTCAGCATAAGTTGTTGCTATAGACGTAACTTGTCCAAAACTTGTTAGATGAGTAAAAACTATAAAAAAAAAGACAAAACTTTTAAAGGTATTCATCAGAAAGCTAATTATTGCTAAGTTGAAAATTTTAAATTTTGTTATTACATTTAAGAAAAAAACCGCTTTTACCAAATTAATTTAAATATTTTGTAAAGATATAAAATATTTAAATATTAATCTTTTAATGCTTTTTGAAATTAAAAAAAAAGAGAAAAGCTTTACACTTTTCTCTTTTTTTTTGCGTTTCTAATATCTTAGTTATAAGCAACAGTAACAGGATATGAACCAGTATAAGAACCTGCTGCTTGATTTGCAGCTAAATTAAGAGTAGCTCCAACTGTAAAATTATCATGACCAGTTCCATCAAATTGAACATTTCCTAAATCTGGTTTTGAACATTTAAAATTATCAACATCCATTGATTCTGATACAGAACCATTAGTGTATGTTACTTGAATGGTTCCAGGTAAAGTAATAGTGTAATATGCACTTGGATCACCAGTTGTTGCATAAGAAGCTGCTTTATGTGCAGGATTTTGATTTAACAAAGTAATTGTACCAGTAAAAGTTCTTGCACCTCCACCATTAGGAACAGTAACTGTTGCAATAGTAGATGGTTTTGACATAGTTCCAAAATTTAAATCTAAACCAGTTACACCAGGTCCAATTGCAATTGTTTCAACAATTTTAGCAGCTGTAGGTGAAGTTGCTGTAGCTGTGTTTTGAGCAAATAAATTTGAAGTAAAACTTGCCACTAAAATAACTGCAATAATAATAATTGATTTTTTCATTTTTTTGTTTTTTTAATTGTTTTAAAATTTGTTTTATTTAAATTATTTTAATTTTTAATTTTTTTTGAATTTCACATTCACATTAAGCATTAAGCAATATCCGTGCCAAACTTTTTATTTTTTTGTTTTTCAGATAATTAATAAATTCGTTTTTATACTGCTTCATTTATAAACCTACGAAAATGAATAGAAATTTTATTTTTTTGAAGAGTTTTATAAAAAAAACATGAATTTGTAGTTATTGTTATAAAAAACCCTTATTTAAAAGCAAAATAATATAAATTTTTATTTTTTCTATTGTCGCCATCATAGCAAAATACATGCTAATTTTGAATAAATATTATAAAATACTATTTATTAACTTATTACAAATAAAATTATTCATAACAAAACACTCAATCTTCAAAAACGAAGATAATTTCTTCAAAAACAAAGATAATTTCTTCAAAAACGAAGAATCACTCTTCGTTTTTAAGGAATTCAAATATTTTTTTACTAAAATGAGTATTTATGTCTATTCAAAAGCAATGAAAAGTATTTTATGAGGGTAATCTGAATTTTTAAAATTTATTCAATTGGATTAAAATCTCGGAAAATATACATTTATTCAACTTAAATTAAACGTAAAAAAGGAGATCTCTAATTCACAAGAAAGTAAAAATCTTGCATAAAGGATTTTTTTACAAAACAGTGAGGATTTTATTTTCGATGAAAATAAAAATAGGGAAAGATTTTACAATCTTTCCCTATTCAAGAAGTATATATTTTAAAATATTAGTTATAAGCTACTGTAACATTAAATGTACCTGTATATATAGCTGCTGCTTGCGCTGCTGCCACATTTAATGTTCCTCCAATTTTAAAAGAGTCAGCACCTGAACCATTTAATGTACCGGTAAGACCATCTGTTCCAGCTGAAGCTGTTCGAGCCAATAAAGCATTAATTGTCATATCTTGCGCTGGTGTTCCATTACTTACTGTGATGGTAGATGGTAAAGTAATAGCATAAGTTGTACTAATAGCACCTCCTACTGTATAAGCTGCATTAGCTGCAGCAGGCGTTTGAGCAGAAAGATTAACGCCACCAGTTGCAGTACGTACACCCTGAGTAGAAAGAACACAAGTTCCTGGAGTTCCTGCTAATACGGCCATAGTTCCAAAATGTAATGCTGATGTTTCAGTAATAGAAATAGGTGCAACAATTTTTGCTCCTGCTGCTGTGTTTTTAGTTGCCTGAGCCATAACGTTTGTAGTAAAACCTACCAAGATAATTGCACAGATAATAATAATTGCTTTTTTCATTTTTGTTTATTATTTATATATTTATATTATTTATGTTTCATAATTTACAATCCTACATTACCAATATTTGTGCCAAAACTTACAACACTTTGTATTTATATCATTTATAAAATAACTATTTTTACTTTCAGCAAAATAATCAACTAAAATGAATAGAAATTAAATATTATTGAATACTTTTATATGAAGAGCGATTCTATAAAACAATAGTTTTTATAATTTATGTTCAATAAACAATTTATTTTTATTCTTCTTTTGACTTATAAAAACAACTTTTCAGTTACATAAATAAAAAGAGAGGTTATCTCTGATTGAGATAACCTCTCTATATTTTTTTAATAAAATCTTAGTTGTAAGCCACAGTTACATTAAAAGTTCCTGAATAAACTGCTGCAACTTGAGCAGCAGCTACATTTAATGTTCCTCCTATTGTAAAACTATCAGTACCCGTACCACTTAAGGTGCCGGTAAGTCCATTTGTACCAGCAGAAGCTGTTCGAGCAAGTAAACTATTAATAGTCATGGTATGAGTACTAAGATCAGAAACAGTTATTGAGGAAGGTAGCGTAATTGCATAAGTTGTACTTATTGCTCCGCCAACAGTATAAGCTGCATTTGCTGCAATTGGTGTTTGTGCTGAAAGATTTACACCACCTGTGGCAGTGCGTACACCTTGAGTTGAAAGCACACATGTTCCTGCTGTTGATGCTAATACAGCCATAGTACCAAAATTTAAAGAAGAAGTTTCTGTAATAGTAATAGGTGCAACAATTTTAGCACCTGCTGTTGTATTTTTAGTTGCCTGAGCCATAACATTCGCAGAAAAACCTGAAATAATAATTGCAACGATAATAATGATTGTTTTTTTCATTTTTGTTTGTACTTTTTTTCTAAAATTCATGATAACAAATTATCCAATATCCACATTAAGCTTTAAATAATATAATGATTTGATAGCATTTAAAAAATAATCTCCTTATTATTTTTTACCAAATAAATTTTCTAAAGTGAATAGATTTATATTTTAATCATTTATATAAAAGAAATAATTTTAATATTTTATGTTTATAAAGCAAATAACTTATGTCTATTATTCTTTTCAGAAATATGAAAAAGAGGCCTCCTTCTGATAAGGAAATAGCCTCTTAATGCTATTATAGTTATTAAAAAAAATTAGTTATAAGCTACAGTTACATTAAAAGTTCCTGCATAAACTGCTGCAACTTGAGCTGCAGTTACATTTAATGTTCCTCCGATGGTAAAACTATCAGTACCGGTAACACTTAATGTGCCGGTAAGTCCGTTTGCACCAGCAGAGGCTGTTCGTGCAAGTATATTATCAATAGTCATGTTATGAGCAGCACCATCGGTTACAGTTATTGTAGAAGGCAAGGTAATTGCATAAGTAGTGCTTATTGCACCACCTACATTATAAGCTGCATTTGCTGCAATAGGTGTTTGTGCTGAAAGATTAACACCACCAGTAGCAGTGCGTACACCTTGAGTTGAAAGCACACATGTTCCTGCAGTTGATGCTAAAACAGCCATAGTACCAAAATTCAAAGGAGAAGTTTCAGTGATAGAAATAGGAGCAACAATTTTAGCTCCTGCGGTTGTATTTTTAGTAGCCTGAGCCATAACGTTTGCAGAAAAACCTGCCATAATAATTGCAACGATAATAATGATTGTTTTTTTCATTTTTGTAGTTCTTTGTTTTTATTGTTTTACTTTTTAGTATCAAATTTACAATTCCTTATCTATCAATATACGTGCCGGAATTCACAACAAATTGATTTATATACTTTTAATCATTTTAAAATAATAAAATTACATATAAAAATCTACAAAAACGAATACATAATCTTCATTCTATTATAATTCTGAAAATTTGAACCCAATTTGATATTTATGAAAAATCGGATGGCAATTCGATATTAAACTTCTGAATACGACGATAAAGAGCATTCCATTCTAAGTTTAACAATCTGGCAGCTTCTGCTTTATTAAAATTTACCTTTTGTAATACTTTAAGAATTGTTTGTTTTTCTAATTCTTTTAAATCAAATGAATTTGCATTTTGAAGCGACTGTGCTTTTTGAAGATTTATTGAAGTAAAATGCATGGCAGTAAGCTCTTTCCCTTGGCAAACAATAACCGCTCTTTCAATCAAATTCTTTAATTCCCTTATATTTCCAGGAAAGGAATAATTATTAAAAAGATCAAACACTTCACTGTTAATAGATGTAATTTTCTTTTTACCCATCTTTTGAGCTAAATTTAAAAGAAAATAATTAGCTAACTCTATTATATCGCCTTTTCTTTCTCTCAAAGGAGGTAAATTAATAACAAAAGTTCCTAAACGATGAAAAAGATCTAATCGAAAATTCTTGCCATCTGTTAATACATCTAATGTCTTATTAGTAGCAGAAATAATACGGACATCAAATTCATGTTCGCGCTGAGACCCAACTTTTGTAAATTTTCGATCTTCAAGAACTCTAAGTAATTTTATTTGTAAAGTAATGGGCATTTCCCCAATTTCATCTAAAAACAAAGTACCATTATTTGTTTCTTCAAACCAACCTGCTCTATCAATAATAGCACCTGTAAAGCTACCTTTTTTATGTCCAAAGAATTCGCTTTCGAATAAGCTTTCCGGAATAGCAGACATATTAACAGCTCCAAATAATTGATCTTTACGATTACTTAGTCTATGAATTCCACGAGCTACTAATTCTTTTCCTGTACCACTTTCACCAATAATTAAAACAGAAGTATCAGGGGTTTCTGCAACCATCTCCATTTGTTGTTTAAGGCTAATTACATCTATAGACTTTCCAATGATAGCCTGTCCTAATTCATTGTTAACTTCGGTTTTAAGTATAAGATTTTCATTTTTTATAAGCGTGAGTTTTTCATTTAACTCAGAATATTTTCGAGTACGCTCAATAGAAAACCATATTTCAGAAGCAGTGAATGGTTTTTTAAAGAAATCAACAGCACCTTTACGAAGCGCACCGATTACTGCATCCATATCACCAGATGCACTAATCATAATAACCTCTATTCCAGGATATTCATCTTTTACAATTTCCAGCACTTTAAGTCCGCTCATTTCTGGCAACTGAAAATCACAAATAATAATATCAATAGATTGATTATTAATTATTTTAAATCCCAAAGATGGAGCTTCTACAGCAAATACATTAGACTTTTCTTTTAAAATAGAACGTAAAAGGTTTCTATAAACAGGATCATCATCAATTACCAAGATATTTAATTTATCTTTTTTCATTTTTTAAAGAGTATCTATTTATATATTTAAGAAATTATTAAATTATTAAATTTTAGTCTTTTATTTAAACCCTGAAACTTTTATTATAAAGTGCAAAGATATGCAAAGTTAATTTATATGTAATCTCTTTTATAATAAAAAACCTTACTAATAATATTTATCTTTTATTGTTTAGATTTATTAATACTTTAATTTAGTGAAATATATAAGAAAACCCGTTTAGTTATAACAATCAAACGGGTTTTCAATCAACAAACAATTAGTAATCAATATTTATCTTATATACCTATTATCTTTAGGTTTAAGAAAAATCAGGAGGTAAATCAATGCTATATTTCTGAACACGTCGGTAAAGTGCATTCCAATCCAGATTTAGCAATCTTGCTGCTTCTGCTTTATTAAAGTTCACTCTATGAAGTACGTTAAGAATAGTTTGTTTCTCTAATTCTTTCAGATCATAGGGGTTAGTATCTGAGTATAAAGGTATTTTCATAATTTTTACAGAAGTAAAATGTGAAGGAGTTAACTCATTAGTCTGACAAATAATAACAGCTCTTTCTAATAAATTTTTCAGTTCTCTAATATTTCCAGGGAAAGGATAATTATTGAATAATTGAAAAACATCATCATTGATGGATTTAATCTTATTTTTACCCATTTTTTTCGTCAAAATATTTAAAAAATAATTTGATAGTTCGGCAATATCACTTCTTCTTTCTCTTAAAGGAGGTAAATTAATAACAAAAGTTCCTAAACGATGGAAAAGATCTAGGCGAAAAACTTTTCCTTCAGTTAATTCTTCGATAGATTTATTCGTAGCAGAAATTATACGAACATTAAAATCCTGTTCTCGTTGTGTACCAACTTTCGTAAATTTACGATCTTCCAGTACTCTTAATAATTTTATCTGTAAAGCAATTGGCATTTCTCCAATTTCATCCAAAAATAATGTACCATTATTCGTTTCTTCAAACCAACCAGCTCTATCAACAATTGCACCAGTAAAACTTCCCTTTTTGTGTCCAAAAAATTCACTTTCAAATAAAGATTCGGGAACAGCTGACATATTTACAGCTCCAAATAATTGACAATTTCGTTTACTAAGATTATGAATTCCACGAGCTACTAGCTCTTTCCCTGTACCACTTTCTCCAATAATCAATACAGATGTATCAGGTGTTTCTGCAACCATTTCCATTTGTTGCTTAATATTGATAATATCTATTGACTTACCAATAATCATCTGCCCTAATTCATTGCTTACTGTTTTTTTGAGTAAATTATTTTCCTTATTTACATGAGTAAGTTTTTCTTTTAAAGCTGAGAATTTTTGTGTGCGTTCAATTGAAAACCAAATTTCAGGAGCTGTAAAAGGTTTTTTCAGAAAATCGACAGCACCTTTGCGTAAAGCACCAATTACAGTATCCATATCTCCCGAACCACTTATCATAATCACCTCAGTACCGGGGTATTCACATCTAACTTTATCTATTACTTTTAACCCACTCATTTCGGGTAATTGAAAATCAGAAATAATAATATCTATGGATTGTTTATTAAGAATATCAAAGCCTAGTGAAGGACTTTCTACAGCAATTACTTCAAATTTATCTTTTAAAACTGAACGTAAAAGGTTTCGATATATTGGATCATCATCAATAACCAAAATATTTAATTTATCGTCTTTCATCTTTATTATTTACTAAATTATTAGCTACAATCTGTTTATTGGTCTATTTTTACAATTAAAGTAGAATACTATTAAATTTACATTAAGGTTAGTTAGTTATATACAAAAATAATGGGATAAGTACATGCATAAGAACCAATAGGATTAACTTCAGTTGATCCAACATGTAAGGTAGATCCAACACTCACAATTAATTCACTGTTTGACTTTGAACTTCCAGCTTTTGGCATATCAACAGTCCATGTATCTAAATACATATAATTTACTCCGTTTTGATGATAAATATATACTGGACTACTAGGAAGAATTACTTGTACAGTATTATTTTGAGTGCCAAAAATCGAAAATATTCCTTGTTGAGCAACACCTTCTGAAAGCATCACAGATCCATTAGATGTGCGCGTACCCTGAGGTGAAACAACAACATTGCCACCATTACCCATCGTAGAAAACTGCCCAAAACTCAAAGGTTTTATTTCAGTAGCAACTGTTGCAGGTACTATTTCTGCGAATACAGTGCCTGTACATGTAATTTGCCCGAAAGTATTATAATTTGTCATTATAATAACTAAAACTATAATTATTTTTGAAAGAGTATTTAGTTTTTTCATGTGGACTAATTTTAAGTTTTTATATAAGAACTTATTTATCGTCTTATCACATGTAAAAGTACTCTCACAATAGGCAATTTCTTGTAAGATAAAGGCTAAATATTTGTAAGGAAAAAGCGATTTCATTTGTAGGGAAAATCTTACAAAGAAATACGCTTAGTGAATATAATATTAGCGTATTAATTTAGATAGGTAGCAAAAATGTTATTTTTGTTTCTAGATTGAGACCGTTGCAAACAAAATATTGAAAATAAGACATAAATACATAGAATACAATTTTTTGTATTGATTTATTTTGCAACGGTTTCAATACTCTATTTCGTTTTTAAACTTCTTTTAAATCCAATGATTTTCGTATTGGCTAAAAGTAAATAAGTAATAATAACTAATTATTTACTTTTAGCCAAGCAATAATAGAAAATGAATATAATATCTTTTTATTAATCACTACCCTTAGGAAGAAATACAATGAAATTTGTACCTAAACCTGGTTTACTTTCTACTATTATTTTCCCATTATTTTGATAAACAAAATCTTTTACCAAAAATAGCCCCAAACCGGTTCCCATCTCATTTTTAGTACCAAGAGAAGTGTAATGTGTATTCTGATTAAAAATTTTATTTATTATTTCTTCTGACATCCCAATTCCTGTATCTTTGATGCTAATAGAAACAAAATCTCCTGAATCTTCAGTATCAATAGATATTGTACCATTATCTGGAGTAAATTTAATAGCATTTGAAATAATATTACGAAATGCCGTATGCATGGTTACCTCATCAAAAAATGCTATTGTACTTTCAGGAATATTTAAATTAATTATGATATTCTTGTTTTGAACATTGCCTTTTAAAAGATATAAGCATTCTGAAAGTATAATATGAATATTAGTTAATTTTGGAAAAAGAGAAATATTATCGCTATGAAGTTTTGTCCATTCGAGCAAATTATTAAGAAGAGTCGTTGTTTCTGTAGTTCTTTGTTTCAACAGATTGAAAATTTTCATAAAATCATCACTCCCCATCTCAAGAAATCCATTTGAAATAGCATCAATCGTTTGAGTGATACCAGATAATGGAGAACGAATATCGTGAGCAATAATAGAATATAATTTATCACGGGTTCTGTTCATTTCTATTATTTTCTTTCGTGAACCAGCCAGTTCAAGATGTGTTTTTACTCGCATCAGCAATTCATCCTTTTTAAAAGGTTTTGACATATAATCAACAGCTCCTGCTTTAAAGCCATCAACCAAATCATCTGTTTGATTTTTCGCAGTAATAAAAATCACAGGAATGTTTTTGGTTTTTGGATTTTCTTTTATTTTCTTTTGGACTTCAAAGCCATCCATGATTGGCATCATGATATCTAACAAAATCAAGTCAATATCATTGTCTTCTAATATTTTCAATGCATTTTCGCCATTAAGGGCAAGTGCTATTTTGTAGCCTTCATCTCTCAGTAAGCTGCTAAGAATTCTTAAATTTTCCTGGTTATCATCAACTGCGAGTATATATTTATCTTCGTTCATATTATTAATTAATTAATTTAGTTATTCTAGTAATTATTTGTGGAAAATTGTTAAGTGTTATTTTTAATGATTCAAAATCAACTGCATCAAGGTCATCTTTTATTTTATTAGCGTAATCAAGTAAAAACTGAAATTGATACTTTACTGCTAATTGTTGTAAACCATCAGCAAAAGTCTCTATTTTGTAGAGGAGAAGGTTGTCTTTAACATATTCCCAATCAGGTAAGTATTTTTGATTTATTACTTGTAGAATTTCAGGTATAGATTTCATGAGAGTCTCTGATAGGTTATCTAGATTTGACGTGTACAGTATTTTCTCATTTTCAGTTTTATTCTTAATTGTATATTTTAAAAATCTTGTAAGTTGACTATATATCTGTGCTCTACTTACAGGTTTTATAAGAAATCCATTAAAATAAACAGAATTCTCAATTTTTTGGGTGTCGAAAATAGAAGCAGTGAAAGCAACAATGGGTATATTATTTTTTTGCGGATTCTCTTTTATTCTTTTTGCTACTTCAAACCCATCAATACCAGGCATACGAATATCAAGCAAGATTAAATCAGGAGAAATGTGTTCTAACTTTTCAAGAGCTGTTTCACCATCTTCAGCAGATAAAATTTTTAAACCAGATGTTATCAATAAACTTTCAATAGTTTCTATATTTGAAACAACATCATCTACTATTAAAATAGATGCTTCATTAAAAGTTATATTTTTAATATTGTCCTCATTATCATTTTTTGGCAGTTTTTCTGTTTTTGTAATTTTTATATCTGGAATAATAATCTTAAACACAGATCCTTTCTCAATATTACTGGAAACAGAAATTTTTCCATTCATTTTTTCCACCAAACGTTTTGAAATAGCCAAACCTAAACCAACTCCACCATATTTTCGATTTGATTGACCGTGCTGTTGCCTAAAAGCTTCAAAAATTAAGTCTTGCTGAGATTCAGGAATTCCGATACCTGTATCTTCAACCTCTAACCGAAGCTCTCCTTCATTTTCATTGGTAATAGAGAAATAAGCAAAGATATTTACATGGCCTTGATTTGAAAATTTAATAGCATTTCCTACAAGGTTAAAAATTATTTGTTTGATTCTTATTTCATCAATTATAAGTATCTCTGGAAAACCGGATTCAATGAAAATATTTAATTCCAGTCCTTTAGAAATAGCTTTATCTTTAAAAAGAACAATAATTTCATGCAATAAATTGCTTAAATTAATTGGTAAAGGTAAAATATCAAGTTTCCCTGCTTCAATTTTTGAAAGGTCGAGAATATCGTTAAGTAATGATAATAAAAGATTTCCACTACTTAACACAGATTTTATCATTTCCTGATGTTGCCTTGATTCGAGTTTATGAAACAATGCCTCACTAAAACCAAGTATTGCATTCATTGGAGTACGAATTTCATGACTCATATTGGCAATAAACTCAGATTTAGCAGTATTGGCTAGCTCTTCCTTTTTCTTTTCTTGGATTAAGCTATTTTCCAATTCAACTCTATTTTTAAAATTTACCAACATTTGAGAAAAAACAAATAAAAGTGTTTCTTCTTTTTCGGAATAAGTATGATGATGTTTAACTGAATCAAAACCAACAAAACCAATACACTGATTATCTTTCATCATAGGTATTGCTATCAAACTTTTTATTCCTTGATCCTTTATTATTGTTCTTACTCCATTTTCTTCAGGAAAAACTAATACATCAGGAATATTCAATGCGAGTCCTTTTTTGTGCGCTTCTACAAACTGAGGTATAACAGATAAAGGAACATTTTGTAATTCATCAAACTGGGAAGTTATTCCTTGAGCACACCATTCATAGGTATTGCTACAACTTTGATTTTCCCAATCGTATTCTAAAATATATGATCTGTCAGCATCCACAAAAAGACAAAGTTCTTCTAAAGATTTGTTTATTGTTGTATCAATTTCTGAAAGCGGAATATTAATATAAGTAGAAGAAATATTCATAAGAATTCTTTGCAACGATGCCTGATTAATAAGAGCAGCTTCAGTGTTTTTACGTTCAGTAATATCTGTTGCAACTCCAATTAGAGCAATTGGTTCATCTTTTTCGTTATAAATAATAGAAGAAGAAACATAAACAGGAAATTCAGTACCATCTTTTTTAAGATTCAGTAATTCTCCATTCCAACCACCTTTAAGTGTTGATGAAAGAATACTTTTAATATCACCAACCAGATTATTAGGAGAACGAATAATGCTTATTGAACTTCCTATTAAATCATGTTCTTCGTATTTATATGTTTTTAAAAATGCATTGTTAACAAAAAGTATATTATCATTCATATCAGTAATGCTGACACATTCACCGATACTTCGTATTGCATGTGCAAGCATCAGCACGGTTTCCTCTGTCCGCTTTCGATTGGTAATATCTTCTCCAGAACTTAGCATACCTTGTATTTTACCATTATTGTCGGTAATTAAAGTATTGTGCCATGCAATTAAAAGTTTTTTACCAGTTTTAGTAATAATGCTATTTTCGTAATAATCAGAAGGTAAAGATTTTCCGGTTATTATTCTTTGATAGTCATAAAAAACTCTGTCATATTCTTCCTTAGGAACACAGGTTTTAAACCAGTCTTTACCTTCTAAATCATCCAATGTATATTCAAGAACTTGACATGCTTTTTGATTGAGCATCGTAATTCTGGCATTATTATCATAAGCTACTAGCATTACCTGAGCTACATTTAAATAAGTTTCTGCTTTTTGTTTTTCTTTAAGAGACGCTAATTCAGCCAATTTTCGATCCGTTACATTTCTAACAATAGCCAAAACTTTATCATAATGTGTAGGTACTATACGTGATTCAAAAAATTCATTGACACCATTGATATTGAGTTCATAAGAAAATTGGACTAATTCTTTGTTTAACAATGACATTTTAAATGCATTCTTTGCTTCTTCAGCTATATTAGATGGAAATAATTTAGTAATATTTAATCCTATAAGTTGTTCTTTTGGCACAAAGAGTTTTGAATTATCTTCAGTAAAAACATCTAAATAATCGCCATCTTTATTAAAGATAAACAATAAATCAGGAATTGCTTTTAAAATAGCAGCTTTTTGATTTTCACTTTCTATTAAATCTTCTTCTATTTTTTTTCTTTTGCTAATATCACGAGTTACACCAAGAAAATATTTGAATTGGTGTTCATCATCATAAATTGCACTTATTACAATCTCAGTCCATACTGTAGATCCATCTTTGCATGTTTGCTCTAAGATAAGTGGAACCGGTTCGAGTTTTTCTCCTGCTATAATTCTTGGAGTATATTCAGCGAGTATATTATGTGCAATTTGAGCAGAATCAGGCGTTAATGTTTCATCAAAGGTTTGCTTAATACCTTCTTCCGCAGTAAAACCCCTTAGAATGATTATAGACTGACTTATGTAGTGGTATTTACCAAATAAATCCATTGTCCATATTACATCGGTGGAATTTTCAGCCAGAAGTCTATATTTTTCTTCGCTTTCACGAAGTGCTTCTTCCATTTTTCTCCTTATTTCATTCTCCTTTCCCAAATCTTCCAGTAAATTCAAGGTCGCTTTTTGAGTTAATATCAACTCATTGGTACGTTCTTCAACTAAAGTACTTAACCGTTTTTCTTCGTTGCGTTTTTCTGTATTGGCTTTTTTAATTTTTACCATTGCACGAATTTGAGCAGTAAGTTCGCTTTCGTCAATAGGCTTAGCAAGAAAAGCTTCACCGCCAACTTCTAATGCCCTAATACGACTGTCTTTATCGCCTTTTAATGCAGTTACAAAAACTACCGGTATATCGCATAGCAATTCGTTGGATTTTAGTTTTCCACATACTTCAAACCCATCCATGCCTGGCATTACAACATCGAGCAAAATAACATCAGGATTTTCATTAACAGCTAGCTCAATTCCATTTTCTCCGTTTAAAGCAGTAAAGATTTTAGCTTCAGGAAAAGCGTCATATACCATTGCTTTAATGGTGATTAGATTGTCTTCATTATCATCAATAGCTAGAATTTTTAACTTTTTATTTTCCATATAAGACCTCATTTATTGTTTCGAAAAATATTTTTTCGTCAATAGGTTTTGCGATATAAGCATTAAAGCCATGGGCAAGAATGGTTTCTCTATCAGAAGTCATAGCGCTGGCAGTAAGAGCTATAATAGGAATGTTTTGCAATCGAATGTCATTTCTTATAGCTTTAAATGCTTCTATTCCGTCTTTTTCAGGCAAAGCAATATCCATTAAAATCAGATGAGGATTATGATCCTTGGCCATCAATATCCCTTCATTTCCATTTACAGCTTCTACAACATGATACTTATCGTTAAGAAGTGCTTTAACAGTTATCATATTATCAGGATTATCTTCAACTACTAATACCAATGGCTTTCCTTCAATACTTTGTAATTTTCGTTTAGGTTTTTCAATTTCAATTATTTCTGGTGATACCATTGTCGTTATAGCGTTCAATAACTCATTTCGATTTACATCACCTTTTTGAATAAGTTGATGAACATTATTTTGTTTTAAGAATTTAAGATCTTCTTTGGTAATATGTTTTGCTGTTAGAATTAAAACTGGGATAAGAGCTGTAGGTTCATTTTCTCTCAATACTCTTAATACTTCAAAACCATCAATATCTGGCATCATTAAATCCAAAATTATAGCATCAGGAATGTTTTGAGTTACAATTTGAAGTGCTTCATTACCATTGCGAGCAAGTAAGATCTGATAACCATTTTCTTCAATAAAATCTTTTATCTGGATAATTGCAGGTTCACTGTCTTCCACCAACAAAATAGTTTTAAAAGATGAAATGGGTTTTGGATTTTGTAAAGTTGGTTTTATTGCATAATTAAAAGTTGTTGCAGCCTCTACATCATAAATTCTGTTTTCAGGTGCATATTGCAAAGGCAAAACAAGTGTAAATTCAGAACCTTGTCCAAGTATGCTTTTAACAGAAACTATTCCGCCAAGTAAGTTTGCATATTTCTTTGCAATAGCTAAGCCTAAACCAGTACCTCCAAATTTCCGAGAAGTACTACCATCTGCTTGCCGGAATTCATCAAAAATATGATGTATATGATTTTCATCAATTCCAATACCTGTATCACTTATTTTTATAATAAGCTTATTATCATTTTGTTTTGCAAATATTTCAACTTTCCCTTTTTCAGTAAATTTAACTGCATTACTTATAATATTTTGTAAAATATGACGGCATTTTCTATCATCACTGGTAAAAAACAATTCGGAATCAGCATCTGTATGAAGCAAATCAATATTTTTCTGTTGTGCTTGCTGTTTTATCATAGTTACAATTTCAGCAATCAGTGTATTGATATTAAATTTGTTTATTTCTATTTCTTCACGTCCGGCTTCAATGCGAGAAATATCAAGAATATCATTAATAAGATCCAATAGATGTTTACCATTACGTTCTATTACTTCAATATAACTATATTCTTCTTCGGGAATTAGTTTGGCAAGTCGGCGATTTAGCACTCCTGAAAGTGCAATTACAGAATTTAATGGTGTACGCAATTCATGACTCATATTAGAAAGGAAATTGGTTTTCAGACGATTTGCTTCGTTCAATTGCTTTTTCTGCATTTCTAACTCAGTATTTTGCTCGATTAATTCAGCAGATTGAGTAGATAATTCCGTTCTTTGAGTCTCTAATTCAACGTTTTGTTGTTTTAGTCGTTCAGAAAATTCTTTCATTTTACGATATGCTAAAATACCCTCTATACGAGCATTTAAGGTATCTTTCATTTCATCTATCAACTGTAATGTTTGTTTTGTAAAAGAGCTAATACTAGCCAACGAAATAATTGCAATAACTTTGTTACCAGCCAGTATGGGGAGCGTAATAATTTCGCGAGGAATATATTTTCCACTAACAGTATGAAAAACAAATCGTGTTTCTTGAGGAATATTTTTAATATGTTGGATTTCACGTGTAGAAATAGCAGCACCAAATTCTCCCTCGTAGTTAGTAGCTGTAAACGATTGTCTGGCGTTATCATCAATTCCCAGTGATTCATAATGATCAAAAGTCTTTCTATCATTGCTCAACAAATAAACTGCTGCCATTTGTGCTTCGGTAAGCATAGTTAATGAATTGAGTGTAAGCTGAAAAAATCTTCTTGATTCATATTCATTCAGCATAACACTTGCAAGATTTCTAACTTTGTTAGCAATATCAGTATTCATCTGAATATACTCTATCATGGCATTGAATGAATTTGACAAGACACCGAATTCATTGTTTGACACATAAGAAGAACGGGCATTCATATCTCCATTATGGTATTTATTTGTTGCATTCGTGAGTTCAACTATCGGTTTTTTAAAACTTTTTAATAAGTAAATATATATAATAATAGTAAGTACTAAAATAATTACTATTATTATTATTAATTGATTATTTAATGTATTTTGTAATTCTACTGAAGCTTTATACAACTCATCTCCTTTTGATTTAGCAAAAAAATCAATTTTATTTAATTTGGAAAGCAAAATATTAGTATTTTGCCCAACAATACCAGCATTTTTTGTACGATCTTTAGCTTCTGTTATTTTACCATTGCGAAAAAGACGAATAGTTTCTTCGCATTTTGAATTCCAGATAATAAATGTTTCTTTAAGATAATCAATTTCAATTTTTTGACCCAAATATCGGCTATATAAAATATCAATTTGCTCAAAAGCATTTGCCTTAGAAATCTCAATTTGGTTGAAATCATAAGCATTTTCTTTCTCATCGACTGTAAGAAACAAGTCGTTCATATCACGTTGAATAGTAAAAATATCTGAACGAAACGCATCAATTGCTCGCCTTACTTGAAGAGGATGATTATACAAGGTTTCCGTTTGTTCTTGAATTTTATCTGTTTGCAAAAAGGAAATAATCCCCAATACAATTACAAAAAATATCATGATAGTGAACCCTATCTTAAGTTGCGTTCCAATTTTAAAGTTTTTGATTTTCATTATGTTATATTTATAAAATCCCTTAAAAAAAGTTGGGTTAAATTAAGCTAATATTTTATTTACTAATCTGAAATATAGCCGATTGTGGATACACTTCATTGAATTTATTATTTATAAAAATATCTCTTTCTGCTTCACCAGTGACCAAGAAACTTTTATCCGTTAAACTATTGGATATCTTTTGTATAATAACTTTACGATGTTCTGGTTTATAATAGAAAAGCAAATTTGCACAAAATATCATATCAAAACCACCAAATATGCTTACAGGAGGGCTACTTAAGTGTTCATTAAACAAATCAAAAACAGAAAAATCAATATTTTCTTTCAGTTCTGAATTTACTGTATATATTTTCCCTTCTTTCGTAAACCATCGTTTAAGACGTTTAAGATTTATATTATTCATTAAATTGGCAGTATATTCGCCTTTATATGCCTTATTAACCTGCTCTTCTGACTGATCAGTAGCAAATATACGATAACAGAATTTTTCATTATCAGTACCTTTTATCTCCTCTAAAAGCATTGCTATACTATAAGCTTCCTGACCAATAGCACATGCGGCAGACCAAATTCTAATTTCTTTTCTTTTATTATTTTCTTTTCTATGTATAATAGAAGGAAGAATAATCTTTTCTAACACAGAAAAAGTAAGTGGATTTCGAAAAAACTCACTATAACTTATATGCAAAGAATCTATAAACTGACTTCCTTCTTTAGTGTTTTTTTCAAGAATACTATAATACTCTTCTGTAGAATAACAGTTAATTTCTGCAATCCTTTTTTGAAGTGATTTGTACAAGAATGATTCATCAAATTTTGAAACATCAACACCATGCTGTGCGTTTATAAAATCAATAATTTCTGTTTTCATTCCACTATTTTATATTTTTCTTGTATACCTAATTGTTTATGTAAAACGTTTATTTCATTTTTTAATTCAATCATCTTTAATTCACGTCCGACAGAAATATTATGAAACCGTTGCAAATCTTCCATTTTTTCTTTTAATGCTTCCTCGTCTTGTTTGCGTTCGGAAATATCACGGAAGTTTATCACTATTGATTCAACACTTGGATCGGCAAGTAAATTGGTAAATGTGCTTTCAATCCATTTCCAATTTCCATTTTTATCACGAAAACGATATTGCAAGGTTGGAGTATAAGATGGATCTTCAAAAAGTTTAGCCAAATCCAATAAAACAAGATGTAAATCATCCGGATGTGTATGTTCTGCAGGATTTCCAGTTAGATCCTCAGATTCGCTATATCCAAACATTCTTTTTGCAGAAGGGCTCGCAAATTTAAAATTTCCTTCTGCATTTATAAGTACAATTCCATCGGGTGCTTTTTCGATTAAAGCTTGATAATGCTTCCCGATTTTCTTTATTGTTTCTTCTGTATGTTTTCGTTGAGTAATATCTTGTCCAAAACTTACAATACCTTGAATTTTTTCGGCAATATAAATAGGCGAGGTATTTACTGATATGGTTATTATGCTATTATCTTCTTTTTTAAAACGCAATTCGTAATTACAGCTTTCTCCATTTATTGTTCGCTGAAAAACATCCATAATCATAGGGAGATCTTCTTGCAAGATGAGTGGTATAAAAGACTTTCCTTTCCATTCATTTAAGGTAAGTCCTGTAGTTTTTGTTGCTATTTCGTTAAGAAAAGTAAAGTTGCCACTGTTGTCTAATATCCAGATTAAGTCGTTTGAATATTCTATCATGGTCCGATATTTATCTTCGCTCTCTTTTAATGCCTGTTGTATCTGCATGTGCTCAGTAATATCCATCATACTTATTACCAAATTCAATCTACCATTACTATCTTTATAATGGGTCATGTATTTTTCGCAAAGTCTTATTTCTCCATCAGAACGAATAAAATTGAATTCATAATGGTGTTTGTATTTTTCACCTTTTGTAAATTTTATAAAATTAGCAACTACAAATTCTTTGGATTCAGTTGTAAGAAATACAGCAAAAGAATCTGCTGCATAAATTTCTTTTCTGGAATACCCTCCCATTTTTATCATTGCATCATTTGCCCAAACAATTTTTCCAGCTTCATTAATAATGCATATAGAACTAAAAGAATATTCAGACACTGCACGAAAACGCTCTTCATTTTCTTTCAATGATTTTTCGGCTTGCTTACGATCGGTAATGTTATTATGCTGTATAATAACGTTACTTATTTTTCCATTTTTGTCGAATATAGGATAAGCCCAATTAGAATACCATACTTTCTTTTTTTCTTTTACGTCTATATTTTGCGAATCAGCAGCTATTCCTATATCAAAGAATACTTCCCACTCAACAGCTTTTCCTTCTTTAAAAACTTTTTCTAAATATGGAATAATTCCGTTCTGCTTTATTGCTTCATCATGGAAAATATTATAAACCCTACCCTCAATATTCTGTGCTTCTACACCAAAGATTTCACTTAATTTCGAATTTATTCTTTCGCACCAACCTTCACAATCCAATATTTGAGTACTTACAGATGATTGCATGAACATTTGTTCAAAGAAATACTTTTGCTTGATTAATTCATCATTATTTCTTTTGCTTTCGGTAATATCAATTACATGAGTAATAAAATACATAGGCTCTCCATTCGTATTTCGCACCAAAGAAAAAGCCACATGCCCTAAAACGACATTACCTTGCTTATGAATATATACTTTTTCAAATTCAGCATGGTCAATTTCTCCATCTAAAGATCGTTTAATATATTCAAAGCTAGTATCATGGTAATCAGAATGAGTAATATCATTAATATTCATACTTTCCATCTTTTTTGTACTATATCCAAACATATTACAAAAACATTGATTTACTTTTAAGAATCTTCCTTTAATATCAATAAGACACATCCCAACATTTGCATTATCAAAACTCAGGCGAAAGCGTTCTTCGCTTTCTTTTAATAAATCATTGGCTTGCCTGCTAAGTGTAATATCTCTTAGGCTCTCAATTGCACCTACTACGTTTCCATACTCATCATGCAAAGGCGAAACTTTTGCAAAAATCCATGCTCCTTTATTACTATATAAAGCATTACAGAAAAATTCAGCAGTTAGAGTATCACCTTCTCTTTTAATATGCGGGTATTTGGAAATCACTTCGGTATTATTTTCGAAGACTAAATCCATCAACTGTGGTCTAGCTTCACCATAAAATGGAATCGTATAAGCATAATTACCTTTCCCTATCATTTCAGAGGCTTGAATTCCTGTCATTTCTACAATAGCCTTATTCCAGATAATAATACGTTTTTCTTTATCAATACCAAGCGTAGCATCAGGTAAAAATTCAACAATATCTGCTAGTTGTCTCTGTTTATCTCTTAGTAAATTTTCAGATTTCTTACGATTTGTAATATCTCTAATTGTCAGTAATACAGCTACTTTTTCAGCAAGCTTAATTGACATTGCTTTTACTTCTACATCAATTTCTGACCCATCGAGGCATATAAATTTTTCTTCATAAAGCGGTAATACAATTCCTTCATTCTCTAATTTTTTCATTCTCTCAATCACAAATGGTCGATAATCAGGATGAACAGATTGTATTACAGGCTTTCCTATTAATTCTTCTTCGCAGGAGGCTTTAATTAATTTAAGACTTTCATTATTTGCATAGATAACTTTTCCTTTCTCATAAATCACTATTGCATCAGGAGAGTTCTCAACCAGACTACGGTATTTATTTTCACTTTCTTTTAAAGCGTCTTCTATACGTTTACGCTCATTTATATTTCTAAAAAAAGACTGATAGTTTCCTTCTGGCATCCTTTTAGAACTCATTTCCACAAAAACAGAGCTACCATCTTTCCGAATCACTTCTCTTTCAACACATATAGTTTCACCTTTTTCAAGTAAATCATACCTTAACGGTTTTTTATCATTTATTTCTGTCGAAAATAAATCCCTAATATTCATATTAAGAAGTTCTTCCTTACTATATCCAGTAAGTTCTGAAGCAGCTTTATTGGAATCAATAAGATTTCCAACTGCATCCCCCTGAAAAAAAGCATCTACCGCCAAATCAATAAGCAATCGGTATTTTTCTTCATTACCAATTAGCAATTCTTGTATCTGTTTTTTTTCGGAAATATACTTTTTAAGTTGTAAATTATTGTATGCTTTTTCGGAAAGTTCGTTAGCAAATGCAAATAGCATTTTTGCTATTTTATTAAACCTGTCAAGAGACATTTCAGGCACTTCATTAAAAGCCTCTAAAAAATCATTTCGGTTTGCTCCAATTTCATCAGCATAACTTAACATGCGTTGATTATCAATTTCACTATTACGAACCTGACCTATTAACCAATTTGCAATATGTCTTCCGGCAACAGTAATGCTTGCACCTGCATCCCATAAGCCGCCACTCAAACATGGTTGAATAATAGCTCCTGAAACATTATGGCAACCAAGAGTAGCATCTGATTTATAACAATTTGCTAGTCCTTTCTCTGTTTTACGGATGATATCATTACATAATCTGCAAAAATTGCTGGGTCTGGTGATGGGTGTACCATCTGGATGTGTAATGAGAGAAGCCACTCCATTAGCATCGGAAAACAAATCCTGTAATTGCTGAATATCTTCAATGTTGAATATATCAGCAAACTGAATTTCAATAAAGTTTTGATCAGCTAATTCTATTTGCTTTGTTTTGGTTTTCATTTTTCGTTTAATCTTTTAATGAAAAATCGCATTCAAAAGTTGTAAACATTCATCTAATTAATTACACATATAAAATATGAAGTAAAGATACTAAATATTTATAAATGCTATTTACTTTCAATAAAAATAAGAAAATAAACATTACTCATTATTGATTTTTATTTTAAAATAACTGACAATAATAATTCTTTTTGTATGGATTATAAAATAAAATCATTAAAGAATTTATTTCTTTATAAAATTGAATATTTGATTTATTACATATTAATTTTTCTTGTTTCATTTTAATAAGATATATGATGAGAATCGTAATTAAAAACAAAACTAATAATATTAACATCAAAAGTATTCTGATATATGTATTAATATTTTTTGATAAATAATTTAATACATTTAAATTCTTTAATTTACCTTAAAATAACTCCTCATTATCTCCATCAACTTATCTTGTTTAATAGGTTTTGAAATATAATCGTTGCATCCTGCCTTTAATGCTTTCTCCTTATCGTCAGATAATGCAAAAGCTGTTTGTGCAATAATAACAACTTCTTTGTTAAACAACCTGATTTGAGTTGTTGCTTCATGCCCATCCATTACTGGCATTTGAATATCCATTAGTATCAAATCTATATCAGTATTGCAACTACACACATCCACTGCTTCTAAACCATTTTTTGCTTTTAATACTTCCCTTGAAAATCTTTTAACTGCCAATGAAATTAGCATTGCTAGTTCTTCATTATCTTCGACAATTAATATTTTTAGATTTTTAATATGATTCCCATCGCCTTCAAAAAAAGATTTATCTTTATTATTGCTTTTAACTTGAAGTAATTCATTGAAAGGCAATACAAAAGAAAATACAGAGCCTATATTTTCTTTTGAATTTACATTTAGTATTCCTCCATGCTTTTCAACAAACTCTTTAGATATCAACAATCCTAATCCGGAATAAGGTTCACCTTCTGTGCCAGAACGATTTGTATTTATTTCGATTTTAAAAAGGTTTTCAATCATTTCTTCATTCATTCCAATACCTGAATCACTTACAGAAACCTCTGTACTTTTGTCACCTAATCTCTTAGCAAAAACACTTATATTACCTCCTTTGGGTGTAAATTTTACTGCATTCGAAATAAGATTTCGAATTATGGTTCGCAACATATTGATATCCGCACATACATAACTGTCTATTAATACTTCGTTAATTATCTTAATCCCCTTCATTTTAGCAGACTCTAACTCCACAGAAATACATTCTTCAATTATTGGAAACAATTCAATTTCTTTCGGACTGAAAGAAATTAAGCCATGCTGTAACTTCGTCCATTCCTGTAAATTTTCAAGCAAATGATAAAGCTTTGCAGCTGAATTTTGCATAATCATTGCCATTTCCAATATTTTTTCTTTATTGATAGAGGACAATTCTTTATTCATTTTTTGTGTAAGTCCTAAAAAATTATTGAAAGGATTGCTAAGATCTTTAGAAATAATAGAAAAAAACTTATCTTTTTCGGCATTTAATTGCTGTATCATTTTGCTTTGTTGGCGTAGCTTTAAATGAGTAGCTACCAAAGCTTTAATTTCCTCAACCTGAAACGGTTTATTGACATAATCAACACCACCTGCTGCAAAAGCCTTTGCAATATCGGTAATGTCACTTAAAGCACTTATAAAAATAACAGGAATCTCTTTTAATTTGGGATTTTCCTTTAACTGGCGACAAACCTCAAATCCATCCATAACAGGCATCATTATATCCAAAAGAATAAGATCTGGCTTTTCTTTATCAGCAACTTGTAATGCTAACATACCGTTAGGTACGGGTCGAACTTTATATCCTTCGCTTTTAAGAATATTACCCAATACTTTCAAATTATCAGGCATATCATCTACAATTAGAATATTGGGGGTATTTTTGTTTAAAAAAGCAATATCGTTTTTCAATATTTTATTTCCTTTCTATTTAAAATTTGTTGTAAATAATCGTATTCATAGTTATTGGCAAGTATTTTAAGTTGCTTTGCCAGCTCTGAGTTTTCTGAGTCAATACTATTTATTAACTCAATAAGCAAATCTAAATCTGCAACTGCAATTGCATCCAACATTTTTATCACAAGTTGATTTGGCATTTTTGCAATGTCGTCCTCTAAAACCTCATCATTTTTGAGATATTCTTTTTTGGCAGGAACTAAATTCTCCTCATAAATATATTTAATATCCAGAATTTTCCCTATAACGCTAAACAATTCATATTCCCTAAATGGCTTACGAATATAACCTTGTAAGCCAAATATTTTTGCTTTTTTCTTATCTTCTTCAAATGCACTGGCAGTTAAAGCAATAATAGGTGTTTTTAAACCCTTTTCAGTAGCTTTTATTTGATAACAAGCCTCATAACCATTCATTATTGGCATACGCAAATCCATTAATATAAGATCTGGAGAGTAAATATTAAATTTTGCAATAGCATCTTCACCATTAACAGCTTCCATTGTATCAAAACCTACTAAATTAAGGAGTGTTACTACAACTTTCAAATTTTCCTCTTTATCGTCAACAACCAAAATGCGATATGTTTTTTTAGGATTATCAATGGAAATTACTCTCTTTTTAGGGTTATGTAAAAGTGCTTCTTTTTTCCCAACTTTAATTTTTACATTAAAAGTAAATAAAGAGCCTTTTCCGACTTCACTTGAAACAGTGATATCCCCACCCATCAAAATAACTAATTCACGACTTAATGCAAGTCCCAAACCAGTGCCACTTCCTTTTTTGATTCCAGTACTTGTTTGTACAAAATGTTTAAAAAGGTTATGCTGTTCTTGTTCTGGAATACCAGGGCCTGAATCCTGTATTTCAACAATAATTTGACTTGAATGCTCATCAATTTTATCAATACGAATACGGACAGCAATACCTCCTTCATCAGTAAATTTTACAGCATTTCCAATAATATTAATAAATACTTGTCTTAATTTATTTTCATCAACTATAATATTTCTAGGTAGATTTTCTTCTGTTTCAAATATAAAAAGAAGGTGTTTTGATTGGATTCGTTCTTTAAAAATCAACTCAATATCTGTTAAAAAAGAATGCAGATTAATATTTGTAGGGTTTAGCACTACACGTCCGGCTTCTACTTTAGATAATTCCAAAATATCATTAATAAGTGTCAACAAATGTTCACTAGCACGAATAATAGAAACATTATATTCCTTTTGATTGCTTGATAATAGAGGATCTCGGTTCATTAGTTGTGAAAATCCGATAATTGCATTCAGAGGAGTCCTGATTTCGTGAGACATATTTGCAAGGAATACACTCTTAGCTTTGTTTGCCATTTCAGCTTTACTTGCCATTTCAGTTGCGGTAGTTGTAGCAATTTCAAGATTTTTATTGGTTTCAAGTAATTTCTTCTCTGTTTTGGTTCTATTTTTTACATTCACTAATAAATGGGAGAAAAGCTGAAGCAGTGTAATTTCTTTTTCAGTGTAATAATGTGTATTTACGACTGAATCAAAACCCACAAAACCTATACACTCGTTACCGGAAATCATTGGAATTGTGATCAAACTTAATATTTCTTGTGGTTCCAGTAAATCTTTTAAAGGACTTTTGGGAAGTGATGAAACATCTGAAATATAGAGCACTTCTCCTTTTTTATGAGAATGAACCCAGTTTGTAATTAATTCTAAAGGAATATCTTGGAGTTGTTCTATTTGAGGAGTTATATCAGTGTTACACCATTCAAATTCATTAGATGTAGTTTGTTTTATAAAGTCATATTTAAAAATATAACTTCTATCAGCAGATACAAAATTACCCATTTCTTTTAATGATTCATTAATTGTATCACTCACTTGCTCTATCGGAATATTAATATAGCGAGATGCCATATTCATAAGTATTTTTTGCATATTTGTTTGTTGAATCAAAACCTCTTCCGATTGCTTCTGTTCTGTAATATCCCAATTAGTTCCAATCATTCTAATTGGTTTACCTGTTTCGTCACGTAAGACTGTGGCAAGTGCTTTTAAATTACGTATTGAACCATCAGACCAAACAACACGAAACTCAGTATCAAACTCTTTTTCACCACGAATTGCCATCTGGACTTCTTCGTTACCACGTTCCACATCATCTGGATGAACTCTGGATTGCCATACAACGTAAGCATCAGCATCTTCTTTGTTGGTTATACCGTATAAAGAAAACATTTGATCATCCCATACAAAAACATTGTTTACAATATCATAATCCCAAACACCAACGCCACCAGCACGTGTAGCTAATGCTAAACGTGTAGAGACTTGTTTTAATGCTTCTTCTGCTTTTTTACGTTCAGATATATCTCGTTCAATAAAAAGAATACTTGTTGGATTCGAATTAGAATCAAGCAAAAGTGTTGAATTTACATCAACATAAAAGCGACTATTGTCTTTTTTAACAGCCAGATATTCAGTGATTTTATTATTATTTTCTCCTTTCAGTATTTTTTGAATATTTTCAGTTAATATTTTGTGATTAGATGGATCAATAAAATCAAAAATTGATTTATGTAGATAATCATCTTTTTGCTCTATACTATAACCATACATTAATGCTAATTTTTCAGACAAAAGTTGTATTTTACCATCTAATGATGCCATTCCAATCCCATCTGGAGATGCAGAAATAATTGCTTCCCATTTTTGGCTACTTTGCTGTAAAGCTTCTTCTGCTTGCTTTTGAACAGTTATATCAACAAAACTTTCTACTAATTTTTCTTTATTTCCAATTTGTATCCGTTTAACAGTTTTTAAAACATGTATTGCTGTTTTATCAGCACGAAGTAAAATTCTTTCTGAATTATCAACATCTTGCTTTAAATCGCAAACAGGACATAATTGCTCTTGAGCTGGACAAATAAATTGGTGGCATTTATTTCCAATAATTCTTTCTTTACTAACACCCATAAGCAATGAAGCAAAAGTATTCACTCTTTCTATAATACGTGTTTCAGGATCAATAATCATGATACCCACAGCCACATTCTCTAATAGTGACCGCTGAAGACTTTCACTTTCACGCAAAGCATCTTCTGCTTGTTTGCGGATAGTAATATCCAAAACAAAACCTTCAAAATATTTAATATTTCCATTTTCATCCTTTATAGCAGCTGCATCTTCATAAAACCAAATTTTATGACCATCTTTATGCTTAACTTCATATTCATAACCCTTAACATAGCCTTTCTCATTCATCATTTTCAGAAAGTTTTTCCGTTCATTAGGATTAAAATAAGCATCTTTAGAAATGTCTGTTCTACTTTTCATTAATTCTTCCGGTGATTCAAAACCATACATTTTTGCTAATGTTTGATTTACAGAAATGTAAGTTCCGTCAACTTTAGTCTGAAAAATACCTTCTTGTGCATTTTCGAAAATATTACGATATTTTTTTTCACTATTACTTAAGGCTGCATTCAATCGTTTGCGATCTTCAATTTCTTTGAGCAGGTTGGCATTTGTGTCTGCCAACTGATATGTTCTTTGTTCAATTCTAAGTTCAAGGTTAGTATTAAGCTCAATTATTTTTTTTTCGGCTTTTTTGCGTTCTGTAATATCTGCATCCATTCCTCTATATCCAACCAAAACTCCATTTTCATCGAAAATAGGGATTCCATTGGTCATAATATCTATCTCTTTACCACTAGCAGCAATACATTGACTTACTGAATTATGAATTTTTTCTTTCCTTCTAAATCTTTCAAAAATAGCATCTTTAAAACGTTTTTTTTCACTTTTGGGATAGAGATCATAAAAATGCATTTTTCCGATTAATTGTTCATCTGTATAACCATAAACCTGAAATGCAAGAGGACTTACGTAGGTGAATAAACCTTCAGCATCAACTTCCCAAACTACTTCTTGGCTTTGCTCTACAACCTGACTAAAACGTTCTTCACTCTTCTCAAGTTTTAGTCTCGATTGTTTTCGTTCGGTAATATCTCTATATTTCCATAAATGCCCGTTATATTCATTATTCAAATAAGTAGGAATATAATCTCTTTCGAAATATCTACCATCTATTAGTTCTAATTCATCATTAAAAACTGCTTTTTTATTAGCTAAAATTAAATCAATTGCAGCAATGAATTTATCAGGATTTCTAAAAAGATATTTGCTTTGATCTGCTGAATTTGAACAATCTGCACCAATAAGAGCTTCAGGTGCAACAGGAATACCAAACATATCGCAGAAAAGCTGATTTGTTAAAATAATTTTTCTATTTAAACTTTCAAGCAAAATACCTTCCTGTAAATTAATGATAAGATTGGTTAGAAGATTTGTTTTATCTTTTAAAGCTTCTTGTTCAAGTTTATGATTAGTAATATCATGTATCAAAGAATAGAGCAATGTTGAATTACCCACTTTTATAGGTCCGGAATAAACTTCAACATCTCTAGTATTACCATTTGCCAGACGATGCTTAAAGAAAAAATGATTACAGCTACCTATATTAGCTTTTTGAATTTCTTCTGCAATTTTTTCTTCAGAGGATGTATTTATTTCAGCAATACTCTTATTACACAATTCAGAATGAGACCATCCATAAAACCTACAAGCTGAAGAATTTGCATCTTTTATCATACTGCTATTAGGATCTATTAGCAACATTATAGATTGATTGTTCCAAAATAAAGATTTATACCATTCTTCACTTTGATCCAGATTTTTTTCTTCTTTCTTATTAAGATTCTTTGAATCAGTTATAGTTTTATTTTTACTTTTCATAAAGAAATTCTTATTTTAAAGCATATTCTTGCAAAAGGTATTTAGCAAAAATGCATTTATTACTACATAATAATCTAGATTCTATCTGTTTTTATTTAATAACTGCTGCAAATAATCATAATCATAATTATTGGCAAGCAATTTAAGACGATTTGCAAGTTTTAAGTTATCTTTATTAATACTGTTAATAAGTTCTATCAACAAATCTAAATCTGCAACAGCAATGGCATCTAACATTTTTAATACAAGATCATCGGATAATTTTGCAATATCTTCTTTAAATGTATCATTATTAGCATAATCTTTTTGATCTAAAGATGGTATTTCTTCATAAATATAATTAATACCCAATACTTTTCCGACAGTAACAAATAATTCATTTTCCCTAAACGGTTTGCGAATATATCCTTGAAAATCAAACAAATCTATCTTTTTTCGTTCATCTTCAAACGAACTAGCAGTAAGTGCAATTATAGGGGTTTGTTTCCCTTTGTCTGTTAACTTTATGCAATGACTTGCTTCATAACCATCCATCACAGGCATAGTCATGTCCATTAAAATAAGATCAGGATTGTATTGTTCAAATTTCGCTATAGCATCCACCCCGTTAATAGCCTCTATAGTTTCAAAACCTACTAAATTGAGAAGTTTAACAGCCACTTGTAAATTTTCTACTTTATCGTCAACTACCAGAATACGATAAATATCTCCTTCATTTTCAAAACCAATTACACGTTTTGTGGTAACATCTTTTATTGTTTCAGAGTCTCCTTCTTTTATTTTCACCTTAAATGTAAATATTGAACCTTCGCCAATCTGACTGGTTACGCTTATATTTCCACCCATCAACACAGCTAGCTCACGGCTTAATGCAAGCCCCAACCCAGTACCACTCCCTTTTTTCATTCCAGAAGTTGTTTGCACAAAATGTTTAAATAGACTGTTTAATTCACTTTCTTCAATCCCGATACCAGAATCCTGAATTTCAACAACCAGATAGCTCGTATTTACATTTTCTTTATAAAGTTTTACTCTCACTGCAATTCCACCTTCATCTGTAAATTTTATTGCATTCCCAATTAAATTGATAAATATTTGTCGTAATTTATTTTCATCAACAAGAACAAAACGTGGAAGATTGCTAGCCATTTCAAAAATTATCTGAAGATGCTTAGATTGTATTTTTTCTTTAAAAATCAACTGAATATCTTCAATAAGTGTATGTAAATCAACATTAGTAGGATTCAACTCAACACGCCCTGCTTCAACCTTTGAAAGTTCTAGAATATTGTTTATAAGCATTAAAAGATGTTCTCCTGCACGAATAATAGAAGTGTTATATTCCTTTTGAGCATCAGTTAAAAGAGGATCTCGATTCATCAGTTGTGAAAACCCAATAATTGCATTTAAAGGTGTTCTGATTTCGTGCGACATATTTGCCAAAAAAATACTCTTAGACTTATTTGCCATTTCAGCCTCCTGTTTGGCATTAAAAAGGACTGCTTCTGTTTTTTTCTGTTGAGTTATATCCCAATTAGTTCCAACCATATGCAAAGGATTACCATCCTCATCACGTTGAACTTTAGCAAGAGCTCTGACATTATGAATCGAACCATCTTTAGACCAAATAACGCGAAACTCAGTATCATATTCCTTCTCGTTGTTTATCGCCATATTCATTTCATTATCAGCTCTTTTTAAATCATCTAAATAAATAGTTTCTCGCCAAGTTTTATATCCATTATCAAAATTCTTTTTATCCAGTCCATAAATTTCAAACATTTGATCGTCCCACAAAAGAGTATTATTAACAATATCAAAATCCCAAACGCCCACACCACCAGCACGTGTAGCCAATGCTAAACGTGTAGACAACTGTTTTAATTCGTTTTCTGCCTTTTTCCGATTAGAAATATCCTGAATAATAGAAGAAAGATGAACAATGCCACCTTCTGAATTTCTCACAATTCCAGTAGAAACAGATACTTCAATAAGAGTCTTATCTTTACGAATGTATCTTTTTTCAATATTTTTGGGCTCTTTACCTAACAAAACTTCCTCAAATAATAATTTTTCTTTTTCTAAATCTTCTTTTGGCGTAATTTCTGCCCAAGTCATATTTTCAAGTTCTGACTTAGAATAACCGAGCATTTCACAAAGTTTATTATTAAAATAAAGCCACCTGCCATCCATAACAGTAATAGCAATTCCAACAAGAGAAGAATTAAATAGTCCACGAAATCTTTCTTCGCTCTCGCGTAATTCCAAAGTACGTTCTGCCACCCTTATTTCAAGATCTGTTTTACGTTGGCTAAGAAAAACTACAAAAGCTACAAAAAGTGAAGTAAGTAATAATCCTATCACTATTGCTATATATCCAGTGAATACGGGTGCAGCAATAATAGATTCAGGGAAAGGTGTTATAACAGTAACATACGTTTTGCCAAAAACAAAAATCGGATAGATGACTTTATATGTATTTTGAAGTGTCAGATTCAAATCCTTAAAATTACCTCCATTTTGCTTTGCTGATTCTTCATAAGTTGAAGCTAAAAATATAGGATGTTGATTAACTGATAGCTGGAATAGATTAATAATATTTTGTGGTTTTTCCGATGGATCAGTAGAAACTGCTCTTTGAATAAATAATTCAAGTTTTACTATTGCAACCAGAAACCCATGAAAAGTTCGCGTTCCCTTTTCATTTGAATATACAGGTTGAAATATCAATATTTCTGTATTATTCTCTTTTTTTGCAGGCAGAATAATTGGATCAGATGCTAGAGTCATTCCATTATTTTTAGCTTTTTCGAGTGTTTTCATCGCAATAGAATCAGATGAAAGATCGTAACCAGCTAACAATTCATTTCCTAAAAAAGGTTCAATATACCAAATTGGGTAGTAAACATCTCGTTTTTTCACAGGAATCTTCTTTCCTGTGGCATCTTTCTGCCATATTTTAAAATCGGATAAAGCTTCTTTATGAGCTATTAATTCGAAATTTGGCTTCTCTTTTTCATTTACAGGAACAACCCAAGCTATCGAAATTTGCCTACCATTCATCTGAAACATTGGCGCCAATAAAGAATGGAAAGCATCCCTAGAAATATCCTGAGAGCCAAAAAAATAGCGAGTTAATCCTCCAATTTGATAATCACGTAGATTTTTGAAAGATTTGAAAATACTTTTAGCTTCAGGTTCTGAAACCTGTGTAAAAACATCCTGCTGTTTCTCTTTTTCATGATATTGCAATGAAAATGAAATAATTAAGGTAAGAGATAAGCCAAAAATGGCAATAATGATGGTCTCTGTGTACTTCCATAAAAACTTATCTTTTTTAACACTGTATTTTCGTAATGCAAGTAAAATAGCGCCTCCGAGTAATACCATTACAAGTATAAGAACACAAAAAAAAGTTATTTGACGATGATCTGTAATTATTTTTTGAAAAACAGCAAAATCAATATCCACACCAACTACCATTAAGACTTTACCTGTACTAAATTCAAATACAGGAGCATATGCAGAAACAAAAGTGCTGTATTCATCACTATAAGGACCTTCTACAAATGCCTTACCTTTTGAAAAAATATTCTTTACTTCGATTGTTGGTTTTTTATAAATTGTACCTGGAGGGGAAGCATAAAGTTCTTTTTCTCTATAGCTTTCTGGGCCAAATCTAATAATATTATTATGCATATTCATGCTGTAAATACCAATATTTGCAACATGAAAATTCTCTTGAATTACATTTCTGTATGACATCATTTGCTCACACATCTGTTGAAATTCAATTTTTGATTTATCTTTTATATTGAATTCTAATTTTTTTACTTGTTCAGGATTTATTGTACGAGCAATTGCTTCTACTTGTCGTTGTAGATTCTTCCTTACTTCTTTATCTGTAAGTTGACCTTGCCAATTTGCAATCCAAAAGCCTGATACAAAAACAAATATCAATATCAGAGAGAAAGGTAATATATATCTTTGGTGCTGCTTACGCCAAATAATATAAATAATAACAAACGTTAACAAAAACGTGATTATAAACAATGAGAAAATATAATCTATTTGCTGCATCATATTAAGCCTCCTTATAGGTTGTCATAAAGAATTATTTTAATTTATTGCAGGAATAGTAAAGCAAAAAGCACTTCCTTTTTTTTCTTCACTCACCACCCATAATTTCCCATTATTTTTTTCTACAAACTCTTTACAAAGTAGCAAACCTAAACCAGTACTAGGCTCACCTTCAGTGCCAGGACGACTATGCTTTGCATCTAGTCTAAATAGATTGTCCAACATTTCGTAGCTCATCCCAATACCATTATCTTTTACAGCTATTTCAACAATTTTATCAACTCCTATGTTAGCAGAAATACTGACATCTCCGCCTTTAGGCGTAAACTTAATTGCATTTGAAACCAGATTACGGATAATGATTTGAAGCATATTCATATCCGCAAACACTTCCATTTTTGGAGGAATATTAACTTCTATTTTTATTGTTTTATTTTTTGCAGTTTCTGTAATAATTTTCAAACATTCATTAACGACGAAATTCAAATCTAATAATTGTGGATTAAAAACAGTATGTCCTTGTTGCATTTGCGACCATTCAAGGAGATTTTCTAAAAGTTTATAAATATTACGTGCAGAATGACTTAAATTTTTTGTCAGCTCCACTTTTTGGTCAGGCGTTAGTTGATAAGATTCATCTTCCATCATATCAGCTAACATCATTAGGCCTCCTAATGGTCCGCGTAAATCATGGGCAATTATGGAAAAAAACTTTACTTTTTCGGCATTAAGCTGCTGTAGTTTCTGTTTTTGTTGACGAATTTTCAAATGTGTTGCAACTCTAGCTTTTACTTCTTCAGCCTGAAATGGTTTAGTAATATAATCTACTCCTCCCGAAGTAAATGCTTTTACAATATCATTTGTATCGTTAAGAGCACTAATAAAAATAACAGGTATATCACTTAAAATTGGATTTTGCTTTAATTGCCGACAAACCTCATAACCATCCATATCCGGCATCATAATATCAAGCAGAATAATATCTGGTGTTTCCTTATTTGCAACTTGTAAAGCCAAAGCACCATTAGGAACAGGTCTGACTTTATAACCTTCATTCTTAAGTATATTTCCTAATACTTTCAAATTGTCAGAGATATCATCAACAATAAGAACATTAGAAGTATTATTGCTTAAAACATTTTCATTTTCCATTATTTTATCTCCCTTTTACTTAATATTTGTTGTAAATAATCATAATCATAATTATTAGCAAGCGATCTTAAATGCTCAACAAGTTCTGAATTATCTATTTCAATACTATTTATGAGTTCTATTAGTAAGTCCAAATCCGCAACTGCAATAGCATCCAATAATTTCAAAATAAGACGATTAGGTATTTTAGCAATATCCTGAGCTATTGCCAATTCATCATTAATATAACTTTTTTGTTCCGATTGAGATTCCTCATCATAGATATATTTAATATCCAAAGTTTTAGCGATTGCAATAAATAATTCATTTTCCCTAAACGGTTTTCTGATATATCCTTGCAAACCATATTTTTTTGCTTTTTCTTTATCTTCTTCAAATGCACTGGCTGTTAATGCAATAATAGGTGTTTGTTTACCTTTTTCTGTTAATTTAATTTGACGACATGATTCATAACCATCCATAACAGGCATTCGTAAATCCATTAATATAAGATCGGGATTCCACTCCATAAACTTCTCTATTGCATCTTCTCCATTTACAGCTTCTTTTGTTTCAAATCCCACTAAATTAAGAAGTTTTCCAACTACTTGTAGGTTCTCTTCTTTATCATCAACAGTCAAAATACGATATTTTTTTTCGCTTTTATCAACACTAATAATACGTTTCTTGACTTTAACTTTAAAATCTTCCTTCACACCTTTTTGTATTTCAACATAAAAAGTAAACAATGACCCTTTACCAACTTCAGTAACAACAGAAATATTGCCTCCCATCAAATTAACCAACTCACGACTCAAAGCAAGACCTAAACCTGTTCCACTTCCTTTTTTAATTCCAGAACTTGTTTGTAAAAAATGTTTAAAAAGATTTTTTAACTCATGTTCAGAAATCCCTGGTCCTGAATCTTGTATTTCAACAACAAGTTGTGTTGTGTGCTCATTAATTTCATTAATTCGAGTACGAACAGCAATTCCTCCTTCATCAGTAAATTTTACAGCATTTCCAATTAAATTAATATATACTTGGCGTAATTTATTTTCGTCAACAATTACATGCTGTGGAATATCATCAGCAATTTCAAATATAAATAGTAAATGTTTTGATTGAGCTCGTTCTTTGAAAAGCATTTGAATATCTTTCAAAAAAGCATGCAAATCTATATTTGTAGGAGTTAATAATACACGTCCTGCCTCAACCTTTGAAAGTTCTAGAATATTGTTTATTAGCATTAGAAGATGTTCTCCTGCACGAATTATAGATGTGTTATATTCTCTTTGAATTTCTGTTAATAAAGGATCTCGATTCATAAGTTGAGAAAATCCAATTATTGCATTTAAAGGTGTTCTTATTTCATGTGACATATTTGCTAAAAACATACTTTTAGACTTGTTTGCCAATTCCGCCTCTATTTTGGCATTCAAAAGTACAGTTTCTAATTCCTTTTGTTCGGTAATATCCCAATTTGTACCAATCATTCGCAGTGGTGTACCCGTTATGTCGCGCTGAACAGTCGCCAAAGACCTAACGTTATGGATAGAACCATCTGGCCATACAACACGAAACTCAGAATTAAATTCTTTCTCACCGTTTATTGCCATATGAATTTCGCCATCAGATCTTAGTTTATCTTCAGGATGAATACCTGCCCTCCAAATATTATAGGCATTTTCATATTTCTTATCAACAATTCCATAGATTTCAAACATCTGATCGTCCCACAACAAAACATTATTTAAAATATCTAAATCCCATACGCCCACTCCTCCTGCTCGGGTTGCCAATGCCAAGCGTGTAGAAACTTGTTTTAGTTCGTTTTCTGCTTTTTTACGTTCAGTGATATCACGACTGATTCCTAAAATACCTATTAAAGTTCCATCATGTCCTAAATAAGGTGTCTTTAAGGTATCAACCAATATTTTTCGTCCATCATTGGGGTAAGTAATCCATATATCATTATGATTAGGTTTACGTGTTTTCATCATAAGCTTGTCTTGCTCTATAAAATCATCAGCAATCTCTTTTTCAAAGATATCATAATCGGTCATTCCTATAATTTCATCCTTTGATCGTCCGGAAAATTCTGCAAAAGCTGGATTGCCCCCAAGATAAACTCCATTTATATCTTTGAAAAAAATTATATCAGGAATTGAATCCAATAAAGAAGTAATTAAAGCAGTTTGCCTTGTCCTTTCGGCCTCCATTTGTTTGCGTTCAGTAATATCACGTTCAATAAATAATATACTTTCAGGATTGCCATTAGAATCGTGCAAAACAGTAGAATTAACATCTATATAAAGTTGACTTTTATCTTTTTTTAAGGCAAGATATTCTGTTATTTTCTGATTTTTTTCGCCTTCGAGCAATTTGTGAATATTATCATTCAAAATTTTATGATTAGAAGGATCAATAAAATCGAATATTGATTTTTCAAGATTATCATCTTTTTCTTCAACAGAATAACCATGAATGACAGCTAACTTTTCAGACATAAGTTTGATTTTCCCATCTATTGATGCCATACCTATGCCATCAGGAGAAGCTGAAATAATAGCTTCAAATTTTCTGCTACTTTGTAATAATCCTTCTTCAGCTTCTTTTCTTTTGGTAATATCACGGCTTATTCCTAGTATTCCTATCAAGATACCATCACTTGCCCAATAAGGAGTTTTTAAAGTGTCAAGCAAAACTTTTCTACCATCTGGATAAACAACCCATTCTTCATTATGACGAGTTAATTTATTTTCAAGCATCTCATTATCATAGTACCTAAACAAATAAGCCGTGTCTTTATCGAATAGATTATAATCGTTTTTCCCAATAATTTCATTTTTTGATTTTCCAACAAATTCAGCAAAAGGTGTATTACAGCCAAGATAATTACCTTCAATATCCTTAAAAAAGATAATATCAGGTATTGAATCTAACAATGATGTTATCAGCCCTGATTGCCTAATACTTTCTTCTTGGGCATGTTTTTTTTCAGTGATATCTTCTTTAATTGCAATAAAATGAGTGATTTGTTTATTTTCGTTAATAAGAGGTGATATTGAAGAAGATTCCCAAAAAAGTTCGCCATTTTTCTTTTTATTTTGTAATTCACCTTTCCATTCTTTGCCCGATAATATTGTTCTCCAAAGTTCTTTAAAATACTCTGGAGAAGAGCTATCTGATTTTAATATTCTTGGATTTTTGCCTATTACTTCTTCCTTGCTATATCCTGTCAAGTTACAAAATTTAGGATTTACATATTCAATACATCCATTTGTATCGGTAATAACGATTGAAGCAGGATTTTGCTCTACTGCTTTTGACAATTTAAGAATTTCTTCTTCCGCTTGCTTGTGTTCTTCTATTAATTTTATTAATGAATGAAATAGATAATTACTATCGGATGAAATGGATTCTCTTTTATTTAAATCGCTTTGTGCAGAAGGATTGATTGCATATATAGCTTCTTTTATTTTATTGATAGTTTCTTTTTGCACTTCAGCATCAATCTTATGCTTTTGGTAAGCATCTCTAAGTTCTTGAGAACTAATTTCTATTGAGTTTTGTAGCAATTGAGAGTCTTCATCAAAATTATCATAAGTATTATTGATATCTAAAATAAAGCTTTTAAACTCTTCAGATAGGTTATTGATAGAACCAAAATGCTTGTTAATTTGGCGAAATAAAAGTTTATTCAATTTATTTTCCATAGTCTTTAGGTTTATTTCTCTTTAAATAGAGTAATTGTCATAGTTTGATTATGTAATTCGCAATGTTGTTCGAAAGGTTTAATTGGACATATTTCTCCATAAGAATAAAAGCCTGTAACAGTAGTAGTATTGCCAATTACTTCGCGAATAATTTCGAGTTCTTCTTCTACTCTTTGCTTTAATACTAATTTACGACCAACACAACTAATTAGTATTGCAAGATCAGGGTCAGTCATTTTAAGGCTAATTTTTGACATTTCAGCAGCATCATTAGCTCCATCAATAAGCTTATCAGAACTTGCTTTCATTAATCTTACATATTCACCCTGAGGAATATCTCCTGCAAAAACCATACTGCCATCGGTTTCATTTACTGATAAAATTGTTCGTACAAGTGATGTTTCTGAATTTTTTAAACGAAGACTTAAGGGAAAAAGTAATGCTGAAGATGGAAGATTTGCAGCATGAATCCCCAGATAACGCTTGTAAAGTTCAAGTGCAGAATGTCCATCTAACTCATATAAAATATTTCCTTTTGATTTTGTAACTTCACGATCTACTCCAAATGAATCCCAGCCGCCCATTGATCCATAACCGACATGAAGGTGTTCGCCATAAAATCCAATAGCTAATACCTGATTTTTCTCACCAATTTTATTGTGAACAATAACGGTTTCGGCAAAGTTAGCTTGATCGCCAGCCAAACCACCCGTGACAGAAATTCTGTTATTGAGTTTGTTATTTATGCCTTTTGTAAGTTCGCTACCGTTGATATTTAAGCCTTCTGAAAATATCATTATATGAACAAGATTATTTTTATCAAGTTTTCCAGCAAGCCTCTCGCCTATTGAAAAGCTCTCTTCCATCGAATGAATGTTTTCTGAGGCTATTTCAATAAATGTTTTTTGAAACCATATTGCAGTGCAAACAATATTATTATTAAAAACTTCTTCCTGACAAATTTCACCTGCAGTTGAACAACCAATAATTTGTGCATTCGGGTAAGATGCCTTTACAAAATTGATATGCTGCTGTTCTTTTAACAAGTCTTTGTTCCCAAATAAGAAAACCAACTGAGCTAAATTGCTTAAATTATTTTCGGTTTTTGTTACCCATCCTTTGGTTTCGGAATATATTATTTGTTCTGTTTTCATATGAATGTTTTTAATAAAATTTCTGATTAAATAACTGTTTATTAGCTTAAAAATACAATGTCTATGATATATTCTTGTTATATTGGTGTTATTATAACAAGGACTTATTACAGGCAATTATTTTATACGATTTTTTACCTTAAATAGTTTTATAAAAATTCTCTCTATTTCATGCTTAGAAACTTGAAGTAAAGATAATAAAATTTTATCAATACTAGTACCTGTTTTTAATAAAAAAAACTCATACAGATATTGAATCGTAGGAGTTATATTATTTAATTTCTTCTTATTTTTTTAATAAAAATAATAGCATCTAGTTCTATTGTTTCACAATAGTATCAAATCAATTCTCAACTTCTATTAAGCTTTTGAAATCAAAAATAATCATCAAGAAAAATATTTTAGTTTTGCTTTTAAAGGGAAACCTAAAGTATTCTTTAGACTTACATTACAGACAGAGTGGAAAGCAAATTTTTTATATTAAGTATTTAACAAAAAAAGTTAGAGTTTATATTTTAAAAATATTTTTTAATCATTGTTAGTAATTCTTCTTTTTGTATAGGTTTCGTAATATAATCGTTGCAACCTGCATCGAGGGCATTTTCTCTATCCTCGGGTAAAGTATATGCCGTTTGTGCAATTATTATTACATCCTTATTAAACTGCCTGATTTGCCGTGTAGCTTCAAGACCATTCATTCCCATCATTTTTATATCCATCAATATCAAATTAATATCGGGATTGCAACGTAAAGTTTCAACAGCATCAGCACCTGATTTTACACATAAAAGGTCTTCGCCGAATGATTTAACAAATAATGAAATAAATAATTCTGAAGCTTCGTCATCTTCGGCAATTAATATTTTTAGACTTTTAATAGACTTTTCTTCTTTCACTAATGGTACAATATCTGGAATTCCTTCTTTTTCTAATTTTACGCAGTTATATGGAATAGTAAAATAAAAGGTAGAACCTTTACCAAGTTCGCTTTCCACCCAAATTTTTCCACCCAACATTTCAACATAGGCTCTGGCAATAGATAAACCTAAACCAGCACCTTCAAATTGTCGTGTACTCGATACATCTGCTTGCATAAATATTTCGAAAATTAACTGAAGCTTTTTTTCAGCAATTCCAATCCCCGTATCTTTAAGAGAAAACAAAAGATAATCTCCATCCTTAATTATACGAAACTCTATCGAACCCGTTTTTGTAAATTTAATAGCATTTAAAAACAAATTTGAAATAACAGTTTTTAACTTTGCAGCATCAGTTCCAATGACTTCATTTGTTTTAAGTAATTCATTGTAAATTAAAAAACCCAGACCTTTGTCCGTAAAATAAGTTTCAAAGTTATCAATCATTTCGTTGACAATATCACTAATATTGACTTCTGTTAATTTCAGTTTCAATTGCCGTGCCTGAATTTGTGAAATTTCAACAATATCATTAATAGTATTCATAAGTCGGTACGAACTTTTGTTAATTATATTAATGTATAAATCCCTTTCATTTTCTGTAAGAGTATTATCTTTAATTATTGATAGAAATCCAAGTATTCCGTTAAATGGCGTTCTTATTTCATGCGAAATATTATTCAAAAAAGCTGTCTTTAAACGAGCAGTTTCTTCAACCTTATCTTTAGCAATTAGTAATTCCTCATTCAACTTTTTGTATTCAATATTTTGCTTTTCAATTTCCAGGTTTTTCTCTTTAAGACTATTTTCATATCTTTTACTATCAGTAATATTTACCCCGATACTTGCTGTACCCGTTACCTCTTCTGAATCAGATTTTAAAGTGATATTGTACCAAGATATGTATATAAGATTACCACTTTTTGTAAATATCTCATTTTCATTGTTAGATAAAATATTGTCTTCACGAATACCTTTTATAAAGATTTGATATATAATATCTTTCATTTCAGAAGGAATAAAAAGGTCGAACCAATTTTTTCCATTGATTTCGTCAAAAGAATATCCCGTTATGTATAAAAAGTAGTCATTACAAAAAGTAATATTACCTTCCTTGTTAAGCATAAGAGATACAATATTTCCACTATCAAAAATCTTGCTTAATCTTCGCTCCGATTCCAATAGCTTTATTTGCATCAATCTGTTTTGCCAATTTCTTGATTGCTTCAACATTAATAATCCGAGTAGCATACAAGCAGGTGAATATATCAATAATATTGGTAAAGCAATGGTTTTAAAAGTTATAAGTATTTTATCAGAAGGTAAAAGCAAAGTGCAAACAGACATAACAAGATGTACTATCAATCCCAAAGCTAATAATTCAAAAATATAATTATTAGTTTTCCAAGATGGTCTAAACTTACGCCACAACAAACCAATACCTCCAGAGCTAATAATTACAGCTAAGCCCATCCATATACCAGCACCACCAATATAAATTCTTGTAATACCACAAATCAAAATTGCAACAAAAGTAGGAAGAGCACCAAAAAACAAACCCGAAATTGAAAGCATAACCGAACGAGTATCGAAAGCAATTCCAGGAACCAAAATCCATGGTGTAAACATCAAAGCAACCCCAATTCCTCCAATAATAATACCAGTAATTATCTTAGTAATAATACTCTTTGAATCTTCTTTTTGTATCCATATATTTTCATATAGCATTGCAAAAGAAAGCAAGATTGCAACATTTTGCAACAATTCTATTATTATTGAATCTTTCATCTATATGTACTATTTATATTATTGATTTCGTGTATATAATATTTCAAAATTCTTAAGACTCCAATATATTTTACCAATGGAATATACATAATATATTCATTTCTTTTCTCATATATCAGAACATGAGTATTCATATAATTTTTCAATTGGTCATCATTAATTTATTTATCTTTTGTTTCAATTCATCATCCTTAAATGGTTTTGCAATATAATCATTACAACCTAAAGATATTGCATTTTCATTTTCTTCAGAAAAAGCATAGGCAGTTTGTGCAATTATAATTATATCTGAGTTAAATAAACGAATTTCTTTGGTTGCCTGATATCCATCCATTTCCGGCATTTGTATATCCATAAGTACTACGTTAATATCCAAATTATTGCGACACATTTCAACTGCTTCTAATCCATTTCTTGCTACCCATACTTCATTACTAAATCCTTTCAATGCCATTGATAGTAACATCACAGAAACTTGATCATCATCAGCAATTAAAATATTAATTTTTTTTAATTTTATACCTTCAGATAACTCTACTTTTTGTATAAATCCTTTCTCATCTACTTTTGCTTCATTCGGAATTGAAAAATAAAATGTTGATCCTTTTCCTTCTTCACTTCTTACGCTTAATTTACCATCGTGCTTTTCAATAAAATCCTTACAAATAATTAAACCCAAACCTGTACTTACCTCTCCTTCTGTACCTTTCCTACTTGTATTAATATCGATTCTGAATAAATTATCAATCATTTCCTGACCAATACCTATCCCTGAATCGCTAATAGCTATCTCCACAGAGTTTTCGTAAGTTGATTTTGCAGAAATCAGCACCCTGCCTCCTCTTGGTGTAAACTTCACTGCATTTGAAGCCAAATTCCGAATCACAGTTTGTAATATATTGCTATCAGCGAAGACCTTTAATTCAACAGGAATATTAAGAGCCACTTTAACATCTTTATTTTTAGCAGCTTCAATAATCATTTCCATACTTTCTTCCACAATTGGTAATAATTGAACAATTTCAGGAGTAAAAGGAATCAAGCCTTGTTGTATTCGCGACCATTCTAGTAAATTTTCCAGCAAACGGAATAGATTGGTGGCTGATTTTCTCATGCTATCTGCAAATTTTTGAATTTCAATTGATGAAAGATTTGGAAGTTCTTCTGACATTATTTGAGTAAGAGCTAAAAAGCTATTGAAAGGACTCCTTAAGTCATGAGCTATAATAGCAAAAAACTTATCTTTTTCAGAATTTATCTTTAGTAATTCTTCATTTTTAATTTTATTTTCTTCCTGTGAATTCTTGAGCTCTGTTATATCTACAAAACTTTCTATTAAATACTTATGTCCACGAAATTGTATAGGTACAACCGATTTGATAATATCTTTTTGTAAACCATCAACAGTTAATAATTTTTTTTCTGATAAATCAACAGTCTTTCCAAGATCAAGTATCGGGCACTTATTTTCTTCTGCCGGACAAATAAATTTATGGCATATTGAACCAACGACTTGCTCTCTGGGTAGTCCAATTAACTTAAGAGCTATATCATTTACCTCAATTATCTTACGAGTATCGACATCTATCACAGTAACACCAGATAAAATTGTATGTAAAATTGCCTTATTCCATTCTTCGCTCTCTCGTAAAGCTTCTTCTGCCTGCTTACGGTCGGTAATATCGTTATGAACAGAAAGAATTCCTCGTCCTCCATCTGGTAAGGTAATAAGATTCTCTCTTAACAAAAAGACACGATAGCTCCCATCTTTTCTCCTACTTAAGACTTCTTGTTCTAAAGTTTCTCCATCTATAATCCGACGAATATTTTCATGAACTATATTTGTTGTTTCAACAGTAGTTAATAATCTTATATCACTTCCTAATAATTCCTCAATAGAGAAAAGTGTCATTTTTGCAAATGCTTCATTTGCTTCAAGAATAATTCCATTTTCATCCAATACAGTAATACCAGAAGGAGATGTTTTAAAAAGAGCCCTATATCTTAATTCACTTGCTCTCAATGCTTCTTCTGCCAATTTACGTTCAGTAATATCTCGCAAAATACCTTCATGTCTTATAATTTTTCCTTCAACATCTTTAATATATGTACCACTATCAGACAACCATATTAAGGAACCATCTTTCTTTTTTAAACATAATTCAGTGCGAATCCCTGCTTTGGATTTTGGATAAACATTACCCCTATCTTCAGGGTTGATATACATATCATGTTTGATGTCAAGTAAAAGCATTTCTTCTTTCGATTGATATCCAAACATTTTTACCATCGCATCATTTACACTTAAAAATTTACCTTCGGGAGTACTTTGATAAACTCCATCAAGCATATTAGATACTAAATCACTATAACGATTTTCGCTTGTTTTTAATGCTTCTTCTGCCAGTTTTCTTATTGTAATATCAATATTAGTCCCCTTTAGCTTAACAAGTTTATCGTCTTGAAAAATTGGAACAATATTATTCTGTAACCATTTATAGGTTCCGTCTTCTAACATTATCCGCATTTCTAAAACAATTGAAGTTTTATTTTTTAGTAGATATTTAATACCGTCATCAATTAATTGTAAATCATCATTATGAATTCTGCTTTTGAAATATTCAAATGTAGGATCAATTTCAAAGGGTTTCAAGTTAAATAATCTAAAGCAATTTTTTGACCATTTCTGTTTTTGAGTAATTACATCAAATTCCCAACTGCCCATCTTTGCTATTTCTTGAGCATCATCTAATGATATAAGGCTTTCTCTCAATATCTCTTCCACCTTCTTGCGATCAGTAATATCACGCACAATACCACCAATACCCATTAAGCCGTTTGTCATTTTTACAGGAAACTTATGTGTTTCATAAGTTCTACCTTTAACTAACTCTTCATTTATTGACAATTTATTATCACGAATAACTTTTTTATCTGTATCTAAACAATAGTTAGCCGATTTCTCATCCATAAGTTCAAAATCAGTTGAACCTATAATTTCTTCCTTATCCTTTCCAAAAAAAGCTATTGTAGCTTGATTAATTATCTGATAACGTAAATTTTCATCTTTAAGAAATGTAATATCATCTGTTGAATTAATGAATGTTTGATATCTTTCCTCACTACTTTTTATCAAATCTTCGGCATGTTTACGGGCAGTAATATTTTCATGCATAAAAACAAACCTATCTGGATTTCCGTAATTATCTTTAATAGGAAAAATAAGAGCACGAATCCAAACAGGAAAATTAGGAAAATCGGAAGATATATCATGCGTATTATAATACAAATCTGGAAGTTGTACAACCTCTCCTTTTTTTACAAGCAAAATTAATTTTTCAAGAGTTGGGCTTTTGCTTTGCAAATCATCAAAAATTGAAAAATTTGGAGGAGGAACTGTGCCAAATAATTTAGTATGAGCTGGGTTTATTTTAATCGTTAACCCTTTTTTATCAACTATTTGAATAGAAATTGGATTTTTATCAATAATGTCATGCAACAATTTTTCTGATTGTTTACGTTCTGTAATATCCATCATCATTCCTGTAATTACCTCGCCATTGATAAAAGAGTTAAGTAATACATGAATGATTTTACCTTTCTGTGTTATTAATTCAACCTCGTAATTAGATAATAAACCTGACTTTAGAATTAAATCAACAAATGTATCTCTCTCCCCGCTATTTTTATAATTTGATTTTACATTCTTAGTTAATAATTCTTCAATAGTATCTACTTCTAAAATTTTGCACATTGCATTATTTGCAAATAAGAAATCACCTTTTAAATTTGTTGAATAAATGCCTATTATTGAATATTCAACAAGGTTTTTATATTTCAGTTCTGAAAGTTGTAATTTTATTTCTGCCTCTTTATTTTCTGTGATATCACGAGAAATACAAATAATTTCTTTTATTTCACCCGATTTAGTATCTATTATTGATTTATTATTGGTTTCAAGCCAAACATACTGATTATCTTTACGTTTAATTCTATAAGTAATTAATTTAACATCTTGATTTTTAACAATAGTTGAATGTGTTTTTTCAATTGCAAGAATATCATCAGGGTGAAACAACGTATAAGGATTAATACCAATAAGTTCATGTGGTTGATATCCTAAAATTGATTGACATGAAGGAGAAAGATATGTATAAATTCCCTCAGGAGTGTGACGAGTAATCATATCATTAACGTTCTCTGTAATTATTCTATATTTAGCTTCACTTTCTTGAAAAGCTCTTATAGTTTGTTTTTGCTCTTCATTCTGCATTTCCAATTCTATTTGTCGAACTTGAAGTTCATGAATTAGTTTGTGCATTTCGGCTTCTGAAAGGTTATTTGAGATCATTTCTGACGATTTTTTAAATAATTCTTACCTGCTAATGAATTTTCAAAGAGGATTTTTAGAACTGGCTTTTCATCCCTTTCAATAATTATTTTTCTTTTTGCCATCATAGACTTTTTATAAAAGATTTATCATTTTAGCAGTTAAGTTTGAGAATATTAATTTAGTATATTAATTGTCATCAAATTTAATTCTTTTTCAAAAATATAGAAATAAAAAAAACATTTAATTTACACCATTTTTTAATACTTA
>JACABE010000002.1:75348-124158 GCA_013377005.1 Bacteroidota bacterium
GAAATAAACAGAATGTAAAGTAGTAATCCCCTATTTATTTTCAATTAATTTTAAATTATTAATCTATTTCAGACTCAACTAAATTATTGTGATTTAAAATCAATAATTATCTATTAATATTCGACTACTTACTTATCAAAAGCCAGATTAAAGAACTATTCGTATTTATTATTAAAGAAAAGCTTTCGGCAAATATTGCCTTGTTGATTTTTCAACTGTACTACAAGTATTTGAGATTTAGCTTTTAAAGTAAGTTTATGCTGAAATGCACCTTGCAATGTCGTTTGTAATAACAATCTACCCAAAGCATCATAAACATAAGCTTCAGTTTCTTTGCTTACCAGCGAAAGATCTATAAGTAAATGATCACCATCGGTATAAATTCTAGCAGGAAGTTCACTGTATAAAGCATTTTCTTCAGGTCCAAAATGTAACACAAAACGAAATACATCGTCTGTTCTTGAAGATTGGAAATTATAGGTGTTTTTAGCTTTCATATTCTGGATAAAATGCGTTTTACGATCTTCAAGCATTACCGTTTCAAATCTATCAAAGCTAAAGTTGCATTTAATCGAATAATTTCCATCTATTTCGGTTTTAAACATAACGGGAACCGATGGATTATCAATTGTATCAGTAAGATATCGAATAGAAAACAATTCCCCCATAGCTGGCAAATAAAGACTTGGAGCAATAACAACAGGACTAAATAATTTAGCAGCACCAGTTTCATTATTATCATATCCAAACTGTAATCTAACTTCATCGAAACCGCTACCTGTTAATGATTGAACAACTACACTTAGTATTTTAGGATCAATTTCTGCATTATTTTTAAGCCATCCACCAGCACCATTATGAACCCTTACAGTGTTATCCATACTCAAATTGCCTGCTGTAGCTGCTCTTACAAAAAAGCCCTGCATTGGAGCAATATACCTGCTTACACCATTTGTACCACTTCCTGTTACAGAATTACATACCCCATAATTGGAAGCTGCTTTATTGTATATCCACATATCAAATCCACTTCCACTGTTAAGTAAGTTAGAACGTGTCCAGCCAGAACTTGCTTGCCAGTCGATAGAAGATGGGTAAGGATTACCTATCAAATTAAATCCTTTTACACTATCAACAGGACTTAATGCAGAAAGAGAATAGCTTATGTTTGCATTATTTAAATTTCCTAAAAATAGTTTGGTTGGATTACTTGCTTGTACAGAATATAAATAACCACGCCCCACTGCAAAAGTACTTCCTGGATGTATTGTATTCCAATTAATAGCTGAAGTAGTGTTAAGCTTATAAATCCAGCAATTAGTAGGCTCATTCCACGCATAGAGATCATAACCTGTCCCATTTCCATAAGTTCCCGAAGGTGTCCAACTACCAGAAATGCTTTGTGCTGTTACAGGTGAAGATAAAAAGTGCCAATCTTCAGCACTACCACTTATATAACGTTGCATAGTAGCAGCCACATTATTAGAAGAATGTATAAGTGAAGCTGTTCCTAATGCATCTGATTGTAACACGAAACCTGAAGTTCCTGCATTATTAGTAAAAGATCCAAGAACTGTTAATTGTTTAGTTGAAGGTATAGTGAAAAGTTTAGCTGAGTTAATTATTAATGTGTTATTTACAGTAAAATTAGTATTGAGTGTTACTCCACTTGCATTATCAATGGTTAAATTATATACTCTTTCGCTAAGATATCGGTTAATTTCAATAGTTTGCGAAGTTGCACCAGCATATATCACTGTAGGGGTATTAGTTAGTGCATCTAATCGTCCAGCATTAGCAGTAATTGTATTAAGTAAACGAAGCGTGCCGTTAAGTGCGATGTTATTTGAATTATTTATTAACAAATTATATATTTCATTATTAAAAAATGATCCAGTAGGTATACTTTGAGGAGCACCACCAGCAAACTCTAAAGTAGAGTTAGTATTTGAAGCATTTATTTGTGCTCCATTGGTAAAGATTAAATCCCCTTTTACAGTAAGTTTAAAACCATTAGTTACCATTCGATAAGTTGATTGATTGATAGTAATATTAGTTACTGAACGATCTTGATCCAATTGGCAATGATTAAGTGGAGCATCATCAAAAACTATACTTGCATCCGCAGCAGGAACTATATTTAACAACCAATTGCCAGGTGTATTCCAATTATTACTTAAAGTGCCTTTCCATTTGTTGATAGTTATATTTTCCCATGCCCCCATTGAAGGATTAATTCTTGTTATTCCACCATAATCAAGTGTAATTCCTGTTCCTGTAACACCAACAAGATTAGCAGTTATTTTATAATCAATAGCAAATGTAGAACCAGCATTTGCAAATTGAGGATTGATGGCAGAACTATTAGCATCTTGAGCTGTAACTATTGGCAAAACAGTTTTATTTGCACCATAATAGCCTAAAACACTTCCTATTCCAGTTACATAGTAATCATTATAATTAGCTGTTAATGTTCCTCCAGTAGTTACAATATACATTGCATAGTGCAAACTTGCCCCTCCAATTGTTGAACGAGCATTTACAAAGATATTATTTCTAAAATTACGTGTATTGGTAGTTACAGCACTATATAAAGCATATGACTTATTTGTTGATCCTGAAACCAAACTTCCTCCAATATATATAGTATTAAAATATAGATTATTATTATTGCTTGCAGCACCAGTTTCATAAACACCATAGATAGTTGTTTTTGTGTTTCCACCCAAATTAATGATATTATTTGAATATATTGTAGTACCAGAAGCAATTTTGATACCATATACTGATGCCGTTGTTGAAGAAACACCTGGTACTAATAAGTTGTAGATAAAATTACCTGAAGCAATATTTGAAGTTGTTCCACCTGAAAAATACATTCCGATAACAGTACCAGCAAATGAAGCGTTAATATTTGATAAATTATATATTGAGTTTCCTGATACGGTTCTTAATGTAGAACCAGTTAAGGCAATACCACAAACAGAGGCAGTATTGGAAGTAGATGTGTTTCGATTAGCATTTGATAAATCGTGAATAATATTGTTAGTAATTATATTTGTTCCTGATGTAGATCTAATTCCATTGATTAACCCAGCTGTTCCAGTTGTAGTATTGGTTGTATTGTTTGTAATATTTGCTATCGTATTGCTATTTATATTAACATTTCCAGAACCTGTTGAGCTAATTCCGTAAACACTTTGTGCATTACTTGTACTTAATGAACTAGCTTGAATACTATTGGCAGTAGTGCTACTTCCAATTAAATTGTTACTAATAGTCGTTGTTCCTGTTGCAGCTATATAATTTACACCATATATGTTAGCTGCAAATGTAGTATTAGCATTAGCAGCTATAATAGAACCTATTATGTTGTTTTGACAATCAATAATTCCTGTACTTGATATATAAATTCCATAAACATTCACACCAGTTGCTCCACCAATAATTGAAATAGATCCTGTTCCAGTTGTAGCTCCAATTGTGTTACCCAAATTTGTACCAATATTTACATTTCCTGAAGCAATATTAATTCCTGACCAAGCAGCAGACCCAGAATTACTCCAATTAAAATTCTGAATTAAATTGCTTTGAACATTGGTAACAGAAGAAGTCCCAACACTAATATTAATTGCATTAAAAGTATTATTGAAGGCATTCGTTTTAACCCATGCAGTTCCTGTACATGAATTTGCACTTCCGCCAATAAAATTATTTGAAATATTAAAATTAATTCCCAATGTATTGTTAATTAAAATTGCGTTATATGCAACGCTTGCAGTAGGTATAAAAGTAGTAGTTTCATAAAAACTATTTCCATTAATATTAATTGCAGTATTACCTCCTGCTATACTTATTCCATTTGATGTTGTTCCATTCTTTAGGAAATTGTAAATATTATTATTGCTGATATTATTTCCACTATTTTCGTAACCTGTTGATCCAAGACAATAAATTGCATTGATAGGTCTACCAGCTACATCACTTGTAATATCGTTATTTATAATATTATTTCCATCATTTCCATTACCAGTTGTGGCAGTTGAAAACAAGAAAATCCCATTTGAAGTACTTGTTTCAGAACCTTTAATAATACAATTTCTTATTGTATTGTTTTCAGCAGAATTGATAAATCGAATAGTTGATGCTGTCCCAACATTTGTATTTGTAATTATTAGGTCTTTTATAATACCAGATGCATTCACACTACCATCAATAGTTACACTATCTGCTCCATTTAAGTCAATTAGAGGAGCAGCGAGATTTCCCGTCACTGTAATCCCCGTTACTGTAGGATAGATTTTAATAGAACTATAATTTGAAGTACTACCAGCACCAGTATATCCACTCTGATAAAGCACGGCTGATGCAATTTCTGAAGTATTTGCTTTTATTCTAATATCAAGGATTCCTGTGTGTGTACCATTGTTAATTTTATCAAAAGCATCTTTCAATCGCAAATAAGTAGATTGATAAATCCCTGATTTATAAACATCAACATTTAAACTTATTGTACCTTCTATTGCTCCAATTGTAGGTGTTGCTAATCGAGTGCTGCCTGAATAATCTGTTATGATTCCGGCAATTGAAGTTCCTGCTAATATACTCGAAGATGGTTCATAATCCGTAGCATTTGTACCTCCAGCAGTTAAAAAGTTTGGATTGGTTATCAAACTATTAGCATCCATTCCAGTAATAAGTGGAAGTGAAACTAAATTTGTACTATTATAATTTCCTATTACTCCACCGATACCTGAAACAAAATAATCGTTATAATTTAAAGTTAAATTAGTACTAACGGCATAATTAAACCAAGCAGCATAATGCAAACTCAGACCTCCTGTGGTTGATCTCGTATTTACTAAAATATTATTACTAAAATTTCGTGTATTTGTAGTTGTTGCACTATATAAAGCATAGGACTTATTTGTAGATCCGGCAGTCAAATTACCACCAATATATATTGTGTTAAAATAAAGGTTATTATTATTGCTTGCAGCTCCTGTTTCATAAATACCATAAATAGTTGTTGCAATATTTCCACCTAAACTAATGATATTATTATAATAGGTAGTATTAGCAGCTGCTATTTTAATACCATATATTGAAGAATTAAAAGAGCTAACACCAGAAACTGTTAAGCTATAAATAAAATTACCAGAAACTTTATTAGTACCCGTACTTCCAGTAAAAAATAATCCAATAACATTACCAGCAAAAGAAGTATAAGAATTTGATAAATTATAAATTATATTGCCACTAACAATTTTTGTTGTTGTCCCCGCAAGTGCTATTCCACAAATAGAAGCAGTATTAGTAGCTGATGTATTTGCATTTGCAATGCTTAAGTTGTGAATTAAATTATTGGATATGGTATCAGTACCTGTTATTGATGCAATGCCATTAATAAGTCCAACGGTAGCGATATTTGTATTAGTAGTGCTATTTGTTAAATTAGCTATTGTATTGTCATTTATAACTATTATTCCTGTTCCTGCATTATTTATTCCATAAACACTTTGAGGATTACCTGTACTCTGTGAACTTGATTGTATGCTATTGGCAAACGTTTCGCTGCCAATAGTATTATTTACAATAGTTGTAGTTCCTATAACTGAAGTTTTGTTTATTCCATAAAAATTTGTTGCATAAGTAGTATTTACATTAGCTGCAGTAATAGAACCAATATTATTATTCTGGCAATTTACTGTTCCTGTACTTGCAATATTGATTCCATAAACATTTGCGGCTGTTGCCCCATCTATTATAGAAATAGAATTCTGACTAACTAAATCTCCTATTGAATTACCTGTTATAGTTCCAATATTAACATCACCTGAATTAATATTAATAGCTGTCCAAGTGGCATTTCCTGAATTATTCCAACTAATATTTTGAATAGTATTATTTTGAATATTACTTGCAGTTGCAAATCCAACACTAAAATTTATTGCATTAAAAACATTGTTAAAAGCATTTGTTTTCGTCCAAGGTAAATTAGCACAAAACAGAGAACTTCCTCCAATAAAATTATCTGAAATATCAAAATCAACTCCAGATGAGTTATTAATTTGAATAATATTATATGCTACATTTGCCGTAGGAATGAAAGGGTTTGTTTCATAAAAATTATTACCCGAAATAGACCATGCTGTGGTGTTTCCAGTAAGATTTATTCCATTTGAAGCAATTCCATTATTTAAAAAATCAAATATATTGTTATTATTTATATTATTTCCGCTATTTTCAAAGCCCAAAGAACCCAAAGAAAAAATTGTATTAACAGGTCTTCCTGCCAAATCACTTGAAATATTATTATTTTCAATTGTATTACCGTCATTTCCATTACCAGTTGTGGCTGTTGAGAAAAAGATAATACCACTGGTTGTGCTGGTTTCAGAACCTTTTATATTACAATATTCAATTGCATTGTTTTCAGCAGAATTAATAAAAGAAATTGTTGATGTTGTTGAAAAACTTGATGTACTATTATTGGTTATTGTTAAATCAATTGAACCTGATTGATCAACCCTACCATCAATAGTAACATTGTCTGCACCATTAAAATTAATTAAAGGACCAGCAACATTCCCGCTAATTATTATACTTGTATCAATAGGATAAAGAGTTAATGTATTCCAAGTACCTGCATTTAAACTATAAGCACCTGTTTCTGCGGTAGAACTTCCAGAGATAGTAATAGTAATTGCATTTCCTGTTTGAGTGGTTGCATTTATTGCAGCAAATGCTCCAGAAGCATTAGTTAATGATCCGTAATATCCATCAGCAGCAGTTGAACCTGAAACATTTATTCTATCTCCATATAGAATAGCTATATTTGCAGTTGATGTTACGATACCACAGCCTCCTGAAGGAGATATAGTATAAGTTACAATATAATTTCCTACATTACTTGCACTAGGAATAATAGAACCAGTTGTAGTATCTATTAACAAACCAGATGGTAAAGCAGTATAAACTCCTCCTGTAGCTCCTATTAAGGTAACACTTTGTGCTGAAGAAAGTACAGTATAATAGGGATTAGCTGTGTAACTAATTGTTGCTGTAGGCAGTGAAGTAATCGTAATGTTAGTAGTTGCAGTCTGAATTGAACAACCACCTGTAGCAGGTATAGTATATGTTATAGTATAAATTCCTGCTGTACTTGTATTTGGAACTATGCCACCAGAAGACGCATTAATTGTTAAGCCAGTAGGAGTAGCTGAAAAAGCACCACCTGTATATGCAGCTGTTCCATTAATTATTACTGTTTGTTCTGTAGCCAAAGTATTACAAAAAGGTGTTCCTATATAATTAATTATTGCTGTGGGAATTGCTGTAACTGTAACCGTGGTAGTTGCAATCTGTGCTGAGCAACCACCAATGGATGGCATAGTATAAGTTACTGTATAAACTCCTGATGAACTTGTATTTGGTGTAATAGCACCTGTAATTGCATCTATTGTTAAACCAGCAGGAAAAGCAGTATAAGTACCTCCTGATGTACCTATTCTTGTAACTGATTGTGATGTACTTATACTTTTACAGAATGGAGATCCTGTATAATTAATAGATGCTGACGAAACTGTTGTAATTGTTACAGGAGTTGTTGTGGTAACTACAGCACAACCACTTGTTGCAGCAATCCTATATGTAACAGTATAATTTCCTCCTATACTAGTATTTGGGGTAATATTTCCGGAAACTGTGTCTATTGTTAATCCCACTGGCAAAGCAGAATAAATACCCCCACTTGTTCCTGTTAAATTTACACTTTGGGGTAATGAAAGTAAACTACAATATGGTGTTCCTAAATAAGATATTGTAGCAAAAGGCGTTGGATATACGGGCCAATTAACTATAGTAGTTGGTCCTGTAGCCGTACATCCATAACTACCTGCCGAACGACTTACTCGGATTAATACATTGGTTGTAGCACCGGTGGTAGTTATGGCTGAACCTGAGGTATAAGCTGACCATGTTGTGCCGTTGTTGTTACTGTATTCATAAGTATCTATTGAGCCGGCTGATCCGCCAGAACCTGCTGTAATTGTCGCACTCGGGCTATAGCCTGCACAGATTGAAGTTCCACTTGATGGTGTGGCTGTATTTAATGTCGGATTCAATGTTGGTGCTGATATTGGCCAGGTACAAATGGTTGTCCATGCTGAATTTGTACATCCATAACTTCCAGAAGTTCTTCTCGATTGAACTATTACACTAGTTGTAGCTCCGGTTGTTGTTATGGCTGCTCCGTTTGTGTATGTATTATAGGTTGTACCACCATTTATACTATACTGATATTCATTGGCTGCTCCTGTGGAGCCGCCTGATCCGCCTGTTCCTGTTACGGTTCCTGTATTAAATCCAGCGCAAATTGTTGTACCATTAGCAGGGGTAGCGGTGCTTAATGTTGGTGATATTGGTGTTGAGGATACGGGCCAGGTAACTATTGTGGTTGGTCCGGTTGCTGTACATCCATAACTGCCTGCCGAACGGCTTGCTCGTATTAATACATTGGTTGTTGCTCCAGTGGTAGTTATGGCTGAACCTGAGGTATAAACTGACCATATTGTGCCGTTGTTGATACTGTATTCATAAGTATCTGCTGAGCCGGTTGATCCGCCAAAACCTGCTGTAATTGTCGCACTCGGACTATAGCCTGCACAGATTGATGTGCCACTGGATGGTGTGGCGGTATTTAACGTTGGATTTACTGTTGGTACAGAAATTGACCAGATGCAAATTGTTGTCCATGCCGAATTTGTACAGCCATAGCTTCCAGAAGTTCTTCTCGATTGAACTATTACACTGGTTGTTGCTCCTGTTGTTGTTATGGCTGATCCGGTGGTGTAGGTATTATAAGTTGTTCCACCATTTATGCTATACTGATATTCATTTGCTGCTCCTGTAGATCCACCCGATCCGCCTGTTCCTGTTACGGTTCCTGTATTAAATCCAGTACAAATTGTTGTACCATTAGCAGGAGTAGCTGTATTTAATGTTGGTGATACAGGTGTTGAAGATAAAGGCCAGGCAACAATTGTGGTTGGTCCGGTTGCTGTACATCCATAACTACCTGCCGAACGACTTACTCGGATTAATACATTGGTTGTAGCTCCAGTGGTAGTTATTGCTGAACCTGAGGTATAAGCTGACCATGTTGTGCCGTTGTTGATACTGTATTCATAAGTATCAACAGCTCCTGCTGAACCTCCAGAACCTGCTGTTATCGTCGCACTCGGACTATAACCTGCACATATTGAAGTTCCACTTGCTGGTGTGGCTGTATTTAATGTCGGATTCACTGTTGGTGCTGATATTGGCCAGGCACAAATTGTTGTCCATGCTGAATTTGTACATCCATAGCCTCCTGCTGTCCTCCTCGATTGAACAATCACACTCGTTGTTGCTCCAGTTGTAGTTATCGCTGAACCATTCGTGTATGTTGAATAGGTATTTCCACCATTTATACTATACTGATATTCATTAGCTGCTCCGGTAGATCCGCCAGATCCACCTGTTCCTGTTACGGTTCCTGTATTATAACCTGCACATATTGTTGTACCATTTGCAGGGGTCGCTGTGCTTAATGTTGGTGATATTGGTGTTGTGGATACTGGCCAGATAAATATTGTGGTTGGTCCGGTTGCTGTACAACCATAACTGCCTGCCGAACGGCCTACTCTTATCATTACATTGGTTGTAGCTCCAGTGGTAGTTATGGCTGAACCTGAGATATATGAAGACCAACTACTTCCATTATTTATACTGTATTCATAAGTATCTGTTGCTCCTGTCGAACCGCCAGAACCTGCTGTAATTGTTGCACTCGGTTCATAACCTGCACATATTGAAGTTCCACTTGCTGGTGTAGCTGTATTTAATGTCGGATTTACAGTTGGAGATGAAATTGACCAGATGCAAATGGTTGACCATGCTGAATTTGAGCAAATTGCACCACCAGTTCTTCTTGCCTGAACAATTATACTGGTCGTAGCTCCTGTAGTAGTTATGGCTGCGCCATTCGTATAAGCTGAATAGGTACTTCCGCCATTTATGCTATATTGATATTCATTGGCTGCTCCAGTGGATCCGCCAGATCCGCCTGTTCCTGTTACGGTTCCTGTATTATAACCTGCACATATTGTTGTACCATTTGCAGGGGTAGCTGTGCTTAATGTTGGTGCAATAGCTGTTGCATTAACTGTAATTGATGATGTTGTATTTGATGCTATTTTTCCTCGACTATCAGTAACAGTTAAAGTAAACGTATATGTCCCAGAATTCGAAAACAAAACAGCAGGATTCTGATTACTACTATCAGGTAAAAAACTTATACCAGAAGAAGGACTCGCACTCCACGACCATGTATAAGGTGTTTTTCCTCCAGTTGCACCACCTGTAAGTAAAACAGAATCACCCTGACAGACATTTACAGAACTAACAGAAGTTGTTGCTCTTAATTTTCCATTGGCTGAAAACTTACTAAAATTAGTCAGTCCATTCATGCTGAATATATTCGTAACAGAATTAATAGCATTAAAATTAGTCCAACTCACACCATTGTCTTCTGATTTTCCTCCAAAAAGTTCATTTTCGGTTCCTCCTGAATTAATATCGCTATCATCATAGATAAAACTCACATCATAATTCGAAATATTTGATCCTGTGATTACCCAGGCTCGTTTGAGAAAACAATTATAATCAAGAGAAAGATCCTGATTATTAATAAGATTAAGATTAATAGCACCTGAAGTTCCTGAATTAACATTCAAACTTACAGGAGAATATACAGCTGGGTTTGAACTTCCAACAGGAAAAAAATAAGTACCTATACTGGAAAAATTACGTACAAGGTTACCTGTGCCTTCAGGAACAATCATATTTGCAACGCCTAAGCTTCCAGATACATTATTGTTTAAAATCAGATTGTACGATTCTATTTTAAAAACACCGCTTGTTAAACTTAAAATTCCGGTAACAGTTAGGTTTTGATTTAAAGTAACACCTGAAGATCTGTTTATAAATAAATTATTAACGGTGTTTACTAATGGGGTTGTTATAAATGTACCTGTTGCTGCCCCTTGAAATTCATAATTAGCACCACTACTAAAAATATTGGTCATGTTAGCTGAAGAAACTGAACCAAATACACCTGCAACATTAGCAGTTATTAATTTAGCAGCTGAATTTATTGTAAATTTTGCAACGCCTGCAACGCCTCCAGCCTGAGATATTGTAAATGTACTAAAATCAATTGTACCATTTACTGTAAATTCGCCAATATAAGGTATCTGAGATGTTGCATTGGCTGATACCAATGTAATATTAGAAACTAATTGAACCGTACTACCTGAATTAACAACAAATTTAACCCATTCAGAACCTTGAGATACCGGAATATTTAAGAGTTGGATTCCTGTTCCACTAAAAGTAATAATACCATTTGGGGCATTACTACCATTAGTTGTTATAGAAGAAGCTCCTGCAAGGTTTGTAAAGTTACCAGCAACATAAACATTTCCTTGCCCAACATTATCACCACGATTTATATCAAATACACCACCTGTTTGATAATAATTACCATTAATAGTTAATGAATATCCTGTTGTATTATTTAAAGCAAAAGTTCCTGCAATCATTGTAAAATTACCATTTACAACAATATTTCCAGTATTTGTGATATTATTTGCGGTTTGTCCTATACAATTCCAGGTAAAATTACCAAAAGTTTGACTTAAGCCTGTAAGTCCTGTCGTTGTGATACCTGTTATCAAACATGTTGAGCTAACATCCCAAGTAGCTGTCGGAATTATTCCGCCATTTACTGAATGGTTATAGGTACTGTTTGCGCCGAACGATAAAGTTCCGATTGTGGAAACTGTACCCGAATTAATAAGATTTCCATTTACAACAAGATCAGTTCCCTGACCATCAGATATAGTAAGTGTCTGTCCACTATTAATATTCAATTGTCCTCCAGCAACAACTTTAGTTTGATCAATCGAAACAGAAGTAGTTAAAGTAACAATATGTGAATTTTGAATTGTAATAAAATTAGAAGTATTAGTTGGAGTTAAAGTTGAATTAATCCAACTCACACTATCATGAGAACTTTCCCATGTAGATATAACATTCCAATCACCTGTAGCCCTTGAACGGAAATAATCATTAGGTTGTGAAACATCTATAGGGGTTACTGTTGTTTCTATACCTAAACTCCAAAGATTACCTTTTCTTGTGAAAAATTTTAAATAATAGAGTGTTCCATTAGTTAAATTAGTTACAGTTTGAGGAGACATTGATCCTTTGTAGATAACATAACCTCCACCTGAAAATAAAGTTCCTGATCCATAATTCAAGCTTGCTGTATATGAAGTACCATCACCGCTTGGAATTCCACTTACCGATGAAGCAGCCTTAGCTACAATCATAATTTCATCATAACAATTTGGTGGATTTGTCCATGAAAGTATTGCAGAAACATTTGCAGATGTAGCTGAAACAAAGCTTGGATTTACAGGTGCAGAATTTACGGGCCATGTAGCAATAGTAATTGGTCCAATAGCACTACAACCGTAGCTCCCTGCTGAACGGCTAACACGTATCAAAATATTTGTGTTTGCCCCTACAGAATTAATTGTACTTCCAGATGAATATAAAGACCAACTGCTTCCGTTATTAATACTATACTCATATAAATCTGAAGCACCAGCTGATCCAGCTGATCCAGCTAATATGGTAGCACTCGGATTTTCGTAGCCTGCACATATTGTTGTGCCATTTGCAGGAGTAGCTGTATTTAATGTTGGTGATACAGGTGTTGAAGATAAAGGCCAGGCAACAATTGTGGTTGGTCCGGTTGCTGTACATCCATAACTACCTGCCGAACGACTTACTCGGATTAATACATTGGTTGTAGCTCCAGTGGTAGTTATTGCTGAACCTGAGGTATAAGCTGACCATGTTGTGCCGTTGTTGATACTGTATTCATAAGTATCAACAGCTCCTGCTGAACCTCCAGAACCTGCTGTTATCGTCGCACTCGGACTATAACCTGCACAGATTGATGTGCCACTGGATGGTGTGGCTGTATTTAATGTCGGATTCACTGTTGGTGATGAGATTGGCCAAGTACAAATGGTTGTCCATGCTGAATTTGTACATCCATAACTTCCAGAAGTTCTTCTCGATTGAACTATTACACTGGTTGTGGCACCAGTTGTTGTTATGGCTGCTCCGTTGGTGTATGTATTATAGGTTGTTCCACCATTTATGCTATACTGATATTCATTTGCTGCTCCCGTAGATCCGCCCGATCCGCCTGTTCCTGTTACAGTTCCTGTATTATAACCTGCACATATTGTCGTACCATTTGCAGGGGTGGAGGTGCTTAATGTTGGTGATATTGGAGATGAAGATACGAGCCAGGTAACTATTATAGTTGGTCCGGTTGCTGTACAACCATAACTGCCTGCCGAACGACTTACTCGTATTAATACATTGGTTATAGTTCCGGTGGTTGTTATTGCTGAACCTGAGGTATATACTGACCATGTTGTGCCGTTGTTGATGCTATATTCGTAAGTATCGGTTGATCCTGTTGAACCACCGGAGCCTGCTGTTATCGTTGCACTTGGACTATAACCTGCACAGATTGATGTGCCACTTGATGGTGTGGCTGTATTTAATGTCGGATTCACTGTTGGTGCTGATATTGGCCAGGTACAAATGGTGGTCCATGCTGAACTTATACATCCATAGCTACCTGAAGTTCTTCTCGATTGAACTATTACACTGGTTGTTGCTCCTGTTGTTGTTATGGCTGCTCCGTTTGTGTACGTATTATAGCTTGTTCCACCATTTATGCTATACTGATATTCATTCGCTGATCCTGTAGATCCGCCCGACCCTCCTGTTCCTGTTACGGTTCCTGTATTAAAGCCAGCACATATGGTCGTGCCATTTGCAGGGATAGCGGTGCTTAATGTTGGTGATATTGGTGTTGAGGATATGGACCAGGTTACGATTGTAGTTGGTCCGGTTGCTGTACAACCATAGCTGCCTGCCGAACGACTTACGCGTATTAATACATTGGTTGTAGCTCCAGTGGTAGTTATTGCTGATCCTGAAGTATATGCTGACCATGTTGTGCCGTTGTTGATACTGTATTCATAAGTATCTGTTGATCCTGCGGAACCTCCTGTTCCTGCAGTTATTGTTGCACTTGGACTATAACCTACACAAATTGAAGTTCCACTTGCTGGAGTGGCGGTATTTAATGTCGGATTTACTGTTGGAGTTGATATTAGCCAGGTACAAATGGTGGTCCATGATGAATTTGAGCAAGCCGTACCACCTGTTCTTCTTGCCTGAACAATTATACTAGTCGTTGCTCCTGTAGTTGTTATGGTTGATCCATTTGTGTAAGTTGAATAGGTACTTCCGCCATTTATGCTATACTGATATTCATTGGATGCTCCAGTGGATCCGCCCGAACCGCCTGTGCCTGTTATGGTTCCTGTATTATAGCTTGCACATATTGTCGTGCCGCTTGCAGGATTCGCTGTACCTAAAGTTGGGGCAATTGGAATAGCAGCTATTGTAACTGATGATGTTGAAGCAACTAAAGGACAACCTCCTGAAGCTGCAATTGTATTAGTTACATTATATAATCCAGCAGTAGATGTTGCTAAATTTATCTGACCTGTTGCTGTACTTACAAAATTTAAACCTGCTGTTGATGAAAACGTTCCTGCTATACCTCCACCACTAAAAGTTGGATTAGGATTAATTGCATTTGAACAATAAGGTGATGCAGTATAACTAAAAGTGGATACAGGCAATGCTGTGATAGTTACATTAGTTGTAACAGGAATTTCAGCACAACCTCCCGAAACAGGAATGGTATAAGTTACAATATATGTACCAGGAGTACTGGCACTTGGAGTAATAGCTCCCGTTGAAGAATTAATACTTAATCCAGCTGTACTACTATAAACACCTCCTGTGTAAGTTCCAGTTCCGTTAATTGTAACTGATTGTGCTGAAGTAATCGAATTACAGTAAGGAGTTGCTGAATAACTGATAGTTGCTGAAGAAAGTGCTGTTATTGTAACTGATTGATTTAAGCTTTGTGTACAACCACCTAAAGTTGTATTCACAGACACATTTCCACTTCCAGCTGATAACCCCCAATTAATTGTAATTAGTGAAGTTCCTTGACCAGAAGCAATTGTACCACCAGTTACATTCCAAGAATAGCTTGCACCTGACAATGACTGAACAGAATATGATACTCCTGTTTGACCCGTACATGCTTGATAAGGATGTAATAGCCAATTTGGGCTAACATTAGAAAGTATCGTTACTGAATAATTAACTATCTTTTGACATCCCCAAGTCACATCTGTAACAGTAAGTCTATAATCATACGTTCCAGCAACAAGGTTATATCCAGTTAACCAAATAAAATTATTAGTTGTAGATCCTGGTACAAAAAGGTTTGAAGCTCCTGATGTTAAAACTTGCCATGAATAAGCATAGTTACCACTTCCGCCGCTAACAGTAGCTGTAACTGACTGTAAACTATACTGACATAACTGAGAGGGATCATCATCAATTATTGTTAAGTCAGGACGAACATTTACAGTAGCTGATCCTGATTGCAATTGAGAACAACCAGTTGCTCCTGAAACACTTACCAATGAATAAATAAATGAACCAGAAACTCCTGTAGGTGCTGTTAATGTGACGCTATTGCCAGAAGTAGTAGTTATAAACTGATTCGATCCTCCATTTATAGTATAAGCAAATGTATAGGGAGCTATTGATCCTGAACCTGTAAAAGTAATACTTGGCGAGCTTGCATTCAGACATACAGTATTAGTACCACTTATAGTTGCTGTGGGTAATAGATAAATAGTAATTGATGAAGTAGCAGAAACTAAAGAGCAACCACCAGATGCTGCAATTGTATTGGTTACATTGTAAACACCTACTGTACTTGTAGTTAAATTTATCTGACCAGTAGCAGTATTTACAAAATTCAAACCAGCTGTTGAAGAAAATAATCCTGCTACACCTCCACCGCTAAAAGTTGGATTAGGATTAATTGAATTAGAGCAATAAGGTGATCCTGTATAACTAAAAGTAGCTATTGGCAATGCTGTGATAGTTACATTAGTTGTAACAGGAACAGAAGAACAACCTCCTGAAGCAGGAATTGTATATGTTACAGTATATATTCCTGCTGTACTTGAACTTGGTGTAATTGCACCCGTTGAAGAATTAATACTTAATCCTGCTATACTATTATAAACACCTCCTGTATATGCTCCACTTCCATTTAATGTTACAAATTGTGGAGTACTAACAGATGTACAAAAAGGAGTACCTGAATAACTTATCGTAGCAGTAGGAATTATAGTTACTGGCCAATTTACTATTGTGGTTGGTCCAGTTGCTGTACATCCATAACTGCCTGCCGAACGACTTACTCGTATTAATACATTAGTTGTAGCACCGGTGGTCGTTATAGCTGAACCTGAGGTATATGCCGACCAACTACTTCCATTATTTATACTATATTCATAAGTATCTGCTGAGCCGGTTGATCCGCCAGAACCTGCTGTAATTGTCGCACTCGGGCTATAACCTGCACATATTGATGTGCCACTTGATGGTGTGGCTGTATTTAATGTCGGATTCACTGTTGGTGGTGATATTGGCCAGGTACAAATGGTAGTCCATGCTGAATTTGTACATCCATAACTTCCAGAAGTTCTTCTCGATTGAACTATTACACTGGTTGTGGCACCAGTTGTTGTTATGGCTGCTCCGTTGGTGTATGTATTATAGGTTGTTCCACCATTTATGCTATACTGATATTCATTTGCTGCTCCCGTAGATCCGCCCGATCCGCCTGTTCCTGTTACAGTTCCTGTATTATAACCTGCACATATTGTCGGGCCATTTGTAGGGGTTGCTGTGCTTAATGTTGGTGATACAGGTGCTGAGGATACGGGCCAGGTAACTATTATAGTTGGTCCGGTTGCTGTACAACCATAACTACCTGCTGAACGGCTTACACGTATCAAGACGTTCGTTGTTGCTCCTGTTGTGGTAATGGCTGCGCCTGAGGTATAAGCCAACCAAGTTGTTCCGTTGTTGATACTGTATTCATAGGTATCGACTGATCCTGATGATCCGCCTAAACCGGCTGTTATCGTCGCACTCGGGCTATAGCCTGCACAAATAGATGTGCCACTCGCAGGTGTTGCTGTGTTTAAAGTCGGATTGACAGTGGGTGATGATACAGGCCAGGTACAAATAGTGGTCCATGAAGAATTTGAACAACCATAGCTGCCTGAAGTTCTTCGTGACTGAACTATTATACTTGTCATTGCACCTGTTGTTGTTATAGCAACTCCGTTTGAGTATGTATTATAGGTTGTTCCACCATTAATGCTAAACTGATATTCATTGACAGATCCTGTTGAACCACCGGAACCACCTGTGCCTGTTACAGTGCCGGTATTAAATCCTGCACAAATCGTTGTTCCGCTTGCTGGTGTTGCTGAACTTAGTGTTGGTGCAGTGGGTGTAGATCCTATTGGCCAAGTACAAATGGTAGTCCATGCTGAATTTGTACATCCATAACTTCCAGAAGTTCTTCTCGATTGAACTATTACACTGGTTGTTGCTCCAGTTGTTGTTATGGCTGCTCCGTTGGTGTATGTATTATAGGTTGTTCCACCATTGATACTGTATTGATATTCATTCGCTGCTCCGGTAGATCCGCCAGATCCACCTGTTCCTGTTACGATTCCTGTATTAAAACCTGCACATATTGTGGTGCCATTTGCAGGGGTGGAGGTACTTAATGTTGGTGATACAGGTGCTGAGGATACAGGCCAGTTAACTATTGTGGTTGATCCGGTTGCTGTACAACCATAGCTGCCTGCCGAACGACTTACGCGTATTAAAACATTGGTCGTAGCACCAATGGTCGTTATGACTGAACCTGAGGTATATGACAACCAGCTACTTCCATTATTTATACTATATTCGTAAGTATCTGCTGAGCCGGTTGATCCGCCAGAACCTGCTGTAATTGTCGCACTCGGGCTATAGCCTGCACATATTGAAGTTCCACTTGCTGGTGTGGCTGTATTTAATGTCGGATTCACTGTTGGTGCTGATATTGGCCATGTACAAATTGTTGTCCATGCTGAATTTGAACACACTACTCCATCTGTTCTTCTTGCCTGAACAATTATACTGTTTGTTGCTCCATTCGTTATTATGGCTGAGCCATTGGTGTAAGTTGAGTATGTACTTCCGCCATTTATACTATATTGGTATTCATTTGCTGCTCCAATGGATCCACCCGACCCACCTGTTCCTGTAACAGTTCCTGTGTTAAATCCAGCGCAAATTGTTGTACCATTAGCAGGGGTAGCGGTGCTTAATGTTGGGGAGATGGGAGTAGATATCACCGTAATAGTGCGATCAGATATTGCAGCACAACCTCCAACAACATTGGTTGTCAATCTTAAAACTACACTCCCACTATAATTTGCTACTGGTGTATAAGTAACAGATGCTGGAGTTGCAGTCTGAGCAGTTGAACTTAGCGTTCCACCTCCAGAAATAATTGACCAAGCTGCTGTTGAAGCTCCACCACCAAAACTTGCACCACTCAATGTTATTGCAGAAGGAGTTGCAGATTGACAAACAGTATTAGGGCCACCAGCTAATGCATAATGAGCTGAAACAGTAATTACAATTGGTGAAGTATAAAGCGAATAGCAAGTAATTCCAGAATTTACAGAAACTGTCCTTCTTTTATAACTTGTTGTGGATGTTAATGCTGGAGGAGAATAACTTGCTGCTGTTGCCCCGCTAATAGTTGCATAGCTTCCAGTTGCATTGGTTTGCCATTCATAAAAAATTGAACCAGAACCTGTTCCTGCAGTTGTAGAGGTAAGCGAAGCTGGAGTAGTTCCATTGCAAATAGTTTGTGCTGTACCAATACTACCTGCAGTTACAACTGAATTTACAGTTACATTTACTGTATCTGATGATGCACAAACCTGTTCGAAGAAAATATCATCCAAAGCAAAATCATTACCTGAAGCAATAGTATTTTGATTTACCAATGACAACACAGCTGTTGTACTAGAACCTGAATTCCAGTTATAAATAAACTTTTGCCATAAGCAAGTTGTACTTGTAACAGTATAGGTCACTCCTACAGGACTTCCATTTGCATATAATTGTAACTTAGATGGATTTTCCCCCACCACACTCTGTTCCCAATAAGTAAACTGATAATCATTACCAGGAACAACATTTACTGTTTGAGACCAAACAATACCTCCTGCAGTAATAGCACCGTTAACAACCATTTGTAATCCACTTCCAGATGTATGATCAACGCAAGTTGCGAAATTTGAATGTCTTGACTGAGGATTTGAAATGATATCATAAGTTCCTTCAGGGTACAAACCATTAGAAGTTGGCTGGGCTAATGTGTAAGAACTGGTAAAAGCTGTATTCCCTGATTCAAAATTACCATTAGTAACTAAATTTATTCCACTTAATGCACTTCCGGTAACTGTATATGTTCCACTCATAGCTAGTGTAATATTACCGAGAATTGGATTTTGTTCGATAGAATAATAGCTGTTGGGACCTGCCCAGTAATAATCGTTCGTATTTATACCAGAACTTGTCAATGTTATATTAGAATCTCCGCAAAAAGTGCCGCCTCCAGCTGCAACAATTGAAGTAAGAGGAAGAATATATGCAATAACTGGAGATCTAGTTGATGAAATACAACCATTATTATTTACATCAACATAATAGGTTGTATTTGAAGATATACTTGGTGTAGTAAAAAGAGAACCCGTTCCTAATGAGCTACCACCAATGGATGCAGCATACCAGTTTATTGTACCTATAGAAGTTGAGGCACTTAAAGAAACAGTACCCGCTCCACATCGACTTCCGGGAGATGTTCCTGTAATAATAGCAGGATTAACAGTTAGTGTATTATCTGTATTATTTGGTGCTGCTTTTAAATTTGTATTACCTGAATAAGTATATGTGATAATATACGGTGTAATAGAAGCCGGAATTGTAACTGTATTAAAATTGACCGAAAACCCTCCAACGCCATCGGAAATTGTAGTATTTTGAGTATTCCCGTTAACAGTTATTCCAATAGTTTCGCCAAATGATGGATACAAAGTACCAGCAAAACTAACACCTCCAGTTAATGTTACAAAGGATGTACCATAACAGATGCTTTGACTAACAGTAAGGTTGGAAAAAGAGGGAGTTGGTCTTGTATCGGTTGTAACAGTAAGAATACCTGTTGTAGCAGCAAAATAAATGTTATCTTTGTAAGTAGCAGAAGAAGTTGTTGAACCCCATGTGCCATTAATTTTACTTAAACCGTCCAATGTAAGACTGTTAGTTGTAATATTGATTCCTGTATTAAGACTTGCAGTAGCTCCTGAAATACTCAGATTTCCAGCAACAGAAGTCCCAGTTATAATTGATTTCGCACCAGATCCGGAAAGTATAAGATTATTATAGGTAACTGCAGCAATAGACTGACTTCCTGATGCATTCCATTCAACAGTTCCCGTACCTGCTGTAAATGTTCCACCAGTACCACTAACACTTCCACCAATTTTTAAAAGGCTCGATCCAGCATTCAATGTACCTAGAGTTCTTGTCCAAGTACCAGTGAAAATATGAGTTAATCCAGTACCAAGATTTAAGGTACCTCCAGAACCATTTATTGCTAATGAAGCTCCGTTGATATTACCCTGCAAAGTGGCTGTTCCTCCGGTTTTTGTCATAGAAACAATACCTGTTGTTGTAAAAGCACCTATACTTTGAGTGGCTGTTCCAGCAATAGTAACGCCACCTATTGTACCACTTGCAGTTCCACTATTGATAAAATTACCATTTATTGTTAATAAAAAGCTTGACATTGAAAAGCTTGCACCATTAGTAATAGTAAGTGGTGCAGTAGAGTTAAATATTTTAGCTTCATTTAAAGTGATAGTTCCTGTATTAGTAATAATTACGCCACCTGTTGCATTAAAAGTGGTTAACCATTCTTCTGAAGTAACAGTTCTTGCCGATGCAGTATTATATTGAAGAGTTGCATTAGTACCGTATGTTATTAAACCTGTTGTAACAAAAACCGTAGCAGTCCCTTCCATAGAAAGAATACCATTTACAGTTGGTGTAGTTGCAAATGTCTTCACACCCGATCCAGAAAGTGTAAGATTATTGAATGTATAAGGTGCAACAGACTGATCTCCTGAAAGATTACAATTTACGGTACCTGATGATGCAGTAAATGTTCCTCCTGACCCCAGAGTACCCCCAACATTAAGCACTCCTGCTCCGGAAAAAATAAGTCTTGCTTGGGCAGCAGTTCCAGAAAAAGTAATGTTACCACTTATTGAAATAGTACCGGTTGAAACAGACAAAGTACAAAATCGACTAGCTGTAGTACTACCAGGAATAGCAATACCGGCAGCACTTAATGTCCCTGCCCCTACATCAATTGTACTTGTAATAACACCTGTTGACGGTGTGTTCATAGTAATTGCACCAGTTACAGTAAGGGTATTTGTGCCACTGATAGTGATTCCATTATTTGCAGATGGTGCATTTATAGTGATACTAGCAACTGCTGCTGTGTTAACGTTTACAGTAACAATAACGCCAGAATTTATAACAATTACATCTCCAGCAATAGGAACTGCAGAACCGCCCCAAGTTGAAGTAGCACTCCAATTTCCTGAAACTGATGCTGTACGATTTGCAGCATTTACATTACTAATCCCCAATATAGAAAGAAGCAACAGAGCAACGATGAAAAACATCGTCTTAATGTGTTTCTTGAAAATGGAGATTATAATTATCATAATTTAATCATTTTTAGTATGCAAATATACAACTATTTTATTATACATCAAGGCTTTTATTAACAAAACAAGGTATGATTTATTATAGTATTTTACTATTTTAACCTTTTTTATTTCAACTATTAATTACCTAAAATCTTTAAAAATCTATTGACTCAAATTTATTTGTAAAGTTTACTTACAAAAACATTAATTCCAATCACACAAAATCAGTAGTTGAAAGATTATTCTTAAAAAATCAAATCTAAATCTATTCAAATACTGGCATAACAAAAAACATAAAAACAAGGATAATTCTATTAAAACTAATACATCAATTATTTGCTTCTGCTAAATATGCATTAATTTTTGCTACAAACCTGTTAATATGATATTGTGATAAAAATATAATATAGAAATTACTTAACAATATTCGCGCCAAACTTTACAAGAATTTGTTTATCTGAAAATTATAAAATCGCTTATTTTGTCTTTATACATAAACTTACAAAAATGAATAATTAATATTTTTTTTCAAAGAATTTTTATAAAATATCAATTAAGATAATTTTCAACAGACCTTTTTTAACTCATTTATATTTTCAAACTATCTGAATATAGATTTGCAAATTTTATATAATCTACCTTTTTTAACGAGCCAATTAAAAATCAATATCGTTTTTTTACAAAATTCTTGCAAATTTATTTTACATTTGTCATAATTTTTAAGCAAATAATAATATGAAGGTTTTAAAATTTGGTGGAGCTTCTGTAAATAGTGCTGATGCAGTTAAAAATACAGCAGAAATAATAGATAAATATAGCACAGAAAAAATACTTGTTGTAGTTTCTGCTATGGGAAAAACTACCAATGCTTTAGAAAAATTAACTCAGGCATATTTTAATAAAAGCAACGAAAAAAATGCTTTGCTAAATGAAGTTAAAAATTTTCATTTCAATATTATAGATAATCTTTTCAAAGATAAAAACCTCGAAGTTTATACAGATATTCAACACATTTTTGATGAATTATTACATAAACTTATTTCGCGAGCTTCTGAAAGCTACGATTTTGAATATGATCAGATTGTTTCAAACGGAGAATTGATTTCTACAAAGATTATTAGTCACTATTTGAATTATAAAGGCATCAAGAACCAATGGATCGACGCCCGTGAAATTATTAAAACTGACAATAATTACCGCGAAGGAAACGTAAACTGGCAAGAAACTATGCACAAAACCAATAACTTAATCATACCGTTTTTTGAAAACAATAGTTTACCACGACATCTGATGATTACACAAGGATTTATCGGCAGTACATCCGATGAACATTCAGTAACACTTGGCCGCGAAGGTTCTGACTATTCTGCAGCCATATTTGCTTATAATTTGAATGCATCGGAAATGGTTATTTGGAAAGATGTTCCCGGATTGCTAAATGCTGACCCTAAATTTTTTAAAGACACACATAAATTAGATGCTATTTCCTATCGTGAAGCTATTGAATTGGCGTATTATGGTGCTACAATTATTCACCCAAAAACAATTAAACCACTTCAAAACAAAAATATTCCTTTATTTGTAAAATCATTTATTCAACCTGAAAACGAAGGAAGTATTATTTCTAATCATGAAAATGCTGATGGATTGATTCCTTCTTTTATTTTCAAACAAGAACAAGCTTTAATTTCTATATCACCTAAAGATTTCTCATTTATTGCTGAAGAAAACTTATCAGATATTTTTGGTATTTTTTCAGACAATAAGATTAAAATTAACTTGATGCAAAATTCAGCAATTAGTTTTTCGGTATGTATTGATGGCAATCTAAAACGCTTTGATACTTTAATAAAAGTATTGCAAGAAAACTATAAAGTGAGATACAACCTTCAACTTGATTTGATAACTATTCGCCATTACAACCAAGCTACAATTGATAAAGTTGTATATAATCGCAAAATATTATTAGAACAACGCAGCAGAACAACTGCACAATTGGTAGTTGAGAATCCTGCATAGCTTTAAATCAGAATTGAGGAATTTGGTTTTTGGCTCCATCGATTTTCTGTTTCAATCATCACATACTAAATCAAAAAATTATCTATTCTTTAGCTTCAAAACTTAAAGTAAGATTACCTTTAAAATTAACCGCAACTTTTATTGATTCCGGTGTTAGAAAAATATTTTCAATATTCAAGTCTTTCAGTTGACCATTGAGTAAGATATTTTTTGTAATATAATTATTGGTAAGTTCTTTTTGGATAAGAGCTTTCGATTGAGCAAGCTTATCGCCCAACGGGAATACCAAACTTGGCTCTATCATTTTAATAAATTTATTGTGCAATAACCAATTGGCAGTTTTGAGTAAAGCATTTCTGGTTTCCAACTCAAAATCAATATCAACGATTTTTACAGTAGAAGTAGCTGAGTCGTAAACAGGTTTCCCAGTAAAATAAATAATACCATTCAAACTACCAGCCAAGGTAGCACCAATCACCATTTTGTTATTATTGCCATAAACTTTAATATCAACAACAGTTACCGATCTTTTATCTTGCGTAAATGTTTTTCCTTTCAAAAATTGTTTAGCAAGTGTATCTGCTGATTTGTACGAAATATCGGCCAACAAATTAATGGTAAAATTATTGTCCATTGTCTTTACCAGCTTAAAATCTGGTAAGCCAGCATTGGGTATTACTTTGGGTTCATCGCCCATATACGATTCAACCAATGATTTTACACCCAGCGAAATCTTCAGCTTCCCATTTTGATTAACAATAGGCATCGACGATATTTCCTGAGGATTAAGCTTTAGCCACAAATTATATTCATTATTAATTTTAATAGGCTTCTGCATCGTAGTCCAAATATCCTGAATATATTTACGCAACGAAAACTTTTGCTTGATGGCTTTATCAATTTCGCTGCTTAACAATGCTTGATTTTTCTTTAAAATAGAATTGGCAATAAATTTAATAGGAACATCAATAGGTCCTATTTTAATAGCAGGCGTACTCAACCATTCAAAACCATCAGAAGAAGTAAAGGTAGTAATTGTCCAGTCGTTGTTTATATACATTGTGGTTTTAAACTTTAGCGCTATTTCGGCATTTATTTCGCGATAATCAGATATTTTAACACCCAGTATTTCTTTTTTAAACCCGGCTTTTATCCATAATTTCAGTGGAATGCGGTACGAAAGCTGATTGTTTTCATAGTTAATATAAAAATCCTCCTTTTTCCAGGCTTTCACCATGATATTGTCATTATCGTTATCTTCCAAACTATTGTCTTCATATATCAAGCCACTAAACTTTTTATTGATGCTATTTTGAATATCCATCAAATTAATATAAAAAGGCAAGTTTATCTCCGAAGGCTTGGGACTATAATTAGGAGCTGTATAAACTTCTTCCGGACGAGCAATCTTTAAAGATTTACAGCTCATTAAAGACATTATTACCAAAGGAAGAAGAATAAAATACTGTATTTTAAATATTTTTTTCATGTGTTATTATTTATTTTATTTATTTGTCACATGGAATACGCCATATAATATCATTAATACTTGAAATAAAATATTATACTTATGGCTATTTCATAACTCATATTATTAAAGGGCAAAAGTAGAAAATTATATTATAAGTACTAAGAACCATTTATTGTCATATTTGAAATATAGCATTAATTTTTCTAATGTATTTTTCATGAACGCGGATGACGCAGATCCCTTAGGGAAACGCTGATAAAACGGATTATTAATATATGAAAATCAAAATATTCTGAATAATTCGTAAAAATATGCGTTTACGGAACGTATCCGTTTAATCAGCGTTCTAATGTTTTTATACATTAATTAACGAAACTAAAAATATGCGTATTTGCTATTTACTACTTATGTTTGTTTTCAAAATCAACGATAAGATTTATTAAAAATAGCTTTTGGTTTGAAATAATTTTATACATTTGCATCCTATTATCGGGGCGTTAGCTCAGTTGGCTAGAGTGTCAGACTGGCAGTCTGAAGGTCATGGGTTCGACTCCCATACGCTCCACAAAAAAGTCCTGCACGTTTATTCATTGCAGGACTTTTTTTATCTCCATTTTTACACTCCAAAACGGATTTTAGCTAACCATTTTCTAACATTAATTAGTTTTTGTAAAGTATTTCGTTTTCATTTTTTAAACCTGTAAGATTTAAATTTGAATCAAACATAAAATAAATATTCTTAGCAGTAAAACTTGTATCAATTGATTTTAGATAACTTAATTGCATCCAATAACCTTTTAAATATGGTTTAAAGTTTGCTTTATTTATTTCAACAATTTTACTTAAACTGTCATATTTTGCTTTATTTTCATCAGTTACAACTACAATATTATCCATTATCTTTTCAGCTTCTTTTGTTTTATCATAAGTTACTGAATCCGCTACTAAATTGCCAAACTTTTCAAATTTCAAATCCTTAAACATTTCATTATCTTTCATAAATTCTTTTGCAATTTTTTCAGCCTTTTGTTGTTTTGTTTGCTCTTTGCAAGAAAATAGAGAAACAGTTAATAAAAGCAATATAATATTTTTCATCTTCATATTTTTTATTGATTAATAATCACACAAAGATATATTAATAAAATGTTCGGATAAGTTTTAATTGATATTAATTTTAGGTGTTCATGTCATCTTCATATAATTCAATAAAACTATCTTTGTTTCTGAATTTCCAGAATTAATATTTTGAAGTTTCGTTACTACATAATTAATTAACATTCTACTTTGATATATTCCATATACTCCAATAATAAAAAAAGCCCCACAATATGCAGAGCTTTAAAATATATTATTTAGCACAATCTCAAATAGCCATTTTATTTTCTTCTGTTGTAGAAAGTATCATATAAGCTTTTTCGGCCGCTAATTGTTCAGCCGCTTTAATTGAATAATCCTGCCCACAAGCAATAGGTTCGCCATCAATAGTGAGTTCAACCTTATATTGCTTCATATAGCCATTCCCAATCACATCTACTACGTTAAATCCGGCAGTTTTCTTTTCTCTTTGTGTCCAGTCAATCAGTTTGCTTTTAAAGTTCCATTGCTTATGCTCCATTTCGTCAATATCAAGATGCACCTGAATAATACGATTGACAATAACACGATGTGTAAAATTAAAACCTTTATCTAAATAAATAGCGCCAATCAATGCTTCAAAAGTATCACCTTCGATAGAACGGTAAAGATTATTCGACTCATTATCACGCTGAATTAAATGATTAAGTCCCATTTTTTTTGAAAGCTTATTTAAGTTGGCACGACTAACAATCTTCGAACGCAGTTCAGTTAAAAAACCTTCATCGTTGAAAGGATATTTTTTAAAAAGATAATCAGCAACCACAGTACTTAGTATAGTATCGCCCAAATATTCAAGCCTTTCATTGCTTATTTTAACCCCTTTTCGGGTTTCCTGAGAAGCAGATTTATGTAAAAAAGCTAGCTTATAAACAAAAATATTCCCGGGATAAAACCCGAGAATATTCTTTATTGATTGGTACAATTGCTTGTCCGCAGAAAAATATGCTTTAAATATCGGTAAAAATGTCAAAACTTTTTAGCGATTGAATTTTTTAAAGATAAGAGATGCATTATGACCACCAAAACCAAAAGCATTGCTTAAAGCAACATTTACCGTACGTTTAACAGCTTTGTTAAAAGTAAAGTTTAGTTTTGAATCAATTTCAGGATCATCAGTAAAATGGTTGATAGTTGGAGGAATAATATCATTTTTAACAGCCAAAACAGAAGCAATAGCTTCGGCAGCACCAGCAGCACCTAATAAGTGCCCGGTCATTGATTTGGTTGAATTAATATTAATCTTATAAGCATGTTCGCCGAAAAGTCTGGCAATAGCTAATGGTTCAACGATATCACCTAAAGGAGTAGATGTTCCGTGAGTATTAATGTGATCAACATCTTCTGTTTTTAAACCAGCATCTTCCAATGCAGTTTTCATTGACATATAAGCTCCGCGACCTTCAGGATGAGGAGCCGTCATGTGATAAGCATCAGCAGAAAGACCTGCACCAGCTACTTCACAATAAATTTTTGCACCTCTTGCGATAGCATGTTCCATTTCTTCAAAAATGAGAGCAGCGCCACCTTCACCTAATACAAAACCATCACGATCCTTATCATAAGGACGTGAAGCTGTTTTAGGATCATCATTGCGGGTTGATAAAGCTTGCATAGCATTAAAGCCACCAACACCAGCTTGTGAACAAGAAGCCTCTGAACCACCACAAACAAACAAATCAGCTTTACCCAAACGGATATAATTAAATGCATCTGCTAAAGCATTAGCAGAAGATGCACAAGCCGAAACGGTTGAAAAGTTTGGTCCTCTAAAACCATGAATAATAGAAATATGACCTCCGGCAATATCGGCAATCATTTTAGGAATGAAAAATGGATTGAACCTTGGGGTTCCGTCACCTTTTGCAAAGTCAGAAACTTCGTTATAAAAAGTGCTTAATCCACCTATTCCCGATGCCCAAATAACACCAGCACGGTCAAGATCAATTTTCTCAATGTCTATTCCTGAATCTTTAATCGCTTCATTAGATGCAACGATTCCATATTGCGCATATAAATCAAACTTTCGAGCTTCTTTTCTGTCAAAAAAATTACTTGCATCAAAATTTTTAACTTCACAAGCAAATTGTGTCTTAAATTTTGAAGCATCGAAATGAGTGATAAAATTAGCACCACTTATTCCATTAAGCAATGCATCCCAATATTCTGGGACGGTATTACCTAATGGAGTAAGCGATCCAAGACCTGTTACAACAACTCTTTTTAACTCCATCTAAAAATGAAATTTATTTAGTATTGTTTTCTATGTATGCAATAGCATCACCAACAGTATTGATTTTTTCAGCTTGATCATCAGGAATTGCAATATTAAATTCTTTTTCTAATTCCATGATTAGTTCAACTGTGTCAAGTGAATCAGCACCTAAATCATTTGTGAAACTTGCTTCAGGTGTAACTTCGTTTTCGTCAACGCCAAGCTTATCAATGATGATAGCTTTTACTTTTGTTGAAATTTCAGACATTTTTTTCTATTTTAAATTAAACGTGAGTGCAAAGTAACGAATTTATTGAACGACAACCAAAAAAAATGACGTTTTTTTACTAACAAATAATGTTAATTATTTATACAATAATTATTTATATAATCAATAGCTTGATTTTACTTATAAGTATTTTGCCGTTTTAATAAATAAAGCTATCTTTGTAGTTTATTCATATTAGTTAAAAGTTGTCATGGAAAAGAAAAACAAATTTTGTCAAAGTTGTGGGATGCCTATGAAAAAAGATCCAAAAGAAGGCGGAACGAACAAAGATGGAAGCATTAACTTAAAATATTGCAGCTATTGTTTTGAAAAAGGAAGTTTCACCCAACCTAACATAAAGGCACAAGAAATGCAGATATTTGTGAAAGAAAAAATGAAAGAAATGGGTTTTCCAGGCTTTTTAGCTGGATTCTTTGCCAAAGGAATTCCTAAACTAGAACGATGGAGATAGTTATTAAACAGCTTTTAACATAATGCAAATTGAGACAATTAGTTAGCGAAAAAAAGAACACTTACAAATCTCTTTGGACTTTTATACTTTAAAACCATATAAACGTTATGAGCATTAACATTGCGATACTGGCTTCAGGTAACGGAAGCAATGCACAACACATTATTGAATATTTTTCTAAAAATAAAAAAATTCAGTTTCCTCTTATTGTTACCAATAAAGAAGATGCTTACGTAAGAGAAAGAATAAAAAACCTAGGGCTAAATTCAATATACTTATCTAAAAATGAAATTACAAAAACTAATACTTTACTAAACTTATTAAAAAAAAACAAAATTGATTGGATAGTTTTAGCAGGTTTCTTATTATTGATTCCTTCAAATATTATTCAAGCTTACACTAACAAAATTATAAATATACATCCTGCATTATTGCCTGATTATGGGGGAAAAGGTATGTATGGAATGCGGGTTCATGAAGCAGTGATAGATAATAAAGATAAAGAAAGCGGTATTACCATTCATCATGTAAACGAAAAATACGACGAGGGTAATATTATTTTTCAATCAAAGTGTGAAATTAACAAAAATGAAACGCCAGAGACATTAGCAGTCAAAATCCACAGACTTGAATATGAATACTTCCCTAAAGTACTTGAAGAATTAATTTGCAAATAAACTAATCTTCGTTCTTATGTGTTTTTTTGCTTCCTTCGTAAATTTCGAATTTAGCCAATCGACATTCTAATGGTCCATTAAAAAGTGCAATTTTTCGGGTTGGTCTTAAACCAATAAATTTCAAGGCATTCATATCAGAACTGATAATCCAAGCATTATAGCCTTTGTAATTCTTTTTCAATCCATCTCCAATTTCCTGATACAATTTAATGATATCTTCAGGTACAATTCTCTCACCATAAGGAGGATTCATCACCATAATACCACCACCTTCAGGAGGAATTTGTTCTTCAAAAGAACAAACTTGAAAAACAATATCCTTATGCAATTTTGCAGACTTTGCATTTTCCATAGCAATTTCAATACTTTCGCGAGAAATATCTGATCCGATAATTTCATTTTCAAATTCATATTGCTGAGATAAAGCTTCTGTTTTAACTTTCCCCCAAAGTTCACTGTCAAAATCTTTCCATTTTTCAAATCCAAAAGATTTCCTGTAATAACCCGGAGGAATATTGTTAGCAATTAATGCTGCTTCACAAACTATAGTTCCAGAACCACACATAGGGTCTATAAAATTGGATTGTTTATCCCATCCGCTTAAAAGAATTATTCCCGCAGCTAATACTTCGCTAATAGGAGCCGCTCCTGTTTTAATTCGATATCCTCTCTTGTGTAAAGAATAGCCTGAACTATCAATAGATACATTACATAAGTTTTTAAAAAGATGTATATTAACTCTTACATCAGGATTTTCTGTATCAATACTAGGGCGACGTTCAGTTAAATCTCTAAATCTATCTACAATAGCATCTTTTGTTTTTAATGCTGCATAGTGAGAATGATTCATTACTGATGCATTTACCACAGCATCAACTGCCAATGTACCACTTGTATTCAAATATTCTTCCCACTTTATATCATAAATTTTCTTATACAAATCTTCTTCTCTTCTAATATAAAAATTTGCAATCGGCTTTAAAATATGTAATGCAGTCCGACTCCAATAGTTTGCTTTATACATAATAGAAATATCACCTCTAAAACTAACGGCTCTATTTGCAATTTCAATTTCAGTGGCACCAATATCAGACAATTCATTTGCAAGAATCTCTTCTAAACCTGACATGGTTTTTGCAACCATTAAAAAACTTTCTCCCATATCAATTAGCTTTTTTTAGTTTTTCCATAAATTTATGAACATCAACTATAAATCTTGTATGCAAACCACTTCCAATATGGCCTATTTCGTCCCAAACATTTACTTCAAATATAAGCTTTTTCCCTTCAACTGAAATTAGCTTTGTTTCACATTTCACTTTCATACCAGGGAGAGTGGCTTTTAAATGCTTAATATTAACCTCTGTTCCTAAAGTAATAAATCCTTCAGGTAAAAATGACTGAACACTTTGCTGGGCAGTGCTTTCCATCAAACCTATCATTGCTGGTGTAGCAAACACCTCTATCAAACCGAAGCCATATCGAGCTGCAGTATCTAAAGATTTCACAATAATTTCTTTACTTCCAATAATTCCAACTATAAGATTTATTTTCATCGTATTATATATATTTTGCAATTTTTCACAAATTTACATTTTTATCATAAGTAAATCTAAAAAGTAAAAGAAAAACTAATTCTTTGAAAAAATGTAAGAAAACTCCAAAAATAAAAAAGCTCTTATAAATAAGAGCTTTTTAAAATGAATTTTGAAAAATGAATATTTTTCAGTATTTATTTTTTTGCACCAGTGCAAGATTTTTGACATCCAGCTTTACTTGCATCACATTTTGCATCTTTTTTTGCGTCACCTTTGCAAGACTTAGCATCACCTTTACAAGATTTTGCGTCACCTTTGCAAGATTTAGCATCACCTTTGCAACATTTAGCATCTGCTTTCTTATCACCTGCACAACATTTATGTGCTCCATCTTTTGTGGCTTTCTCAGTTACAGTAACTGCAGATTTAGTTTTGTCTTGCTTAACACTATTAGCATTCGTTGTAGATACAAATAGAACGAAAGTCATTAAAGAAATTACTACAATTAATTTTTTCATTTTTTACAATTTTAATTATTATTAGACAAATATACTTATTTTTCGAGTATTATAATTGTTATTTACAAGTTAATGATGTTAGATTATGGTTAAAATTTTAATTTATTAACAAAATATCCTTATTTTTGAAAGAAAATTTTTACTACAATCTAAAACTTTGCAAAGTTACTATTTTTTTTGATTAATACTGAATATCTAATTAAAAAAATAAATGAATAAAAAAATTATTTCAATAATAACTATTGTTTCAAGTCTATCGCTTATTGGTGTGGTTGTAATTCAACTATTATGGGCAAATTATGCGTTAGAATTAAGAGGAGAGATATTTAATAACAGGGTTCAGGTTTTTTTAGAAGAAGTGGTTTCAAAGATAACTGATGTCAATAGTTTTAAAGAAACGTGTAAATCGTGTTTACTTAGCAATAAAGAAAATCAAAATTCTTGTACAAAAAATTTTGTTAAAGTTCACAACATTAATATGCCTAAGCTTGATTCAATTATGAAAAATGAGTTTTGTAATAAGATGAAGCTAAATAAAGATTATGTTTATGGAATAATTGATTATGAAAATAATAAACTTTTAACCTGTTCTAACAATTTATACAATAAAGAATTACTAAAATCTTATCATACCTACCCTTTCCCTTGTTTTAAGGATAACGAAAATAAATATTTAGCTATTTATTTCCCAAATCAACAAACCTACATTTTAAATAGGATGATCCTCCTATTGATTTTATCAACTCTATTTTTGGTAGTGGTTATCGTTAGTTTTATACTTACAATTCTTACCTTATTAAGACAGAAAAAGCTTTCGGAAATGAAATCAGATTTTGTAAACAATATGACTCATGAGTTTAAAACGCCTATTTCTACAATATCTCTTGCTAGCGAAATGCTAACAAAATCTAATGTTTTGGAGTCAAAAGAAAAAATATTGCAATATGCAAATATAATATTCGACGAAAACGCTCGTTTAAAATCTCAAGTTGAACAAGTTCTACAAATTTCTGTTTTAGATAAAAGAGATTTTAAATTACTTAAAAAAGATATTGACATACATGAGATAATAGAAACTGTTGTTGAAAATTTCCAATTAGTTGTTCAACAAAGAGATGGTATAATCAATTTAAAATTAGATGCTAAACCTTTTCATATTTTTGCAGATCCTACTCATTTTTATCATATAATATCAAATCTAATTGATAATGCTATTAAATACTCTTCTGGTGCACCAACTGTTGCTATTTCAACAAAAAGTAACAACATTGGAATAATAATTACAATTGAAGATGAAGGAATAGGAATTAGTGCAGAGAATTTTAAATATATTTATAAAAAATTATATCGCGTCCCAACAGGCAATCTTCATAATGTGAAAGGATTTGGATTAGGTCTTTATTATGTAAAAACAATGACTGAAGCGCATGGAGGTAACATTAAATTAAGAAGCGAACTAAATAAAGGTAGTGCATTTGAAATATTTTTCCCATTTAATCACAATATAAATACACAGTAAAATCATGAAAAAGTACAAAGCTAAAATATTGCTTGTAGAAGATGATCCTAATCTAAGTTTAATCTTAGTTGATTATCTTGAATTACTTACATACGAAACTATTCTATGTAAAGATGGTGTTCACGGACTTAGTACATTTAAATCAACTCATTTTGATTTATGTCTATTGGATGTGATGATGCCTAAAAAAGATGGATTTACATTAGCTGAGGATATCCGAAAGCTTAATCAAGAAGTCCCTATTGTTTTTCTAACCGCAAAATCTTTGAAAGAAGACCGTATCAGAGGTTTTAAAATCGGATGTGATGATTATATCACAAAACCTTTTAGTACTGAAGAGCTAAGTCTTCGAATTGACGCTATCCTCAAAAGATGTATGATTAAAAGCAATCTTTCTCTTATTGAAAAGCAAATATCTTACAATATTGGTAGTTTTGTTTTTGATTATACTAATATGACGTTAGTTTCTCCCTCAACTAAATATAATTTAACTCGCAAGGAAGTGGATTTATTAAAACTACTTTGTGACAATAAAAATTTGCTATTGAAACGAGAAACAGCTTTAAAAACTATTTGGGGTGATGATAATTATTTTATTGGACGAAGTATGGATGTTTTCATCACAAAATTAAGAAAATACTTAAAAGAAGATCCAAATATTTCTATAACAAATGTTCATGGAGCAGGGTTTAAACTAGAAATTGATGAAAATAATCCTCTCATTTAAACCTTTTCTCTTTTCATCTATCTAACTTTCATTATTAACTTAAAAAAGTAAAACAATGAAATTAACAAAGATTACTTCCCTGCTATGTGCCTTCGCTATGGTAGGCTTGTTTACTACTTCTTGTAGTAAAGATGAAAAAGATGAAAAGACGCCTGATTCATCATCTGTTCAACAACTTGTAAAAGATGACGTTGTTATTGAATCAAGTTTTGAAGATGCTATGAATGATGCCAATGATGTGCTATCAAAATCTAATTCTAAAGAAATGCAGTCAATGCCTTGTAATGCAACTGTTGATTCTCTTATTGTATCAGATACTGTCACTTACACCATAACTTTTAATGGATTGAATTGTGCTGGTACAAAAACCAAAGTAGGAAAATTAATTATTAAAAAAAATATAACAACACCTTGGTCGCAGGCATTAACAACCGTTAATATCAGATTTGATAGTTTAAAAGTTACTAAAGTTTCTAATGGAAATTGGGTTATTTTAAACGGAACAAAATCATGGCAAAATGTTAGTGGTGGTTTAGTTAAAAACTTAATTCCAAGCAGCAATCCTGTTATATACAAAATTAACGGTTCTATTCAAGCTACTTTTAATGATAATACAACTAGAACATGGAATATTGCCCGTCAGTTAACTTATACCGGTAATTACTCAACTCATGAATTATTATTATCAGTTGAAGGTTTTGGTAGCGCTGATGGTTATTCAAACTTAGTTGTATGGGGTACTAATCGTCACAACGAAAGCTTTTACACACAAATTACGCATGCACAAACCGTAGTTCACAAACAAAGTTGTGGATGGAATCCTATTTCTGGCGTTAAAACCCATAAAATTCCTTCTGACAATAAATCTGCTACTATTACATTCGGTTTTGATAATAACAATCAGCCTATAAGTGGAACTGCTTGCCCAGACCGTCTTAAAATTGATTGGATTAAAGGTAGTTATTCAGGAACCATGTTTCTTGATCTTCCTTAATCTTTATAAATAAATGAAAAAAGGCTCGTTTCAGTTGAAACGAGCCTTTTTTATTATCAGATATAAATTATAATATGAATAAAAAAAAGTTGAAAAGAAGTCTGCTAGTAAAGAAAGTTCAATAAAATAATTACCTTAAATTAAAAACACACTTATTTAATTATTCTAATAAAAATCATATAGACTTTAATACATTTGCATTTAAGGAATTAGATTTGAAGCCATTTCCCCCAAGATTTTAGACAATGGTAAATTATTAAGCTTTAATTGATTTTATATACACAAACAACTCTTAACGATACGATAACAAAAAAAAATAAATTGATTAAACGTTTGTTTGATTTTTATTTATAGTTTTGCAAAATCAAAAATACAATGGAAGTTTCAAAAAAAATACAAGGAGATGCTTTTGAGCGAATAGTTGATGCTAGTGCTGAACTTTTTGCAGAAAACGCATTCCATTCAGTTGGAGTAAGAGAAATTGCTAACAAAGCAAATGTAAATATCTCAATGATTTCTTATTATTTTGGTGGTAAGGCTGGAATTTTAATTGAAATATTAAACCGTTTTTTTGATTTACAACTTGGTACATTAAAGGCATCAATTATTGAAACCGATACAAAAGAACAGAGTATTAAAAGAATGTTCCATAATATTGTAAGTATGATAAGAAATCACACCAATATTTGCTTAATAGGCTTTAGTGATTTGCCAAATAATGTACCGGAAGTATATGATTTGAAAATAAACAAAACCAATCAGATGATGGAAATAGGCAATCAGATTTCTACAAAATTTGGTATAGATTTTTGCAGACAAGAACAAAACCATATTATAGGTCCAGCAATGATGAGTATGTTGATTTCGCATTTTACACATAAAAATTTTATATCACAAATATATAAAGTAGAGTTTAATGATGAATATTACGACTCATATTGTAATACTTTAGCTGATTTATTTTTATTTGGTATAACAGGTTTTTTAAAAAAGAATGAATAATTCTTTTTTTTAATACACATAATTAAACAAATGTTTGTTCTTTTTTTCATAAATTTATCAAACAAATGTTTGTGTGATAAATACAAATTAAACTATTATTGACTTTAATTATCTAAAGAGAATAAATAAAATATGAATTACGCCATAATAGCTGCAGGAGAAGGCTCAAGACTAGTTAAGGAAGGCATCAATTGCCCCAAACCAATTATTGAAGTGAATGGAGAACCAATGATTAAGAGATTGTTGGATATTTTTTCCTTAAACAATGCTAAAGAAATAAGCATAATCATAAACGAAGAAATTATTGCTGTTAAACAATATGTTGAATCATTAAACTATTCATTTCAAATAAAATTTAAAATAAAAACAACCTTAAGTTCGATGCACAGCCTATTCGAAATGAGAGAGTTAATTAGTAATGAAGTATTTTGTTTAACCACAGTTGATACTATCTTTAAGCCTAAAGAATTTGAAGCATTTATAAATTTTGCTAAAAATCAAACCGATAAAGATGCTGTAATGGCAGTAACTACTTTTAAGGATGATGAAAGTCCATTATTTATTAAGACAAAAGAAGACAAAATAATTGAATTCTCAGATAAAAAATCAGATTGCAAATATGTATCAGGGGGGATTTATTACTTGCAACCAAGAATATGGAGTGTACTTGAAAAATCAATTACATCAGGAAATCAACGAATGCGGAATTTTCAACGGGATTTGCTTAAAGCAGATTTAAAAATTGGCTTTTATGAATTTTCGAAAATTATTGATGTTGATCATGCTAAAGATATTGAAGAAGCAGAAAAATTATTAAAATAAACAATTCAATTTATGGGAAATATAATAAAAATTATAGGTATATCCAGAGGAGAAATTTTCTCTCCAAACCACACAAATAATGATGGTATGATTTTCCAGCAAACTGTCAATGAGTTAAGTGCCTTAGGTGCTACAGTTGAAATAATGGATGAAAAGGCTTTTCAAAAAACTGAAGTAAAAACTAATATTCTATTTTCGATGGCAAGAGATCCCAAATCCATAAATAAACTAATTGAATTGGAAAAGAACGGAGCTTTGGTAATCAATTCAGGAAATGCAATTAATAACTGTTATAGAGCAAATCTTACTAAAATACTGCTTGATAATTATATTTCCTATCCAAAATCAATCATTGTAAAAACAAATGACGTGGTTTGGGAAGAATTGAATGTTTTCGAAAATTATCCTGTCTGGATAAAACGTGGTGATGTGCATGCTATCCATAAAGAAGATGTTGTATTGGTTTACAGTCTTGGTGAAGCCAATAATGTTTTATCTGAATTTCATAAAAGAGGCATTGTGGAAGCAGTAATTATGGAGCACGTTTATGGAGATATTATTAAATTTTATGGAGTCAGAGAATCCGGATATTTTCATTGGTTCAACTTATTAGATACAAATCACTCTAAGTTTAACATTGAAAAAGATGTGAATAGCAATAATCATACATTTTTTAATATAAACGATTTACGAGAGTTAGCTGAATCAGCTGCTCGTTTGGCAGGAGTTTATATTTATGGTGGTGATGTAATTGTGCAGAAAGATGGTAGTTTGTGTTTGATTGATTTAAACGATTGGCCAAGCTTTGCACCAATAAGAGATATTGCTTCAAATAATATTGCAAGAATGATATATAATCAGGCGGTTAAGTTTGTAAAAGAAGGTACAAAACCTTTTGTTTTTCAAAATCAATTGGTATAATTATAAAAAGGAGGATTTGAAAATGGGAAATATTAAAACAGATTATGAATCAACATTAAAATCGAGAGATACAGAAGAAACCTTGGATATCTGGTTTTATCGTCCGATAGGTTATCGCTGGGCTTTATTATGCAAGCGCCTGGGCATTAAACCCAATCCCGTAACTATTACAAGTATTATTTTAGGTATGGCTTCGGGCTATTTTTTCTATTTTTCAGATATCAGGATGAATATTGTTGGGATGATTTTGCTGATTATTGCTAATTCATTTGACAGTGCTGATGGACAACTTGCCAGAATGACAAACCAACAAAGCCGTTTAGGAAGAGTGTTGGATGGATTGGCAGGTAATCTGTGGTTTATAAGCATTTATTTCTTTATTTCATTGCGGTTAATGAACGAAGGTTATTCAGTAGCTATCTTCATATTAGCTGCTATTACTGGGTTTTTTCACTCTTTTCAGGCTGCAATGGCTGATTATTATCGCAATGCACATTTATTCTTTATCAAAGGGAAAGATGGAAGTGAGTTTGATAATTCTATTAAAGTTAGAAATGATTACAATCAATATAGTTGGACTAAAAATTTCTGGAATAAATTATGGTTGCGGATTTATCTGAATTACACATCACAACAGGAAATTTTATCTAAAAATCTACAAAAACTAATGAAACTTATTCACAAAAAAAATGACGGGATAGTTCCTGAATGGTTGGCTGTAGAATTTCGCCAGTTAAACAAACCTTTAATGAAATATACTAATATGCTTACTTTCAATACAAGAGCCATTGCACTTTTTATTGCAATGTTTCTTAATCACGTGATCTTATATTGGATTTTTGAATTAACTATTCTTAATATCATGCTGATTTATATGGTTGTCCGTCAAGAAAACATTAGTAAAAAAATGCATTATAAAGCAATTTTTGAATAAATGAAGCTTAAAATTCTAAATTATCGAACGCTGTTTTTTCTTATTGGTTTTGGGATGCTTGCATATTTGGTTTATAAGTTGGGTTTTCAAACGATAATTAATAATATTTTCAAAACTGGTTGGTGGTTTTTGGGAGTAATTGGTATCTGGCTGATAATATATATATTAAATGCTTTAGCATGGTTTAATATCATAGGAGAAGAAAAAAAAGAGATAGGGTTTGGGAAAGTTTTAAAATTTACTATCAGTGGGTTTGCAATTAATTATATAACACCTTTTGTAAGTTTGGGTGGAGAACCTTATAAAGTACTGGAATTAAACAAACATCTTAATAAAAATCATTCAACAGCCACCGTAATTTCTTATAATATGATGCATATTTTTTCACACTTTTTCTTTTGGTTAACTGCAATCATTGCATTGTTTTTAACTATAGAAATTGAAATAAGAAGTATGCTTTTATTAATTCTTGGAATGATAATTTGTATTAGTGTTATTTATCTGTTTTTCAAAGCTTACAAAAGAGGCATAGTTGAATTGGCAATTAAAACTTTTTCAAAGATTTATTTTGCCAGACTATTTGTAAAGAAAATAAAGGATAAGCAAGAATTGTTGCAGAATGTTGACAAGTATATTATTGATTTGTATCATGATAGAAGAAATAGTTTTTATTATATTTTATCTTTGGAATATTTTGCACGAATTATAGGGTGTTTAGAGTTTTTCTTTATTCTGAAAGCTATTTCATTTGATATTAGCTTGTTTGATGCTTTTTTAATAAGTGCAGGTTCATCACTTTTTGCCAATTTATTTTTCTTTATACCACTTCAAATGGGTTCACGTGAAAGTGGATTTTATCTTGTTTTTCAGAGTTTGAAATTAACACCTGCAATTGGTGTTTATGTTAGTATAATTACAAGAATCAGAGAGTTTTTCTGGATATTAATAGGGCTTATTTTAATAAATATTAAGCCTAAAACTAATATAATCAATGTTGAATATGAATAAAATGGAAAACATTAAAGGAGTTTTGTTTGATTTTGGTGGAACCATTGATACCAATGGTATCCACTGGAGTGAAATGATTTGGATGGCTTATGAAACGAATAAAATTGCCGTTAAAAAAGCTAATTATTTAAAATCATATATTTATGCTGAAAGAAATTTAAGTACAAGAAACATCTCAGAAACAACAACATTTTATGAAACGCTGTCGTGTAAACTCAATTTACAATTACAGTTTTTGCATAGAGAAAAGTATTCGGGAAATATTAATATTGAAACTGAAGCGAAACTATTGCTAGATACTTGCTATGAACAAGTAAAAAGTAATATTAACAGTAAAAAGGATGTGCTTCTTTATTTAAAAAACAAATATGTATTGGGTTTGGTTTCAAATTTTTATGGTAATCTTAATACTGTGGTCAATGAATTTGGATTGCAAGGTATTTTTACAGAAATTATAGATTCTCAAATTCATGGGTTAAGAAAGCCAGATCCTATGCTTTGGCAGGTAGCTTTAAAGCTTCTTGATTTACAAGCTGAAGAAACTGTTATCGTTGGCGATTCATATATAAATGACATTGCCCCTGCCAAATATCTTGATTGCAAAGCTATATGGCTAAAAGGGAAAAGCTGGAATGATCAACACCAATTCGAGCATTTTTCCGCAGATCGCATAATATATACATTAAATGAATTACAAGAAATTTTATAATACTAACCTTTTAATAAGTAAGAAAATGAATACAGATAAAAAAATGAATGTTGAACAGCCTAAAGGTAAAATGGGTGTTTTAGTAGTAGGTATGAATGGGGCTGTTTCTACAACCTTTATTGCCGGAACATTAGCAGTGAGAAAAGGATTAAATACCCCGGTGGGTTCACTTACACAAATGGGAACCATCAGAATTGGAAATCGTAGCGAAAATAATTTTCCTAAGATTAAAGATTTTGTGCCTTTAACTCAATTAAATGATATCGTGTTTGGTGGCTGGGATATCAGAGATGAAAATACTTATGAATCAATTTTGTATGCAAAAGTTTTAGATACCCGCGATTTGGAAGGTGTTGAAGACGAATTGAAACAAATTAAACCAATGAAAGCTGTTTTTGACAGCTATTATGTAAAACGTTTACATAGTGATTGGAAAAAAGAAGGCAATACCAAATACGATTTAATGATGCAATTGCGTGAAGATATCCGCAAATTTAAAGCTGAAAATCAGTTGGATAGATTGGTAACAGTTTGGTGTGGTAGTACTGAAATTTTTATTCCGGAAGCTGAAGTGCATCAATCATTGGCTGCTTTTGAAAAAGGCATGAAAGAAAACCATAAAGACATTGCTCCAAGTATGTTGTATGCTTATGCTTCTGTAGCCGAAGGCGTTCCTTATATCAATGGTGCTCCTAATTTATCGGTTGATATGCCTGCAATATGGGAATTAGCAGCTACTAATAATGTTCCTTTATGTGGTAAAGATTTCAAAACAGGTCAAACTATGATTAAAACCGTTCTTTCTCCAATGATTAAAACCAGAATGTTGGGTTTGGATGGCTGGTATTCTACCAATATCCTTGGAAACAGAGATGGAGAAGTATTGGATGATCCTGAATCATTTAAAACTAAAGAAGAAAGTAAGCTTTCTGTGATAGATTCTATTCTTCAGCCTGAGTTATATCCTGAATTATATGGAGATTACGACCATAAAGTAAGAATTAATTATTACAAACCCCGTGGTGACAACAAAGAAGGCTGGGATAATATTGATATTTTTGGTTGGATGGGTTACAAGATGCAATTGAAAGTGAATTTCTTATGCCGTGATTCTATTTTGGCTGCTCCGCTGGTACTTGATTTGGTTTTGTTTATGGATTTGGCAAAACGTGCAGGTTTCAAGGGAATTCAATCATGGTTGTCTTTCTACTTTAAGAGTCCGATGCATGCAAAAAATGTAGTTCCCGAACATGATTTATTCATTCAATCAATTAAGTTGAAAAATACGTTGAGAGAAATTATGAGTGAAAAACCTATTGATTTCTTGGACGAAAAAATTGAATTATTTAGATAAGTTGATGTATTTTTAATTATTGACAGGGAAGTATTGTGCTTCCCTGTTTTATTCAAAATTTTATTTAATGAAGTCCGTTTTTTTTACTTTGTTTATTATACCTCTGTTTGTAGGAAATTTCTTTATACCTTTTGAGTTGGGGACTAATACAAACACAAAAGATATACCATCTGGTATGAAGAAAAATAATCAAGCTTTATTTTATATTGAAAGAAGTAAAAATAAAAATCGAGTGTATTATGATGCCAATTTTGATATTAATGGAATAATAAATGCCGAAAAACCTATTGATGTATATTGGCTTAATCTTGAAGAAAATTACGGCAAAAGAGGTGAATTATCGTTTATTCAGGAGAAGATGGCTTATGGATATAGGTCGGGAAAAATTAGCGAAAGAACTTTTGAAATTAAACTTAAAGCTTTTAGTAAACGTCCGCTTATTGTTTTGGTTGATATAACAGGGAAAGCAAAAGCTCAAATTAAAATTCAGGGAAAGCAAGCGATATTGCATCACCTCTTTATAAAAGCTACTGATAAAGGAATTGTTACTACTGTTCAATATATCGAATTGTTCGGAATCGACATTTACACAAAAACCGAACTTTACGAAAAAATCATTATTTAACAACCATTCAATTAAAAACAAAAAAAACTTAGATGTCAATGCGAAGTCTAAATATCATTTCACTATTTTCTATTTTACTATTTATTTATCCTTTTAACTCCGTTAAATCACAAGAACTAACAACGGTTAGAGGTATTATAACCGATTCGGTTACCAACGACCCATTACCCTTTGTAAATATTATATTTCAAGGAAAAAACATTGGTACTACAACTGATTTTGATGGTAAATTTTCGTTGAGCACTAAATGGGCTTCTTCTACTATTAAAGTTTCATTTGTAGGATATGATCCTATTGTGAAGAAAATCACTATTGGAAAGTCGCAATATCTTGAAATAAAGCTAAGACCTCATAACATTGATTTAAAAGAGGTGGTGATTAAAACAGAAAGCAAAAGATATAGAAATAAAGATAATCCTGCTGTGGAGTTAATCAGGAAAGTAATTGATAATAAAAAAAGAAACAGAGGCGAAGCTGCCAAATATTACGAATATAAGAGGTATGAAAAGCTGGAGATGTCGCTGAATAATTTTGGCAATAAGTTTTTTGACAAGCCTATCTTGCGAAAATTAAAATTTGTTTTGGAATATGTAGATACTTCAAAAGTGAATGGAAAACCTTATCTGCCCTTTTATCTTAAAGAATCATTATCGAGGGTGTATTACAAACAAGATGGTGATATAAAACGTGAGTTTGTTGATGGACAAAGAGTAGTAGGATTGGAGAAATATATTGATCAGGATGGAGCAAATTCAATTAATAAAAGCATGTACACTGATATTGATATTTATGATAATGATATCTTTTTTATGACCAATCAGTTTGTAAGTCCTACCAGTGTGATTGCACCAACTTTTTATAAATTCTTCATTATTGATACCGTAATGGTTGATAACAGAAAATGTATCAATCTGGGATTTATTCCCCGCAATAAAATAAGCATGGGATTTACCGGAAACCTTTACATAACCGACGATACACTTTATGTTATTAAAAGAGTTGACATGGGTGTTTGCAAAGATATTAGTCTGAATTTTGTGAATGATGTTAAAATTGAACAGGATTTTTCGCTGACAAAAGAGGGTTTTTGGGCTTTAAACAAAGATGAAATGACCATTGATTATAGCTTATCGAAGAAAGGTTTAGGTATGTTTGCCCATAAAACGGTAACTTACAACGATAGAATGTATAATTTAGAGCGCCCCGATTCTAATTACAGAGGTGTGCAAAAATCCATTGTTGCCGAAAATGCTTCGCAACAACCCATGACTTATTGGAATTCAAACCGACCTATTCCATTGTCGCATTCAGAAAAAGGTGTGGAAGAAATGATGATTCGGGTGCAGAATGTTCCTGCATTTAAAAGGTTTATGAATATAGTAATGTTGATTTTTGCCGGATACGAAGAGGTTGGACCCATTGATATTGGTCCAGTAAATACATTTTATAGTTTCAACGAAGTGGAAGGTTTGCGTTTAAGAGTGGGAGGAAAAACCAACCTTAAATTTAGCGACAGGGTGATGCTGGAGGGCTTTTATGCTTATGGTACTAAGGATGAAAAAAGCAAATATTTGGGAGCTATAACCTATTCTTTTAGAAATATTAAAACAATGTTTAACGAATTTCCTTCAAACAATATTAAGTTTACCTATCAGCATGATACTAAAATACCCGGACAGGAATTGAAGTTTTTTGCCGAAGATAACTTTTTACTTTCTTTTAAACGGGGTATATCCGATAAGATGACCTATAACGATTTATACAAATTAGAATACAATCAGGAGTTAACCAAAGGGATTTCGTATGGAATGTCATTCAAATATCTGGAACAATCACCAGGAGGTAACTGGAAATGGAATTATCGCGATAACGAAAGTAATAAAGTTTATAAAGATAAAATTACTACCAACGAAATTGGTATAAATTTCAGATTTGCACCTAACGAACAGTTTTATCAGGGTAAAACATACAGAATACCGATTTACAATCAATATCCGATTATTCAGTTGAGAGGTAATTTTGGTCTTAAAAACTTAATGAACGGCGAATATAATTATCAATGTTTAAATGTAAATATCTTCAAACGCTTTTATATGTCGATATTAGGTTATTCTGATTTAGAACTTGATGGCGGACGTATTTGGGGCAATGTACCTTATCCTTTACTATTTGTGCACAACGCCAATCAAACGTATGCATACCAGATTCAGGCATATAATATGATGAATTTTTTGGAATTTGTGAGCGATAAATACGCAAGCATGAATTATACTCATTATTTTAATGGTTTGTTTTTGAACAGAATTCCTTTGTTCAAACGTTTAAAGTTTAGAGAATTGGTTTCGGTAAAAGCTTTGTTTGGCGAAGTAGGCGATAATAATAATCCTTACAAAAATCATGATTTATTGGCTTACCCAACCGATGCCAATGGTAATCCGCTTACTTTTACACTGGATGGAAAACCTTACGTAGAAGCCAGTGTGGGTGTGAGCAATATATTAAAGTTTTTGAGGGTAGATTTAGTAAAACGTATGACTTATATGGAAAACCCCAATGTTCCTTCATGGGGAATAAGAGCCAGATTTAAGTTCGATTTTTAAATGAGTAAATGAGTAACGGATTAATTGAGTAATTGAGTAATTGATTAATTGAAGGTTGAAGGTTCGTTTGAAAAGGGTGTAAGGTTAAAGTAATTTGCTTGTAAGGGTTCAATATCAATAGAAAAACTTTGCTGGAATTAAGGTAGTGTGCTAAGGAATCTGTAATGGCAATGATTTTAGTCTTATCAATTCAATTTTAACTTATCCGCTAATCACCAGATTTGATAAGCTAGAACAAAAAAGCCATTCTTTTCAGGATGGCTTACCAATCTTATCTAAAACTATAAAAACAATTTATTTACACCCAACTAATTTAATCTAATATTACATATTCTTTATCAATTATTTTAAACAATGAGTAATTTGCAAGTATATCTTTAACAGCCTGTTCAATATCGATGTGATATTTCTGAGTAAACTCCTTATAACCTGAAGTTAAATCTATAGAAATCTAACCTTAACAATGAAAATACCCAGAGTAAGCGCAAGAATACTCAGAGCAGGTGCTAACTTTCACTGTGCAGCAATAAAAACACTTAGTGCAATTAAAAACTTTCTTGATGCAGGAGCAAGAATATCAGGTGCAGACAAAAAAATACCAGAAGCAATCACAGAATTTCTTTTTGCAATTGGAAAATTTCTTAGTGCTGAAGCAAGAATACTTGAAGCTATAGAAAAAATACCCGAAGCAATTGAAAGATTTCCCAAAGAGGAAGGGAAAAGACTAAAATAACTATGAAACTCCTTACTTGCTAAAGGCAGTTTATAAAGGTCAGTATTGATTTAACTAATTGTGGATTATGGTATAATAACCACCCATTACGTCTAAACTTAACTTCATTTTAATTCTCTATTAAACATATTTTTTGTTCGTCACCATCTTCATAAAATAATACTTTGTTTTCTTTTGATAACCAGCCTAATGAAAGGAGTAAATCATTACTGTCAAGTTTTGTTATTTCCTTAAGTTCATTAATGCTTAATCCTGAGTTTTCATCAAGAGCTTTCCAAACTTTTCCGGCATTTTCGCCAATTGAATTTTTAATCATTGTTTTAATTTTTAAAATGTTATTGATACTGTTTGTTAATTTATAATGTGTGCATGATGCTATTTTGTCATTTTATGAATTTGATTTTATCTTGTAAATATTTTATTCCTATATCAGTGGCGATACCACGGATATAATATATTAAAAGGGTATCAGATATCTCGTCGAAGTTTTCTTTAAATTCATTAAAATATAATTCAAAAACTTTGGCTTCGAGTCCCATCATATACAATGAAGAAATAATGTCAGGATTAATGCTTTTAAGATATAATCCTTGCTCAACTCCTGTGTGTAAATTCTGTTTTATGATCAGAATTATTTGCGATTTTCGTTGAATGCTCAATTCATTCCATAGATTTGGATAGTATTTATTTAAATCATAGTTTAACGAAGGATTGAAATTGCGTAAATTATCTGTTAAGTACCTATTTATTGTCAGAAATTGTTCAATAGGATTTGATTGTGATTGATATATATTTTTGAGTTGATCTAACTCAGATTTTAATTCAAAACGGGCAAATTTTTCTATGACATCGCTTTTATTATTGAAATATTGATATAATGTTTTTTTCGAAATGCATAATTCGTGGGCAATATCATCCATTGTTAGACTTTTTATTCCATATTTTTTGAATAGAACAGATATTTTGCCCAATACTTCATTTATGATTCGTAATAGATTTTGCATGTTAGTATATATATTTAAAATTTAGATGAATAGTAAGATTTTTATTTGCTACTGTAATTTTTGTAACGGAAAATCTTTTTTTACTACTTCTTATATTTATCGAATATTTCTTTTCTTATGGGACAATTACAGATTGAAGCGTTTCCAAAACTCATTTTATATTTGCAACTTTCAGGACAATCTATAATAATAATTTTCTTATTTATACAATTCTCAACTTTTCCCATACAAAAAAAGTTGTTTTTTAAACATTCAAAGTTCTTGTTACATTGAGTAGTTTCTTTTATTATTTTTTTGTCGATTCCCATTTTAATTGAGTTTTGGACTTTCTGTTCTTTTAATTACTAATTTTTACATATTCATATTTAATTCAATTATTTTTTAGTTTTTAAAACGATGTGTTGTATGAATGGAAAGTTTAGTTAAACGCTTTCAATAATAAGAATTAAGTATTTACCATTTGCATTTGAAAATTCTTCAAATAAATTGTATCCGGCAATTATCAATTCTTCGTTATATTCCATTATGGTATATTCAGAATAAGCATATAGGATAAAATCAAGTTCATCGATATCGCCGCCAATGGTTTTTACAATTAGAGCCTGTTTAGCTTCTTTTAGAGATACTACTTTATTAGTCAGATAATATCTAATAAAAACTTTTTCGCCAATTTTAAAATCATTTTCGATTGCAGAAATCAAATATTTTTCCCCACATCTTAAACAACCATACTTATCAATGTTTAATAAGCCTTCGTAAATCATACTATATTTTGGTTTTCTTAAATTTTATTCCACTGATTTGTTTGTACTGTGAGTTTGAGGCGCCAAAAACAGATTTTACATATTTTTTTACACTTAATGCAATGTCGACCAGTCCTAAAGCGGGTTTATACAGAAGAGTGTTTCTTGCTATTAATGCATTGCTATAAGCGGTTGTACGGTCAATTGCTACTGTATTAAGGGTTTCGAGATTTGTAAATCTGGCATTAAGTGCTGCTACGTTTAAATCGGATTCGTTGGGGATGTAGAGAGGTTCGCCTGATACAAGTACTATTAATTTTGAGAAATTGTCGATTAAACTGTCGTAACCTTGTTGTGAAACAGATATTTTATTGCCTTCGGGTGTTGTGTCTTCGGTTGGAGGAACTTCTGTGTCAGTGTCTTTTTTGCTATTGTTGCTACGTTTACCCTGAATTTTATGGTTGATGGTTATTGCATCGTCAATTGTTTGCTGAGTTGCATTGATGGATTCTAATGCATTGACTATTCGTGTGCATAGTTTTTTGAGGGGCGCAAATGCTATTTCGCGTGCATTGCAAGCATTATCGAAAGCGGTTTTGTTGGTTTTGACGGTTTGCAACATGATTTTTGCGTCGTGATGCAAGGTTTGAAGTTGTGGAATAAGCAGGTGATCGTTTGATGGATTGTAGGCGGTTCCATAAGCCGTGCAAAAGGAGACTAAATCTTCAAAATTTGCAACATTTTTTGCATGTCCCGTTTCGGATGTTGATGTCATAATGTTTGTTTTTTTTGATGAATATTAAGTTATTTGTTATGTTTATTTTAAATATTGATTACTTATAATACAAAGATTTTG
>JACABE010000002.1:124168-219426 GCA_013377005.1 Bacteroidota bacterium
TATTTGTATAAAAATTTTAGATATTTGTTATTTCAAAGATGTTTTTTTGATTAATGAAAGATATGATTTTTGAAGTTTTTCTATATGTAAATTGAGATCATGGTTCTCTTTTACATATTCAAATGCATTTTTGCAAATCATTTCGGTTTTGTTTTTTTTAAACAAATATTCAATTATGCTTTCTGCAATAGATTGAGAATCTTTTGGTTTAACTAGAATTCCTGTAGTATCATGTTGTATAATTTCGGGTAAAGCACCACTATCAGATGCAACCACAGGAACTCCCATTGCCATAGCTTCGATAACAACATTGCCGAAAGATTCTTCATAAGAAGGAAAAATCAGAATATCTATTATTGAAAGAAATCTTGGAATGTCATTTGTAAATCCTGTAAGTATAATATTATTTTCTCCTAATTTTTTTATAGCATAGTTTTTTATTTGAAAGTAAAAATCTTGTTCAGTAAAACCTGCACCTCCAACTAATATGAATTTAACATTATTGTTTAGAATTTTTTTGATAGTAATTGCAGCATTAATAAATTCATAGTGTCCTTTTAATGGTGTAATTCTTCCAATCATTCCTATTAGTATGATATTTGGATTAATAGAAAATTTTAATCGTTCTTCATTATTATATAGCGTTGGATTGAAGTGTTCTAAGTTCACTCCATTATATAATACTTCAATTTGTTTATCTTTAACTGGAGTTGTGGCAATCATATTTGTTTTAACATATTCAGAGATTGCAAATATTCTATCAATACGATTGTATAAAAGCTTATGAAGAATATCTTTTTTATTGATTTTACTTGTCATACGCTTGGTAAAAACCAAAGGAGTTGTGAGTCTTAAATATTTTAATGCAGGAACAATAAAATGCAAATCTTTTGATAGCTGACAGTGAATAATATCCGGTTTTAAATGTTTAAAAGCTCTGATAAATGAATGTAAAATATAAACGAAGTTTTTTTTGTAGTTGATCGTATATAATTGGGTACTATGTTTGATTTTTTCTTTTTCAAACTGGCTATTTTGGGGACAGATAAGAATTACTTCGTTACCAATTTTAGCCAACGCTTCTGAAACGATAAATGTTTGCATTTCTAAACCTCCCCATGAATAAGAACCACAAATCTGTAATATTTTCATTTTAAATTAAATTAAATTTTCCTAATTTTTAAAATCACACATTCCTCATCTATAATCTCAATCAAAGGATAATTTTCAAGAATTTCTTTTAATAAATTCTCAATATTCCCTAGATATTTAGTTTCAAACTCATCGGAATCAATTAGATTACAAGTTTTAAAAACAATAGTGATTTCTGCTTTTATATTTTGTTTGTTCATTTGTTCATTTTTTAATAGAATAGCCCAGTTAAAGTCAAGGCTATTCTATAAATTTAAACATTGCTTTTGTGAAATATTAAATAGAATTTTCAATATTCCATACAAAAGCTCTTAAACCTTGTTCTTTACTTTGTTTATTTAGTTCATTTAATTTTTGAAGCAACGAAGAAACTTTTTCATCCTCAACCACTGTGAGGTGAGCGTTATTCAATTCGGGCCATGTATGAGTCCCTTCATGTATCTCACCATTAACACTGCCTCTTCCTTTTACTTCCAGCCATTGGGTAAACCCCCTGATGGAAAGATTGTCTAGAACGCCCTGTACCTCATCGGTAATAGATTGATTATAGCTAATGAAAACTGCTTTCATACTGATTTCTTTATTTAATTATTTTGAATTTTTTCTAATGATTTACGCTCTCTTTTCATTTTACCAACTCCAAATATAGTGTAAATAGTAGGAATTAAGATTAAGGTTACCAGGGTTGAAACTGTTAAACCGCCGAAAATTGCGATTGCCATTGGTCTCCATGTTTCGGAACCGCTTCCTTTTGAAGCTATCATCGGAATCATAGCCAGAATCATGGTTAAAGAGGTCATAAGAACCGGTCTTAAACGTGAACGTCCTGCCGAAACTACAGCTTGTTTTAATAAAAATCCTCTATCAACCAATAAATTGGTATAATCAACCAGAATAATTCCATTTTTCACCACAATACCGATTAGCATTACAATACCAATAAGTGAAATTACATTAATGGTTGAATGAAAGATATATAATCCTAAAAATACTCCAGTGAGTGCAAAAGGAATAGAGAACATAATAATGAATGGTTTTGACAATGATTCAAACTGAGAAGCCATAACAATATACACAAGCACAAGCGAAAGCATGATCAACATTATCAGACTTTTGAAAGAATCTTTCATATTTTCAGCACTACCACCGTAATCGATAGAGACATCAGCAGGAATATCCATTTTTGCAATATCTTTTTCAAGTTCTGCTTTAACGGTACCAATATCGGTACCTGAAAGTGCTGATGAAACGGTTACTACACGTACCTTATTTTCTCTCTCGATATTGGGAGGTGAATAAAATCGTTTTAACTGAGTAATTTCGCTTAATTTAATAGTTTTTCCAGCTGGAGTCATAATACTGATATTGCTGATGTCTTCTGTAGATTGTCTGAATTTTTCATCGTAACGAACAATCACATCGTATTCATCACCATCTTCTCTGTATTTTGTGGCAGTAATACCATTAATACGATTTCTGATGGCAGTGGCAACACCGTTAGTAGTTAAGCCGAAGGATGTCATTTTGGCATTATCCAACACCAATTGCAACTCAGTTTTTTCCTTATCCCTGCTTATTAAAATATCCTTGGTACCTTTAATATTTTTTAATGATTGAGAAATTTTTTCAGAAATCACATTGGTTTCATCAAAATCATTCCCATAAACTTTTACGTCCAGATTGCTTCCACCACCCATACCCATTGCACTGGATGCTCTTGAGCTACCCGGATCAACATAGAATTTCTCGATTTCAGGTAATTTCTCAATATCTTTACGCATTTCATCAGCTATCTCAAAGATATTTCTTTCACGTTCTTTTAGAGGTTTCATCTTAAAAGTATAGTTGATGATATAGTTTCCTGTTTCTGTAAAGATAGCTGCTAAACTATTTCCGTCACCTACACCTGCACTTGATGAAACAATCTCTGCTTCAGGATATTTACTTTGGAATACAGAATCCAGATAATGAGCTGTAATGATTGATTCTTCGTATTTAGTACCCTGAGCTAGTTTTACCTGTGCTGATATTCTGTCGTTATCGGAAGCCGGCATAAATTCTGAACCTATCAGTTTTACTAAAAACATGGATAAAACGAATATTATCGTAGCTGCACCAATGACTGTCCAGCGATGACCAACTGCCCAGTTGAGTATTTTTTCAAAAAACTTATCCATTCTGTCAAGCAGATTCTGCGAGAACCAATAAATCTTACCACCAATACTTTTTCTTCCCGGAACCTTAGTGTTAAGTAATTTAGCTGACAACATGGGTACAAGTGTCAGGGATACAATTACTGAAGCTGTTACAGAAATGGTTACTACCCAACCCAGTGGTTTGAATAGAATACCGGTAATACCACCTAACATGGTTAAAGGCAGAAATACTGCAATAATCGTTAACGTAGATGCGATTACAGCTAAACTCACCTCATTTGTTCCGTAAATAGCAGATTCCTTGGCAAATCCACCCCGCTCAAGTTTTTTTGTGATATTTTCAAGTACCACAATGGAATCATCAACAACCAGTCCGATAGCAATAGATAGAGATGAAAGGGTTATAATATTGATTGTTCCACCTGACAGATACATGTAAATAAATCCAGCAATAAGTGAAATAGGTATTGAAAGTGAGATGATGAATGTAGGTCTTCCTCTTCCAAGAAAGATTATAACAACTAATACAACGAAGATAAGGGCATAAATCAATGTTTCTGATAAGTTGTTGATAGAGTTTATTGTATTGACAGATGAATCCATCAGAACATCAACTTTTACATCAGGTGGTAATGTTTTCTTTAATTGTTCAAGTTTATCTTTTATTTTATTGGCAACAGTAACCGTATTCGCATCAGATTGTTTCTGAATCATAATACGAACGTTTTTACCGCCATTGGCACGTTCATATGTTTTTACATCTTTCAGGCTATCTTTTACAGTTGCAATATCTCTCAGATAAACTGTTTTGCCATTTGTATTACTAACAATAATATTTTTAATGATATCACTGTTTATAAATTCTCCCTGCAACCTGAGTGCCAGATCCGATTTTCCCATTTCAAGATTTCCGGATGGCAGATTGAGATTGTTGGCAGCCAGAATTCCTGAAATATTCTCTACAGTGAGATTGTAGGCATCCAGTTTTACAGGGTCTACATCCACCATAACAGCTCTGGTAGGTGCACCTATCTGCATAATATTTCCCACACCATCAATACGATTGAGTGGTTGAATAAGTTTTTTATCCAGTAAATCCTTGATTCCGGCATAACTTTCATTTGAAGTTACAGTAAACATGATAACAGGAACCATACTGGTACTGATTTTGAAAATAGTAGGATTTTCAACTTCATCAGGTAAATTACGTTCTGCCAAACCAACTGCATTTCTTACTTCATTGGTTGCTTCATCTAAGTTCGATCCCCATTCGAATTCAAGAGTAATTACCGAAATATTATCTTTGGATTTGGAACTGATTTTCTTCAGACCAGTAAGAGAACCGAAACCATCTTCCAGTTTACGGGTAATGTTTTGTTCAACATCCGACGCATTTGCTCCGTCATAATAGGTAAATACTGAAATAATGGGCGGGTCAATTTTTGGATAATAATCTACCGGTAACTGGAAATATGAAAAGATACCTAATATTACCACGCCAATAGAAATCATAATAGTACTGACGGGTTTTTTTACTGCTGTGCTATATATACTCATAATATTTTTTTAATTAATTTCTGTTTAAATCTTATATGAAAGACTTAAAATCATTTTTTAATGTCAATAGGAGTCTGATTTTCAAGTTTGTTCTGTCCAACAACAATAATTTCATCACCGTTAGCAAGACCTTCCATGATTTCAATTTTATCGTCAAACATACGTCCTGTTTTAACCAGTTTCTTTACAGCAATGTTGTTTTTATTTACGAAAATATACATATTATTTGTACCTGTCTGTTTTATAATAGCTATATTCGGAACCAGAATTGCATTCCCTTTACCAAGATTTAGCATTATTTTAGAAAACATACCCGGACGTAATTTCAAATTGTTGTTTAGAATTTTTACTTCAATGGTAAAGGTTTTTGTTGAATTATCAATTGTAGGATAGATTTTGTAAATTTCTCCATTAAAATTCATATATGGGTACAGTTCACAACTTACTTCTGCTTTCATTCCTTCTTTTACAAAAGGATAATAATTTGAGGTTATATTTACCAAAGCTTTCAGTTGATTAATCTGAATTATTGAAAGTATTGCAGGTTTTCCAATAGCGGCAATAGGTGAACCCGAATAAATTTCTCCATCTTCGAAATACTTACCTGAAACAACCCCACCAAACGGAGCTTTTAATTGAGTGTTTTCCTGAAGAAAATTATAAGTATTTTTGGCCAGATCATAAGAAGATTTAACCTGGTCATATTGCTGATCAGCAATACTTTTGGTTTTCTTTAATGTATCTAAACGTCTGAAATCTGTTTCAAGTTTCATTAAATTAATTTTTGCCTGCTCCATGTTTGTACGATCCATTGTTGCAACAACTTGACCTTTTTGAACATTGTTTCCAATTTCAACATTTATTTTTTCGATTCTACCAGGAGATGAAGGAGCCAAATGTACTTCTTCAAAAGGAATTAAAGATACTGTAAAATCGATATACCGGGTTATCAATTCCTGTTTAACCGTCATGGTTTTTACGGGTACTAATTGTTTGATTCCGGCTGGCTTGTTTGCTGAATTGCTGTCCTTTTTTGAATTACAGGACGTTTGTATTGTTAAAAATCCTAATAATAAGGATAAAGTCAAATATTTAATAGTTCTCATTTGTATATTTTTTATTAAATTACTGATTTTCTATTTTTAAAGTTTATTATTTATTTTTCGCAATGATAATTCGGCATTAAGTAACTGCAACATTAAATTGGTATAATTGGTTTCTGCTGTCAGATAATCGTTATTTGAACTGGTAAGTTCGAGTGATGAAACAATACCCTGCCCATATTTCAGCGTCATATTATCAAGTACTTCCTTGGCTATTTGAACATTTGCTTTTTGATTCAGATATTGTTCCATAAGATTGGTATAATTGTATCTAAGCTGTTTTTCCTGTAGCGTTAGTTGCTGAGTTAACAAATCTTGTGAGTTTTTATTCATTTCATAATCAATCTTTGCCTGATTTAACTGATAGTATCTTTGTCCACTTGAAAAAATGGGGATATTCAGGGTAAACCCAAGAGTATTCTTTGGAGTCATATCAAATATTGGTTTTTTAAGTTTCTCAGTATATGAATAAAAACCAACAATTGAAGGTAAATAATTGGTTTTTTTAAAATTAATGTTTTTTCTTGCAATTTCGCTCTGAAGATTTACTAATTTGTAATCCAAATTGTTAGTAATATTAAATTCAGATTTAATTGTAGTTTTTAAAAAAAACTTTTGAGAAATTTCAACCAGATTATCAGTAAGGAGAATAGTCTGATTAAAATCTAAACCCAATTGCAGTCGCAAAAGATTATATCCTATTTCTACCTGTCTTTCTGAAGATTTTAATGCGTTATTTACAGAGGTTGCCATAATGGAAAGTTTCTTTGCATCGGTTTGTTCAATCATTCCTGAATTAGCAAGATTGCTGGTTTTTTCATATAACAACTGCACATTTTTTGCGTTTTCTTGTATGATACTTTGTATTCTTTCGCTCGCAAGTATCATATAATAAGCCTGTATGGTAAGTTCTTTTAAGTTCAGTTCATCTTTCTGATAGCTTTGTTCCGAAATAGTTTTTGCCAACTTTGAAAGTTGAATACCAACATAATAACTTCCATTAAAAATTAACTGACTGACATTGGCTTTAAAATTGCTTGTAGGATTAAACTCAATGGTAACAGGTGCTGCAGCCGGATTTAATTGTAATTCAGCCTCAGCACCTAGAAAATTAGAATAATCAATGGAAGCATTGATTTGTGGTAAACCCTGGGCTATCGTTTCTCTGATTTTTTGAGAGGATTTATCAACCGTAAATTTTGAATTAATCAAGGTTTTGTTATGATTTACGGCATAATTAACAGCACTTTCCAGTGATAGAGATAAGGGCTCCTGAGCATTAACCGTTATCATTCCAAAACAAAAGATGCTTATTAAAAACGATTTTATTACTTTTTTCATTTTTGATATAGTATTAATTAATAGGTTATATAATCAATAGTTGCAATTATCAATCAATAATATAAGGATCTATAGTTTTTCGGCATTAGATATTAATAGGCCTGCTACATTCCTGAAAATTTGCAACTCTGTTTCAGAAATACCTTCTTGCATTTCTTTCATCATTTCAAAGCTAATTTCCTTAATTTGTTTAATTACTCTTTCTCCTTTTTTTGTGATCATCAGATAATTTTTTCTTCTGTCTTTTTTATCAACAACCCTTCTGATTAAATCTTTTTTTTCCAATGAATCTATAAGTCTGAGTACAGATGATTTATCTTTCCCGAGACAATCAGCCATATCTTTTTGGATTACATCTTCTTCTTTAATACTTATTAAATGTAACAAGCCAAATTGCTCATTTGTAAGCTTTATTTCATCATCATTTTGTTCGTTAATACGTTTTTTAATACACGAAAGGTTTCACGCACTAATTTCCCAATTTCTAATAATGCCAGATTTTTATTTTTCATAAATTTAAATTAAAAACTTAGCATAGATACAAACAATTAGTTGATGTATGCAACTAATCAGAAGATTTAATTTTTTTTATCTCACAAATTTTATGTATTTAATTATATTCTTTGTCAACAATATCAATTAATGAAAAGCTGTTGATCATATTTTAACTGCTGTTTCAACATTCGCTTTATAATTTATTATTAAAAGCCTCATAGTTCATTAAAATACAGGTATTATAAACAATTCTAATTTTGGCTTTTACTGATTTGGTATCTTTGTTTGTTTGTATTTCCATCATTTTGTTTTTTTTATTAAAGTAGATGAATCCATTTCTGAAAATTATAATCATAAAATAAGATATTATCCGCACGAACCAACCAGCCCAAGGCTAAATTGAATTCTATAGCGTTCAGTTCTGTTAGCTTTTCCAATTCGTTTATTTGCATATCTCCGAGCGTATCGAGTATAAGACATATAAGTCCAGCATTTAGATCAATTTCTTTATTATCCATTTGTTTATAATTATTTAACCAAATTCAAAAAAATGATTGATTTTAGTAAAAAGCTAAAGTCAATTTAACTTGTACAAATCTATTCCTTATTATTTTTAATATATTCTTTCATAAATATAATTTGGTAACACCTTAGCAACTACTGCAATTAATATCCACCGTTTAGTTATATATACTATTTTTCTTTTTCTTTTTATTGCTTTAAAAATTTGTTTTGATGCCTTATTTACACTAGCAATCCAAAACTTAACTTCTGCTTTTGCCATGTCTGTATCCACTAGACCCGGACGAATATCGGTAATGTTTATTTGATATTTTAACTTTCTGCTCTTTTGACGGAGTCCTTCAAGATATATCATTTGAAATGCTTTTGATGCTGAATAAGAAGGGGTTATCCTATTACCACGAAGTCCGGCAATAGATGTTATTGCTACTAAATGTCCAAATTTTTGTTGTTTGAAATAATTAAAAGACCAGTCAGCTAATGCAGTAAATCCAGTAACATTTACATCGATTGTTTTCTTTTCTACTTCAAAATCCAGTTCTTCATCTAAGTCTCCATTCCCTGAACTTATTACTATCAAATCCAGTCCACTTAGCTCTTGAGTTAGTTCATTTAAATATTTTGAAATATTTTTTGTATCAGCAACATCGAAACATTTCAGAAAATATTTGTCAGGATTTTCTTTTTTTAAATCTTCAAGCAAATTTAATCTTCTACCTGTAATTCCAACTTTATAGTCATTATCAACAAGTATTTGTGCAATTCCTTTTCCTATTCCGGATGTTGCACCAACAACTATTGCTTTTTTCATTTTTTTATAAATTTAATTTAAAAAAATATTTCATAATTTCATTATAAATTTTCATTGAGCAGATAATGGAACATCAAGTTTTTGAGCTATTTCAAACATTTTATTAACGGCATAATCTATTTGTTCTTCAGTATGAGTAGCCATAAGCGAAAAACGTATTAATGAAGCTTCGCTTCTAACAGCTGGTGAAATGACTGGGTTTACAAACACTCCTTCCTGAAACAATAAATTTGTAAACATAAACGTTTTAGTATCATCCCTGATAAATATAGGAATAATAGGTGTTTTTGTTGGCCCTACATCAAATCCCTTTGCTTTTATTTTTTCTATTGCATATTTTGTCAATAGTCTTAGTCTTTCAATTCTTTCCGGTTCATTCTTAATAATTTCCAAAGCAGCCAAAGCACTTGCAGTGGATGCAGGTGTTGCACTTGCACTGAACATAAGCGAACGGGCGTTTAATTTTAAGAATTCAATAGTGTTTTTATCGGAAGCAATAAAACCACCTAAAGATGCCAGTGATTTGCTAAAAGTACCCATCATCAAATCTACTTTATTTGTAAGTCCAAAATAATCGGCAGTACCTTTGCCATGATCGCCCAAAACACCTAAACCATGTGCATCATCTACCATAATATTGGCATTGTATTTATCAGCTAAAGCTGTTATTTCCGGCAGATTGGCAATATCGCCTTCCATGCTGAAAACTCCATCTACAACAATTAATTTAAGCCCATCTTTGGGAAGTGATTGTAATAAGCGTTCAAGATCAGGCATATTATTGTGCTTAAATTTAAAAGTTTTTGCAAAAGACAAACGCCCACCATCAATAATAGATGCATGGTTGTATTCGTCAAAAATCAAATAATCAGTTCTGCCAGTCAACGCAGATATAACTCCCAGGTTAACCTGAAAGCCCGTACTGAAAACCAGTGCAGCTTCTTTGCCGATAAATTCAGCAAGTTTATTTTCAAGTTCAATATGGATGTCAAGTGTTCCATTCAGGAATCGTGACCCTGCACAGCCTGTACCATATTTATCAATTGCTTTTTTTGAAGCCTCCTTTATTAATGGGTGATTTGTTAAGCCTAGATAACTATTGGAACCAAACATTAATACCTTTTGTCCACTAATAATAACTTCAGTATCTTGTTCTGATTCTATGGGTCTGAAATAAGGATATATCCCATTTGCTTTTGCTATATTTGCTGTTTTTAGCAAATAACCTTGTTTTACTTTTTCCTGTAATTTATTTATATAATGTTTCATGAGTATTTCTTAATTATATTAGACTAATCCATTTCTGAGAAACTCTTTCATTTGTTTATTTTTTTATTATTCAATTGTACAAATCAATGCCCATATAATCATTCTTGGTTTGTGTGCAATATTTGCTCGTGGGCATTTTATAAAATGATATTTTATTTTCACGAGCCAGCCAATCTATAGTTAAATAAAAATCGAAAAGAGAAAGTTCTGTCAGACTCCAAAGTTCATTTGTTAGCATTTCTCCTTTATTATCGAGAATCTGCCAAACAAGTCCTGCATTTTCACCTATTTCCTGATTATTCATTGATATATTATTATGTATTTTTAGATGCTAAAAAAACAGTATTCAAATTTTTTATTATTAATAAGCACCAATTGCTTGCTGATATCTGGCGGATTTTATTTGATAATTGCATCTGGCTTCCGTCAGATTATCGAGTGCCTGCTGATAAGTTGACTGAGCTTCGAGTAAATCTGACATGGTTGAAACGCCTGCTTTATAATTATCGTTGGTAACTTTCAGATTTTCTCCGGCTTGTTCTATCGACTTCTGAGCATTGCCTATCTGAAAATAGGTCTCATCCAAATCATTTTGAGCCTGATTAATCTGCAGAACGAGTAATTCGGAAGTTTCCTGTAGTTTGTTCTGAGCTTCATTTGTTTTTATTTGCTGTTCTTTCATTTTGTGAGAGCCACCCCACCAGTCCGATAACGGAATACTAAGAGATACAAAACCAATGGCATTGGTACCGGTTTGTTTCATCGCATCCTGATAAAAACCGACTGCTCCGATAGATAATTGTGGGAGATTTTCTCCGATGATCATCTTTTTTTGTAGTTCACTTGCTTTTATTGCTGTGTTTAACATTTGATATTCATCACGTTTAGTAACTGCTTTTCCTGCATCGACAAATATAGGCTGTTGCAATGCAATAGATTCCATTTTTGTTTCGAGGTTAATAGATTCATCATAAGGTAAGCCGATATGCTGACAAAGTGCTTTTTTTGAAAGAGATATTCCGTTTTTCAATTTCAATTTATTTAAAGCTATCTCATTTTTCTTCAATTGCACTTTCAGTAAATCATTTCGTTGCACCAAACCTGCTTTGGTTGCTATCGTAACATCTTTCAGAAGTGTATCCAGCAGTTTATCATAGCTTCCCAATGTCTTTTGTTTTTCATTCAGTGCAATGATATTCCAATATAACTCTTCGGTTTTTACCAAAATTTCCTTGGTAGTTAAAGATTGCTTTTGTTTATTTATTTCAGTTCCGATAGTAGCAAGGCGATTGCCATTATATATTCGTCCACCGATAAAAATAGGTTGTGCAACCATTATGCTTGCCATATTCAGATAATCTAATCCCACACCCGGTGCAAGTTGTAATAGATAATCCTGTGATTTCATTGAAAAAGCAGTTGCACTTACCTTAGGGAAATAATTGGTAAAAGCATTTTTCTTTACTTCATTGGATGCTTGCATTTCGTAGTTAGCTTCTATAATTTTTTTATTGTTTCTGAGAGCTAAAGTCTTGCAACTATCCAGCGATAAAGTTTGTGCTTTTGCATTTCCAAAGAAAACAGTAATACTGCATATTAAAAACAGTACAACAGTTGTAGCCGGTACAGCAAAAATTCCCTTATTCTTTTTAGGTTTATTACTATAAGCCAGTAAATACATTACTGGTAAAATATAAAGTGTGAGAACCATTGATGCCAAAAGCCCGAAACAAATTACCGTACCTACTGGACCCCATAATGGAGAACGACTTAAAATCATAGGAACAACACCTGCTGCAGCAGCTGCCGAAGTTAAAAAAACCGGTCGCATACGACGTTTGGCAGCAGCAATAGCAGCCTTGTGTACCTCCATTCTCTTGTTCTCTTTTAATTCGCGTGCATAATCAATAAGGATAATGCCATTACGAACTACCATACCACAAAGACAAATAATACCAACAAATGCTGTTACACTGAACGGATATCCCATAAGTGTGAGTCCAATGGCAGCTCCGGGTAGCGATAAAAGCATTGTTGACATAATAATCAATGTTAGTTTTACTTTCCTAAATTGAAAAAGAATAATGAAAAAGATAAGAACAATACTTAAGCCCAATGCAAAACTCATTGGAATATAAGCTTCAATTCCACTTTCAAATTCACCACCGTAAGAAATTGAAGTTCCTTCTGGGAGTTTTAGTTTTTCTATTTGCGGACGTATTTCGTCAAAAATGGCCGATGCCATTTTCTTTGAGTCATTATCGATTTGAATAGTTAAAGTACGAACACCATTGCGTCGCACAATGCATCCTTCCGTCCATTCGGGCGTAAATTTTGCAAATGAACGTAATGGAATTGAAGAAAAATTTGAAGAAGATGTGATATATTGATCTTCAATTGTTTTTGTATTTTTTACTTTTTCCGATTCCTGTGAAAGACGAACTTCAACAGGATGATCGCTTTCCCATATCGTGGTTAATGGCAAACCATCAAGACCTATCATTAATGATGTTGATACCAAACCTTTGGAATATCCCAAAAGATTTGCTTTATCACGGTCGAGATTTACTTTAATATTTTGCTGTTGCTCCTCCCAATCTGTACGAACCCATGCCAGATGATTTGTTTTCTTCAGTATTTGATTTACCTCATTTTCAACATTTCTAATGTCTTTAATTGAATCAGAAGAAATCCTGATCTCAATCGGCGCTTTAAATGTCTGCATGGCAAGAATTTTCCATTTCACATGCGCATTCGCAAAACAATCGGAATATTTTGGGCTATAGTTATTCACAATTTCACGTGTTGCTTTGTTTGAAATTGTATTTACAAGCAATTGTCCGTAATTACTTGTTGGCATATTAGGGGCATAAACTGTATGAAACCTTGGTGAACTGCATCCTATAAAGCTGGTAACAGTAGTTACTCTTTTATCCTTCATTAAAACAGCTTCCAGGCTATCTACTATTCTTGCAGTACTTTCAAGCGAAGAACCTACAGGCAAATATACTTCAACTGCAAACTGATTGCGTTCCATTTCAGGAAACAACTGCTGATCTATACCTTTAAACAAAATAATTGAAACCACTATTGAAACAATTCCTATTGATATTACTGTCTTGGGATATTTAAAAGCTTTTTCAATTGTATAATCAAATCCTGCTTGCAGGTTATCCAAAAAGGTCTTCCCTTTTTTTCTGGGAGATCTGGTTTTTAAACCTTTTTTTATAAAAACAAAATTCAGATAAGGAACTAAAAGTACAGCAACAACAACAGATACTATCAATGCAATAGAAACAACAATAGGTAAAGTTTGCACAAACTCACCTGCTGTACCAGGAATCATAAAACCCAAAGGAATATAAGCCGCCATAATAGCAAGTGTAGAAGCTGTAATAGGAAGAAACAACTCTTTTGCACTCATGATTGCTGCATGCCATGGAGAACCTCCATGATCCATTTTTTCAACATGATTGTCAATTACTACAATGGAATTATCAACAATCATACCCAATACAAGGATTAGCGCTGCCAATGAAACGGTATGCAGTTCTATACCAAAGAAATAAAGAAAACTCAAAATAATAAGTATAGAAATAGGAACTGTAATAGCTGCTACTGAAGCAACTCTAAAAGGAAGTAACATCATGCATACCAAAATAACAGCTACAATGGCAATCAAAAACTCTCTCATAAAATCGCTTACAGAATCATCAACATATTTAGGCAATTCCGATATTTTAGCAACTTTAATTTCACCAGATGTACGTTTTTGAAATATTTCAACAGCCTTATCTACATCCTTACCATACTCCACAATATTATTACCTGTCTGCATTTCGAGCGAAAGCAGTATGGTTTTTTTTCCGTTTTGTTTGATATAACTATCAGGATCTTCATATCGACGTTCAATAGTTGCAATATTTTTAAGACGGACAACATTACCTCTCGGGTCAGAATACACAATTTGATCAGCTAAATCTTTTTCCGATTCGTAGTTTGCAGGTAAATGTACTGCCATATTATACTTTCCATCTTTAAGCTCACCTGCATAGTTCACCATTCCATTCGTCATGTATAAACCTAACAATGAAATAGATTTGATATTATATTCATTTAATAATTCAGGTTTAACATTCACAAAAATCTGTTCTTTCTGAAGTCCGTAATGTTTAATTTTAGAAGTTGCAGGTATTTTACGACATTCAGCTTCAAGCTTTTTTATCTCTTCTTCCAGTTCTTTATAGCTTTTCGTATCAGATGATAACGTAATAAGTAAAGCTGATGTGTCGCCAAAATCAGAATTGGCAATTAACGCCAGAACTCCAGTTGGCAAACTTGATTTCAGTTCGCTTAAACCATGTTTTAATTTCGACCAGAATTGGTCGGCATTCTTGACGTTATCATTTAACTCTACAAATATATACATGACACCCTCTTTCGATTGAGAATAGGTTTTTGCCTTTCTAACTTCTTTGTATCCAAATATATAATTCTCAACAACTCTTGTTAATTGTGCTTCAACTTCTGCGGAAGTTGCTCCTGGATACACCCCAACCACAACGCCTTGACGAATTGTAAATTGAGGAAATTCATTTCGTGGCATTTTTTGCAAAGCAATAATACCAATAATCATAAGTACTACAGTAAGAATAATTATGATATTGCGATTTCGCATGGCATATTCAATAATACCGCTTGTTTTCTTTTTGCTCATATTACAAATTAATTAAACTGTTATCCGATAATTTATCTTTTCCTTCACTTACAATCATTTGTCCTTTGCATAGCCCTGATAATATTTCCAGATTATTACCATAGTAATTACCCGTTTCAACTATTTGCTTTTTAGCCCGTTTTCTTGATGCATCAATAATATATACACAAGCTTTGCCATTTTTGTCCTTACTTACACTTTGATAGGGTATTAAAACCATTTCTTTTTCGGTTGTAATATTTAAGGTTACATCACAAACCATTCCGGGTTTCAGCTCCAGATTTGGGTTTTTTAAAGAAATTTTAGCTTCATAGGTTCGTGAAAATGCATCGGCAACAGGGCTGACATTTGTTATCACACCTTCAAACTGTTTGTTATTCAGGGCTGAAACAATGAAACTGGCTTTTTCTCCTTTTTTAATTTTTCCGATTTCATTTTCGGGAACCGATATTTTTACATTTACTGTATTAATTTCAACTAATTCAAAAGGAGAGGAGCTGATACCAACTGATGACATGCCGGGTTCAATATTACGCCTTCCAATTATACCATCAAGAGGAGCCCGCAAATTACATTTATCTAAATTACTTTTTGATAATGCCAACGATGATTTTGCCTGCTCCAAGTTTGTTTCCATTTCTACCCATTTTATTTCCGACAAACTACCTTGATCATGAACTGTTTTTAAACGGTCATAAGCATCTTTGGCTTGTTGATATTTTGATAAGGTAATTTCGTACATATTTTGTGAATTACTATTGTCAATCGTTGCTAATAGCTGACCTTTTTTTACAACATCACCGGCATCTACCAAAACGGTTTCTACAGTACCTGTAGTTTGAAATGTTAATGGAATAGTTTGCGAAGCTTCTATTGTGCCACTGTAACGCAGATTTACTTCCATACGTTCTGATTTTACTTCAGAAGCAGACACTGCTATGTTTTTTTCAGAAGCAGTTTCTTGGTTTTTGGGACTACACCCTGTTAAAATAGCAATTAGAATTGCCGGATAAATTAGTTTTTTCATTTTCATTTTATTTATTAGATTATTTTTTATTTGAATAATATACTGAACGATTAGTATGTTTTTAAACAAATAATACTGAACGGACAGTATGTTATATGTAAAAATATTATTATGTAAGCGTTGTAAAATTTATATTTTTAACAATTTCACTAATTCGTTTAACTGCTTCTTTAATGAATCAATTGATTCCTCTATTGAAAAATTTTGAAGCATGTTTCCAGCTAAACCAATAGTTATAGAAAAATAAGTTGTAGCAATAGCCGAAGTATTAATATCGTTGCGAATTTCGCCTCGTTTAATACAATTATCTAAAACTTTTTTTGTTTTATCAATCTCTGAATTAAATAATTTTTCTTTTGTAGCAGCAAATCCAGGGTAATGTTTAAAAGCATCGGCAATTAGTGAAATGTAATTAATTGGAACAAATTTTGAATTTTTATTAAACATTTTATTCATCGTCTTTCTTACATTGCTGATTATATGCTCATTAAATTCATATAATGAAATTCTTTCTAAATCACCTTCAGTTTCAGTGAATTCCAGGTATTTATCAATTACAGCTTTATAAAGTTCTTCTTTATTAATAAAATGATGGTATAAAGCACCTTTGGTAAAACCTATTGCTTTACTTATTTCGCTAATAGAAACGGCTTCATAGCTTTTTGTCAGGAATAGCTCGAAAGCCTGATCAATTATATATTCTTTTGTGTCATTCATATTAAAAACATACTAAACGATTGGTATGCAAAATTACATATTATTTTTAATTTGATACAAAAAAAATGAAAAAATAATAAAATTTATTGAATATTTTTCTAATTGGTTAAAATTGTTTGCATTGCAATAGTAAAATATTTAGATTTGTATGAACTGAATAATTTAAAGATTACTTTTTTCCAAAATCAGGAGAATATTTCTGCATAAACTCCTCAATTTTTTCAACCATAAAAGTAGGACCTGCAAAAAAAGGAGAACGTTGGTGGATATCTTTGGGCTCAATTTCCAATACCCTGCCAAAACCATGCGAAGCTTTTCCTCCGGCTTGTTCGGCAATATAAGCCATAGGATTACATTCGTAGAGCAAGCGTAATTTTCCTGAAGGATTTTTAATAGTTCCCGGATATAAAAAGATTCCGCCTTTGATTAAATTGCGATGAAAATCGGCAACCATTGAACCAATATAACGTGTTATATAAGGACGATTAGTTGTAGGATCGTCGAAATGGCAATATTGAATATATTTCTGAATAGCATCGGGGAAATAAATATAGTTAGATTCGTTGATAGAATAAATGGTTCCGCTATCAGGATATTTCATGTTGGGATGCGAGCGAATAAACAAACCTACCGAAGGATCGAGTGTAAAGCCATTTACACCTCTTCCTGTAGTATATACCAACATGGTTGAAGAGCCATAAATAATATAACCGGCAGCAATTAAATCTGTTCCTTTTTGTAATAAATCTGTAGTAGTTCCTTTTCCTGATTTTGAAATTCGTTTGTAAACCGAAAAAACAGTTCCTATAGAAACATTGGATTCAATATTTGATGAACCATCCAAAGGATCAATAGCTACAACATATTTTCCGCTTTGTGATTTTTCATTCTCAAATGCAATTATTTTTTCATTTTCTTCCGAAGCAATGGCACAACATTCTCCACCAGAACGTAAAGCTCCAATGAATTGTTCATTGGCATACACATCCAGTTTTTTCTGAGCTTCACCTTGAACATTCACTTCATCGTTATATCCCATAATATTGGTTAATCCGGCACGGTTTATCTCTCTGTTTACAAATTTGGCAGCAATACCGATATCGTTTAATAAGCGGGTTAAATCTCCACTAGCATTAGGAAAAGCAGCCTGCTCTTCAATAATGAATTCTGTGAGTGTTTTCATATCCTAATTTCTTTTTATTTAATATTATCTTTGGGGCTTACTATTTAGAAAACAAAATCTAACGTATTTTTCCAGCTCCTTACTATTCATTTTACTTTTATTTACTAACTGTTATAAACAGGATTTTTAACTGTTTTGTTCAGAAATGAAGAAATAGTTTAGTTTGTAAGCTATTTTTTACATTTTTCATAATTATGATTAATAATTTACAATAATACTTTAATACAAAAGTGAAAATAAAAGACCTGCTCTTATGAAGCAGATCTTTTGCTATAAATTACTGATAATTATTGTAAAGGAGTAATTACTTCAATCAGTTGAGGTAAATCCATTCCAAGATTTTTCAGATGTTCAATAGTAGGAACTCCGTTTTTGTTCCATCCACGACGTTTGTAAACAGCATCTAACAATTGTTCGTAGCGATCTTCGCGATAAGCACGGGTAATAGCTACTTTTTCTTCGGTAGTTTTTCCTTCAGGATCCACACCTATCAACTCTTTCATTTGTTTGTCGTAACGTTCCTGACGTGATTCGTATTCTTCCACAGTTACAGGTCCTGCTGCACGATAAGGTTGTGCATCGTCCTTGCGAACACCATGTCCTTTGCGGATATTAAAAATACGTTGGAAGTTATATACTCTTTCTGATTGTCGTATCAGTTCATGTTTGTCAACATTATTACCTGTAACCGCATTGTAAATGGTAACATAATTATCAACATGTTCAGGAACTTTAGCAGGTTCGTCAGTTTCTTTGTTATTTTCAGGTTCTACATCATTCCATGGTAATTTACATAAGCCCATCAAACCAAACCATGTACGGAACATAGGGAAATAATGCAAAGCTTCAGCTTTTTTCTCAAATGTAGGGATCTGATTATTTACCATATCCATAAATATCAACCATGCTTCATCGTGCTGAGGACCTTTGTTGGTCATTGCATAACCACCTTGTTGTGCCAATGATTCTTTAGATACATACTCTGAATATTCAAGACCTTTGTTTTCCATTCCGAAATCATTCATAGTAGCATAATCGCTCCAACCTTTTTCTTCAAAATAGTATTTCATCTTACGAATACCCATACCTGCAATCTTTCCAAAACCTTCGCCACGTGCTAACTGATGTAATGCTTCCATTGCATCATCTGCATTTCCCCAATTAAATTTTAATCCACCGGTACGTTCTTCATTTAAGATGCCTCTTTCCCAGCATTCCATAACGAATCCCATAAGTGTACCCCATGAAATAGTACATACACCGTAAGTATCGCAATAAAAATTAGATTCAATAATATAATCAGGATTAAAGATTCCACAATTTGAACCCAAACCACCTACGTTTTCATATTCAGGACCGTCAACAATAACTTTGCTTCCTTTGTAAGGACCGGTTCTTAATTCGTAATTATCAACACCTTTGGCACAAGCCATGTTACAACCAATCCAGCAACCATCAGGCACTCCTTGTGTAAAATAACTTTTCCATACTTCTGAATTGATTTTGTATGCTTCCGAATGTTTACCGAATTTGAAATTATGAGTGGGCAATAAATCATAAGCATCCATAATTTCAACTAAGTGTGCAGTACCTTTGGAGCGCATTTCGCATTGTGAATCGTCAAGTTCGCGCATTTCTTTATTAAATTTGCGACCACGTTCCATGATAGCTTCAAGGTTAACAACATTGTTTAGGTTGCCTTTAACACCACCAACTTTACATACCATTGCCAGTATTTTTTTCTGACGGAAAATAGTTCCCAAGCCACCACGACCAGCTTGTTTCAATCGAACTACTTTACGTTTCATATCATAAAAAGTAAAGTTAAGCATTCCGATTAATGAATTGACAGCAGCTTTACCGCTTGATACTACGGCAACATTGTATTTGTCCTTTTCAGTATCAGCAAACATTTCGTGTAATTCTTCGCCCAATAAATGGCTATCATAAGATAATCCTTCAGGAGCTTCAAAAATCTCAACCATTCCGTCGATACCATTGATAAATACAATTACTTCTTTTTCGGCAATACCTTGTAATTCTACAGCATCAAATCCTGAGAATTTTGAATAAGGACCAAAAAAACCACCTACATTGCTATCCATAATTGAATCGGTTTGAGGAGATATACCCACTACAATAGATTTCCCTGTACCCGAATATTGTGTAATACCGCAAATAGGTCCGCCGGCAATAACGACTTCGTTTTCCGGATCGTTCCATTTAGTTTCAGGAAGCGTTGCATCCCAAAGCAGTTTTAAACCAAATCCTTTGCCACCAATGAACTTATCTTTCATTTCCTGACTGACTGGTTTTTCCTTAATGATATTTTCGCCGACATTTACATACAACGTTCTGTTGTTGTATCCCTTTTCGACAGGAGCCAGCTGATACTTGTAAGAGGCTATAATCTTGCGACTAGCCTTGATTTCGTGAAGATCCATAAATATATATTATTGTTGTTTGTTATTTGAAAAACAAGACTACAAACCTACATATTTTTTTTGAAATTAAGACCATGTTTATGAAAAATTACTGAATTCAGAAAACAATTTTCTATTACTTTCCAGCTTCCTCATATAATTTCTCTACAACTGTCCAATTTATTAGTTTCCAAAAATTATCTACGTAATCTTTACGCTTGTTTTGGTATTTTAAGTAATAAGCATGTTCCCAAACATCTAATGCAAAAATAGGTGTTCCTCTTTCTTTTACAATATCCATCAAAGGACAATCCTGATTGGCAGTAGAAGAAACAAATAACTCATGCTTTTCATTAACCGAAAGCCAAACCCATCCACTTCCAAATCTTGATAGTGCGGCATCGGTAATTTGTTTTTTCATATTTTCAAAAGAACCGAATTTTTTATCAATAGCTGAAGCCAAAATCCCTTTAGGCATATTATTGCCATCAGGTTGCATTATTTGCCAGTAAAGAATGTGGTTGTAATATCCACCTGCATTGTTGTGAATGGCATCAGAATATTGGCTTATTTTTTTAAGTACATCTTCAATTTTCACTTGTAATTCAGGCTTAGCTTCCATTGCATCCACATATTTAGTAAAATAAGTTTTATGGTGTCTGTCATAATGTATCATTACAGTTTCTTTATCTATAAATGGTTCCAGTGCATTGTAAGCGTAGGGCAATTGGTAAAAACTAATGCCCTTATAAACAAATTCTGCAGGTTTTTTAGAATAATCTACTGCGTTGGTTTGACTGAATAATTTTAATCCGGATAAAAAAAGAAAAACAATTATTAAAGTTAGAATTTTAAATTTCATGATTGATTATTTTATGATTAATAGTTTTAATTAAACAAATAAACAATTGGAATAACATTTTGATTAGATAGAATTAATTCTTTAGGAATAATTATTAAATATTAAGATTTTTTATTGAAACATAAAAAAGAAAGCTTAATTGCAATTTTTCTTTATAAATTTGCTTGTCAGAAAAACAAAAAATGGTCAAGAAAAAAGGAACGATATCAGGTATTTATGAAAATGAGTTTGTAATCATTGGGATTGCATGCCATGATCATGATTACAGGCTTGCTCATTTTCTGAATAAAATTTCAAATTTTAATTTTATCCGATACAACGACTTAATGGTGTATCAGAAAAACAATGATAATCCATTAGGCTTCCAGTTTTATTATTTTGATGATACAGAAAATTGCACCAATTACCATTTTATTGCTAACAGAGGTACTGAAGGATTCTTGATAAACGAATGGAATAAAATAGATTATTTACTCATTGTATTTGGCTCGATAAAAAAGAACAATCTTAAACCTATCATAAAACAAATAAGAAAAGCACCTATTGTAATTGCGGTTCAAGAAATGTTGATAACAAAAAAAATAGAAATTGATAACTTAATGACTGATCTAGAACTACATATTATTGAAATTTTCAAAAAAGAGAAAGAAGAACAACAAAAACAAAAAAACAAACTTAAAATTCAAAATTCAGCTTTTCAACATTAAAAAATACCATAAAATGACCATTCAGGAAGCACAGGAAATTATCGATAAATGGATTAATACTATAGGAGTACGTTATTTTAACGAATTGACCAACATGGCTTTGCTTACCGAAGAAGTAGGAGAAGTTGCGCGCATTATTGCCCGTAAGTATGGTGAACAATCATTTAAAACCTCTGATAAAGGGAAAGATTTAGCTGATGAGTTGGCAGATGTTTTATTTGTACTGATATGTTTAGCCAATCAAACAGGTGTTAATTTGACTGATGCGTTGCATAAAAATCTGAAAAAAAAAAGTATTAGAGATGCCACCAGACATTTTGAAAATGATAAACTAAAAAAAACATTTAAAGGCTAATATCATTCAACAATAGAAAGCATTATTTCAACTGAATTTTTATGTATTTTATCTAAAAATATCACATATTTCAATTCAATTATTGTAATTTCGGCATCAATTTAAATAAAATTATCATCTATGATCTACAAATGGCTATACCAAAATAAATGGAAGGAATCGCTTCGGTCTTCAATATGGCAGAAAAACCTCGCGATAAACATAATCATGGGTATTTTTATACTCTATTTTTTATTGAACTTCCTGTTTTTAGGAATTTTTGCTGACAAAATCCTAATGGAAATATTCCCCGATGAAAATCCTGTAAATAAATTCAATAGTTTTTTATTGTACTTTATAGGAATTGATTTGATTATAAGGTTTATCGGACAAACACTTCCTACATTAAGCATTCAACCTTATCTGCATCTACCGGTTAAAAGGTCCAATCTTATGCATTATCTGTTGGGTCGCTCACTGGTGAATCCATTAAACTATGCTTATTTTATAATTTTCATTCCTTTTGCGTTGATTTCAGTAGCTTCTAATTACAGTGGTCTAGCTGCTTTTTTATGGCTGGTGATGTTATTCTTCATTGTTTTTTTCGATAATTACCTAATTACTTATGTAAAACGCCAGTTCGGTAGCAAACCATTGATTGCCGTTTGTTTGGGAATAATACTGGCTGCTTTGATATTAATGGACCGTTATCACATCTTCTCACTAAAGGACATTTCAGAAAAAATATTTACATCTATTCTCATACATCCCTTACTGGTTGTTATTCCTTTAATAGCTTTTGCAGCAATTTATTTTATTAATTTCAGCTTTCTTAAAAATGCCGCATATCTGGAAGAAGTAAGCAAAAATACTTCGAAAAAAGCAGTGAGCACTTCCGGTATTAGCTTTTTCAATCGTTTTGGGGTTATCGGTGAATTGATGAATCTTGAAATTAAACTAATGACAAGAAATAAACGTCCAAAATCTATCATTTATATGACACCCTTGTTCTTGTTGTATGGTTTCTTCTTTTATCCTCAACCTACTTACATGAATCATGATAGCATGCTTATTTTTGTAGGTATTTTTATTTCGGGCGGATTTATGATGTCATACGGAAATTACCTGATTAGCTGGGAAAGCTGTTATTTTGATGCATTGCTTACCAAAAGTTTTGATTTTCAGAAATATTTTCAGGCAAAATATACTTTACTTGTAACCGTTACAATTATTTCTTTTCTGGTTACCATCCCCTACTTGTTTTTCGATATAAAATTATTGTATATAAATTTCGCATGTTTCCTTTTCAACTTAGGCTTTAATATAAATATTGTACTTTATTTTGCTATGAACAACAAAAAATATCTTGATTTAAGTAAAAGTGCAAAATTTAATTATCAAGGAGTTGGAATGTCGAATTTTATTGTTATTCTTCCTATGATGTTATTACCAATATTGCTTTTTGTCCCTTTCAGCTTATTTGGCTTTCCGCAAATAGGATTAATAGTACTCGGTAGCATAGGATTAATAGGCATTGCTTTGTACAAACCTTTACATGCAATGATTATCCGTCGTTTTTACGTAAAAAAATATGAAATGGCCGAAGGTTTCAGGCAACGTTAATTAGTAAATTTAAAAGTATTATAATCATGATAAAAGTAAATAATCTTACAAAAATATATAACGGAACATGCGTTCTAAATATTAGCAATCTTAGTGTTCAAAAAGGTGAAAGTTTTGGTTTGGTAGGTAACAACGGTGCCGGAAAAACTACTTTCTTTCGTTTGATATTGGATTTAATAAGAGCCAATAGTGGCGAAATTACTTCAAAAGATATTAATGTAGCAGGCAACGAAGGTTGGAAACATTATACAGGTTCATATCTGGATGAAGCGTTTTTAATTGAATTTCTTACAGCTGAAGAATACTTCAACTTTATTGGCAAATTGCATAATATGTCGAAAGGTGATATCGCTGAGTTTTTGAATCTTCATGCTGATCTTTTTAATGATGAAATTTTAGGACAAAAGAAATACATTCGCGATTTTTCTAAAGGGAACCAAAAGAAGATAGGTATTATAGCCGCAATGATGGGCAATCCTGAAGTATTAATTTTAGATGAACCTTTTACCAACTTAGATCCAAGCAGCCAAATACGTTTAAAGAAAATATTACGCGAACTAAAAGCCAAATACGACGTTACTATGCTCATCTCAAGCCATGATTTAATGCACGTAACCGAAGTTTGTGAACGAATAGTTGTACTCGAAAAAGGTTTAGTTGTAAACGATTTGGTCACCAACGAAAACACCTTAAAACAATTGGAAAACTATTTTGCAGTTTAAATAAAAGCCTTGCGATTTTATATAAATTATTTTTCATTGGGGTGAAATCTACCTAACTTTGTAATCTATTTCATCGCAATATTTGACAAATACAAACCATGACAGCTATTCATTTCCCCATAAAAACAAAGCTCCGTATCGACTGGAGTGAAATTGATATTTTCGGACATGTAAACAATGTAAATTATTATAAATACATTCAAGCAGCAAGAGTTAAATATGTAGAGAAATTGGGAATGATGAAATTGTATGAAGATACAAAAACAGGTCCTACCCTTGCTTCGTGCAAATGCGATTTTAAAATCCCATTGTTTTTCCCGGGAGAAATTACAATTCATTCCAGGGTTGATTTTATTAAAAACACAAGTTTTGGCATATCGCACAAGATTATGAACGATAAAAATGAGTTGGCAGCAGAAGCACAGGATGTAATTGTGATGCTCGATTTTAATACCAATCAAAAGATTAGTATTACGGACAAAATGCGAAAGAAAATCGAAAAGCTTGAGAACAGAACGTTTTAAGACACCCTTCGATAGTTATACTTATTGATTAATATCCCTAGATTTGTAATTATTTTTCTTTCATTTTCTGTAATTTATATATATTTGTAGCTGCATTAATGTAAGAATATGATATGAATAAAACAGAACAACGAAATATAATAATAAATTCAAGCCTTCTATTTATTGTTGCTTCAATTATTGAAATGACCTTTCATGAAGCAGGTCATTATATAGCTGCAATGCTTACCGGTGCAAAAGAAATAAGTTTGCATCATAATTATGTAATGAGCAATTCCGACGACTTGTCATTGACAGCTAAAATCTTTGAAAAAGCGGCAGGTCCCTTGGTAAGTTTGTTTATTGGTATATTGTTCCATATTTTTTGTATGAAACAAACGAAGCGTAATCTGTTGTTTCTTTTCAAGCTCTATATGGCAGTATTCGGATATATCGGTGTATTGGGTTATCTTTTGATTTCACCATTTTTTACAAGTGGCGATACCGGTTATATTTGTTATGTGCTTAATTTTCCACTCTGGTTAACTTCATTAATCGCATTAACAGGTGGTATCATTGCATTTTTATTGATGCGCAATCTGATGAAATATTTTGTTGAAATGGGTACAGCGGAAATTGCTACAAATTTAAATCTCCGACAAATATTTATTCCGGCACTCATACTTTATCCTTTATTTATAGGCATAATTGTTACCACCTTGCTTAATTTGCCTGTACTAACACCATTGAGCCTGATTGCACCCTTAACAAGTCCATTTACAATCATGTGGGCTTATGGTTATGCACTCAAACAAAAATATCCAACAACAATGATGAACAAAGATTTAAGTTCAATCAGCCGTATTGATTATAAGTGGATAATTGTTTTTGTATTAATAGTTATTGTTAATAGATTACTGGTGAATGGATTTGGTATATAATACCAATTTCAAGAATCGATATATTCAATCAATTTTGTAAAGAAAAAAGATTTTCTTTACAAAAAATTAATTATAAGATGGCATGATTATTGACACTAACATCATAACAACCCATTAACAAAAAAAATATGAAAAATTTAGTACTTTATTGTTGTTTATTACCTATAATATTGATTTTCCCGAATCTTAATGCACAGCAACAGCCATCTTCAAACGAAGTTAAAGGTGCAATTATTCTATCAGAAAATTCGTATATAGCTATCAATGGGAAAAAAACTGGCTTTATAAGTTTTATAATTACAAAAAAACTCAAAATAAAGATCTTAAACGAAACTGGAGCAAAAAAATTCTCAAAAATTACATTACCCGAATTATTTGATCCTACTTATTTTGATCATTCAACCGAAGCAAGAAATATTGGCAACTACTATTCAAACTATACTATGGAGTTTTTTACAGCAAAATTAAATTCCAATACAGAATACTCGCCGAAGGTTTCAAAAAAGGAAATACAATCAGTTTTTAATCAAAATAGATACAATTCATTGTTTCCGAATATCAAATTGATAATATTCATTCAGGTGACACCTTAGAATTAGCTTACGAATTCTTGATTCCATTCAAAGATAACCCAAATACTTTGACATCAATCAGAGTATTTTTTAATAGCGATTTATACAAAGAGCATTTCAATTTAACACTTTCACATCCGCTAAATTTAATAACAAATATTGGTAGTTTTAACAATGCCAATCCTGATAGTATTTCTGAAGATAAACAACAAAAACAATATTTTTGGAAAAGATATCAATTAGCTGGATGTATTGATGAACCTAATTCCCGTCCATATTTATCCCTCCCCTATTTTGTATTATCAATCAAACCAAAAGAATACATGTACACATTACCTTATTCTTATGAAGAGAAATTTATTCCATCTTATGTAATGGCTATTTATGAAAGGGAAGCTTCTCATTTAAATATTTTAAGATCAGTTGACCAAGGTGTTAAAACTTCACAGTTTCTACAAATAGATAAGTTTATAGCAAGTAAAACAGCAGAAATAACTAATGATAGTCTCAATTTCCAAAAATTAAAAAATATTCATAATGCTATTACAAATGAATTTGCATTTGCTAATGATATTGATGTTTTTAAAGGTATCGACACTAGAGATGAGAGAATTGGCGATTATTTATCAGCCCAAACATTAAGAGATATTAGCCGCTATACAACTTATGTGGCACTTATTTCTAAAATCGGATTAAATTATTATACAGCATATTTGATGGATAAAAGGATAGGCGAGTTGAGCGAAATATTTATCAGTCCAATGTTTGATGGTGATTATTTAATTGCACCATTTTTAAAAAATGGCAAGGTTCATTTTATTTATCCAAAAAAATCGAAATTTGGCTATTATTTGGATGAACTCCCATTTTATTTTGAAAATACAAAAACTCGCTTAATAAATGTAGATGATTATTTAGATTACAAAAAGCCTATGGAGGAGCAATTTCGAACGATAAAGACACTTTCGAGCGGTGTTGCAAATAATTCAAGAAAAAGCAATGTAATAGTAGATATTAATGTTGAAAATCTTACTGCAAAATTTGATGCCAAGATACTGTTATTAGGACAATATTCAACGTTAACCAGAGGGCTTTACAAAAGCAACTTTATAGAACCAAATATCAATAAAAAGTATGGTCAAAAGATTTGGGAAATTGATAATAATGTAAAATTAATAAAACAAGAGATTCTTAGCGAAGAAAAAGGATTTCCTTTCAAAACAAGCATTAAAGCTCAGTATTCATGCAATAATCTTATTAAAAAAGAAGGCAATACTTATTCAATTCCACTTAACAATTGGTTCAATCATATTATTTATCCTGATTTTTCGGAAAAAAGATATTTAGACTTTTATCCTGATTTTTGTGGAACAGATACCTATTCTTATATGATTCAGTTTTCAAAAAATATTAAATTAAAACAAGAATTTAAGAAAATTGAAATTAAAAATAGTTTTGGCAATTTAGTTATTTCAATAGAGCAACCACAGCCTAATACTATCAGAATTACAAGTTATTTAGGTGTTGAAAATGAAAAAGTTTCTGCTAATAATGCCAACGATGTAAAAGAAGTATTTGATGCCATTCAGAATTTAAACGCTAAATTATTAGAATTTACTATAGCAGAATAATTTCAAACTTCTAACAGCCAAATAATAATAGGAATAACATTTATTTTTATCAATATTGCTGTTATTTATTTAGCATTCCCGTTTTTAATAAAAAATACAAAAATCTATACATATAATACTTTTTTGTAGAGAAAAATCGATTTTATTACAAAAATCAAACATTGTAAAGATTTTAATAGATTATACTCAAAATGAATTTTTATTACTAAATTTGTCAAATCAAAATTTACATTTTTGACTTGAATTCAAAATTATAATATCAATTAGCCTTTATTCAAATAATTAACAAAAAAGTAAAACGCTAATATTTTTTTTGCTTTTATTATTTTATAAAAATAATTATTTACATTTGCTGTTACAAAAATTTTCATTTAAAGAAAATAAAAATCATCGCAAATACTTTTGATGGATGAACGATAGCCAAAAACATTATTAACGAACAAAAAAAAATTATATTTGTTTTATTTAATCAAAAGAATTCCTCGAAGCTCTGCATCAAGGTAATTTATTAATTTAAACGACAATCGAATGTTAGAAAAATATTTGCAAATAGAAGCTCTGAGTATTGTCTTTATTGGAGATTTTAATCCAGTAATATTTCAACCATTTTGGTTATCAAGTAAGGAACTTATTCGTGAAGATGAAGCGAAAAATGCTAAAATTGATATTATACACAATGAAATAGTTAAATATGAGTTAGATTGGATAAACATTGAAATTACTAGAAATCGATGTGTATTTAAAACAACAAAAGAACCATATTTTGATCCATTAAAAGATCTAGTAATTGGTATTTTTAAAATTTTAAATGAAACTCCTATAAAATCATTTGGGTTAAATCATACTTATGAATTGTCTCTTCAAACTAAAGAAAAGTATTATAATTTTGGAAGTAAATTAACTCCATTAAATTATTGGGATGAAGAATTAAATGACCCAAGATTAATGCAATTAGAAGTTTTTGAGAAAGAAAGAAGTGATTTTAAAAATGGTAGTAGAAGGATTCGAATAACTCCTTCATCAGATCAAACAATTCCTTTTGGAGTATCGATAAATATTAATAATCATTATGATTTAAAATCAGAGGTTAAAAAAATTGATTATATTACATTACTTGAAGACAATTGGAAAACAACTTTTGTACAAACAAAAGATATAGTTAATAAATTATTGATTAAAATTGATTTATAGTTATGAATTCAGATACAGTATTTAATGATCATTGGATATTAGACAGAGATTATTCTAACAAATGTGATTTATCTTTTCAAAACGAAGTGATTTTACAAACATTGAATTCAAAAATAAATGAAAAGAAAAATTCAATCCAAGTTACCAACACATTTTCTGAAATTGAAAAAAATGACACTATTTTTAATATCCCCAATATTTTTAATGAGCTTACACCTAATTATAGAAATTATATAAGCAAATCACAGAATTGGGTGGGATATGTTATTGAATTAACCAAGGATGAATTCACAGCAAAACTAATAGATAAAAACGATCCAACAACTTATGAAGTTGCTCAATTTGATATTGATGAAGTTTCTAAAGGTGATATAGGATTATTAAAAAAAGGTGCACTTTTTTATTGGAGCGTAGGATATGCTAATCAAAATGGCCAGGTTATTAAACAGTCTTTAATCAGATTTAAACGTAGTATTGATATAACATTTGATGATTTTGATAGAATAATAGACAAAGCAAATGATATAGGTGGTAAAATAAAATGGGAATAAATGATTAATTTACCACAAGATAATATTCTTGAAATTTCTTTAATCGGCACAGGTGGAGGTTATGGTGAAAGTATAGTAATTCATTTAGGAGAAAAAAATTGGGTAATTGTTGATTCTTGTATTAATCCTAAAACAAAAGATTGTCTCCCACTTAAATATTTAGAATCAAAAGGCGTTAATATAGAAAAAGATGTTAAGCTAATTATTTGTACTCATTGGCATGATGATCATATTTTAGGTATTTCTAAGTTATTTGAATATTGCAAATCCTCCATTTTTTGTATGGCACGTACAACAGATACTAAAAAGTTTCTTCAATTGGTTGGATTAGATCATAATAAAGCGAAAAACGAAGCAAGTGCATCTTCTACTTCAGAAATTCAAAAATGTTTTGATATACTTTATAATAGAAAAACAGTATTAAAAGGAGCAGAACAAGATAAACTTTTATTTAGTTTAGAAAATAATGAAATAAACGCAAAAGTATATTCATTGTCGCCCTCTGATTTTGTTATGAATGAATTTGACAAAGAGATTTCCACGTTAATATCTGATTATGGTTGTTCAAATCGCAAAATTATTTTTCAAACCCCAAATGAGAAAAGTGTTGCTTTGTTAATTTGTGTTAATAAGCATTTCATTTTATTAGGTTCTGATTTAGAAGTATCAAGTGATATTCGCAAGGGTTGGTTATGTATTTTAGATAATTGCCAGTGCATTAATTTAAAGAAGGCGTCATTGTTTAAGTTACCTCACCATGGATCTGAAAATAGCTATCATAAAAGAATTTGGGATGAACTTGTTTTGCCAAATACTATAGCTAAAATTACTCCATGGAATTTAGGTACAAAATTGCCCAAAGATAAGATGTTAGAAACTTTTTTAGAACATACTGAAAATTTATTCATTACTTCATTAATTTCTAATAATAATACAGCAAAAAAAAGAGAACGTAGTATTTCTAAAGCAATAAGCAAATTTAATAATACTTTATATGAAGTAAAATACAACTTTGGCATTGTTAGATCTAGGCTTAACTTATTAAATGACAATGAAAAATGGCAAACTGATTTGTTTGGTGAAGCTATTAAGATTACTAAAGATAAATTTGCAAAGTAAAATTATATTTTTTGGGGAATATTTTAATTAATGTCAATGTATCAAAACCAAAAATATATCTTCCTGTTTTTTCTAATCACTTTTATTTCACTAACTACTTTCGCTCAATCTTACTCTATTAGCGGTAAAGTTATTAATGCAAAAACAGGCGAACCACTTGCTTTTGTAAATATAATAGCCAATAATTCCACCAAAGGAAGTTCAACAGATATAGATGGTAAGTTTACATTAAAACATACCGAAGCTATTGTAAGTATCAAACTTAGTTATGTGGGTTTTGAAACCAAAGTTGTAACTATTGAAAATAATAAAAGCAATCTGATCATTCGTTTACAGGAAAAACAATTGCAGCTATCAGAAGTAAAGATTATCGCCGGCGAAAATCCTGCTCATCGTATTATACGCAATGTATTGGCAAACAGAGATCTTAATAACCCCGAAAAACAACATTCATTTTCCTATACATCCTATAATAAACTAATATTTACATCTAAAACCGACATAATTGCAGTTAAAAGCAAAACCATCAAAGATAGTACAACCATCAAGATGAAATCATTCTTCGATAAGCAACATCTACTTATGATGGAAAGCGTTACAAAACGCAAATTCTTACAACCTGATAAGAATTATGAAGAAGTGCTGGCATCCAGAGTTTCCGGATTTAAAAACCCGATTTTTGCTTTTATAGGTTCGCAATTGCAATCCTTTTCTTTTTACAACGAAAGATTCAATATTTTTGAAAAATATTATATCAATCCTATAAGTAACGGATGTACCGGCAAATATTTTTATCAAATAGAAGATACTTTATATAATACTCAAACAGATACTACTTTTATTATTTCATACCGTCCCAAAGTCAATACTAATTTCGAAGGACTCAAAGGATTATTATATATAAATACTTTCCATTGGGCGATTGAAAACGCCACTGCCGAGCCAGCTATCGAACAAGAAAAAGGAATAAATATTAAAATACAGCAAAAGTATGAACTTATGGAAGGCAAGCAATGGTTTCCTGTACAACTGAATACCGATTTGTCGTTTACCATGGATAATCTTCCATATCCATTGGTTGCCAACGCCCGAACTTATTTAAAAGAAATTTCGCTTTCGCCTGATATTCCTAAAAAAACATTTAGAAATATTGAATTAGATATCAAAGACAGTGCCAGCTTTCAGCCCGAAATATACTGGAATTTGCATCGTATTGATTCTTTAACACAAAAGGAATTGAAAACCTATTATGTGATTGATAGCTTAGGCGAAAAATATAATTTTGAGAAAAAACTAAACATTATTCAAGCACTGATGAATAATAAAATTCCATGGGGCATTGTGAATATTGATATTGACAAATTTATTTGTTTCAACGAATATGAGAAAGTAAGACTGGGATTGGGATTGCATACCAGCGACAAATTATCTCGTGCATTTTCTATTGGAGGATATTGGGGATATGGTTTTGGCGATAAAGCACACAAATACGGTGGCGATGTTTCCGTTTTCCTTTACAAACCTTGGGATTTTAAATTAAATATTGCATACACCAACGACCTGCAAGAAAGTGGAGGTTTGTCTTTTTATAAAGAAAAGAAAAGCTTTTTTGAAGGAAGTTACAACGAGTTTTTCGCCAATTATTTCGATAAAACCGAAAAAATCAGCACCTCATTTAGCTTTAGAACCTTTAGGTATATGCAAGTTAATATTGCCCTGAACAAAATATTTAAAGCTTCAGCTTTCAACTATGAATATGCAAGTTTCCAACAAAATGCTATACTCCTAACCGATCAATTTAAATATACTGATTTGCAATTAAGCTTAAGGTATGCTTACAAGGAAAAATACATGAAAATACATGATAATCTAATCCCCTTAACAACAAACTATCCCATTGTATGGGTTAATTACACCAAAGGATTAAAAGGAGTTTTAGAAGGTGAATACGAATACCAGAAAGTAGATATTAAAATCGAGAAGAGTTTTTACACCAATTATATAGGCAAAACCAGTTTAATTGCTACAGCAGGCTATTTGGATAAAGATGTCCCCTATAACATCATGTATGCAGCCAGAGCAGGTTATAACGATGCTTATATGGATGTACCCTTTACATTCAACACCATGCGATACAATGAATTTTTAAGCAATCGCTATGCTTCGTTGATGTTCAAACACAGTTTCGGTTCCTTGTTATTTCGCAAAAAGAAATTCAATCCTGAAGTTGTTATTTTAAGCAACGCTTTAGTTGGTAGCATGAACAATATTAACAGTCATAGAAACATCCTCTTTAAAACACCAGACAAAGGGTTTTTTGAATCAGGTATATGCATTAATAATTTACTTAAATCTGGTTTTAGTAGCTTTGGAATAGGTGCATATTATCGTTATGGAACTTACCATTTAAATAATGAAATGGATAACTGGGCTTTTAAATGGACTATGACCATACCTTTATAAGTTATATTTAAATACAGAGTAATTAAAAAGGATTCAGACAAAAAAAGGATGACCTAAGTCACCCTTTTTTTAAGCTATACAATAAATGTTTTAGCTTTTGCAAAAGCATTGTCCAAACCTTGAGGGTTTTTACCTCCTGCAGTGGCAAAGAAAGCTTGTCCGCCTCCACCGCCATCTATTTCTTTGGCAATTAGGCGTACTATTTTTCCTGCATCCAAGCCTTTATCCTTCACTAAGTTTTCGGAAACCATTACACTCAAACCTATTTTCCCGTCCATTTCGTATCCCAATACCAACAACAGATTATCTTCTTTTTCTTTCAATGAAAAGGCAAGATCTTTAACCGTTGCAGCATCCAAATCAACCTTGGCGGTGATAAAATTCACGCCATTGATTAACTGTTTCGATTGCAACAAGCTTTCTTGCAAATTGCCGGCTTTTTCTTTGTTAAAGGCTGCAATTTGCCTGCGCAATTCATTGCTTTCTTCCTGTAAATTGCGGATACTTTTGGCAATATCTTTGCTGCCTTTCAGTAATTCCTGAACCTCGGACAAAATAGCTGATTGTTGATTGTAAAATGCTTCTACTTTATCTGCCGTAATAGCTTCGATACGTCTGATGCCTGCTGCAATGGCACTTTCGGAAATAATTTTTATAGAACCGATATTACCGGTGGCTTTTGCATGGGTACCTCCGCACAATTCAACGGAATTCCCAAAACGAATTACCCTAACGTTGTCGCCGTATTTTTCGCCAAATAAAGCCATGGCACCCATTTTCTGGGCATCTTCAATGGCTACATTTCGTTTTTCGTCTAAGCTTAAGTTTTCGCGAATCTTGCGATTAACCATTGCTTCAACTTTTTGGATTTCTTCATCGCTCATTTTCGAGAAATGTGCAAAATCGAAACGCAAGCGTTCATCGTCTACCATGGAACCTTTTTGCTCGACATGCGTGCCCAAAACCGCACGCAATGCTTCGTGCAACAAATGGGTAGCACTATGATTATTGGCTGTTTGCTGACGTTTGTTTTCGTCAACCTGAGCTATAAATCCAGCGGTTAAATCTTCGGGAAGTTTGTCAGCAATATGAACACTGAGGTTGTTTTCTTTTTTGGTATCTCTGATGGTGATTTTTTCATTATCGTTGTAAATAATACCTTTATCACCAACCTGACCACCACTTTCGCCATAGAAAGGTGTTTTATCGAAAACCAATTGATAAAAAGTCTTGTCTTTGGCTTTTACTTTGCGATATTTCACAATTTCCACATCCGCCGTAATGCTATCATAGCCCACAAAAACAGTTTCTTCCGATTCGTTTTTCAAAATTACCCAATCGTCAGTATCTACCACTGCAGCTTGACGCGAACGGGCTTTTTGTTCGTCCATCGCTTTCGAAAAGCCGTCCATATCCACTGTTAATCCTTTTTCTTTTGCCATCAATTCAGTTAAATCAATAGGAAAGCCAAAGGTATCGAGCAATTCAAAAGCGAAGTTGCCTTTGATTACTTTTGTTGTTGCATTTTGCTGACAATATTGTTCAAACTTTTGAATACCATAAACCAGGGTCTTTAAGAAAGAAATTTCTTCTTCAGCAATTACCTTGCGGATTAAATCTTGTTGCGCTTTTATTTCGGGGAAATATTCGCCCATTTGCCCGACCAATATCGGCAAAACCTCATTGATAAAAGGCTCTCTGAAATCAAGAAAAGTGTATCCGTAACGTACCGCACGACGCAAAATTCTGCGAATTACGTACCCTGCTTTGTTGTTGGAAGGCAATTGTCCATCGGCAATGGCAAAGCTTACGGCACGCAAATGGTCGGCAATTACACGCATGGCAATATCGGCTTTGTTGTCTGCACCGTATTTTTTACCCGATAAACGAGCAATTTCCTGAATTAAAGGCTGAAATACATCGGTATCGTAGTTAGATTTGGTATGCTGCAAAACCATACACAAACGCTCGAAGCCCATGCCTGTATCCACATGTTTGGCAGGCAACGAAACCAATTTGCTATCGGCCATGCGATTGAATTCAATAAATACATTATTCCAGATTTCAATAACCAAATGATGGTCGTTATTTACAAGGTCTTTGCCTGCAATTTTTTGTTTTTCAGCATCGTCGCGCAAATCAATATGAATTTCGGAACAAGGTCCGCAAGGACCGGTATCGCCCATTTCCCAGAAATTATCTTTCTTAGAACCGAATAAAATCCTTTCCTCTGCAATATATTGTTTCCAGATATCGTAAGCTTCCATATCTTTGGGAATACCATCTTTTTCATCTCCGCCAAAAACAGTAACATACAGATTTTCTTTATTGATTTTATAAACATCGGTAAGCAATTCCCAAGCCCAGGCAATGGCTTCCTTTTTAAAATAATCGCCAAACGACCAATTACCTAACATCTCAAACATGGTGTGATGATAAGTATCGTGTCCTACTTCTTCCAAATCGTTGTGTTTACCCGAAACCCTCAAACATTTCTGTGTATCGGCAATACGGGAATACTTAGCAGGCGAATTACCAAGGAAAATATCTTTAAACTGGTTCATACCAGCATTGGTAAACATCAATGTAGGGTCGTTTTTAATTACCATTGGAGCCGATGCTACTATCTGGTGTTGTTTGGATTGGAAGAATTCCAAAAAAGTATTTCTAATAGAGGATGATTGCATATTGTGTTGTATATTTTTGATTTTAAGTTTTTTTATGATTAAAACATTTTGCAAAAATAGCTTTTATTGATTAATTTTGCGAATCAAGAATGTCAATTTCTTTTTTTTAGTCTAAATTTTTTTTGAAACCCTATGCCGAATAAAATAAAATATCACTTTAATGTTCACTCGCTTTCTATCGAAAAAGTGAGGATTACATTTAAAGATCGTTTCAAAAAGATATTGTCAGTTGTGGCTTTCGGTTCCGTTTTTTCTACTGTAGTTCTATTAATTGCTTATAATTTTTTCAATTCACCCAAAGAAAAGATGCTTACTCGTGAAATAGAACAATACAAACTACAGTTTGACATCATGAATGATAAGCTCAATAACATTTCGGCCGTTTTAAGCGATATCGAAAACCGCGACAATAATATTTACCGTGTTATTTTTGAAGCCGAACCCATTGGTGCTACCGTTAGAAATGCCGGTATCGGAGGTGCTAACCGCTATGCTGAGTTGGAAGGCTTAACTAATTCCGGAAGAATTATAGAAACCGCTAAAAAAATTGATAAGATTTCACGTGAATTGTATGTGCAATCCAAGTCTTTTGATGATGTATTTCGCATGGCTAAAAACAAAGAAGACATGATGATACATTTACCTGCAGTAATGCCAATGCCTAAAAACCGAGGACAAATTATTTCAGGTTTTGGTATGCGTTTTCATCCTATACTTAAATACCGACGTATGCACACAGGTATTGATATTGCAGCACCCACAGGAACACCCATATATGCTACCGGTGATGGTGTGGTGGTTGATGCCGGTAGGGAAAGCGGCTATGGTATTGTTTGCGAAATTAATCATGGCTATGGTTACCAAACATTATATGGTCACATGTCCAAAATAAATGTAAAACCCGGTCAAAAAGTAAAACGTGGAGAAATAATTGGTTTTGTTGGTAGTACAGGTTTATCTAAGGCGCCACACGTTCACTATGAAGTAATTTTAAATGGCCAGAAAGTTAATCCTGTTTATTTCTTCTATAACGACTTATCACCATCTGAATACGAAAAAGTGATTGAAATAGCCAATGAAGAAAATCAATGTTTATCATAATAGAAATTTAAAAGCTGTCAGATTAAAAGAGTTTTTTTATTTTTGCAGTAATGGCATTAATAAGAGTATAGCTGTCAATCCTATTAAAATAGATACTGTTATCCACCCAATAATATTATTTACCGGTTTATTTACATGTTTTCCCATGATTTTTTTATTATTAACCAATAAAATCATACATATCAATACCACAGGGAGTAGCATTCCGTTTATTACCTGCGACCATAATGAAATCAAAATCAAAGGAGCATTCGGAAGTAAAATAATTACTGCTGAAATAATTAATATACCAGTATAGAGGATATAAAATTCTTTTGCTTCATCCCATTTTTTATCAATACCTGCCTCAAAACCAAAAGCTTCACAGACATAAAAAGCTGTAGCTAATGGTAATATAGTAGCTGAAAAAATGGATGCAATAAAGAGACCGAATGCAAAAACCTGTGATGCCAGTGCACCAGCCAATGGCTTCAATGCAAAAGCTGCGTCTTTGGCTTCATTAATCTGAACTCCGTTCACATGCAATGTAGATGCACAGGCAACCATAATAAAGAATGCAACAACTACAGTTGCAATACAGCCAACCAGAATATCAATAATAAGGTATTTGTAATGCTTCATTTTTAAGCCTTTCTCTATTACTGAAGACTGCATATAAAATTGCATCCAGGGAGCTATTGTTGTCCCTATAATACCAATTACCATTGCTAAGCTTTTGGTATTAACTTCCATTTCAGGATGAACGATAGAATGTCCTATTTCACCCCAATGAGGTTTACCCATAATAGCCGAAACAACATACATTAATAATGAAACACTGAAAATTAAAAAAATACGCTCCGCTATTTTATAAGTACCTTTTACGACTAAAATCCATATCATAAATCCTACAATAGGGACTGATATGTATTTACTTATTCCAAACACCTCCATACTTCCTGCTACGCCAGCAAATTCAGTAGTAGTATTGCCAATATCTGCAACCAATAAACCTATAAAAATAAAAAAAGTAATTTTTACACCCGCATTTTCCCTGATAAGATCTGCAAGCCCTTTACCGGTAACAATTCCCATACGTGCATTCATTTCCTGAATCACTACCAATACAATAAATGCGGGAATTAATGTCCAAATAAGATTATAACCATACACAGCACCTGCAACAGAATAGGTAGTAATACCACCAGCATCATTATCAACGCTTCCAGTTATAATTCCAGGTCCTAAAATGGCTAAAAATAATCCAAGTTGTTTGAAAAATGATTTTTTGTTTTTAAACATCTGACACTCCTCCCCTATTTATTCGTTCTACCTTTGTCCATCAAATCATCAATTACATCATCAATTACAACCATACCCTGCAACACATCATTGCGGTCAAGTACAGGAATTGCAAGCATATTGTATTTTGAAATAAATTCTGCAATTTCATCAATCTCCTGATCATCATACAAATGCACAGGAGAGGGTTTCATAATCTGATGAATTTTTGTTTCAGGATTTGAAATAACTAAATCTCTTAATGAAAAAGTAGCAATTAAAGTATCCTTTTCATCAGTTACAAAAAGGTTATATAAAGTTTCAGCTTCTGGTTTTTTATTACGCAACTCAGCTATAACTTCTTCAATACTGGTATTTTCATTGAAAGACAATATTTCAGTTGACATAATACTTCCAACCACATTGTTTGCATAATCAAGCAATTCACGAACTTCCTGTGATGTATCTTTTTCCATTTCATTTAAAAGCAGTTCAGCTTTTTCATCCTCCAATGCATCAAGGATATCAGCAACTTCATCCGCCGGCATTTTATCCAGTACATCTGCAGCTTTTTCAATTGAAAGGCTTTCAATAATATGAATTTGCGTTTCTACTTCAAGTTCTTCCAGTACGTCTGCGGCTTTTTCTTCATCCAGTGATGAAAAAACTTCTGTACTTGATTTTTTGCCCAAATCTTCGATAATATCGGCTAAATCAGAAGGGTGAAGTGTTTGAAGTTTTGAAAAAGTTTTTGAAAGTTTTATATTCAGATTTGAAAAGTCAATTGCCTCTACATCGTCCCACAAAATAAATTTAGCAGGAAGTTTCGCTTTAACAAGAGATAATATAAAATTAAACGATTTGGCAATACCGATTCTTCTCAATAAACCTTCAATTCCAATATCAACTGCAATGACATGAGTACCATTGGCTACAGAAACCAATCTTACATCATTAACTCTAACCAATTTACGTCCATTTAGATCTACTATTTGTTTATCGAGTACTGTTTCTGCTAAATATAAATCGTTCAGAATATTTTCATCAGATAAATTAATAGCTTGATTACAAATAATTTTAATTTTGCCTTTATTTTTCTCAATAACAAAACCTTGAAAAGAATAAAAAACGATCTCCTTTTTGAACTTAATTTTAATGCCATTCACAAACGGATGTTCGGAAGGATGATTCGAAGAATCCGGATTAATTAAAAGATCTTTTACAATACCAATGTATTTACCATTGTTATCAAATACTTTTTTGCCGATAACACGGCTTAAATAAAACGTTGTGAAAGATGTCATAGGCACCTCCTTGCTTTTGTGATACAGAAGGAGCATACCATAAGGAATGGCCAGCCTACCTCGCTATATCAGGTTAATGATTAATTTTCCCGCAGGTCCATCGTCCATTTTAATGTGATTTTAATTTTATGATGCAAAAGTAAGATTTTTATTTTAAACAAAAAAATCAATTGTTTTTAAATTCTTCTTCGAGACTTTGGCGTAAATCGTACAAAAGCCAGGACTTATTCTTTTCTTCTGTTTTCTTAGATATAAGCAAATTCAGGAATTTGGAAACACCTATAGCCTCGTTTCCATTGCCGTGAATGAGTACAATACTGCCTTCGTTCACAGGATTGCCTTTTGCCAGCCACGCATCGCTGCCAATGGTAATCAGTCCGAAACCATAAACTGTATTTAATAAATCATTATCTGAAATTAAACCAGGGAAACGAAAAAAGACAGAGGGCATCAATCCGTTTTGTATCATTAATTGCTCATTCCCCAATATTTCATTTTTTACATTGGTAGCATTCATTAACATGAAATTGTTCTGCAAGGGTAAGTTTTTATCGAATTTGTGGTTTAAAGAATGATTGATCCAACAAATATTAATATCCCCTTTTTGTTGAAGTTGTTTTAACCATATTAAATCACGGGGATGCTCAAGTATCCAGCGGCCTGAAATTGCTATTGCCACTGGAATAGGACGCTGTATATTTTGGAAAGTATTGATTAATGTAGTAAATATCATACTATTCAACGGATGTCTGGAAGGGCATAAATCTATGGTAAGATTAATACCTGCTTCTTTGGGCAAACCGTGAGTAATACCAGCATCCTGTATGTTCTTTGCACTGTCTTTTGATTCGTTGAGCGAACGAAAATAAGGACTTTCGGCAAACTTGTTTTTTACTTCATCAAATCCTGAATGTATTGAATTACATTCTTTTTTAAAACTGATTTTCGTATCTAAACTATTGGGATCAACTAAAACAAAGTAATCCTGATTGTTTTTGCTGAACTTTCGGAGTATAACGAGGTCTATATTATCTTTTCGGGCTGTTCCTATATAAACCTGATAGTTGCTGATTAAAGCTGATTGTGCCTTTCCTTCTGAATTTATAACTATTATTAATAAAACTAGGGAGAATGTTCTGTAAATAGCTGATTTTAGAGTGTTGTAGTTATTCATTAATGTTTTACTGAATCTTTTTTATAATCCGCAAAATTATATAAATCTTCTGATGTTTACGGTTTAAATCAAAGGTTTCTCAAGCAGAAAATATGCTCCGAAATTAATTGTTCCTTCATCTACCAGCTTTAGACCGCTTTGTATAAACAATTGCCTCCATGCTTTGCGGGGAGCAATTGCCAGACTCAATACATTGGCAATAGAAAATGCTGTATAACCTCTTACCAGTATTATCATCATGAATCTTCCCCCGGGTTTCAGTACTCTGTTCATTTCCTGCAATGCTGCTAATTTGTTTTCACCTAAATGATCGAACATATATGAACTAACTGCTGCATCAAAATAATTTTCATTAAAAGCTGTTGCAGTAATATCTCCATGAACAATACTAACCCTATCGGTAATTCCTGCCAGCTCAATATTATTCTTTAACAATGATTTACCACCATCATCAATATAAGAAGCATCAAAGCGATCGAAGGCAACTATTTTAAAATCACTTCCTATTTTGGCAAGTGATATTGTAGTACGTCCAGATCCGCAACCCACATCAAGCACATTTTCCCTGCCTGCTTTGAAAAGGTCAATATAAGGCAATATTATTCCATCTTTTTTTTTAGATGCTTTGGCTAATATATTGCCGATAAAAAAGTTAATCGCTAATAACAAAAGAATACTAAAGGTAAGTAATTGAATAAAAGGATTTGCTGCCAGACTGAAATAGGCATATATTGCTAGTAGTAATACAATTATCGAAGCAAATCCAAATCCATTTACCCATTTTGATGACCATCCGAAATCATATTCTGTTGTTGGCTTCTGCTTTTTCATTTTCCTGATTATTTTTTCGGGCAATAATAACCATCCTCCGAAAGTGGCTATCAGCAATATTAATGAATGGCTTACTATCAAACCCACCAGTATGGATGAAAATATTTTGTATTGGGCTAATTTATTTATAAAAATTATGGCAAGTATTAATGCTGTAATAATTACGATCCATGAATGCGAATGGCTTTTGAACCATGTTTTGTTTTCTGTTTTCATTTTTACTATTATTTATTGTTTATAAAAGTGTTTATAACTGGAACTTTATACCAAAAGTCGGGAATATGGAAATGCCATCGTTAAATGTTTTACCTGTGATGGAATTAAAACTTTCAGCATTGGCATTTTGTCTGTTAAGCACATCTACGATATCGATAAACGCACTTAATCCGATTTGTTTTATCTGAAATTTATAATCGGCACGAATATCCAGACTTATAAAATCGGACATACGATTTTTATTGATGGCTGTGATTTCCTGGGAATAACGTATATTATTTGAGTTGTTGAATATATTGTTGTGAACAGTATATTCGTTGCATGGCTTACCGGTTGCATAACGGAACTTTGTTGACAATATCCATTTCTTGCTTGCCTGATATGCAAGTAAGAAATTAAGCTGATGAGGCTGGCTGAATGCAAAATCATATTCTCCGAAACCATCTTGATTGTTTCTCTTGCTTTGCATATAGGAATAACCAATTTGTCCATGAACTTTGTTGGTTAAACGTTTTGTTACATTAATATCCAAACCATAAGCATATCCGTCACCCGAATTGTTTTGTTCTACCCTGCCAGTAAATGGGCGGACTACCAGATTCCCAAAGTTTTTATACCATGTTTCTACTGTTAGTTTTAATTCGGGTGTAAAATATTTCTTATATCCCAAAATTACCTGACTATTCTTTTCTGATTTTAGTTTTTTTGTTGAAGGTTGATCCGCAATTTCTGAATAAACAGGGTCCTGATAATAAATACCGGTTGCAAAATTAATACTGTTGGTTTCGTTAAACTGATAACTTCCGCTTAATCTTGGTGACAAAGTATGCTGATCACTGAAACCTGAATAATCATATCGTAAGCCTGCATTTATTGATATTTTTTTCATCAATAAAAAAGAATAATTTACATAAGCCGAAGCATTATAAGATGTTTTTGTAATATCAACATTAAAAAAAGCAGGGTCAGTTAACGTAAAATATTGCAAAGGATTTGGTCTGAAATCATTCATTTTAAACACATAAGAAGTATCAGTACGACTAAGGTTTCTGTTATTTTTTAAATTCAACCTGTCTAAATCAATACCTGTTGTCAGATTAGATGCGTTTGCGAAACGAATGGAATGTATAAATCTGTATCCAAGTTTCGATTCGGTATAATCGGTTGTTTTTACACCTTCTTCAAATGGGATATTATCAGCATTTATCAGTTTGCCAGATGCATCAGTTTGTGGATACGACATTCCGAATGAACTCTTTGATGTTAAACTTGAGTAATATATAATATTCTTAAAATAGTTATTTTTACCAACAAGGGTTCTTAAGTTAATTCCAACTATCGCATTGCTTTTTGTATTGTCGATAACCAGCAGATTGTTTAAATCCTTATCTTCTTTAACATTATCGGTATTGCGTACAAAGTTTTCGGGACTGTAGATGGCTATTAAAGAAAGTTTGTTTTTACTTCCCAGCTGTGAAGTTGATTTGAAAATAAAATCCTGATATTTCGGAAGCCCCAGATTCTTTAAACCTGCAATATTCTCTACTTGCTGCAGATTCTGATATCGTGCAGAAAGGAACAAACCTGTATTCTTAAACAGATAGCTTGGTCCATCGTAGTTAATAGTTGCTCCCATTAAATCGAGCTGACCATCAATAATAGAATTTTCTTTATTTCCTTCTTTAATTCCCAAACCCAGAAAAGATGCACTTCTTCTGCCATACTGAGCATTGAAACCGCCTCCCTGAAACTCTGCATTATCTATAACTCTTGGTGCAAATATACTAAAGCGTCCTCCGTTGGGATCATTAAATCCCGATTCGGAAGATGGATAACCTTCGAGATGTCCAAGTTGTGTAACAGGAATATCATCTACCATATAAACATTGTCTCTTGTGCCTTGTCCTCTTACTGCAATGGCAGAATATTCTCCTCCGCTGCTCGAAACACCGGGCAGCATACCTATGGCACGGAATATATCTCCCTGTGCTCCCGGATTACGAGAGATTTCTTCACGCGAAAAACTATAAGCCGATACCGGAGCCAAACGATTGTTCTCGAAACGATCTGCAGTTACCGTAACTCCTTTCAATCCTGTAACAGCTTCTTCTATTTCAATTTCATGATAAGTTGTTTTGTTTTTAAGTATCTGAATATCGTTAAGTGTTTTTACCTGATAACCTACATAGCTGAAAACAATTGTATATACACCTTCATTGATATTTTTCAACATAAATATTCCCGAAGTATCAGTAGCAGTGCCTAATTGTGTTCCTTTAATCAGGATAGTGACACCCGGTAGTGCCTGTTTGGTTGTTTTATCAGTTATTTTACCTTTTAATATTCCTGTTTGTGGTGTCTGGCTATTTGCTGCAAAACTTAATATAAGTATTACGAATGCTGTAATGATTAACTTTAATTTTTTCATAGTCATATTATTTATTTTTATGACTGCAAAAATAAAAGGTATTAAAGCTATTGAGTTTGCAAATCTTGGTGAGTAGTTTGCAAATCTTGCGAAAAACAGATGACATCTTTTTATAGAACGATACTTTTAGGTATTTCGATGAACATTCATTATAAATTCTTAATTATGATTTTCAAACTTACAAAAAGAAAAATGATAGGTTAATGTTTATTAAGATATTCCTCTATCCTTTTCCATTCATTCAGCTTTTTATCCCAGCTAATTGCATTTGCAGCACTGGTAGATGGAAGATAATATCGTTCAATACTTAGTTTTGGAAAATATTTTTCAAAATAGGCATGTGCATCTCTACCATTACAAAAAACTGCTTTTATGTTTGGATACTTTTCTAAAAATCCGGTAATATCATTTGGTTCAGGAGACAAAATGTCTGCATCTGCACTACTTTCTCTGATACATGCTTTTAAAGTATCCCAAACTGCTATATTATTATTCAATAATAAGGTTTTACGAACATCGTAATTTTCCGAAAATTCCTTGTTTAACAAGTTAAACATTATCTTCCAGAAACTATTACGGGTATTGCCATAATATTGGTTTAAACGCAAAGAATCTTTGCTCGGCATAGTACCTAAAATTAATATTTTACTGTTATCATCAAAAATTGGTGGAAAGGAAAATATTTTCATACAAGAGATATTTAAAATCAAAAATGTAAAATTACAAAATTAATCTTGATCATAAGAAGACTAAGAGAATCCTAAGACTTGGTATATACATTTTGTTAAATATTTATAATTCCTACAAGCGAAAAAGATTTTGTATTATTAATAGTTATAAATTTGTAACCTTTTTAATAAGTGAACTATTATTTATGAATAACATTATTAATAAAAGTAAAGAATCAACAGATCAGGTAATTGAAAATCTGCTTTCTATTCATCCTTTACTTACAAAGAATTATACAAAAGCTATACGTAGTAAAACCAATTTAACTCCGGGCTTATTATTTGTACTTGGCGCTCTCCATCATCATGGTAAGCTTTCTATGTCAGAAATCGGATGTCATTTATCGGTTCCCAAACCTCATGTTACAGCATTGGTTGACAAATTAATTGCTGATAATCTGGTTGAGCGACTTAATGACCCTTCAGATCGACGCATCATTTACATTCAAATTACCGAAAAAGGTGCAGATGATTTCATAGCTATAAAGAAGGAAATCAGTCAGGAATTGAAAATGAAACTGGAACTGCTGAGTAAAGAGCAATTAGAAATTCTCTCCGAAGCATCGCAACAAGTAAAGGAAATATTAATGCTAGTTCTTACAGATCATGGATCAACTCATTGTTTATCAGCAGAGAAAATAAAATAAACATCAAAATAACATTACGCTTTTATAAAAATTAATTCAAGATGGAAAAGAACAAAAACCTGAAAGTATATATACCTCTTACAATTGTTATTTTGGGAGTTATTATAGGAATTGTATTCTGGTATATGGATTATTCAAAATATATTACCACGGATGATGCTCATGTAGAATCTGATATTGTATCAGTAAGTTCCAAAATATTAGGAAGAATCAGTAAGATTTATGTTCAGGAAGGGGATACAATACAAGCCGGGATGTTACTGGCCGAGTTAGATAGTACCGACATATCTGCTCAAAAACAACTGGCAATTGCAGCTAAAGCTCAAACAGAAGCTTCCAAAGCTCAGGCTGAAGCAAAATATGCATCTGATCAGGCAAATATTAAAGTAATGGAAGTTGCCTTAAGCCGTGCACAAGAAGATTTCGACAGGGCAAAAACTCAGTTTGCAGGTGATGTTATTTCAAAAGAACAATTCGATCACAGCAAAAAATCATTGGAAACAGCTCAAGCGCAACTGGATGCTGCCAAATCGCAACTACAGGTTTCCATGTCGCAAATTACAAGTTCAGGAAAAGCTATTGAAAGTTCAGCGGCTCAGGTTGAGGTTATTAAAACACAATTAAATAATACAAAACTTTATGCTCCAAGCAATGGTATAATTGCCAAACGCTGGTTATTACCAGGAGATATTGTACAAGCCGGACAAGCTATTTATACCATCAGCAATAACAGCAAATTTTGGATTATCGTTTATCTGGAAGAAACCAAACTTACAAATCTGCATTTGGGACAAAGCGCCAGATTTGGTATTGATGCCTTTCCAGATGTAAGTTTTACAGGGAAAATATTTTCAATCGGCTCTAATACCGCTTCACAATTCTCTTTGATTCCTGCGAACAATGCTTCCGGCAATTTTACCAAAGTAACCCAGAGAGTTCCAATTAAGATTTCGATTGATGCAGCCAGTAATGGAGAAAATATCAGTACAATTCATTTATTGTCAGGAATGTCGAGTGTAGTTAAAATTATTAAATAATAATGCGCAAAGTATCAATATTGCATAGGCTTCGCAACAAAGTAAGAAGCCGAAATTCTGCCTACCATCCTCAGCATAACCTTTATAAATGGTTTGTGTTGGCTAATGTTATGCTGGGTACTTTTATGGCTGTTCTAGATAGTACTATTGTTAATGTAGGCTTACCTAAAATAATGGCTACATTTGGTGTAGGACTCGATAAGATAGAATGGGTAATTACAGCCTATATGTTAGCAATGGCAGTAATGCTTCCGACTTCGGGCTGGATAGCCGATAAATTCGGTTTTAAACGGATATATTTTCTGGGTTTATTCTTATTTACATTTGGTTCTCTGCTTTGCGGTTTATCCAACGATGAAAATACGCTGATCATTTCACGGATTATTCAGGGTTTGGGTGCAGGTACTATTCAACCTTTAGGTATGGCAATTATCACACGTGAATTTCCAGTAAAGCAAAGAGGTATAGCTTTGGGATTCTGGGCTATATCAGCCGCAGCATCCATTTCTTTTGGTCCGCTTATCGGTGGTTATCTGGTAGATAATTTCAGTTGGCAACTGATTTTTGATGTTAATATTCCGGTTGGTATTATGGCTATGCTATTCACCATTATTGTTCAGAAAGAGTATATCAATAGGAAAATAAAAGATTTTGATTTTATTGGTTTTATATCCGTAGTAATTTTCTTACCTGTATTTCTTTATGCTTTATCAGAAGGAAATGCGGCAACCAATTCGAGTGGATGGTCAGCGCCTTACATTTTATTTTGTTTTGCCATTTCTATCGTTGCATTGGCTGTTTTTATCACACACGAATTAACTACCAAACATCCTTTGATGGATTTGCGCTTACTGGCAAATTATAATTTCGGATTTGCCAATCTGGTATTGTTTATTTTTAGCATTGGGATGTTCGGAAGCACTTTCCTCCTACCCCTTTATATGCAGAATACATTGGGTTATACTGCCGTTCAGGCTGGAGCCGTTTTTTTACCGGTAGGGATTATTCAGGGATTATTTTCACCTATAGCCGGGATTTTTTCTTCTAAATTCAGTGCTAAAATACCAATTATTCTCGGTTTGTTTCTGCTCACATTCAGCTTTTATCTTAACTCTGAATTATCCTTTCTTTCGGAACATAATTTTATTATGACTTCTCTTTATATCAGAGGTTTTGCCATGGGAATTATATTTACACCACTGAGTACCTTGTCACTACTGACTGTTCCTCGCGAGCGAATGGCGCAGGCATCAGCTATTACCAATACCGTAAGACAAATTGCAGGTAGTATCGGAGTGGCCATTTTCACTACTTTACTGGTTTCGAGGGTAAACTACCACACTCAGATATTCGGGAATGCTATCCAATCAGGTTCTCAGGAATTCAGAAATGTAATGACCAATATGGCTTATTTTATCCAGACTCATGGTGGAAGCACTATGTCAACAGCACTCAAGCAAGGACAAGGTCTGCTGATTTCAAATGTCAGCAAACAAGCTTTTATACAAGGTATTGATGATGATTTTCTGATAGCAGCAATCATTACCATATTGGGATTATTCCCTGCGTTGATTTTACGCTCAAAAAAAATTACAGAACATTAAAATACGTATACATTTTATGAAATCATTTAAAACAATTTTATTCATATTATTTGCAATTACTTCTTCACTCCCGCTTTCGGCGCAAAATCAGACGAATGCTGATTCCTTATCGCTCAGCGATATTCTGAAACAAGTAATGATTAATTATCCGTCCATCAAAAAAAGCGAACAGGATTTATTGGCTGCTGATGCCCGCATTGGTCTTGCCAAATCGGCTTATTATCCTGATATCAGCATCAATTCAAGCTATTCGCATATTGGTCCGGTTTCTACCATTACTATGCCCGGTCTCGGAGTATTCAGTTTTTATCCGGCAGATAATTTCTCGGCTTCTCTCAACTATAATCAAACGCTTTACGACTTTGGCAAAACTGCCAAAAGTGTAGCTTACGAAAACCAAAGCAAAGACTTGGTAAATATGTCGGGTACTCAGCTTAAACAAAAACTATCGCTGGTAGTTGTGAACATCTACTATTCCATTGTTTTTTTGCAGGAAGCACTCAAAATAAAAGATGAGCAAATCAGTACACTGAATCAGCATCTTCATTTTATCGAAAAGAAAGTTGCCACAGGTTCGGCTACGCAATACGAATTGCTGACGACTCAGGTGAGAATTTCTGCCATCGAAAATCAGAAAACAGATGTATTAACTGCAATAAAAGTACAATGCAGCCAACTGAACTCACTGCTTGGCAAACCTGAGAATACTGCATTGTTGGTTAAAAAAGAACTACAGACCATTGAAGCCGTTGTTCCGACCGATTCATTGATGAATCTGGCTGTGAAATCGCGTAACGAAATGAAAATGGCAGCACAGAAAACAATGCTATCCGAATTACATTACAAAACGGTAGGTATGCAAAACAATCCGGTTTTTAATGTCTTTGCTTCGGGTGGGGTAAAAAACGGTTATACTCCTGATATCAACGAGCAGAAAATGAATTATGTATTGGGTCTTGGGTTGAGAATTCCACTTTTTGATGCTACCCGAACCAAATATAGCCGTATGCAGGCAAAAACAGAAATTGAAAGCAGCAAGGAAGATGCAGAACTTTGCCGAAGAAATATTGCCAATGAAGTGGTAGAAAGTCAGGCAAATATAGCTTCTGCGCTACAGAAAATAACTCAGTCGGAACTGCAATTGCAGCAAGCACAAAAAGCTTATCATCTAGCTGAAACCAGCTTTAAATCGGGCGTAATTACCAATCTGGAGTTATTGGATAGTTCCACTTCCCTTTCCGAAGCAGGATTATCGGTACTGAAAGCTAAAATAGATTATAGTCTCAGCATCCTAAAGCTTAAAATAGCGGTTGGAGTAGCAATTTATTAATCTTTCTTATTTCGTTTTCATCAGAACTCGCCTTCTGCAATTTTGTGTAAAAAACAAATGTGTTAAACAATGATTATTATTACCTTTTCCTTGTCTTTACGGGAACCAAAAGGCTTTTATTGATATGGTCGTAGGGTTTATAGGCAGGACATTCGTCAAAGATTTCATAACAGATAATTTCGGCCATTTCATAGCCCATTTCATCCAGATAATGATGATTAAGACTTATTAAATGATTAAGTGTGGATTCTATATTGCCTGTCATCGAAAAATTAGCATATTTACCTTCTTTCATGCCAATGATTTCTATGTCTTTCTTCGACTTTAATTCTTCATTCAGTATGATTCCGGCCAAGTACCTGCATTTATCCAGCGAAGTATAAAAAGGGGTATCGAGCCAGATACCGATATATTTGGTGTTTAGAGTATGCAATTCGTTTGGGATTACCCATTGCATCAAACTTTTGAATGCAAATGATATGCTTTCTGGGTGATTTAATGTAGTAGTAATACAGGCAATATTGATTGAATTAAATGCTTTGACCACAGGTGGTGGCGTTATTATTGTATAATCCTGCGCATCGGTATTATTATCGAGTACTCCGGTAGGGAAAAAGGAATTATCGGTTACAAAAGCTTTGTTGATTTTATTAAAGTGTATTGCAATGGCAGATGTATCGCTTAATGGTATCAAGCGAAATTCCTCTGGAGTAAGTTGATAGTAGTTCCTGAAAGCACGTGAAAAAACTGATGGGGAAGAAAAACCACATCCCATGGCAATATCAAAAACCGGCAGATTGGGAAATACTTTAAGGTAATGCGCTGCTCTTTCCAAGCGTAAACGCATAACATATTGCTTGGGTGTTTCGGAAATAGCCGTAAGAAATATTTTCTGAAAATGAAAAGGCGAATAATTGGCAACACCAGCCAGTGTTTCGAGGGAAACATCGGCTATAAGGTTCTGATTGATATAATGCAGTACTTTGCTCACCGCTTGCCGGTATTCGGGCTTCATCTGCTGTTCGTTTTTAAGCATATTTCTGTATTCTTCAGTAAAATTAATTTATTTCATCAACTGATGATAAAACTCTTTTAACTCCTGTTTGCAGAAAGTATCAAGTTGATGCCAGCGTATGCCTTGTATGGCTCCTTCTATTGCATACAACATATTGATGCAAACATCATTGTTTGCTATGGTAGCTAATTTTATCAATGCGTTTTCGCTGCCACAAGCTTTCAGTTCTTTCTCATTATTAATACCTGCCTGTAGTAGTTTTGCAGCAAGTACTTCGCCTATATTGGGTAATTTGCTGAGTTCATTCATACTGCTAATTATAATTTAATGTTGCCATTTAAAAGTGTCAAAGATAATAAATTGATATTTCACAGGAAATATTTTCAATTGATTCTTTTTAATGAATTGTTTTTTGAATGTGAGTGTTTGTTTAATAATATATTCAAAGATCAATTTTTGAAGAAAACAACAAATTAATTATTGTATTGATTTGTAAATAAATTATTAGATAAATTACTGATATTCATTAAAATTATTAAGGTTGATGTGTTATAATTCTGTATTCATCAGTATCTCGCTTTCTTTCTGCTATTCCTTATTCTTTTCCATTAATGCTATCATTTATGTCAAATTTGGGGATTTTTTTTATATTTTTAAGAATTGTTATTGCTTGATTTTATGTAGCTGAATTGCTTTTTCAGGACAGATTTTTACACATTCGCCACAGGCTCTGCATTCATCAGGATTAATGGCATAAACTTTTAGCTTGCCATGAGCTTTGGTTTTTAATTTCCCTATAAATGATAAGCCATTATATTCTTCGGTATTTATTTCTTTCATTGCCAGAACATTTTTCGGGCAAACTTTCACACAACTTCCATCGCTTTCACATTTGTTTAGATTGATAATCGGAATATATATTCCTGCTTCTATTTCACAATTATTATTCATTTTTATTGATTTTAAGTTAAAAATTAAGCCTGATTAATCAGTTTTCATACTTCAGCAAAAAAGAGTATAAACGAAATAATGTCAACCCAATAGTTATATTCTGTTTTATAATTCATTTTTACAAATATTAAATTTAGTGCAAATTATGTATTTGATATAATATCAATGAGTTTCTAATGGTTCTTTATCCTTTATTTTTTTTAAAATTCGGAAAAACAAAAAATAGAGGCATTAACATAATTACAGCCAATGTTAAGGGAAGCCATACAAAACAAATAATTATCAATGCAATATTAATTAATGCAGAGATTGTATGTTTACGGAGTTCCTGTTTTTTTTCAATTTCATTGAGGTTGTTTGGTGCAAGATTTGTTTCTAAAAAGCATACTTCCATAGCTTACGTAATACTAATCCTGCTAACAACATGTTTAATGGGTAAAATGATACTAAGTATGGATTTAAAGGATAGTTGCCAATAAATGCTGCTATAAAAGGAAATAATGTTGAGAAAAATAAAAATAGAATATTTAACCAAAGCAACTTTATATCCACTTTTTCCACTTGATGAAGAATATTATGATGATTTACCCAAAATATGGAAAGTAGAAAAAATGAGAATATAAAACTTATGAATTTGGGCAATAATTCATATAAAGAATGGAAAAAATCCTGAGCCGAATTTGTTGCTAATTCTGGGACTTTTAATTCTAAAACTAGAATGGTTATGATTATTGCAAACATCCCGTCGCTAAATGCTTCTAATCTGTTTTTTGTCATTTTAGTTTAAATATTATGTTTTCGGCAAATATGATTTTAATAAATTATCAGTGACAGTCCATAGTTTCTTTTGATCATCAGATTGCATTTCCACTTTTGGAAACAACCGTTCTTTTTTCCATGCATAGCAACTTCCATTTTTCTTATTTTCAGCAATTTCATTAATTACAATGAAAATGTTTTCGACCGATTTTTCTACAGAAATCCCTCCAATTATATTCATCAACTTTACAAATGCCCTCATGGGTTGCGGCTCGTTTGCTAAAATTTTGGTTTTTACAAGACCTGACATATACAAATTAATTGGAATAGAACTTCTGACGATAAATTCTCGTGTAAACACATTCATTGCCCATTGCCAGCGTCCTAATCCTTTTCGTCCGGTAAATTCGTTTTTAATTGTCAAATCATTAAAATCCAAACGTTTTGTATCCATTCCAACAACTGCAAGTATTTGAGAGTTTGGCGTACTTTTTAAAACATTTTCAAGTCTTTTTATCATCAAAACTCTTGATAAATAGCCCAATGCAAAATTTTGTTCGTAGCTTTCTGGGGTTATAATTCTTTCATTTTCAATAGAATTTGCATTTAAAAGTAATAAATCAAGTCTTGTGTTTTCACTCAAAAAAGAATCAACTGCTTTAATTACATCTTTCAGAATTGATAAGTCGCAAACAATTGCTGAAACTTCTTTACTAATTTTATAAAGTTCAGAAACGGAGTCATCACATTTTTTAGATTACGTCCAAGTATAACAACTTTCCAACCTTCAGTTAAAAGTTTTTTGACGTTGCTTTGCCAATACCATCTGTTGCACCTGTAATTAAAGCAGTCTTCATCCTTTTATGTATTTTATGGATTTACCAAAGTGTAATGTTCTTGTCTTGCACTTGAAAAGTCCATTAATCCGCCAAAAGCTTGTCCTTCTTTAAGTGTCATAAAAATTGGTGTCCATGCGTCTGCTGATGCTTTGTCGTTCCAACGAATGATGATAAGCCAAGAGCCGTCAGTGTCTTGATAGACATCTCTGCCCTGGTATCCCGCTTGTGTTTTGATTGCACCTTTGCGAATATCGCTTTCAGCTTTTAAAAATTGCTCTGTTGTAACTTCAGCTTTAAGTTTAAAGCGAACTACTTCCACATATTGAGTTTTTACTTCCATTTTGTCATTCTTTTTTGATTTGTTATTAGATTGAGCATTTGCATATGAAATCATCATTAGCAATGCGATAACTGTTGTTAAAATTTTTAATTTGTTCATTTTTTTAAATTTGTTTAGTAAAAAATTCCATTCGCATAGATTGAAAATCAATCATTGAACCCAATATTTTCATATTTGGGTCTTGTTTTAAAACCACAAACCATGCATCCATATCAGATTTGGTTTCAAAACGCAAATCCATAAGCCAGTTACCTTCATTATCTTTACTTATTTCTCTGCTAATAAACCCTTTTTGTGATTTTATCATTCCATTGCGTACTGCAATTTCGGCTTCTAAAAATTGTTTATCACTTATATCTGCTTTCAATTTGAATTTTGCAATTTCAATGTAAGCTGGTTTAGTATTCATTTTTGTTGCTATTTGTGCATTTATAAAAAATGCATTTGATAAAAAAATAAGTAATATGATAATTGTCTTTTTCATTATGCATCTCGTTTTGCGATTACTTTGATTAATGTTATTATTATGAAAATTTCAGCAATTAATAAAACTGCAGGTAACACCAACATTGTTGTAATATTACCATGAACAATTGCAATTATAATTGTTTGAATTTCTATTAAAGCCCTGATAATTGTAACAATAGTAATACTTTCGGGTACGCCTTTTAATGCAACTATCATTAAAGCTAATCCAATTGAAAGATTTCGGGCAGCAAATTCAAAACTTGCATTTTTGATTATTGCACTTGATAAATCGATACCATTTCCATTTGGAAAAAGAACAGTCATGTCAAAGTAGCCCATTACTCCAAAGGCAATGTTCATCAGGGCTAAAATACCTACTAAAATTCGTAACCATTTTGGAACGAAATCAATATGTGTTGTCATAAATTTTTGAATTTAATAATTGTTTATAGTAAAATACTGTGATTAAAACTGATAGAATAAATAATATGAAAGGAAAAGTTGCAAATAAATACATTCCAGAAGTCATTGTTGCAGTTATTGCCCAAGAGAGCAATAAAACATTAGCAAAAGCAGCAAAAAATCGGACAGATTTTATAAATAATCCAATACCTACAATTACTTCTGCAATTCCAATATAAATTAACATCCAATGCGGTAACCCAAACTCATTAAATTCTTTAATCATGTTTGAACTAGCTGTCAACTTCATAACACCAGGCATTACAGTTAATATACCTATGATAATTGAAAGAATTTGTATTATTTTGCTACTATTCCTTTTCATTCAAATTTATGCTTTCAATTGTGCAATTGCTGTTGCCCATTCTTCGATATGATAGATGGTGGTTATTTTTCCATTTTCAACAGTATGAATATCAATTGACATGGTTTCGAATGATTTAGAACCGTCTAAATTCATTCCCATAAATTCGCCTTTTGGTGAACCACTAAAAATGCTACGTACAATTACTCGGTTTCCGTCCTGTAAAATTTCTTGTGGTACCCATTTCAAATCAGGAATTAATTTCCAGAAGAAACCAACCTGACCAATTAATGCTGCTTTGCTTTTGGTTTCTTTGGCGTTGATTGATTGAAAATTGTCGGTTAACAAATTACCCATTACTTCGGTAATATTTGCTGTTGCGTTTACTGTTAAACACTCTGTGTAGAATGTTTTTACAAGTTCTTTTAAATTTTCCATTGTTTTATTGTTTTAAAATTTTGAATTATTATTTACACTGCAAAATTCGATAGTAAAAACAATGTGCAAAAGGTTAAAAATGGTAAATCAATGGTAAAAACTGGCAGGCCTCCTATTTTAAAGAACTTCGGAAATCGGAAGGGGATTGATTAGTAATATTTTTGAAATATTTTACAAGATTGGTAGGTTCGTCGAAACCTGCGCGATAAGCAATTTCTTTGATAGGTGAATTGGTGTTTGAAAGTAAGCGTTTTATCTCCAGAATTGTTCGATCGTCAATAAATTCTTTGGCGGTTTTGTTGAGGATAGATTTTGTTATTAAATTAAGCCTCTTTTGATTAATATTCAGCTCGTTGCAATAATCAGTTACATTTCGGGTAGCAAAACATTTTTCGTCAACCAAACTTTTGAAGCGAAAGAAATCAGAAAAATCGGCATTCATTTCTCGGGGAACTAGCTGTTGTTTAAAACGTTCCAATTTCATTAATAATACGTGCAATCCACTACGTAATATTGGTGATTTATATTCATCATCAATTGTATTGTGATATTCGAAATCTAAATTTTGAGCAATGTCAATAATTTCAGTTATTTGAGATTCTGTTAATTGAAATTTTGGAGAATAAATAGCATCATTAAAAATTAATTGACTATTAAACACCTGTTTTTCATCGTAGTATTTAATGATAAAATCTTGTGTGAACAGAATTTGATATGCTTTTAAATTTTCGTTTACAGTATATTTTTGTACCTGATTTTTACCAATAGTAAAAACTGTACCATTTGAATATTCATATTCATTAAAATCAATGGTATGGGTTCCATTACCGTTTTCAATTATCAATATTATATAAAATCCAAGTCGATGTGGGTCGCTAAGTAAATGATTTAAATTACGCTGAAACAAACTTTGCAAAGTCATTATTTCAAAAGAATAATTTTCTTTTTTATTTTTAAATTCTATATCTATTATTTCCTCTTTCATTTGTTAAATCAATGAATTTGTTTGGTTTTTATGGTTTAATGTTGATTATTTTTTTGCAAAACTTAATTTCTATAAATACTCATAATTGCACATAATTTTATTTGAGTTTAATTATTTGGCACTAACCCTTCGGGTATTTCTTAACCGACGGGATTGAAGAACTCCATCATTTTAAATTATTTCCTTATTAAGCGGCTACTTATTACATCATTTACGATGATTATTCCATCATATAATTTCGAAATGTCGCTTTTAAAGTTATATTCCCCATTAATATTATGCGGTAATATGATGTTTTGAAAAACTTTTGCATCATAATATATATACTTTTTGTTTTTACTTTTGAAGCTATTTTCCAAACTATTTTTAGGAATATGAATCTTTTCAGGTTTAATATTTTTGTAACCCCAAGTATATGTTCCATTGCCTGCATACAATCCTATGATGTAACTTTCTGTATAAAATTTTGTGTTTAAAAATCTTGGAATACTAAAAGGTCCATCATAAGGAATTTTTGAAATATGTGCATTGTGTGCCCATACGATTATTTTTTCATTGGGATATAAAGTATCTGTGATGTATTCTAAATTCTTTGCCATCAGACTATCCCTGCGTGCGTTTGTAATATAAAACATCTTTTCATTTTTCCTGTCGAAATTTGTATTTTTTAAATTGTATAATTTGGCATCAATAGTCTTTACCAAAACTGAGTTAGCTTTTGAAGCAATCAATTCGCTTTTTATTTTATCATATTTTGCAATCAGCAGTTGTTTTGTATTAAATAATTCGGATGTGTCTTTATCGTTGAAATGTTTTTTATCGTTATAAAAGGCATCACTTTTAAACTCGTATGCAATCAGAGCTATGCTGTCGGTCTCTGCTAATTCAGCCGCCAGTGCTTTGTTGTTTATTATTTCTGAATATAATGCAGCATTCAATGGCAGTGCTGAATTATTCGGATCCATCCCTGCTAACTGCACATTGTGGTCTTTGATATATTGCATAAAATCGCACAAAGAATTGCATCGCCACACACCAATAAGCGAATGAGATAATACATCAATTGACGGCATGTTTTTTTTGACCAGATTCGTGAGGTTGCAGGTAGCAAATCCGCTTTCAAAAACAACCACATTATAGCCATGTTTTTCGTGAAGGTATTTAATAATATCTATTTTTAACTCGTTAAAGTCTTCTATTCTGTGATCGCTTTCTCCGAGCCAGATTATTCTTTTGTTCACAGCTATACTATCGAGAAAGCTTAAATTTTTTTCTTCCTTGGTATTATTAAAGCTAAAAGAAGGAGGCAATTTATTTTCCTGTGCAACAGAAAACAGATTACAAAAAAACATGAAAAAGCTACTGATAATAAATATTGAATAATGTTTCATAATTGAGCGGTGATAAAATTTTTAATAGGTGTCCTATTTATTTTTCATTTATGTTCCAAAATGTTTTTTGAAAGGTATTCCTCATTTTATTTACCGGAAAAAACTTCAGCTTAGTTAAGGTATCTATTGAAGATATGGGATATGAATAATCAAATATATTGCCCTCTGAAGATTGATCCATTATAAATGCAATGCCTTGATTATATTTGACGGAATAGAGTATTTTATAAAATTTTGCCGGTACTACAAGTTTTCCAACATTGTGTTCTGATTTAATTACTGGTGCACTTATAACAATGATGCTATCATATTTTTGGGCAATCTTTCGTACATTTCTTTCCAAGCGTTCCCATATTCCGGCATTGAAACTATGTATTTGCGGACACATATTGCTTACATAAAAACAATCGTGCATACTTTCTGCTGAATATTTTGAATCGGCAAATGGGGTTAAATGCCCTTTGTCGTAGCCTGAATATTTATAATCATCTACTAATGTACAATGAACCCTGCTATCGTTTAAAAATTTAAAATTCTTACGGTCGCCTGGTGAATGATTCAATTTTTCTTTGGTAAGGATGTAAACAGAATAAACCGGCGAACATATAGTAGTATCAAAAGCAACGGTAAAACCGCTATATTGCAATTGCATCGCTTTTACTTTTGGCAGCACTGCCGAAAGATTGTACTGTGCACTAACATATAAACACGAAATAAGAAATAAAAAAGAGATTTTAATTTTCATTGTTGTTTTTACATTTATTAGAATTACTTATATATGTTTGGTATTAATCCTTAGGATACTTTGTACCCCTGTTCGGAGGAATATATTAATATTATCGTCTGATGCTGAGCTGAATTTGTAATTCAGCTCGTAACACTGAATAATTTGTAATTATTCAATATCATTCATCTAAGCGTTTTAACACTAAATGACACCGGAATAACATCCAATAATCCAATTCCGTCAGTATAAGATATAGCACTTGAATAGCGGTAATCTTCCGGATTGTTTACTATTCCTGCTTTAACCGGGTTATCATGTATATATCTAACCTTAGTTTCAATGAAATTGTTACTCGATAATTCAATTGCATGATTTTCATGTGTCCATAACTGATAATCTCCTTTTTTGTTTTGACGTTTAGCAGCATGTTGAAACAATCTTAACATCCATTCTTTTCTGCTTTCAGCTGAATTATCTATTATTGTTTCAATAATTTTTTTACTACTGTATTTTTTAAAATCCCGCAATGTTCCACTCAAATCATTTGTTGAGCTTCTGACTATGAAGTGTATATGATTACTCATAATTACATACGCAAAAATTTCAAGCCCTTTTTCTTTCTGGCAATATTTTAAACTATCAATAATAACATCTCTGTAAACAGTTCTTGTAAAAATATCAACCCAAAATACTACCTGAAACGTAAGGTAATATGGCATCGACTGGTCTTTTATCTGGTATCCTGTTGACATTTAAAGCAAATTTATACTAATTATTGATATTCTGAAATAGATTATATTAATATTTTTGATTTTGTTGAATTGCAAATTCAACAGTGTTCCAAGCCGAATTGCAAATTCGGCTTAGCGACAGAGCATATTCTGCTCAGCAGGGAAATAAAAAAGAGATTTTAATTTTCATTGTTGTTTTAATAATTAAAAGTTCTATTTAAATCTTGCGGATGATAACCAGTTACTTTGGCAGGAAATCTTGGGTCAAGTAATAATTTAACTCTTTTCGATATTTTTTTATGGTCTGGATTAATGACTATTATTTCTTTCAAATTTTCTGATGACCAGCCAGCAGCCAAAGTTTGGGATAATTCTGCGTCTAATGGGTCAAGTGAAAGGCCATATAGAATAGTTTTATTACAATCCTCAAGTATTTTCCAAATAGTTCCATGCAAATTCCCCATCTCAAAATCTTGTTTCTTGCTTCTGTATGATTCCCTCACCACTTCTGAGGGAAAATATAAATCGTTTGGAGAAACAATGCTACCGTGAATATGATGAACAATGATGTCGCTACCACCAATCGGATAATCGCATTCACCTATTTTGTTGATGTAATTGTCAACAACATTGTCCCAATTTGTACTTATGAAAACGCAACCATTGGAAGAATTTGAGAATATAAACTTATGTAATATTCCTCCAAGTTCTTCACGAGGTTTAATAATTTTATTTTTTTCTGCATCTATAAGAGCCAAACATATTCCTTTTTTCATTTCCGTAAAATCTTCATTCATTCCTTTTAATGCTTCCTCTGAATTTGGAGAAGTTCCAGAAGCGTGAAATCTCATCAAATAAATAAAACGCGCAAGAAAACAATTTGCACTATCAGCGTCCGAAATGTTTGGAAATGGCTTTTCTAATATTTTGATAATTGGTTTCCAAGCATTTTCTACAGCACCAGCTCCAAAAACAAAAGCTATTTTTTCTGAATGTTGAATCATAGATAATCGTTTTAAAAATTACATGCAACATTATTATAACCGTACCAAAGCTAATACAAGCCTGCTGAATTTGGAGGCTAAGCGTACCTTTTGGTAATTATTTTTACAAAAACACACTCATTTTGTTATAAATCATCAAAAGATGATTTTGTCTTCCTTAAACACTGGTATTAACCCGACTGGTTGAAGAACAATAATTTTAATCCTTAATGCAACGTACAGACCTTCCGCCTACCATAATACCACTGTACCTGTCTTCATTGCCACTATCATAGGTCAAGTGCATATTCCAGACACCTCCTGTACTACTCTCTGTAGAACTCCACCAGTAACCGTTGGTACCAATGTCGTAGTAAGTACCATTGCTAGCACGGTAGCCACACGGTAGGGCTGTGAAGCCGGTTTCATTAGTTGCATCTGTATTAGGAGTTACCCAATGGGCTAAACCCGCTTCTTTAAGTTTGCCACCTACGATGCTTTCGTCTCCCAAATAGGTGATAAGTATTTTCCATTCGGCATCTGAGGGTACATGCCAACCTATAGGGCAAAGATTTCCAGTATTTACTGTAAACCAATTGTATAACAATCCATATGTTGCACTACTGGCAGGTGTATTATTGTAATCGCAATATGCACCAGTTGCAAGTGCTGCCCAAACTGTATTGTCAGTTACTTTAGGTATAGCATTTCCATTTTTGTAATGAGTAGTTTTGAGGTTTTCTGCCATCCAAGTTTGGTTTCCGATTTTTACTGTTTTATATGTATTACCATCACTATAATCAGTAAAAGTACCTATTAATTGTGCTTTTAAAATTATTGGAAACAGAATAAGTAATAAAATAAAATTTCTTTTCATAGTTTTTTAATTAAAGATTATCATTTTTAACTTTAAGTGTTTTTAATTTATGACAAACAAATAATTTATATTGAGTTTAAAATTGCAATAATGTCATCACCAAATTTAGAGATTTTATTTGCTCCAAAGCCTTTGATTCTTAGTAAGTCATTAAGCGTCGTTGGTTTTTCTTTCGCAATAGTTATAAGTTCTGTATTTTGGCAAATTATAAAACTTGGAATATTTAGCTGAGCTGCTTTGTCATGCCTCCATTTTTTTAATGTATCAAAAATCTCTTCCTCTTCTGAATTTAATTCTGATGCAATGTTATAAGAAATTTTATCAGAGATGTTTCCGCTTTTTCTGTTCTCAAAGAAGACAAGTATTGACCAAAAGTTAGTTTGTCCATTTATAAGTTCAGTCGCAATTTTAATAACTTTCACTCTATCCAGAAAATCATTTACTAAGTCTTGATCGGCTTGTAGTTTGTCTTTTGACAACCTAATATGAAATACTTTAATTTTCATAATTAAATTTTTGTTTATTGCTATGTCTTCATTTATCTATTTTAACACATATAATAATCTTAATTTCCTCCCAAAATTAAATAATATTTTTTACAACTGTTATTTTTTATCAAAATAATTTCTATTAAAAGGAATAAAAGCGGCTGAAGTTGTGGTTTATTCTGGAGTAGTATCGTTGGGTTTTTTGGTTGATTTTCGTTTATCGCGTATCAGATTTACAGGGAAATAGGTTTCTATTACCAAGGGATGGTCTTTAAACTTGGTCATAAATTCGCCCAGCACGCCGTATATTTCGGTGGATAGCTTATAGGCATGCTGCATTACTTCGTTTCGCGATTCAATCAGATTGCCATCTTTTTGCAGTTGTGTGTTTCGGGCCAGGCACAAGGCTTGGTAAAAGGATTTCATTTCGGCGTGCACCTGACTGAGCTGGGGATAATTGCTCATGATTTCGATGGCTGTATTAAGATATTGTACGCGTTGCTCAATAGGCAATAACGACAACGGACTTAAGCCTTGCGGAAATATTTTGGTATATTCGGGCGTATCACTGACAAATTTAGTTTGAATGTCGATATCCCAAGCGTGAATTTTAGAGCCGCTCATTTCTTTGAGCAATAAATTAAGCTGTCTGGTATCGCCTTTGCGTTGCGATGCATTACCGAACTTTTCTTTATAGGCATCGTCGAAAGCTTTGTAATAAGGCAACAGCTGATTGTACTTGTCCATAAAAAACGGGTCGTCTGCATTTGATTTTAAATGCATCATCAATTGGTAACAGAACTTATAAAAACGTTTCAGACTCCGGTTGGCAAGTAAGCGGAATACGTTGGAAAGGAAAAACCAGTGCTCTTTCATTTTGCAGCTGTATTAAAAACGTTGAACAAATATATTTTACAGATAACGTTCAGATAGATACGCTTATTATATCACAACTGCTTTTTCTCAGTTATTACAATACGGGTTTTTTATAGACTGCGCTTGTGGACAGTTAATAAAAAAACGATTTTTTCATATCCGTCCTTATGGACAATTAATAAAAAACTAGTACTTTGGTCTCCGTCTTTGAGGACAAATACTAAAAAAATGATTTTTAGGTCTCCGACTTTAAGAACAGAAAGTAAAAAATCAATTTTTACATGGTTGTGCTTGTAGACGGGGAGTAAAAAAGGTTTTTTGGGAATGTAAAGCTGTCAGTTTTCTAAAACCTGACAGCTTTGGAAAACTGCATTTATACGATTTGATTAAAAAAAATAGAATCTTTATTCAATCGTTTATTTCAACAGTATGTAAATTATTATTTGCCATGAGGTACGGGAAATACGCCTAACTGAACCATTAATCCATACATATTGGTAGTTTGCCATTCGGCTATAACTTTTCCGTTTTTGATTTCGCGAATAAACTGACCTGTACCTATAATTCTTTTATTGGTAGCCGGAATACCCATAAATGCACCTGAATTTGTCATTTCATTGGTATAATCTACTGCCACCATATTATCTTCTTCAATAACCCTTAGAAATTTCATATCCATATTGGTCATAGCGGTACATAATATATTTTTCATAAAATAAATATATTCCTGTTTGTTCATTGCAGGTCTTGCGTCGCCAATGTATGTAAAATTATCATCCAGTAAGCTGTCAACTATATCCCATTGTCCGTTCATAATGGCTTTTGATAAGCCTAAGGTAATTTCTTTGTTTGCTGAAATATTCATATTGTTTGGTTTTTAAATTTAAATAATAATTTTGTCTATTTATATTATTGATTAATAATTACAGTTTTACCAATATTTCTTTCACCATTTTCCATATTAATATAAGCCTGCAAAGCCTGAGTAAAATCATATTGTTTCCCAATTACAGGCTTCAGTTTTTCTTGTTTTGCCCACAAAGCTATCATTTCCATTTTATCAGGAGTAGCCTTTGAAATAATGGATTTAACTTTTTTGCCGGTAAAAATATTTTTGATGCTTCCGAAAAACAGATTAGAAAGCGTTGGATTCAATTCAAGAAAAACACTATTAGGTTTCATTATAGTTTTGCAATCAGTGTATTTAAGATTGCCGGCAGTGTCGAAAATAATATCGTATTTCTGAGTAGAATTTAAAACATTTGTTTTGGTATAATCAATAATAGTGTCAACACCTGTTTTTTGGGCTGTACTTATGGCAGAAGTACTACAACTGCCACTTACATTCGCGCCTTTTAATTTGGCAACCATTACCCCTAAATGCCCTACTCCACCTGAACAGCCATTGATAAGTATATCCATGTTTTTTGTAATACCTCCTTTATCAATTAATGCAGTTATAGCAGAAACACATGCCAGTGGCAAAGCTGCTGCTTCAGCAAAACTTAAATTGACAGGCTTTAATACAGTCAGATTTTCTTCAGCAATGGCAAATTCAGCTACACTTCCTGCTGTATTATTAGGCAAACAGCCAAAGACTTCATCGCCCTTTTTAAATCCGGTAACATTGCTACCGGTTTCTTCTACTATGCCAGAAAAATCAACGCCCATACCTTTAGGAAACTGTTTGTTAATAAATAATTTCATGTCTCCGTTTCTGGTTTTCCAGTCAACGGGGTTTATTGAGGTCGCTTTTATTTTTACCAGTATCTGTTTTGCTTCGGGTTGAGAAATGGGAATGTCTGCCACATACATTTTATCCTGCTTCCCATAACTATTGTATTTTATTGCTTTCATTTTTTTAGTATTAAAACATAAATTATTAAACAGCAAAAGTAAATTAAGCACTATTCATATGCAATATACTTCCCAAAAAGAAAGCACTATTGATTTGGTAAGTAATAAAGAAACAATTTATCTTTGCCGGATAAATAATAACACATGAAAAGATATAAACTGGATGGTACTTTTTATTTTTGTCCTGTTGATTTAACGCTTTCAGTCATAGGAGGCAGATGGAAAGGTATCGTTTTCTGGAATCTGCGAAACGGACCCAAAAGATATGGCGAAATGAAAAAGGCTTTGGTTGGCATAAACGATAAAATGCTTTCGCAGGTACTAAAAGAACTCGAAAAAAAAGGTGTGGTAAACAGAAAAGTGCATGAGTTAATCCCACCAAAGGTAGAATATTCACTTACAGAAGAAGGTGAAAAGTTATTACCTTTAATGCATCAAATGTCGGAATGGGGTTCAAAGTTTGAAGTATTGTAGTAAAAAACTATTCAATTTCAATATTGTATTTGTCCAACAATCTTATTACACCCGCTTGAGAAAAGCAGGCTTTTTTAATTTTGTTTGTTTCGGGGTCGAATGAATAGTTGTAAGATGTTCTGAAATCGGCTTTTTCTAAATTGGTTCTGTCGAACTGGGCTCTGTGCATATCGCAATTATCAAAGATAGCTCCGCTGAGGTCGGTTTCGGTAAAATCAACTTCCTGCAGGTTACAGTTCTTAAACTTTGTTTTTTTAAGCTTTAGTTTGTAAAAAACACTCAGCTTCAAGAGGCAATTGTCAAAATCGAAAGAAAGTAAAAACTCCTTACATTCATTAAAATGCAAACCCAACAATTTGCTGTTGACAAACTTTACGTCACTTAATATGGTGTTTTTAACAGCAGCCAAACTAAAATCGCATCCATTGAATACACAATTTCTGAAAATATTATCGGATAAATCCTGGTTATAGAAATTGCAATTGACAAAATTGCAATCTTCGTATTCGCCTTTGGGCAGATTGGTTTTAGTATAATCTATTCTTTCAAAAGTTTTGTTTTCTATCAGCATTTGTTTTTTTTGATTTTCTCATTCTAATAATATTAAAACCAACCACCAATAAAAGCAGTATGATTCTGTACACAGGCTTAACCGGCATATAAAAAGCAACGCAAAGAATCAGCACACCAATAACAGCATGGGTTAATAAATTTTTCCAGTCTTTCAGGTATTTTACTATCCAATTCAGGGCTTTCATATTATTCTTCCTGTTTTTCAGCTTCCCATATAAAAGATTTTTCAAACTCTATTCTTAATCGGGGCATGGCGTAACCTTCGGCTTTTATGTCTTTAATAATTCCGGCTAATCTCAGATTTTTATTCAGCAGCGAATCTACATTTTTTATCACGGTTTCATCTTCCATAAAAAAGTTTTCGAATATCTGAATAACCGTCATTGCTTGATTTGAAGAACACGAGTACAAACTGTTCTTTTCTTCCGACAATTGAAAACAGTTGAAGGTACACTCATTGTAATATGGTTTGGGAGGTGTAATGATAGGTTTTCCTACCATGTTCTTAACTTTTTGCAAAGCCTCTTCTTTGGAATATTGTTTTTCGCCAAGTTTTGCACCTACACATCGTAAATACATATAACGCAATATTGCAGGAGCTGCAATACTATCATTATTCGCCGGATATCTTTTTATGTAATTCAAACTTAGCTTTTCGGCATTGGTCCAGTCTTCTTTGCTTAAATATCCAATCATTTTGTTCCAGTCATTTTCTGTAATTAAGTCTTCAGTACTCTGGCAAAAAGCAGAAGAGAAATTAAAACAGAAAATCAGCAAAATAAGTAAATGTATAAGTTTTTTCATTGTTTTACCTGGTTTGTAGTATCAATATTTTAATCAATAGCCGTATGCAAAATTAACTAACTACTGGCTTTATTCTTTCGCAATAAGGCAATTCTTTTAAATCATAATGATAGTTGCGGCAAGCCTCACATTTAAGGTGACGCATACAATTTTTCCGCTTGCAGGGGCAATCAATAGTTACATTATCTTTTGGTTTCATATCCTAATTTCTAATTTTTAATTCCTAATTCCAGATTAGCCTATCATCGAAATTCCAATGAGTTTACCTATGCCAAAAGTAATAGCTGCTGCGGCTAAGCCGAACAATACCTGTCGGAAACCCGAATACCACAGGTTTTTGCCTGTAAACAACGTAATAGCTGCACCAATAAAAAACAAACCTGCAGTACTTGCCACAACGCTGAGCACGATGGCCTGCATTCCAGTGGTAAACATAAATGGAAGTACGGGAATAATAGCACCTATTGTAAATAATATAAACGAATATACGGCTGCTTCCATGGCAGATCCTTTGATGTCTTCCACATTGATGCCCAGTTCTTCTTTTACTAATATTTCGTGGGCATTGGCTGTATTTTTAATTATTTCCGAAGCCATGCGATTGGCTTGTTCTTCGGGTATGCCTTTGGCCATATAAATTAAAGCCAGTTCCTGTCTTTCGCCTTCGGGGTTGGTTTCCAACTCATCCATTTCTATCTGCATCTGGTTTTCGTACAATTCCTGTGAACTTTTTACCGAAATCCATTCACCCATTGCCATGGATAAAGCGCCAGCCAACATTCCGGCAATACCTGCAAACAAAACGCCTTTCTCGCCGGAAGTAGCTCCGGCTATCCCCATTACCAAACCAAAATTGGAAAGCAAACCATCATTGCCGCCCAATACTGCTGCTCTGATAGCATTGCCTCCCACGGAGCGGTGGCGGCTTTCAAACTTCGACATATATTTTCCGGCAGTTTCTTTGTCTTTTTCAAGTATTGATTGCAGTATTTTTACATGATTGGTTTCGGTGCCTGTTATTTGCTGTTTGTTTTTTTGCTTGGTGCTGATGATAGCTGTTGAAATACTTTTTTCGGTATCCATCAGCACGCCCAACACATAATCGTAACCAAATACTTTTCCGATTATATTGAGTGTTTTTGCCCTGAACGAAGGACGCATCAGGTTTTCGATACTTATGTTTTCTTTTTGGGCAAAAGCCTCAGCATGGCTTCTTTCGATGTTGCACATTTGCCTGAATACATTGGCAATGGCTTCTTCTTCTTCGTGCTCTGCCAAAGTTTTGTATAAAAACCATGCATCAATTTCTGTTTGTATATTTTTATTGGTCATTCGGATATAAATTTATGATACAAAACCTTCAGATTAAATATATTTCATTTGTGTTTGACGTATTAATCTTACAACAGCAAATTTATACATTTTTACATTCTAAATTACTTAAAAGAATTAAAGATAGCATTATAAATCTTACTTAGTCAAAATTATACTCTTAGGCAGGAGTATTTCCAATAACTAATATTAAAGCAATGATATGGATTACCGTTTTAAATTAATAAAAGGAGAAAATATCATACATTAAGTTTAAAGATGTAGAAAAAAACAACGAAGATTATTCAATGCTTGATTCACATTATCAAGGAATAAAGAATTTTACTATTTTTGCACCCTAAAATTATAAAACATGAGAATATTTATTTTACTCTTTGCTGCATTGCTTATTTCACAGATAAATTATGCACAAAACATTTTAAAAGGAAGCGTTACAGATAAAACCAACGGCGAAAAACTTACTGCTGCATCTGTATATATATCCGAACTCAACAAAGGTACTTCTACTGACAAAAACGGAACATTCATTATCAATGGTTTAAGCAAAGGAAATTATACTGTACAGATATCTTATCTTGGTTATCAGACAAGGATACAGAAAATCAAAATGAACGGAAGTGATGTAAGTCTGAACATCCAACTGGAAAAAGCAGCACTGGAAGTAAACGAAGTTGTAATATCCGGTGCTTATGTTACTTCACAGGACGAAAGCCCTCAGGAAATTGACGTGGTCAAAAAGAGTGAGATGCTACAAACAGGTGCATCTACCGTTATGGATATCATTACTAAAGTTCCGGGTGTAACAGCCATTACAACCGGTCCTCTGGTAAGCCGGCCTGTTATTCGTGGTTTATCGGGCAACAGAATTCTTACTGTAGTTGATGGTGTTCGTTTTGAAACCCAGCAATGGGACGATGAACATGGCATAGGCATTAATGAACTCGGCATGGATCGCATCGAAATCATCAAAGGACCCGCCACATTACTATACGGTCCTGAAGCCATGGGTGGTGTTGTTCATTTTATTGAAGAACAGCCAGCTGCTATCGGACATATCAGTGGTAATATTTATGGTTCACTTGGCTCAAACAATCTGGGAATAAAGACAGCTGCAGATATAAAAGGTGCTACAGAAAAATACAACTGGGGTTTTGCTGCACTGGCCAAAATATTACCCGATTATTATTATAATGCTTACAACTTCAGAGCTCCCAACACCAGAATGAACGAATTGGGAGTAAAAGGAAATGTTGGCATCAACCGTAAATGGGGATCTTCTTCATTGTCGTATCAGTTTAATCAGGCATATTATGGAATACTCGACGGAAAAGATATTGTAAAGAATCCTGATGGATCCATCAGCAACAAAGATACTTCCGAAGTGGATATGTTTCCCAGCGAAGTAGAAGCTCCTTACCACTCAGTTACTGACCATAAAATCAGCTCCAAAACAACTTTACTTGCAGGAAACTCAAGATTTAACATTGTGCTGGGTTATCAGAACAACCATCGTACCGAATATGAAGACAATGGTAGCAAAGAAGGTTATAATTATGTAGATATAATGCTACAGTCGGGCACTTATGATGCAAAATGGTATTTACCTGCTTTTAAAAATTTCTCAACTATTATCGGTGTTATGGGAATGTATCAGACAAACCGGAATGCTACTGAAGCAAAAACCCAACTGGTACCCGATGCTAACATCAATGATATAGGTATTGTAGCAGTAACCAAATACAATCTGAAAAGATTCAATCTTACTGCAGGTTTACGTTACGATACACGTCAGCTGAGCACAACCGGCATAATCAAAGACTCCACGCTGAACATGCCTGCCATTACCAAATCATACAACAATATAAGTGCTTCCATAGGTGCCACCTACGATATTGAAGATCACTTACTGCTTCGCGCTAATTTTGCTAGCGGCTATCGTACACCCAACCTCAACGAACTGATGTCGAACGGTCTTAAACTGGAATCACAACATTATGAAGTAGGCAATATAAATTTTGTAAAAGAACAAAACAATGAGTTGGATGTAAGTGCTATCTTTAAAACCGATAATTTCTCTCTAGAAGCTGCGGCCTATCTGAATACCATAAATAATTATATTTACCTTGCACCTACAGGAAATATGGTAAACAGCAATCTTACTTCATCAGTAAAAGTTCCTGAATATAAATATTATCAGGTCGATGCTCAGATTAAAGGAGGCGAAGCAGGAGTTGACATTCATCCTACAGGATTAAGCTGGATGCATTACGAAATAAAGCTCTCTGCAATGAAAGCCACCCGCACCGACAACAATTCTTACCTGCCCATGATGCCAACTACAAAAATATTTAATACATTGGTATGCAATCTTAAGGAATACAAACAGTTCAGAAATCTGTACTTCCGCATAGGATGCATTACGGCAATGGAACAAAACAATGTAGCCGTCAATGAATTATCCACTCCTGGCTATACCCTGCTGAATGCATCGCTTGGTCTAAGTCGCAACGTATGGAAGTTCCACAATGTTGATTTTAGTCTGGCAGTAAACAATGCCCTCGATAAGATATATATGGATAATCTTTCACGTTTAAGACCTTACGGTATTGCCAATCAAGGCAGAAATATCGTTCTTAGCATGAAGATTCCTTTTGATTTTGACAGAAGCAACAGAAAAAACTAAAGCTAGAAGATAATAAATGAAAGACAAAGGCTGCTAGAAATGAGCAACCTTTGTCTTTTTTATTTCATTAAAGTCTAAAGCCTCATTCTTTCTTCAGCTTTATAAAATGTTCTATATACCGAGAGGATTGTCTTATAAAAGTTATTTGTACTTGTGTAATAAATGGTTATTTCATCAAGGAAAAGCAAAGAATAAAACATTAATAAGCTGATTTATATATTAATTTATTGAGTTAACTTTATGGTCAATAAAAATATTAATACTGAAGACAAAAACAGTTTATTTCAAAATCATAACATCACACAATTTCTTATGTCCCATTTAAAATCTTTATTGTATTTTTGAAACCTTAAAAGGAGAGCAAAAATTTGAAGAATATTTTAGACGAACTAAATGAAGCTCAACGCAAAGCCGTTGAAATTACCGAAGGACCTATTATGATTATTGCCGGAGCCGGTTCCGGTAAAACACGTGCACTTACCTATAGAATTGCTTATTTACTAACAAAAGGTGTAGATGCTTTTAATATCTTAGCACTTACCTTTACCAATAAGGCAGCAAAAGAAATGAAAGAACGTGTTCACAATCTTGTAGGCACCTCAGATGCCAGAAATGTCTGGATGGGGACTTTCCACTCAATTTTTGCCCGAATACTACGTTTTGAAGCTGAAAAATTAGGATACCCTTCTAATTTTACAATTTATGATACTGACGACACAAAAAGTTTAATGAAAAGTATCATTAAAGAACAAAACCTAGATCCTAAACAATACGCAGCTAATCATGTGCTCCATCGTATTTCGTCAGCTAAAAGCAGCCTGCTATCTGCCTCTGATTATAATAGAAATGCCGAATTACTTCAGCAGGACAAAATGGCTAACAAACCTATGATCGGACAACTATTTATACTTTATAACCAACGTCTGCGCAAGGCTTCGGCAATGGATTTTGATGATCTGCTGTTTAACACCAATGTCTTACTCCGCGATTACCCTGAAGTTTTGTATAAATATCAGCAAAAATTTAAATACATTCTGGTTGACGAGTATCAGGATACCAATTATGCCCAGTATCTGATTGTGAAAAAACTGGCTGCCAATAACGAAAACATTTGTGTTGTAGGTGATGATGCCCAAAGCATTTATGCTTTCCGTGGCGCTAATATTCAAAACATCTTAAACATCAAAAGCGATTATCCCGATTTAAAGACTTTTAAATTAGAACAAAACTATCGCTCCACTAAAAACATTGTAAATGCTGCCAATAGCTTAATTGCAAAAAACAAAGATCAGATTTTTAAAGAAATCTGGACAGATAATGATGAAGGAAGTAAAATTAAGATACTCAAAGCTTCGAGTGATAATGAAGAAGGAAGTTTGGTTGCGAATTCTATTTTCGAATTGAAGATGAATCATCAATTGGCAAATAATGCTTTTGCAATATTATACCGTACAAATGCACAATCGCGTTCTATGGAAGAAGCCTTGCGGAAACTGAATATTCCTTACCGCATTTATGGTGGATTATCTTTTTATAAACGCAAGGAAATAAAAGATTTACTGGCTTATTTCCGCTTGGTAATCAATACCAATGATGAAGAAGCCATACTACGCATTATCAACTTCCCTACCCGTGGCATCGGACAAACTACCATTGACCGCTTGCACATAGCTGCAGATGAAAACAATACTTCGATGTGGCAAATTATGGAAGCTTTGGACCATATTAAAATAGATATCAATCAGGGAACAAAAGCCAAAATTAATGATTTTATAGCTAAAATTAAAAGCTACAGCATTTTGACTAAAACTAAAAATGCGTATGAAGTAGCTAAAAATATTGCTATTACATCTGGTATTATGAAAGCGCTCAATGACGATGAAACACCTGAAGGTGTAAGCCGTATAGAAAACATAGAAGAGTTATTAAATGCCATTAAAGATTTTTCGGAATCGGATGCAAATCCTTTGAATTTTGATTCCGAAACCGGTGAAACGAACAACAGCATCCGTAGTCTTGAAGAATTTATGCAGGATATTGCATTGTTAACCGATGCTGATAATGAAGGCGAAGATGACAACAATAAGGTTTCCCTCATGACCATACATGCTGCAAAAGGGCTGGAATTTCCTTATGTGTTTGTAGTAGGAATGGAAGAAAATCTCTTTCCATCTATCATGTCGGTTAGTTCAAGAGCCGATCTGGAAGAAGAACGCCGTCTCTTTTATGTTGCTATTACCCGTGCAGAGATTAAACTTACATTGTCTTATGCCGAAACACGTTACCGCTGGGGCGACCTAAGCTATTCCGAGCCTAGTCGTTTTATCGAAGAAATTGATATTGCATATCTTGATTTTCCACAAAAAAATCCTACACTGAAAAAACTTTTTAACGAAGACAGTTTTGTAAAGATTGGACAAAAGCCAAACTTACCTGTTGATACTTCAAAACTTAAGAAAATCATTCCTCAGCAAAACACTTCTACATCAACCAATTCAACATTGGTAGAAGATTTTGACAGTTTTCAGACAGGCATGGAAGTAGAGCACGACCGTTTTGGAAGAGGTAAAATATTACAGGTAGAAGGCAGCGGAGCCAATAAAAAAGCTACTGTACATTTTGAACATATAGGCTCAAAACAATTGCTGCTTAAGTTTGCAAAATTAAAAAAGATTAATTAAAATATTAAAAAAGAGAGGCTATCTAAACAGGTAGCCTCTCTTTTTATTTACTTTTTAGGTTTCGTTATTGGTTTAATCGTTGTCTTCGGCTTTACTGCATTTTTTGAGGAGGGTGCAGTAGTAGTTTTAGGTTTGACGGCAGTAGTTTTCTTGACATTTATCATAGTATTGTTAGTATCACTTTCTGTTGCCTTTTCTGAAGGAAAACTTGCCTTAACTGTATCTTCAACAGTTGGTGTTGTTTCAACTGGAGGAATCACCACATTCTTTACCGTATCAACAGGAATAATTTTATTAGTGTCAACAGGAATAATAAATACAGAAGAGTCAATAGCAGATTTTTTAATGATTGTATCAATAACAGGTGTCAATTTAATTGTATCAGGTAATTTTACAACATTAGTATCCTTATGCAACGTAGAATCCACAACCACAGGAGTTATCGATATAAGCTTTTTGTATCTTGAGCTTTCTTCTTCTTCAATTACTGCGTTTTTTTCTTTTTCATAACGATAACCTTGTTTGGTTTTGCCAAATAAAAGATTCATGCCAAAATGCATTCCAAAGTTTTTCATATCAGCAGCATATAAAGAAGAAAAATGGTCGCCAATCATATAAAACTGAATAAAACCAAGGTTGAGATTAAAACCCCCTCCTGGATTAAATAAATTTCCTGAAACAAATGTGTTGCTAAGAGTAATAGCAAACCATTTACCAATATTCCGGTTATAAGAAACACTAATCAATGTATTTACCGATTTATTGGCAAAATCATTGCGCATCAGCAAACCAAATCTATCGTTTGGCGTAAGCGAAAAAGCAACGCTTGTAAACAGTTTGGTTTTAAGAGGAGCCTTATAAGAAGTACCTTTATACTCTTCAATACCAACTGTTTCTTTTAATGAATCAATCAAATTATTAAAGACCGTACTATCCAGTTTTCCTCCCGGAAATGCTTCATTGATATCAATTCCATTAAAAATAAATTGTTTATTTGGATTTTTACTTCTGTATTCTTTAACGTTAGATTTCCAGTTGATAGAACCTAGATCAATAACACTCAAGCCAAAAGTCCATTTTTTATTTAAACGATATTCGCCACCAAAATCAAATGCATAGCCAGTATTGTCATTTATATTAGAAGGTTTAAGATTTTTAATTTGCTTATCAATACTCTGCAAACTGTCAAAGGGCGAAGAAGAATGAATTAAAAAATCTGATGTTGCAGTAAGAGCAAACGTATTGACATCGGTTGTTAATTGAATATTTGATCTTTCAGTATATACATTTACAATTCCAATTAAGTATTTTAAACGAACTCCCACTGTTAACTTTTTATTGATTTCTCTTGAAAATCCTAATGCAATTTCAGTATAAGCATTCAGCCCCAATTTAGAATCACTCAGGTTTGCAGTTTTACCAATAAAAGGTTCGTTACCCTTTAGTAAGAATGTCATAAAATCTTTGGTATAGTTAAAATTAGTAGATATTTTAGTGGCAGCACTCAAAGTAAAATAGTTACGTCTTATTCTAAAACCCAATGCAAACAACTGTTCTGAAATATCGTAAGACAGTTTATTGTTATCAGACAAAGCACTCAACAACTTGTCCTTATCAATATATAAAGAATCGTAAGGTGGTTTGAGTTGACGACGGCTAAATACATCATTATAAGAAAAACTTCCATTTTCAAGATTAAAACCAAATGATGACATTGCAGGAATACCTAAGTAAAACTTACAATTAGGCAATGATGCAGGATTTGAATAATTAGATTGAGGAATATTATTCATAAAATAAATGGTATTTCCATCTTGTGCATTCGCAGTTTTTTGCATAAATTGTAATGAAAAAACTAAAGCAAAAAGTAAAAATATTATCTTTTTCATATCATACCTCCTGATTATTTAGTGTTAATAATAGTTTTAACTTTCACACCTAATTTTACATCTAAATAATCGTTGTTTGAAATTTTAACCAGCTGTGAAGGATAACTTGGTGTAGATAAAATTGCTTTAATAAGGATTTTTTTAGCATTTTCAATCTTAAGTAATCTACTTTTTATCATTAAAAATTCATTAAAACAAAATGAAGGAGATGATACCATGTGAGTAATTGGGTTAATTTGCCCAGCAGTAATTATTTCATTTTGCACATTAGTGACTAAAGAATCAAGTTTGTTGTAAAAAATATCGGTAAAATAAACCTGAACTTTAGCACCTAATGGGAATGCATTCCACGTATTAATTCTAAATGTTGCCTCCTCTAAATCTTTAATATTTTTTAAATCAAAATCCAATGTATCTTGTAAAACAAAGCCTCCTACTTTCCCTTCAAGAGGAAGTTCAATTTGAACAGCTACCGTAAACTTACTCGTATCCAATACAAAATTTTGAATTCCTGGATTGTTTGCCGGATTTGCTTTTCCATTTACATTATAAATTATTGTTTTAGGTGAAATATTTATTGCATTTGCCAAGTGAGTACTAGGTTGGTTTGCGATATTCGTTTCAACTGTTTGACCAACCTGATTGATAGTTGGATAATTAAGATTAAATGGATTTTGAGTTGGAAAATCAGTAACATCCACAACTGCACTTCCATTTTTAGCTTGAAATTTATCTATTTTAGCTTCAATTGGCAAACCATAAGAATTAAGTGTCTTTATACCAACAGTTACTGTATTAAACTCAAATTGACCGGATAATTGGTTATTGAAAATATCAAAATTCAAAGTATCTTTTAATGGGAATACTTGTTGTCCGATATACCCAAACAATTTATCATAGGAAATATTCTCAAGAGTATCATTTAAATGTATAAAATAAGGATTGTTATATGGCAAAGCATCTTTATAAAGCCAATGCTCATATTTAAAAACAACTTCATTATTATGTCCTGGAGCATTATTAAAAATAATTTTACATCCGGATAAATTAATAGGAAGAATAACATGGGTAAATGGAGTGGACAAACCTGTTGGATCAACTGGTTCTTCAATACTAAAATCCTGCCCATCGGGACGTTTTATATTTGGAATAGTTAATTTAATTCTTCCTTTGTGGTTAATATCTGTATTAACTTTTACTTTTAAAGTTGCATTTTTAATAAATACACTATCAACTCTTTGCCCTGAAGCAGGTAAAATAAATGAATAAGGCTTTATTATCGAATAATAATTTGAATCACCTGAAGGAACTGTCAAAACTAAATTTGAAGAATCTGTTTGAATACTTTGATTAGGTATTTTAAACAAATCTTTAGCCATTATGGAAACCAACTTATTAGTAGAATAAACTAATTTAATCGAATTATCCGATGAGTTTACCTGAATTATTCCGGAAGTGTCGTTGATAATATCCTTTAATGTAAGTCTTGAACTTACAAAAGGGGCTGCTATTGTAGGATTATATTGATTACTAGCAAGCTTATCAAACTCAAAATCGCCTTCTTTTACACACGAAAATAAGAAAAATGTCAATATTAAACTTACTAAAAAAATAAATTTTGCTTTCAACTTCAAAAGTAGAAAACCAAGATGTATTGTTCTTTTCATCTATTGGATTATATTAAATTAATAAAAATTTCTGCTAAAAAAGCATCAGACAAAATCTAACATATTTCTTATTTTGTCAAGAGCCTACTTTATTAAAAGTTATCGGAAACTTTATTTAGACTTTGCTTCTTTTATCTCGTCTCGATAAGGCATTTTTTTGGCAGCTTTTTCTAATATCACTTTTTCGAGATAAAGGGCATTTTTATCACTAGCTGCAAAAATTGTATCATAATATTCCCAGAGTAATTTTCCATTTTTATCAAAAATAGCTACTCTTGAATCAATTGTATTTCTTGGTTTTTCGTTTACAACCTGATTTGATTTATAAAAGAAAACTACAACCAACGCATCTACTTCACAAAATTTAGCAAGATCTTCTTTGCTGACTTTAGAGATATTAAAAAAGTTGACATTGTTTTTTTCCAATAAAATATTAGTTTTTCTAACATCTTGTATTTCAACAGTCATCTTTTCATTCTGATTTTCATTTAAATTAACTGCAAAAAAGTAATCTTGTAAAAACATTGACTCCCCTTCATGCAATTTATTTAAATCAGCAACGGTTAATTCACGGGGCATGCTTTTTGAATCCACAGTAATGTCAATGGGAATGATTGCAATTTTCTTGTGTATCTTCTGATAAACTATAAAATCGTTGATTTTAAAAATTGTTGATTGACTATAAGTACTTGAAAAAAAAGAAGTAAACAAAAAGACAATAAGTAGTTTTGAAATTTTCATAATGATTCCTCCAATTATTAATAATAAAATTCGTAAAAAATTAAGTTAAAATATTTAACAAATATACTAAAAATAAAAGGTAAATTATAAAAAAAATGATTTTTTTATAATTCTGATGAGATTAACTGTTTCCAGATTAAATCTTTTAACGCCTGAATCCCATAACCTGTAATAGATGAAATAAAAACATAAGGAATACCTTTGGGTAATTCTTTTTTCATTGCTGTTATTAATTCTTCATCAGCAAGGTCGCATTTTGTGATAGCTAAAATCCTATTTTTATCCATCAATTCCGGATTGTAAGTTTTAAGTTCATTCGCTAGTATTTTATAGTCCTTTTTAATATCATTACTATCAGCAGGAACCATAAATAAAAGAATAGAATTCCTTTCAATGTGTCTTAAAAACCTCAAACCCAACCCTTTCCCTTCTGACGCACCTTCAATTATACCTGGAATATCAGCCATAATAAATGACTTTTCATCATAGTATTTAACAATTCCAAGATTAGGCTTTAAAGTAGTAAACGGATAATCTGCAATTTCAGGTCTGGCAGCTGATACAACAGAAAGCAGTGTTGATTTTCCAGCATTTGGAAAACCGACCAAACCTACATCTGCTAAAAGTTTTAGTTCTAATATCTTCCAGCCTTCCGTACTTTCTTCTCCAGGTTGAGCATATCTGGGAGCCTGATTGGTAGAAGTTTTAAAATGATCGTTCCCCAAACCTCCACGTCCGCCTTTCATAATAATTACTTCTTGTCCATGTTCAGTAACTTCAAATTCTATCTCTTCTGTTTCAGCATCTCTTACAACGGTTCCCAATGGAACATCAATGATAACATCTTTACCTTGTGCACCTGTACTAAGATTTTCGCCACCACTTCCACCATTTTCCCCATGAATATGCTTGGTATATTTCAAATGTAACAATGTCCAAAATTGCTGATTTCCTCTTAATATTATATGCGAACCTCTTCCTCCATCACCACCATCAGGACCTCCATTTGGACTAATCTTAGAACGATGATAATGATGAGAGCCGGCACCACCCTTACCTGAACGACAAAATATTTTTACATAATCTACAAAGTTTGAACTCGCCATTACTTACCTTCCTTATATTAAATTTAAATTATAATCAATTATGTCTGCTATTTTCTTAAACACGTCTTTTACAGGAGCCATACTACTAACAATATGCAACTTACCTTGTTTTTTATAATAATCAATCAAAGGGAAAGTTTGTTCATAATACACTTCTAACCTTTTATGAATAGTTTCAAGCTTATCATCACTACGTTGCGAATCTTTTGATCGATTTAATATGCGATTGTATAATTCATTTTTATCCACTTCCAATTGAAGAACTAGTGATATTTTTGATTTTTTTTGCATTAGTAAATCATCTAAATAATCTGCCTGAAATAACGTTCGTGGAAAACCATCAAATAATAAACCTTTAGTTTGATCTTGTATGGATGTATTTATCAATATTTCCTGCATTATAATATCATCAGGAACCAAAAAACCTTTATCAATAAACGTTTTAACTACACTACCTATAGCAGTATGTAATTCAACTTCTTCTCTCAGAATTTCTCCCGTTGAAATATGTGTTAAGCCATATTTGTGGATGATATTGGCAGATTGTGTTCCTTTGCCGCATCCGGGAGCTCCTAAAACAATAATGTTGAACATTTTTTATTTATCTTATTTTCTTCATTAAACTTTCAACAGATAATGAAAGCCTTTGGAATACTTCATCTGCGTTCCCTTCACCACTTACAGAAGAGAATTTGTTTTGTTTCTGGAAATATTCTGCCACTTTAGGTGCCTTCTTTTCATAAACTTCCAAACGATGAATAATAATTTCAGGATCCAAATCATACACTCTAGCTGATTCGGTTTTTGCTCTTGCAGAAAGTCTTTTTATTGATTGCAAGGTAGTTGAGGTAATTTCAAGCATACCTGTAACAGAGGTTCCTAAGCGTTGGAGCAACCCATCAAGTATATACGCCTGTACAATATTACTGGGATAACCTTTAAAAATAAAGCCTTTTGCATTAGGGTTCATTTTGATTTTGCCTTCAATTAATCTAATTGCAATTTCATCGGGTACAATATCTCCTTTTTCCATAAAAGTTTTTGCAATTTTACCCATTTCGGTATTGCTTTCAATTTCCTTTCTAAGTAATTCTCCTGTTGAGATATAAACTAAATTATATTTTTCAGCTAATTTTTTAGCCTGAGTTCCTTTTCCCCCTCCCGGAGGACCAAATAATACTATGTTAAGCCATACATTTTCAAGATTCTTTTCGATAGCTTTTGTAAGTCTTTTCAAGACATCTTCTTGTTTACCAACGCCATTAATTGGGAAAAATTTTTTCTTTTGACTGTAAAATCCTGCAACAGGAAATGTTTTATCCTGATATTCCTGTAAACGAAACTTTATTACATCTTCTTTATCATCAGCTCTACCAGAAGTTTTACCTCTTTCAAGCATACGCTGAATAAGCTCTTCTTCAGGGACTTCCAAACTCAACATACACATTAACGAAGTGTTTAATTTTAAAAGTAAACCTTCCAATATATATGCCTGAACCACAGTACGAGGAAACCCATCAAATAATATTCCATTTGAATCAGGATTTGCTAAAATCCGATTTTCCAAAATCTGTACAATTATTTCATCAGAAGCCAATCCTCCTTTATCAATAATATCTTTGGCTTCCATACCCAGAGGAGTTCCATCTAAAATTTCTTGACGTAAAATATCACCGGTGGCAATATAAGTAAGATTATATTTTTCTATCAGCGTTTTAGATTGAGTCCCCTTACCAGCTCCTGGAGGTCCAAATAAAGCAATGTTTAACATAGTCTACAATTTAATAATACTTATTCAATCAAAGTTTTTCTATAAATGTAGCATAAATACCTAAATTGTTTTATGTACTTATACTATTTTGTAAATATCAGGTAAGTTTCTTGCAAAACCATCATAATCAAGTCCATATCCAATAATAAAATCATTAGGAATTTCAATGGCTACATAATCAATTGCATAACCTTTATCATATTTTTCAGGTTTCAAAAGTAAAGTAGCAATCTTAACATCAGCAGGTTCATATTTTTTTAATTCCTCCATCATGTGTTCAATGGTAATACCTGTGTCAACGATATCTTCAACTACAATAATATTTCTACCTTTAAGATCTTCATTAATACCAATTAAATGTTTAACAATCTCTGTAGTAGCAGTTCCACTATATGAAGATAGTTTTACAAATGAAATTTCACAATCAATAGTTAGTTTTTTAAATAAATCTGAAGCAAACATAAAAGCCCCATTCAACACTACTAAAAATAACGGATTTTTATCTTTATAATCTATATTTATCCTTTGAGCTACCTGCTCAACTCTAATTAAAATTTCATTCGATTTGATAAATATTGAAAATTCTTTATCCTTGACTTTTATATTGTCCATTTAATTTCTATTTTTACAAAAAAATTTATTTAGCAAACTTACATTTTTTTTTGAAATAATACAAAAAAAGATGGTAAAGGTATATAAAAAAACGCAATCTAGTCTATTAATCTATTATTTTTAATAACAAACATTCCATGCAAGCAAAAGTTAGTATTATCATGGGTAGCACTTCAGATTTACCTGTAATGGAATCTGCTGCCAAATTCCTGAATGAAATGCAGATTCCATTTGAAATGAATGCTTTATCTGCTCACCGCACACCCGAAAAAGTTATCGAATTTGCCGAAAATGCCCATAATAAAGGTATAAAAGTTATTATTGCTGCTGCAGGAATGGCAGCACACTTACCAGGTGTTATTGCTGCCATTACACCATTACCGGTAATTGGAGTACCTATTAAATCTTCGTTGGAAGGATTGGATGCTATTTTCTCAATTTTACAGATGCCTCCTGGAATTCCTGTTGCAACAGTTGCATTGAACGGAGCTCAAAATGCTGCCATTCTTGCACTCGAAATTTTAGCAGTTGGCGATGAGGAAATGATGAATAAAATGATAGCTTTTAAAGCCAGTTTAAAATCGAAAATTACAAAAGCCAACGAGGAACTGGCAAATATTAAATATAAGTATAAAGTTTAGTGAGGCATAAAACTAAAAACATCACAGCAACAAATGCTAACAAACAACAAACTTGATAATGAGTATGGTTATGCTGGAGCAATCTCTGGTGTGATTCTTTTTATTGTTGGATTGGGGTTGGTAATTACTTATTTTTCGTTTACCGGGTTTTTATTACTACTGATAGGGGCATTTGTTGGTTTTACGTTTACAAATACTTTGATTGATTTTGACAAAAAACGTGTTAAATTTTCAAATAATTTATTTGGGATAATTCCTTATGGAAAATGGATAAACATTGAATCAAGTATGAAAATCGGAGTAATAAAATCAGAAACTAACTGGCGGACTTATAGCAAAGGCAATCGTACACTTGATATAAATGATTCAGATTTTAGAGTAATTCTATATACTTCAAACAATAAAGAAATTATGCCTTTAATGAAAATAAGCACTCTTGAAACAGCTAAAATGGAGGCTGAAATGATTTGCAATCAACTGGAATTAAATATGATTTAATTTTTCATAACACTGCTATAAGTAAATAACCAACAGTTGTCAGCTTATTATAAGCGAAATTTACAATTACTAAAGCCATCGAAGAGCTGGCAAATATAAAATATGAGTATAAAGTGTAATTAACAATATGAGCATGAAAAAAATTATTATTATCGGATTGTTTTTATTGAGTATATCTCAAATTTTTGCACAAAACCAATCAGATTCGATTGAAATAAAGAAAACTTTTTTCGGAACAATATTCAGACAGAATGGAAAAAACTTAACGCCTCAACAACTTATAAATATTATGCAGCCAAATGCAGAGGCATATAAAGAAATGAAAGTTGCTAGAACTAATTATAGCTTTGGAATGGTGTTTTCTTTTGCAGGCGGAGCATTTATGGGCTGGCCCTTAGGGGGTGCTATTGCAGGCAAAAAAATGGATTGGACTCTATTTGGAATTGGGGTTGGACTAACTGTCATATCTATCCCATTTTCAATAGCATATACGAATCATTCAAAAAATGCAGTTAGAAATTTCAACAACGGCTTAAAACAAACAGGAATGAATACCATAGATTTAAAACTTGGTATAACGCCTGATGGTATTGGAATAACAATGGCTCTTTTTAGCAATCTTATATTAAATTATCATTAAACGCTATTATTGAATGAAAAAACATATACTCTTGCTCTTTATATTATCTCTTTTATTATCCAATAACTATGCGGGAAACGAAAACATTACCATTGGAGGACGTTCAGCCGGAATGGGTGGTGCTTCTGTTACGTTGTCCGACTTTTGGGCAATCAACAATAATCAAGCAGGAATTGCTGATTTAAAAAGCATGAAAGCTGGTTTTTATTTCGAAAATCGTTTTATGCTAAAAGAATTGAGTTACAAAACAGCTGCATTTATACTTCCCACTAAATCAGGAGTTTTTGGTTTAAATTATCATCATTTTGGTTACAGTGCTTACAAAGAGCAAAAAATTGGGCTGGCTTATGCAAAATCATTTGGCAAAAGTTTTTCAACCGGTTTACAATTAGATTACTTAGGAACTTCATTGGGTGATAATTATGGAAGCAAAAATGCTTTTACTTTTGAGGTGGGAATAATGGCAAAACTAACACATAATGTTACATTAGGTGCTCATTTTTTCAACCCTATCAATGCTAAGTTTAACGATTACAACAACGAAAAAATTCCTTCTGTTTTTAAATTAGGCTTAAATTATTGTTTTTCAGATAATTTAATCATTGCAATTGAATCTGAAAAAAATATAAATTTTGACCCGATTTTTAAAGCTGGATTTGAATATAAGGTCATACAATTTGCATACTTAAGAGCAGGTATTTCAAACAATCCAACCATTTGCACATTTGGCTTTGGAATAGAATACCATCAATTTAATTTTGATTTTGCTTCATCTATCCATCAAACACTAGGATATTCGCCTCAATTCTCTTTAATCTATAACTTTAAGTAGAAATAATGAGAAAATTAATCTTTACATTTTTCTCTTTTACAAAACTGATTCGATTGAATTTATGCATATTAATGCTATTTTTTACTTTTGTGGTTCGAGCTCAAGTTCCTGTAAAACCTATTCAAAATGAAGAAAATATAGAAGATAAAATTGAAAATATTGCAGAAAATACAGATGCTGAATTAGATTATACTGAATTGGTTGAATCACTGAATTATTATAAAGAAAATCCAATTAATATCAACAAAACCAATGCTGATGAACTTAAGAAATTACAGATTCTTAATGATATTCAGATAAATAATCTGCTCAATTATATTGCCAATACAGGTCAATTAGTTTCTGCTTACGAACTTCAATTTGTAAATGGATTTACAACTTCTCTCATTTTTAAAATACTACCTTATATCATTGTCGAAAAAGTAGATAATAAATCAAAGCTTTCGATAAATGAAATTTTCAAATACGGGAGGCATTCTTTGTTAGCACGTTATCAAATTACGCCTGAAGAACAAAAAGGCTACAGCGAAATATCCGACTCATTGTTAGCTTTAAATCCAAATCAAAGATATTTAGGGAATTCTGCAAAAATATTTACAAGATACGCCTTTAATTATAGAGATCAGGTAAAATTTGGCTTTACAGCAGATAAAGATCCGGGAGAAGAATTTTTTAAAGGTACTCAAAAAAATGGATTCGATTTTTACTCAGCTTATGTAGCAATAAAAAATATTGGAATTGTAAAGTCATTGGTAATTGGCGATTTTCAGGCACAGTTTGGTCAGGGCTTGACACTTTGGACAGGTTTAGGCATGGGTAAATCGTCCAATGCTATTGATGTAAAAAAATATGCACAAGGAATAAAACCTTATGCTTCAGCTAACGAAAGTGGCTTTATGAGAGGAATCGGGACAACTATTGGGATTAAAAATATAGAAATCTCATTGTTTTATTCTTACAAAAATTCTGATGCAAATATTGGCGAACAAGATTCGCTAACACAAGAAAACCTGTATATTACATCTATTCAGGAAACAGGTTATCACAGAACTCTAACTGAGTTAGCTGATAAAAATTCACTAAAAGAAACATTGTTTGGGTCAAATATTACTTACAAAAGAAACAATTTTAAAATTGGAGCCACAGCTTACAGAACAATTTTTAATACCGCATTAATTAAAGATGTTCAATTGTACAACCAATTTGATTTTCAGGGAAAAGAAAATACAAACTATGGACTCAACTACAATTATTTAGTCTATCCATTTAATTTTTTCGGCGAATTTGCTGCAAGTCAAAATGGAGGACTTGCATATTTGGGTGGACTTCAAACCAATCTTGACCCACGTTTCTCTTTCTGTATGATTTACAGAAATTACCAAAAGGATTATCAGAATCTTAAAAGCATTGCATTTGGCGAAAACAGCCGAAATGCGAACGAATCTGGAGTTTTTATGGGTGTTGATGTAGGTTTAGCTCCCAAATGGTCGGTTTCAGCATATACTGATTTCTTTTCATTTCCATGGCTCAAATACCGAACAGATGCACCTTCCAAAGGCAGCGAATATCTTATTAAAATAAATTATGAACCATCAAGAAGAGTAGAATTATATGTGCAATATCGAGAAAAAAACAAAGATATTAATGCTTCAGCTCCATTGATAATAAGTTATCTGGATGATACAAAAAAACAAAATCTTCGCTTCAACATTTCATACATTGCTTCAAACAATGTAACCTTGAAAAACAGAGTAGAATTTATTAAATATGAAGTTGGAGATAATTATAAGCACAATGGATTTTTAATTTACCAAGATATAACTTATAAATTCGATAAGATACCTGTTAGATTATCTGCACGATATGCATTATTCGATACCGATACTTACGAAGAAAGAATGTATGCTTACGAAAGCGATGTTTTATATGCGTTTTCCATTCCGGCTTATTACTATAAAGGCAGTCGGTTTTACTTGATAGCAAAGTATGATGTTAGTAAAAATATTGATTTATGGTTAAGATATGCAACAACATATTATTCAGGCAAAAATATTATTGGTTCGGGTTTAGATGAGATACAAGGCAGTTCTAAATCGGATATTAAAGTACAATTAATGATAAAATTTTAAATTAATTAAAACGAATATGAGCAAAGTCATTTTTATTATTTATGTTGCAGACCAACAAAAAAGTAAAGATTTTTATGAAGATGTTTTGCAGCAAAAGCCAGTATTAGATGTTCCCGGAATGACAGAATTTCAAATCAATGAACATACTAAATTAGGTATTATGCCAGAAAAAGGAATAGCAAATATATTGGGTAAAGAAACACCTCATCCTTCAACTGGAAATGGAATCCCTCGTTCCGAAATTTATCTTTATACGGACCATCCTTCGCAATATTATTTGCGAGCTATTGAAACCGGAGCAAAAGCTATCAGTCCATTACAAATTAGAAATTGGGGCGACGAAGTGGCTTATTGTGCTGACTTAGATGGACATATTCTCACTTTTGCTAAAACACAATAGATTAAATCCTTATCTTTAGCAGTGAGATTAAAAATAAAACTTTGAGAGTATATTTTTTTTATTATTTTTGTAGCTAAATCAATTTAATCAATTATTCATTAAAACACAAAACTATGTTTAAAAATCATCCTAAAGGATTATTAGCAGCAGCTCTTGCAAATATGGGCGAACGCTTTGGCTTTTATACCATGATGGCAATTTTAGTGCTTTTCTTACAGGCTAAATTTGGATTGTCAGGTACAAGTGTTGGTATTATTTATTCAATTTTTTACTCTTCTATTTACATTCTTGCATTAGTGGGAGGTATTATTGCCGACAAAACCAGAAACTATAAGGGTACTATAATGACTGGTATTATTTTAATGGCAGTTGGTTATTTTTTGATAGCTATCCCTTCACCTACACCTACTCCTAATAAAACTCTTTTTCTAATAATGACTTGCATTGGTTTGTTTGTTATTGCTTTCGGAAATGGTTTGTTTAAAGGAAATTTACAGGCATTGGTGGGTCAGATGTATGATAATCCAACTTTTGGAAAAATGAGAGATTCTGGTTTCTCTTTATTCTATATGTTTATCAATGTAGGTGCTATATTTGCTCCTTTAACAGCTATTGGTGTTAGAAACTGGTGGTTGGGCAAACACGGCTTTCAATACAATGCAGATTTACCAGCTTTATGTCATGCTCATTTAGACGGAACTATAAATTCAGGTGCTGCTGAATCGTTAACAAAAATGTCAACAGCAGTAACAGGTTCTCCTGTAACTGATATGACTGCTTTTGCCAAAGATTACTTAAATGTATTTACTACAGGTTTCCATTATGCTTTTGGTGTTGCTATTTTTGCAATGGCTATTTCATTGGTTATTTATTTAGTAAATAAAAAGAATTTCCCTAATCCAAAGAAAGTTGTTAAAGCCGGAGCTCCTTTAGATCCTGATGCAATAGTAATGGATATTAAAGAAATTAAACAACGTATGTATGCTTTATTTGCAGTATTTGGTGTTGCTATTTTCTTCTGGATGTCATTTCATCAAAATGGATTAACCCTTACTTTCTTTGCAAAAGAATATACCGATTTAAGTATTATGAAAATTTCTTTAGGAGGTATTACTTTAAAAGGAGCTGAAATATTCCAATCTATTAATCCTTTCTTTGTTGTATTTTTAACTCCTTTGGTATTAGCATTGTTTGCTTGGTTAAGAAGAAAAGGTAACGAACCATCAACTCCAAAGAAAATAGCAATCGGTATGTGTATTGCAGCTATTGGATTTTTAATTATGGTTATCGGATCTTATGTTTATCATTTACCTTTACACAAAGCAATTGATCCTAATCAAGGCGGTATTCCTTTAGACGAAAGTTTGAAAGTTACACCATTCTTATTAATTGGAACTTACTTTGTACTTACTGTTGCCGAATTATTCATCAGCCCCTTAGGCATTTCATTTGTTTCTAAAGTGGCTCCACCTCAATACCAGGGCGTAATGCAAGGAGGTTGGTTAGGTGCTACTGCTGTTGGAAATTCATTTCTTTTTATAGGAGCAATACTATATGATACTATTCCTATATGGATGGCATGGACCTTATTTGTTGCAGCCTGTACAATTTCAATGTTTACTATGATATTTATGCTTAAATGGCTTGAAAGAGTCGCAAAATAATATTAAAAACCATTAATCAAAAAGCCTTTTCACTCAATGAAAAGGCTTTTTGTATTATAATACTTACCCGATAAGCTCTAATAGTAAGTACGAAAGAAGAAATCGGAAGGGGCAGATGATGCATTGCCGATGTTAGTACTTCGTTTTATTTCAAATATTCTTCAATCACAATTTTTTTTTGCTGCATCATTACTTCAAAAGAATTTGGTTTAGCCATCAGTTCATCTAAATTCTTTGGCAACACTTGCCACCGAAGTCCATATTTGTCGATACACCAACCACATTGCGATTCTTCGCCTTCCTGAGTGAAATAGTTCCAATATTTATCTATTTCATTTTGATCTTCACAATTAATCATTAACGAGATTGCGTCATTTAAGGGGTGATGTTCTTTTGCTGTACTCATCAGCATATATATTTGTCCAAAAATATGCACTTCGCAGATTTCTGTATTGCCTGTGGGTGTTTCGCCAATAGGAAAGATGGGTCCATCCTGAAAATCCTTGCCGAAAATATTTTTGTAATATTCAATAAGCTTTGAAATATTGCCTCCGTCTGTGCAAAACCAAAGGCAGGGAACGATTTTAATCTGATTCATATTTTTTTGAATTTTAAGTTGATTAAATAAATATATCTTTAAACCGATACGCTTTTCTGTTTGTGATGTATTGGTTTAACAATGAATATTGATATGTTTATATCTGTTTTCAGGCATTTTTATGTTATAAACTTATGCAATGCAAATATACGCAGTTTATAAAATATTTTTATTTTTTCTTAAAATATAATACTTAAACCCGGAAAGCACAAAAAGCAAACACGGAAGGTGATTTCCGAAGGGCGGAAGATGATTTCGTAAAGGCGGAACCTAATTTCGGAAGGACGGAACCTAATTCCGCAAGTACGGAAGATAAAATTCCAAGTACGGAAGATGATTTTCCACATAAATTAGTCATGTGTTGAAGGGTAGTTCGTTGGAAAGAAATAAGCTTAGTCATGTGTTGAAGGGTAATGCTTAAACACGTGTTTTAATACAAGGCGCAAGTGCGCATTGACCTAAAACGTTTGTTTCAATACATGGCGCAAGTGCGCTTCGACCTGAAACGTTTGTTTTAATTCGAGGCGCAAGTGCGCACTGGTCTCATACATGTATAAATAAAGGAAACTTTAAAAAGCCAAGTCATTTCGAAATCTGAATTAGCATCACGCTGTACATGTCAGTGTCTGGCTCTTTGGTTCTCTGTGTAATTTTTTAAATATTATTTCTCAGAGAATCCACAGAGAATGAAGTTGTGTTTTAATGAAGTAGTAATACAAATGTTTATATGTTTAAAAAAAATAACTAAAGCTAAAATTGTTGTAACACGAAAGCGTTGTTAAAGTTTTAAACTTTGACAATGGTAATTGATATATCACACCAATTTTAAAAGCTTAGTGTTGTACAATTAATTATTCAATGTCGGTATTGCTTCGTAGCAAGCGTTGACTTTTGTTTTACTTTTAATGAGTAATAAATTATCTTTTAGGCAAATTACGGACATTCAATTTTTTTAATAAAGTGGATTACTAAAATAATTATATTTGTTGTGTTTTTCAGCTAGAGTGAATAAGTAAAAGATATGAAATAACAAATCACATAAATAAAGGAAAATGAGAAATATATTCTTTAATCCTCGTGTTGGGGAAGACTATGAAAATAAAGGATTTAATGGTATAAAACTACTTATCTTAGGAGAAAGCCATTATTGTGATGATAAAAGAATAAAATGTGAAATATGCGGGATACAATCAAATAATGATTGCTCCAATTTCACAAAAGGAGTTTTAAATCGCTATTTTAATTATAAAAAAGGTAAGGTTAAACATGAAGATTGGATGAGAACCTTTACTCGATTTACAAATGTACTATTGGGTAACCAAGTTGACAATAAAACTCTGATAGAATTTTGGGACTCTGTAATTTTTTACAACTATGTACAATCAAGCACAGATGGTCCTCGGACTTCACCAACAAACCTACAATTTATCGAGAGTCAAGCCGCATTTATTTCAATATTGGAAGAAAATAAACCAGATTTGATATTAGTTTGGGGGAAAAGACTATGGGAAAACCTTCCGAATATTGGTAGATGGGGTGATGAAGATATATTAGACAACGCAAATGGTCATTTTTACTATTATAAAGTTAATAACAATGAGATTCCAGCTTATAGGATATATCACCCCTCAACTAGTTATTTCAATTATGAATATTCAAAATATTTAAAAGAAGCAATTCGTATAGTAAGTAAATCTAAATAAAACCTAGTAAATAACATGAAGACTTATCGCCAAAAGCCTCAACAAAAAATCCCATCAGATGTATTTCCTGATGGGATTTTGTCATAAAAAGGATAAGCTTTTTCTTAGTATGTAGTAATTATTCCGTACACTTATTTTGCAGGAAGAATATCTATAATAACGGTACGGTTGTAAAAACGTTCTTCGGGATATGTGTTTTCGAAAGGCGAAAGGCTGGTATCTTCGCCAAAGCCACGAACTTCAAACTTAACATCTTTTCTTGCTTTTTTAGCCAATGCTTTATCAATAATTCGTTTCACATCATTGGCTCTTGCCATCGATAGTTTCTGATTGTACCCTTCTAAGCCAATAATATCAGTATATCCGTGTATAATAACGGTTCCGCCTTGGGGTATCTTTGGGCATACAATTTCTGTAAGATATTTGTCGTAAATATCAATTGATTTAGAATTGTTGAATTCATAAATAATGCTGAACCTTGTCAGTTCTTCAGCTTTTGAAGGAGTCCAGAGTACCATGTGTACGGTGGTATCTTTTAGGATGGAATCCCCTTTTTGGGTTAGTCCAATCATCGTTACTTTATAATCACCTTCCGATTCGGTACCCAAAAGTACTTTTCCCGGTATGCTTACATCTTCTAATACATAGGGTCCAAAATATCGAACTTTCTCGTTTTTATCCACTATTTTTAATCTCCATGAAGACAAGGTTGCATTGCTGTCTTTTACCTGGAATGAAACATAACTCTCAACAGGAGCTTCTTCTACACCCTTAATCTCAACCGGTTTCAGCGGAGCATCAGGACCACTTTGGAACTCCATCAATAAAGCAGGTGAAGTACTTAATATGGTTACCCTGCGGTCGCCTTCGCGAAGTAAGTCCAGTTCAAGTTTACCACCCGGTTGTTCCGAAGGAATTCTTGGTTTGATACGACCTTCGGTAATGATTCTTTTAGCATCAATTCCAAATATTTCTACCAAATATTTTTTTACCGATTCTGCCATTGCCAATCCATCGTCAATACCTTCCATAGATGCACCGGCTAACTTCACTGAAGAGGAAGTATTTTTACCCATACGATCGCCCAAAATATTAATAACATTGTAGTAAACCGTCAGTTGTCGTTTCGAACGACCTGAGTTTTCTTTAGGTGAAAAAACTTCTAACTGATCTTCTTTGAATTCTTTTACCTGTTCTTTTTTAAGCAATACATATCGGTTGGATATCGTTGTAGAAGCGGGTGTAAAAAATATATAATTACGAAGCGGGAAAGTTTCCCTTATTCTGCGTTCAACCGGAATATTTCGGGGTGCATTTACCGAAAACAAAACATCTGCCGGAACAGCTTCTTTTACTTTCGATATATCAAAAGAATAAATATCATCATTTCCGCTACCACCTTCTCTGTTTGATGAAAAATAACCTTTGCTCATCGTTTGATTTACGATTGCAGCATAATCATCGTATTGAGTATTTAATGGAGTTCCGGCATTTTTGGGGTTATCAAATTCGTTAACATTCATTCGACTTACAAAAATATCTAAACCACCCAAACCGAAACGTCCGTTGGAAGAGAAATACAATTGTTTGCTTTTTTCTTCAAAAAACGGAAACATTTCATCACCTTCAGTATTTATTTTATTGCCTAAATTTTCAGATTTTCCCCATTCTCCTTTTTCGTCCTTCGTAATACGATAAATATCGGTTCCACCGTATCCACCAGGCATATTACTTGTAAAATACATGGTTTTTCCATCAGCAGTCAAACAAGGATGACCTACCGAATATTCCGGTTTATTTAGTACAAAAGGTTCTGGATTCGACCATTTACCTTTTATATAATTACTAAACCAAATTTGCAGTTCAACTATCCGGTCATCGCTTTTATCATGGTAATTATTTCTGGTGAATGCCATAAAATTGCCATCATTGCTAAAACATGCAGGACCATCGTGCATATTGCCATTGATATTTTTATCAAAGCTTTCAGGAGATTTCATCTGTCCGTCTTTTACTTCAGATACATAAAGGTTTAAAAATGGTTTTCCAGTCATATTGTATTTTTTGGGAAACATTTTCGAGCTTCTGCTTGATGAAAAAACTATTTTATCTTTGTAATATGCTGTTCCGAAATCATAAGCATTCGTATTTGAATTTTGATGAAAAACTTTATATTTACCATCACTTTTTAATAAATTAGGCAATGTTGCACTGTTGGCAGCATAGTCTTTTGCACGTAAATCTTCAGGTTTAAGTTGTTTGAATTTTTCCATCCATGCACCTGATTCGGTATATTTACCGTTGCTTCTAAGAGCCATTGCATAGTTATAATAATCTTCAGGCATATTTCCGCCCGACATTGTTATTAATTTTGCATACGCTTCTTCACTTTGAATGTTTTGCTTCAATGCATAGTATGCTTCAGCCAGTTTGCGTTGTCCTTCCACGCTCAGTATTTTTGTATGAGTGTAGGAATCAATAGCCTTTTCATAAGAGTATCTGAAAGCAAATTTATCTCCTTTTAATTCTTTATTCGATTTTTCTTGTGCTGTAACATTTAAGCAAATAACAATAATTGCTAAAATTGGTATTACTATCTTTTTCATGTCTTTATATTTTTATAAAAATTAAAAATTTCTTGGAGAATGTATTTGTTTTTTACTTGGAAATACAAAATCGTATCTTAAAACTATTTCATGACTACCGTTATTATACTTAGATGTTTCTAAACCATATGACCAGTCGAATGAATAACCTAAATGCAATTGTTCTGTAATATCCAGTCCAACCAATGCTCCAACAGCATCTCCGGAACGTATCATTGCGCCTATCGTTAGTTTTTTCATGATAACAAATGAGGCGGTAAAGTCAATCTGTGCAGGAGCTGCAGCGGTTACTTTAATCAATGTTGTAGGTTTAAAAGCAAAATTATCTGTTATATTAATCAATGTTCCCATAATAAAGAAGTAATGTCTTTGTTCGTTTGCTACCAATGTATTGCCATTATTCTGATTTATTTCCGAATAGTTATTTTCTAATAAATAAGGAACAGAAATACCGGCGTAAAAACGTTCTCTGGAATAATATGCACCAAATCCGAAATTAGGTGTTACATGATTATTAATATTATTCAGAAATACAGGATCATTTTGTTGATCTAATTGAAGCGAACTTAAGTTTGCCTGAAAAATATTTGCACCGGCACTTAAACCAAGTGCTAATCTCGATCTTTTACTGAGTTGCATAATATATGCAAAATCAACAAGTGCAGAGGTATTGTTTGTAGGACCAATTTTATCATTTGACACAGACAAACCTAATCCAATATGTTCATTTCTTAATGGAGAATGTACCGTTAAAGTTTGTGTTAATGGTGCACCCTTAAATCCGGTCCATTGAGAACGATGCAGTGCCGTTATGGTGAGTGCATCCCTACTTCCGGCATAGGCGGGATTAACCATTAATGTATTATACATGTAATGCGTGTACATTGGGTCTTGCTGAGCATATATGCTTAAACTCCCTAAGGTTAAAACCAATATTAAAATTATTCTTTTTAGTGTTTTCATTTGTTTTATTTTTAAATTCAATTGTCAGACGAAACTTCCATGATTTGAGATTTATTATTGATTCAAGAAATCTCAAATCATGGCTCGTTACATTCAAATATTTATTTTTAAATTCTTGTTTTTACCTGTTTAAGTATATGGTTCCTTTATATGCATCTGTGTTATTTCCCAAATCGAGAATGTAGAAATAAGTGCCTGTAGGCAATTCATCTCCTCCAACTTTTAACCCAAATGATGAAGTACCATCCCAATTGTTTTGATAAGGACTGGCTTCATACACTTTGTTTCCCCAGCGATTGAAGATGGTAAATGTATTTGAAGAATAATTATTAATTCCGGTTATTACAAATACATCATTAATTCCGTCACTATTTGGAGAAAATCCTTCAGGAATAAAGAAATTAGTTGGGTAAGTGATAACAGTTGAAATATTATTATTCAGATTTCCATCGGTTTCAACACCGGTTATAGATGCAGTATTAATATAACTTCCATTTGAATTAACTCTAGCTGTTAATACTAATGTTTCAATTGCACCAATATTCATATAGCCAATTACCCATACACCTGTTGCTGAATTATACATACCAGCAGTTGTAGAAGCCGAAACAAAAGTATAACCTGATTGTAAAATATCATTTACTACAACTCCTGTTGCATCATAAGGTCCGTTATTGCTTGCTAAAATATTAAATACCACGTTATGATCAACTTTTGGATGCGTATTATCTACAGTTTTTACTACACTTAAATCTGCAGGACAATCTTTTACTATAATTGTAACATTTGAAACTGTGGAAGTACATGTATTAACAGAAACTGTTAATGAATATAGTCCTGAATTTGCTAATGTTGCAGATAATATTACAGGATTCTGTAATGCAGATGTAAATCCATTGGGTCCTGCCCATAAATAAGTTCCTCCAGTAACAGTTTGTGCTGTAAGGTTAATTGAACTATTTATACAAACCGGTGAACTTCCACTTGCACTTGCAATAGGTAGAGCTATAACTGTTACGATTAAATTATTTGTAGTACTTCCGCAAAGACCACTTGAAACAGCAGTAATTGTTGCTACTCCACTAAAAGAAGCATCCCAGTTCATTACTCCGGTTGTTGCGTTTATTACACCTGCTGTTGCTGGCAATACTGAATATAAAATTGAAGTGCTGTTAGCTGCTGTTGCAGTATAAGTTTCATCAGCTGCATTCTGGCAAACTGATATAGCTCCCAATGTAAAGGATGTTGCTCCTGTTACAGGATTGACTGTTATTGTGCCAGTTGCTGTAATAGTTCCACAGCCTCCGGTTAATGTAACTGTGTAGTTAAATATTCCTGAAACAGTTGGCGTTCCACTTATGGTTATCACATTGGCTAACCAGTTGCCTGTAACTCCGGCAGGTAATCCACTGAAACTAGCTCCCGTTGCACCTGTAGTTGAATAGGTAATATTTGTAATAGCTGTATTAATACAATGTGTTTGATTATTTGTACCAACTGCAGAGCTTAATACAACCGTATTATTTGGATTTACCGTTATTGTACCAGTAGCTGTAATAGTTCCACAACCTCCGATTAAAGTAACTGTATAGTTAAATGTTCCTGAAGCTGTTGGAGTTCCACTTATTGTTATCACATTGGCTAACCAGTTGCCTGTAAATCCGGTAGGTAAACCACTGAAACTAGCTCCCGTTGCACCTGTAGTTGAATAGGTAATATTT
>JACABE010000002.1:219526-287540 GCA_013377005.1 Bacteroidota bacterium
CTGAAACTAGCTCCCGTTGCACCTGTAGTTGAATAGGTAATATTTGTAATGGCTGTATTAATACATTTAGTCTGATTATCACTTCCGACTGATGAGGTCAATACAATTGTATTATTTGGTGTTACAGTTATTGTTCCAATAGCCGTGATTGTTCCACAACCTCCGCTTAAAGTAACTGTATAGTTAAATGTTCCTGAAGCTGTTGGAGTTCCACTTATGGTTACCACATTGGCTAACCAGTTGCCTGTAACTCCAGCAGGTAAACCACTGAAACTAGCTCCCGTTGCACCTGTAGTTGAATAGGTAATATTTGTAATGGCTGAATTAATACATTTAGTTTGATTGTTTGTTCCAACTGCAGAACTTAAAACAACAGTATTATTTGGACTTACAGTTATTGTACCAATTGCCGTAATAGTTCCACAACCTCCGGTTAAAGTAGCTGTATAGTTAAATGTTCCTGAAACTGTTGGCGTTCCGCTTATTGTTACCACATTAGCTAACCAGTTGCCTGTAACTCCGGCAGGTAAACCACTGAAACTAGCTCCCGTTGCACCTGTAGTTAAATAGGTAATATTTGTAATGGCTGTATTGATACATTTTGTCTGATTGTTTGTTCCAACTGCAGATGTCAATACAATTGTGTTGTTTGAATTTACTATTAAAGAAACATTTGCTGAAGAAACAGTAGAATTATTTATTGAAGTATCAGATGGACTATTAATGATATTTGTTCCTGATAAAACAACAGCACCATTTCTGGCAAGTAATCTACCATCAATAGAAGAACCTGTGTTCATTGTTATTGATGTTAAAGCAAGTATATTTCCTTTAAAAGAAGTACCGTTACCAATGGTTGCAGAACTTCCAACCTGCCAAATTATATTTTTAGCCTGAGCACCTCCGCTAAGTATAACATTTCCTCCTGCTCCACCTACAGTAGTGAAATTAGATGCTATCTGAAAAATCCAGAATGCATTTGCATTACCTTGGGCATCAAGAGTCAAATCACCTGATTGTAATAAAAGTGTGGATGTTGATTTATAAATACCAGGTGCAAGTGTTAAACCACCCTGATCGCCTGCTACTGTTGCAGGGGCAGGGGCAGTTGCTCCTTCAGCAAAAAGATATGCATCAGTAAGATCTTGTTTGGCTTGTGTTAGCATTACAGCTATTCCTGGAGGTGCAATATCATCAGAAGCATAAATAGCTCCATTTACCAATGCAGCTGGAGGAAATCCTGTTACCGAAGTACGAACACCCGGGCTTATCCCAACATCCATATTATTAATTTTACTAAATCCTGTACTACTAATACCTACACCAGCGATAATACCAAATCTTCCAGCTGACTTTAGATCAACTGCTGTTGAAGATGAATTTATTGAAGTGCATGAACCGCTTACTACAACATTATAGTTAGATGCAGTATCTGAGATATTTGCAGGATTAATGGTAAGTGTTGCAGAGGTTGCACCAGAAATATTTCCACCATTAATTAAATTTACAGTTCCTTTCCTCCATTGATATGTTAAACCACTTCCTATTGCAACAACTGAAAAACTTGCTGAACTTCCGGCACATACTGTCTGATTAACAGGACCTGAAGTAATATTTGCATTTATAATTAATAAAGAAACATTTATTGAAGTATCTTTTGGCAAACATGTACCTGAAACAATTACATTATAGTTGGATGCAGTATCAGAAACACTTAGAGGGTTAATCGTTAGTGTATTGGAAGTTGCCCCTAATATATGTCCACCGTTTGTTAAGTTTATAGTTCCTTTCCTCCATTGATAGCTTAGATTTGTACCTGTTGCAATTACTGAAAAACTAACTGAATTTCCAGCACAAGCAATTATATTGCTTGGCTCTGTTGTAATTATTGGTGCAATACCTCTCAATAAAGAAACAAATATTGAAGTATCTTTTGGCAAACATGTACCTGAAACAATTACATTATAGTTAGATGCAGTATCAGTGATAAGCATAGGATTAAATCTAAGCGTATCAGAAGTTGCTCCTGAAATACTTCCTCCATTGATTATATTTACAGTTCCCTTTCTCCATTGATAAGTAAGATTTGAACCTGTAGCAATTACTGAAAAATAAACCGAATTTCCAATACAAGTTGTTTTATTTGCAGGTTCAGTAGTGATTATAGGTGGAGAATTAACCACCAAAGAAGCATTTACAGAGGTGTCATTTGGTAAACAACTGCCTGTAATAATAACATTATAATTGGTAGCAGCATCCAAAATATTTATGGGATTAATAGTAAGTGTATTAGAATTAACTCCCGAAATATTTCCTCCGTTTGTTAAATTTACATTTCCTTTTCTCCATTGATAAGTAAGAACTGTTCCTGATGTAGTTACCGAAAAGCTAATTGAACTTCCTACGCATGCAGTTTTATTAATAGGTTCCGTTGTAATAATTGGAGCTGTATTTACTACCAAAGAAACATTTATTGATGTATCATTAGGTAATAAAGAACCACTAACAATTACATTATAGTTAGAAGCAGTATCTGACGAATTGGCAGGATTAATTTTAAGTGTATCAGAAGTTGCGCCTGATATATGTCCTCCATTAATTAAATTTACATTTCCTTTTCTCCATTGATAGGTGAGTGAAGAACCTGTTGCTGTTACTGAAAATCTTACTGAATCTCCTGAACAAACAATTTTATTGACAGGTTCGGTAATTATTAAAGGAGAACTTAAGCCACAACCAGGAGGCATAATAGCTGTTATTGTAGCGGTATTTAATGCACCTGTTGTGGTAAGTGCTCTTCCATCTAGTTTAACACCTGTATTCAAATTCATTGCACCATTGTTACATACAATAGTTCCGACAAATTCTGAATAATCATTAATACTTACAGCACCACTAATCATCCAGTACACATTTTTTGATTGAGTACCATTAATCATTTTAACTTTAGAATAGGTACTTGTATTTATCGCACCATATATTTTTATTACAAATACTGCATTGGCATCATTCATAGCATCCAGAAAAAGGGTATCTGTAAATGTAACCGCTGCATTCATTAAATATGTGTGAGGAGTAAGTACCAATTGATTTCCAAACTGAGCAGGATATAACAATTCAATATCATAAGGTAAGGTATTAAGATAACTATATGCATTAAGCAAATCAGCGGCTGCAGCAGCTGTTGATCCATCAGGAATCGGATGAATAGCACCGGTTACAGATAATGGATTAAAACCTATAGTTAACCCAACATTTGTTCCTACATCACCTGTAATATTTGTTATTCCAACATTGGTAACAGGTCCATTAGAAGAAAATATTGTATAACAAGTTGCTGAAACCAGAGACGGAGCTATTGGTCCTGTTAGCGTGGGGCTTCCACAACCGATAGGAGTATATGCCAGCACTCCGCTGACATTTACAGCTCCATTGGTAGAAAGCACTCTTCCTTCAAGTGTGCAACCAGTACTCATATTAATAGCAGCATTGTTTGCAATTACTGTTCCTTTCATTGAAGTTGAAGGAGCCATGTTTACTAAACCTTCTATTTTCCAGAATACATTACATGCTTTAGCTCCGTTAAGTAATATAACTTTTGAGCTTGCAGCAGTTGAAAGAGGTCCTTGAATTTGAAAAATAAATACAGCATTGGGATTACCAAGTGCATTTAAATAAAGATTTCCGTTCATGGTTGTTGCACCAGTTATTGAATATATTCCTGCAATCAGAGTATCTCCATTTCCTAACAAAGGAGCTGGAAAATAAGATGGAACAGTGTTATTTAGCTGATTATAAGCAGTAAGCAAATCAGTTGCACATAGTCCACTTTTGGGGTCGCTGGTATAAGTCATTACACCGTTTACATTTCCAAAACCGGTAACTCCACCATTATTTGTACCTACATTTCCTGTAAGATGTGAAATTCCTGTATTACCCACTGCTCCGATTGTTGTAAAAATTACAAAATCTGCAGCCGTTCCTAAAGGAGGTGCCTGAGCATAATTTAAAGTCGGAATTAATAGTAGTAGCACTGCTATTAATGAATTTAGTATTCGTGTTTTCATTTTTTTTATTTTTATAAAGTGAATAATTTTTCACCCAACAAAATTATATTTGTTGAGCCCTGAAACCATTACACAATTATAAGAAAGACTTACATCATTCACACTTTTGGACATATAAATGCTTAAAATATATGAGAAAACATAGAATAAAGTAGGGTGTTGTGGAATAAAAAAACCAATAGATTTTACTATCGGCTTTTTTATTGAGTATCATCATGAAATAGCTTGACTATTTCTCATTACGTTTTTTTTCATTAGGGACTCGTAACTTCTCATGTTGGGCTTCGCTTATTCCAATGGCGATAGCCTGTTTTCGACTTTTTACAAATCCACCTTTACCACCTTTGCCCGATTTTAACTCACCATGTTTAAATTCGTGCATGACTTCTTCAATTTTTTCTTGTGCTCTTTTAGAATATTTAGTCATAATGATTTATCAAATTTTATCTATTTAGATAGATAGTTCCTTTTATTACATCAGAACCGATTCCCAGATCAAGCAAATAGAAATAAGTTCCGATTGGTAATTCTTCTCCGCTGAGTATTAGTCCAAAGTCTGATTTTCCATCCCAAGTGTTTTGATAGGGCTTTGCTTCAAAAACTTTATTTCCCCAGCGATTATATATTAAAAATGAATTATTTGGATAATTTTGAATACCTCTGATAACAAATAAATCGTTAACTCCATCACCATTTGGAGAAAATCCTTCAGGAATTAAAAAATCAACTATACAATTATTTACAATAACTGTAACAAGGGAAGGTATAGAAGTACAGCCGTTACTTGAAACTGTTAGCGAATAAATACCTGCATCTGAAAGTGCAGCTGAATTAATTACAACATTCTGTAAAGATGAAATAAATCCATTTGTACCTGTCCATAAATATGTAACTCCAGCTATTGTTTGAGAGCTTAAGCTTATTGAAGCACCAATACAAACGGGAGAATTACTGTTTGCCGTAATTACAGGCACAGGACTCACAAATACTTGTCCTGATCTTATAGAACCAAGACATCCATCTGCTGATAATTCTTGAACATCCAGCATATATGTACCAACAGTAGTCCATGTAATACTGATATCATTAGTTGTAGAGTAAGTCTGAGTGATTCCGTCTATCCGCCAGTTATATGTTGAACCTGATACAGGATTGGAATTCACATTATAATGCTTTGAAGATCCAACACAAACATTATCAGGCATGGCAACCTGAGCAAATGTATTGAAGCTAATGAACGGCAAAATACAATACAAAAGTAAATATTTGAATAGTTTAAGCATAAGTGTTTTTATTATCAACAATAAATCTTTGTATCTGCATATCATCAGATAAACTTAAAAAAACCTGTCGCAATACTGCCTGCTGATAAATATCAGCAGGCAGTATTTTTAACAGTAAATATCTGATCTATTTTATTAACAGATTAAAATATCTGCTAATTATGCCAGATAGCTGAAGTATTTGGTGTAAGTGGCTGAACATTTATTGTGATTATTGTTGCAGCAGAAACACAACCTGTGGCATTGGTCGTAGTTAAATTATAAATACCTGTAGTTAACAATGAAAACACACCTGTTGAATTGCTTACTGCTGCTATAACAGGTGTTGTACCTGTAATAGAATAAGAAATTCCGGCTCCTGGCAATGGTGTTGTTACATTTACAATTCCTGTTGCAACAGCACAGCTTGGTTGTGTTACGCTTGCAGTTGGAGCAACCGGTGTAGAAAGAGAAGGATTAATGGTAATGCTTAATGCAAGAGAAGTACATCCATCTGTATTTGTTGTTGTTACATCATAAACTCCTGGTGCTAATCCTGCAAATATTCCTGTTGAATTAGTAACCGCTACTACAATTGGTGTTGTACCTGTAATAGTATAAGTAATTCCGGCAGCGGGTGCTGGAGAAGTTACATTAACAGTTCCTGTTGAAACAAAACAAGTGGGTTGTGTTAAACCTGCAATTAGAATAGCTGGTGTAACAGGTTGTGCATTTATCGTAATACTTGTTGCAAGAGAAGTACATCCAACCCCATTTGTTGTGGTTACATCATAAACTCCCGGTGCTAATCCTGCAAAAATTCCTGTTGAATTAGTAACTGCTGCTACAACTGGTGTTGTGCCCGTTATAGTATAAGTAATTCCTACAGCAGGAGCAGGAGTGGTTATAGTTACTGTCCCTGTGGCAACGGCACAACTTGGTTGAGTTAAACCAGCAATTGGTGCTGATGGTGTTATTGGTTGTGCATTAATAGTAACACTACTTGCTGTAGAAGTACATGAATAAACATTTGAAGTGGTTACATCATAAACGCCTGGTGCTAATCCTGCAAATATTCCCGTTGAATTAGTAACCGCTGCTACAACTGGTGTTGTACCTGTAACTGTATAAGTAATTCCGACAGCGGGTACTGGATTAGTTACATTTATAGTTCCTGTGGCAACAGCACAACTTGGCTGCGTCAAACTGGTAATAGGAGCTGCTGGTCGTGGATTAACTGTTACATCAACACTTACTATTGTTTGACAACCATCACCATTGGTCTCTTTTAATGACAAATGATAGGTTGTAGGCACTAAAGGATTAGCCCAAATAACATTGGTAGCAACAGTATTTGCTGAAGTAATTGTCCAATCTACACCGGAAGTTCCGGTAGAAATACTCCATAGAAATGTATTGGCGGCATTTCCGGGAGTTACATAATAAGGCTCTGTTCCTGGACAAAGGGTTTGTGTCACGGTTTGACTTGTTTGTGCCCATGTTCCTATTGCACTCATTGTGAATAGCAATATCATAAGCCATTTTAAAAATTTAAACTTTGTTTTCATGATTTGTTTGTTTATTAATTTGTTTGTTATTAGGTTTATTATTAAATGTTGTGTTATCTGATTTTAAATCTGATTTTGATTGAGAAAAGTTAAATTCAAAAGTTTGTTCAGGCACTTGTGCAGAAACTCTGCGGAAAGTGCTACATCCTAAGCAATCATATAATTCGTAATCGTTTTCCATATTTTTATGTTTTTATTGGTGATATATTGACGATGTTGGTGGCAATGGGCTAACCGTTACTGAATAGTTTGACGACACAGTGCCGTTTCCACAGGCATTGCTTCCATAAACTGTAATATTTCCTGACGTGGAGGTAAAACCAAAATCTATAGTAATGCTATTGGTATTAGCACCAGTTACTATTAATGCAGCTGGAGGCAATGTCCAGAAGTAGTTTGTTGCATTAGCAATGACCGGTACAGTATAAATAACTCCTGTTTGTCCCTGACATAGCAAAGCTAATCCTGTGATAGTTCCTGCTGCTGAAGGTAAAAAATTAACTACATTGTTGTGTGTAGAGATTGCTCCTGCACGCGAAAGCCCTCTTCCTAAAAGAGATGATCCTTCTAATAAATTAATTGCTCCATCTACAATTGCAGTTCCTCTGAAAACTGAATGGTCGCCCAGATCGAACTGACCTCCAATTTGCCAATAAACATTGCACAAAGAAGCCGAATTAATCAGAATTACGTTTGAAGATACAGCTGTTGACAAAGCTCCACCTATCCTTATAATAAATACAGCATCGGGATTACCCTGTGCATTTAAAGTTAAATCTCCGTTTAAAGTGGAAGCAGCACCTGTATTGTAAATACCGGGAGTTAGTTCCTGTCCGCCACCAAAAAAAACACCTAAAACAGATCCAACTAAAGTGCTTAAATAAGTATAAGCATCTTGAACTGCTGTTGCAGCTAAAACCGATGTAGAATCTGTAACATGAATTTGCCCGTTAATTGTTCCAGAAGGAAATCCACTGAATAAACCTGCATTGGTACCTATATCCCCTGATATATTGGTAGCACCCAGATTTGTAAATGCACCTGTTGAAGTAAACAAGGCAAAATCAGAAGCTACACCCAAATTGGGTGTTTGTCCGAAAATTATTTTGGGGACAACAAATAGTACAATGGCTATTAATAAAGAAAGTAATTTGCTTTTCATAGAATTTGCATTCATATTTTTTACATTACAAAAGTAACCTCTGATGTAAGCAAATCTATTACATAACTTTAGGGAATAATTACATGATTCACATATTTTTGACAGCTCAAAAAATATATAGAAAAGGAAAGACTGAGTTTTACTAATTAGATTCTTTGTTTCAAATTTTTATATTACCTTTACCAAATGAAAAAAACAATAATTTATCTGTTTTTCATTCTTATTCCAATTGCCAATAATGCCCGGGTTTCATTAATTGATGCTGTTAAAGTAGATAATAACGATATTTACACTATTTTAAATTTAACTGAAGCAGGCTTGTCAAAAGATGTATTTTTACTTGCAATCAAAGGATTAAATAAGCTTGAATCTGATGGCAAATTAAGTAATCCAAACATTATAACTATTGCAGACTATTCGCAATCAAGTAATAAAAAGCGCTTGTATGTGATTGATTTAATAAACAAAAAATTATTGTTCAATACCTATGTTGCACACGGACGAAATACCGGTGATGAATATGCTAAGTTTTTTTCAAACCAGGAAGGTTCTTCAAAGAGCAGTTTGGGTTTTTATATTACAGAAAAACCTATTACCGGATCGCATACCGGATATTCGCTAACAATAAAAGGAGTTGAAAAAGGTTTTAATGACAATGCTATAAAGCGTGCCATTATAATTCATGCTGCAGCTTATGCAACTGAAAATTTTAATGAATCTCCCCGCCGCAAGCGGACGGGGTATCATTAGTCTTTCTAAAAGAGTGAGAATTGGGAAACCTTGTGCAATACTTTATACTGTTTTTCAACACCTTGTTCCCTCACGTATTTCGAAATTACATCCTCATTCCCATACTTGCTAACTGTATTGATAAAATAACCATCCGTCCAAAATTCACCTCCCCATAATTGCTTTTTTACCTCTGGGTTCTTGACAAATACCTCCCTTGCTGTAATACTCTTTATTATTGTCACTATTTTTGTTGGACTATACATTGGAACAGATTGCACTAAAAAATGAACATGATCATCATCTGTTCCTATTTCTAAAAAGTAGATTTGATATCTTTTTGATATTTCTATGCAAACTTCTTTAAGTGTAATATCAACGGAATCACTAAAAACTACTCGTCTATACTTTGCTGGACATACAATCTGATACAACAACAAAGACACATTATGAGACTTATGAATATATTTGCTTTCTGCCATGCACAAAGTTATAAATTTTCGCCGCAAGCGGCGGGGAATTTACCCAAAGAGATTAAAAAGTACGGACGATTAGGCAGAAGTTTTGGTTGCCCGGCACTACCTCCTGATTTAAATAAACCTATTATTGAAACCATTAAAGGCGGAAGTTGCTTATTTATTTATAATCCCGACAACTATTATATTCACAACTCGTCTTTACTTAATTAGGCCATAAACATCCTTAAGAAAACTAACTTTTCCTTCAACAACAATTGCTGGTGAATAAATAATAAAAGTTGGTATTTTATGAACTAGCCCTATTGTATTAGATTCTGTATTTTTCTTACCATTCTTTAATTCTTCAATATCCAGTTTGCCTTTTAATATAGCTTTTGCAAGATCAAAAGGTTTTTCCAAGCGGATACAACCATGACTTAAAAACCGATCCTCTTTTGCAAATACACCTTGCCAGCTTGTAGCATGCAGAAATATACTGAAAGGATTTTGTAAATAAAATTTCAATACTCCCAAGGAATTTTCTGATCCGGTTGATTGACGAAAATAATAAGGAAAATTCGATTCATTATAGTTTCCCCAATTCAATTCTGATTCCTCAACAGCATTTCCTTTGCCATCTATTACTTCAAAATCATGTTGCTCAAGGTAATTTTCATCCTTTTTAACTTTAGGTAAAATTTCTTTCACTGCAATTGAATAGGGTACATTCCAACTTGGAAAAGTGACTATACTTGTAATATAGGATGAAATGGAAGGTGTAGGATTTTTTTTCTTACCCAATACAGCCCGCATCTTAAGCCGAAGGGTATCATTACTAAAATATTCAGCTTCGGCAGTTGGAATATTTACCATAATATACTCGGATTGATGATTGAATGTAAAATACTTCCTGTAATTCATAGCTAGCAATATCGTTTTATATTTCACTGTATCTTTCTTTGAAATAGAATCGTTCAGGTATTTTTTTAATACCAGAAAGTCGGGATCTTTACATTGAAGTCGGGAAATTAGTTTCGATACAGATCTTTTGCTTTTTGAGTTCATCAACTGAGAAATATAGAGTGAATCTCTGGATATACTGATTTCATCATAATCAAAAACGACATTGCCTTGTTGGGTAAGTTTCAGAAAACTTAATACCATGGCTGTTATTTTACGGTCAGTTTGTGCAATAAATGTGCTGTCAATTGAATACTTTTTGTAAAATTCAGAGCGAATCTGATTAATTTCAGATTTATCAGAAATCATATCCGAATTATCGGATGATTGGATAATTGTAAGCCAATCGAGCGCTCTTTTTATATTTTTACCGGATGACAGCCAATAAAGTTGTTGATGGTTGATTGAATAGAACTTTTGTACAATTGAATCATTTTTTATTGTCGGTAGTTGAGCAAAACTATTGCTTAGGAAACAATTTATAAAGAGAAAAAACAGTAAAGCTTTATTGAAAGCTATATTTATTTTTATTGAAGTATAAAACATCTTAAAAACTTATAATATTACAGAAACAAAGATAGATTTTTGCTATCCTAAAGACTTATATATTTCTGTACAATATTTACATAATTCACATATTTATTGAAGGCTTTTTAAAGCTTTACTGTTTTAATTCTTCTTTAACTTTGATTCTTTGCCTTGCTGTTTTTTTTATTATTTGAGGTCGAGGGTTACTTCGTAGCAAGTTTTTCACTTGTTCATAATAAAAAAATAAAACATAATTGAACCTTTGCAGGCGTTCTTAACTGTCGCTAATTAAAAAACTACTATTAAAGAAACAAAAATGATGAGAAATAGCTGAAAAATATGTAACTTTGTAATATGGAAACTCAAAAATATATTGAACAGGACTTTTTTGTTGACAGTTTGACAAATTCAATATTAAACACAATTTCGGGTGATAGTTTTCAAACTGAAGTTATTCGTTTAAACAAACAGGATTTGAATTTAATAACAAAGAAAAGAGGCTGGAATTTCAACTGGAAAGCTGAATATGATAACATTCAAAAAGAAGTTTATAAACTTTGTATTATTAATAATACCAATATTGTACAAGGACTTTTAAGTGTTTCGGTTGAAAAAGACCATGTTTTTATGAACTTGTTAGAAAGTGCTCCATTTAACATAGGAAAAACCAAAATTTACGAAGGCGTTGCGGGTAATTTAGTAGCTTATGCCTGTAAAATTTCATTTCAGAGAGGGTTTGACGGATATATTGCTTTTACTGCAAAATCAAAACTAATTGAACATTATGAAAAAGCATTAGGTGCATTTCATTTCAAAAATCAGAGAATGATAATTGAAACCAATGCAGCAAGAGTTTTAGTAGAAAAATACTTTAAAATATAATAATATGGGCTTAATTAAAGAACCTGAAGGTGTCGATTTTATAATAGAAAGTTCACCTTTAACAGAAAAGGAAAAAAAAGAAATCAGTGAGTTTATTCAAAAAAGGAAAGCTGAAAAGAAGCAATTAATTAAACGAAAAAGTTCTATAAAAGTAAAGAACGAAAAAGTTTAAAATTAAAAAGCACCCCCATTATTGAAACAAAAGTGCTTTTTAATACCTATTATGAAAAAATATTTACGATACAAAGATACAGCAGAAACTTAGGGTAAATGTTACATTATTCCATTTAAAATTTGCATAATTCACAGTTGTTGATGTAACTAAGCATAGGATTGATTATTGAAATATCAATTCTTTTTTTGGTTGGAGCAACCATTTTCGGGCATCGCGAAATTTAGAAGTTTGCCAGAATGCTTCTGCGCGGGGAGTTGTTTCGGCTTCCCAGCTGTTTTGACGAAAACCATAGGTTTCGGTTATGATTTTGTATTTCTTCATCCAGATTTCTTTTTTGAGCAACTGATAAAATGAAGCCGGATTAACTGCTTCGGGATAATATTCTTTTTCGCCATCTTCGTAAGCAAAATTCCAAAGCTGATCGGCAGAGATTTTTCCTGAATTCCAAAGCTTAATGACTGCTTTGCCCACGACCTCATTGCATGAATTTTCCATAAATTCGCTGGAAGGATTGTGCGATATAATCATATCGAAATGCTTTGCAGGCAACAGGTTTAGAATGGTTTTTTTAATCAGTTTTTCATCCTTTGGCTTTTGCTCAGAGCTATCATCCAGATTGCCCATGATGCCTTCTGATTTCAGATTTTTTAATGCCTTGTTAAACATGGAAGCACTATCGGGATTGTTTCCTTTAAAAACACTTACAACAAAAACCTTCCACGAAGGATGACTCATTATTGTTCCGCCGGCCCATAAGGTTTCGGCATCGGGGTGGGCAACGATACAGGCTACTGTTTTTTGATTTGTATTCATGGTGATTAAATTTTGAATAAAAGTACAGCAAAACTCATGCGAAAGCTTTATAAAATTTTAAAAATAAGTTATATAATTCACAGGTTTTTCTAATGAATGTTTTGGGATGCGAGGATGTGTTTTTATAAAAAAAGAGGGTCGGTGAATTATATCAATAATTATACTATTTTTACATCATAAATAATCATTACCAATAGGTAAGCAAAGCCAACTATAATTGTAGACTTTCTTTTCTTTTGGGAAGGTTATAATAATTTTATCGATGATTTTATGATGATATTACTAAGTATTGATGTAATGGCGCTAATAATTATATTGATAATCGGTATCATAGGACTAACATTTTTAGCTATTCCTTTTGTTTTACTTTATTTTTTACACAAGTGGTTGACCAAAAAGGGTTACAAAATACTCGGACTTTTAATAATAGTTTCGTATTCCATTTACACTGTTTATTCCATTTACACTGCAATATATCCAACAGACAGTTATTATTTTTCGGAGTTTAAGGAAGTAACATTACGAGAAGTTCCGAAATCTGCTATTATTATCCGAAAAGATGCTTCTTATCCTGACTTTCATGGTGATTATTGTTCTGCATCATTAATGACTGTTTCTGAACAGGACTATGAAACATTATTAAAGGATTTAATAAACGACAGTCGAATAACAAAAAATAAGCCAGGCGAAAGTATTGGTTCTTCAGAATTAGAAAAAGTAATGGGAAATTTAAATAAAGAAAAAATTATTCATAGCTTTACTAGAAACATAGCTAAAAAACAAGACCACTATTTATTAATTGGTTTTCTGGCTGACAAAAAAACAATTGTAGTTAATGTTTGTGTAAATTAACAGCAAGAAAATTAGCTGTCTTTCCTCAAAATCTCCTCCTCCACCCTCTTTACCCCATTTTTTTTAATCAAAACATCAATATTCTTTGTCTTTTAATTATCGGGCAAGGGCGGAAGCTCATTTCCGGAGGGCGGAAATACAAAAATCAGCCTCCGAAACCGAAAAATTAAGCACGGAAGCTCAAAAATCAACTTGGGAAACTGAAAAAGCAAAGGCGGAAGGTAAAAATTATGTGGAAAATTAGGTTCCCAACTCGGAAAATTACCTTCCGCCTTTGGAAAATCATCTTCCGTGCCTGATTTTCCAACTAATTATTGATAAAAATTATATTTTAATTGATAACGGTAAGGAAATAAGCGGGGTATGCTCAAGTTTTAGTTGCACAACCCGAATGCCTGTTTGCAAAAAACCCCATTAGATATATTCTCTACTGGGGTTTTTAAATTTAGCTTAAGTAAGCATTGCTATAATACGCTGGCTTTGCTTTTTTCTTGGCGTTTGGCTGCTTTGGCAGCTCTTTTTTCTTTCAGATTCATTGCTGGCAATTTTTTATCTGACTTTTCTTTACCTTCTTTTTCTTTTGACATTTTGTTTGATTTTAAATTGTTTATTAATCAGGTAGTATTTTTTCAATAAGTCTTCTTGGTATCTTTAATTGTTTAATTATGTGATAAAATTTAGAACGCTGATGAAACGGATACGTTCCGTAAACGCGGATATTCGCGGATTCTTTAAGTGAAACCATTGTCAAAGTTTAAAGCTTTGACAATGGTAATTGAATCAGCGTTCAAAAAAAAAACAATTCAGAAGATTTGATACTTCAGTTTAAATGTAACATTAGATTATTCTTATTATTTACATCCGCTCCATGTACCAGTTTAATTCTTTTTCCATTTTTTTGAATTTGAATATGCCGGTAATAATTTTTTGTAAACGAACAAAGGCGGTTTCGCTTTTTACCACATAATCGTGAGCTTTGTGATGCATACAATCAATGGCTACGTCAATTTTGTCCTGCGATGAAAGCATCACTACAGGAATATCGGCATTAAATTCCTTTATTTTATCCAATGTTTCTATTCCGTTCATGGCTGTTTTATCGATGCCATCAAGCTGATAATCTAAAATAATTACATCAGGCAGGTTTGATAATTTAGCTATGCAAAGCTCGCCTGTGGCATAAGTTTCGATAATAAAATCGGCATGCTGTAGAAATTCAATTTCCAATGATTTTAAATACAGCGCATCGTCGTCAACTAAGAATAGTTTTATTTTTTCCCCGTTCATCATTTTTTAGTATTTTTAATAGTTTCGTATTCTACCTCTAATTCTGCACATGCATGTGTACAAACATTTTCGAGCTGTAGAACCATATCGGATATTTCGTCTGATTGTTGTTGGTTTTTTGCAAATTCCTGAACTTTTTTTGCCATGTTTTCGTAATTATCGCTTATGCCCATTATTGCAAACGAGGGTATCATTTTGTGCACGGCTGCATACAATGAACACCAATCTTTTTCTTTCCAACTTTGTTTCATTGCATTGATTAATGGCGGTGTTTGTTCCAGATAAAGCGAAATCATTTCCATCATTAATATAGGATTGGATTTGGTACGTCGGATTAAATAATCGAGGTCGGTATATTTTATTGTTTTAATTTCATCTTTTTCAATGTTATTTTCGCCCTCTTTGTATCCCTCAGCTTGAATGGCTTTTTTTACCTCCAAAATAATCTTACTGTATAATAATTTTTCGTCAACAGGCTTTGCTATATAATCATTCATACCCACCGATTTGCATTTTGCCAAATCCACAGTGGTAACATCGGCAGTTAATGCAATAATAGGAATGCTTGAATTCATTTCCATTCGGATAAATTCAGTGGCTTCAAAACCATTCATTTCGGGCATTTGCAAGTCCATTAAAATAACGCTATATGAATTGATTTTTAGTTTTTCAATCGCAATAATTCCGTTAGAAGCAATATCGCATCCAAAACCAAATTCATCCAACAGCGTTTTCATCAGCAATTGATTGAGTGCAATATCTTCAACTACCAAAACATTTATGTTTTTAATTTCGGCATCCAATTCCAACAGCATATCATCAGATTCAACTTCAGCTTTGGTTTTTTGAAAACTTAAAGTAAAGCCAAAAGTGGATCCCTCACCTATAACACTTTTTACATAAATACTTCCGTTTTGTGCTTCCACCAATTGCTTAACAATAGCAAGCCCTAATCCGGTACCTCCATACAAACGCGAAGTTCCGCTTGATGCCTGCTGAAAATTATCGAAAATCTTTTCTAATTTGCCTTGTGCTATTCCAATTCCGGTATCTTTAATCGAAAACTGAATGGTCACGGTTTTATCATCTTCACTCAGCAAACGTACGCTTACCGTTATTTTTCCTTTGGTAGTAAACTTCACTGCATTGCTTACCAGATTTAAAATAATCTGATGCAAACGCACCGGATCGCCCAGTAATACCTCAGGAATATTTTTATCAAATTCTTTATACAACTCCAGGTTTTTTTCTCTGATTTTTGGCTCAAACAAATGAAGCATTGCCGACATCGACATCGCCATTTTAAAAGGAGTTTGTTCAAATATCATTTTGCCTGCATCTACTTTTGCCAGATCGAGAATATCGTTAATAAGCACAATCAATGCATCGCCACTCATTTTTATGGCTTGCAAGTATTCTTTTTGTTTTGATGTTGTTTCTGTTTTAAGCAATACTTTTGTAAACCCGATAATCGCATTCATTGGAGTACGGATTTCGTGGCTCATGTTCGACAGAAACTGCTGTTTGGCTTTTACTGCCGTTTCGGCTATCATTGTGGCAGTTTCTGCTTTTGTTTTTGCTTCTTCGGCAATTCCTAATGCCAACTCAGCAAATACAATTGCTTCCGTTAGCTCCGTTGCAATTCTTTTTTGATCGGTAATATCTCTTGCTACCACCACCACACCCACTACATTTCCTTTAACATCTTTATAAACAGACCCATTAAATAATACATCCGTAAGTTTCCCATCTCTTATCGTCAGCGGATAGTCAGCAACAAAACCTTTGGCAAAAACCTTCTGATAAACTTCCCTTGCTTTTTGAGGTTCGGTAAAATAATCAAAGAAATCACTACCTTTTAATTTTTCGCGTGAAATACCTGTAATGGTAACCGAAGCATTGTTCATGTCAGTAATTTTACCCTCAAGGTTGATGGTAAACAAAGGGTCCAGACTTGCTTCTATCAAACTGCGGGCATATTCTGAAGCTAATTTTAAAGTATCACTTATAGCTTCCAGTTCAATACTTTCAATTTCACGTTTTTGTTTTTCTCTACTTTGAAATAAAAGTTCCTTATTGGCAATAATTAACTCTGATGCTCGATTCTTCTTTTCATTATTTTGAAATGCAAGTTCTTTATTAGCAATAACTAATTCCGACGCACGCTTTTCTTTCTCTTCGTTTTGAAATATAAGCTCTTTATTGGCTAATCGTAATTCAATAGCCCATTTTTGCTCGGCAATGTCTCTTGCCACAACAACAGCACCCAACACTTTTCCATTATCATCTTTATAAACAGATCCGTTAAATAATACATCCGTAAGTGTTCCATTCTTATGCCGAAATTTAAGTGGAAAATTGGTAACACTTCCTTTTGCAAATACTTCTTTGTAAAATTCGCTTGCCTTTTGTGAATCGGTAAAATAATCGAAAAAATTAGTACCTATCAATTTCTCACGTTCTACGCCAGTAATATTCACTGTTGCCTGGTTCACATCAGTTACCTTGCCTTTGGGACTAATGGTAACCAATGGGTCAAGACTGGCTTCTATTAAACTGCTGGCATATTGAGATTCGTGCGATTTTGTTCTTTCCATCTTTTGTACGATATAGAGCTGTATGCTCTCTTTTTATTTAATCATTTAAATTTCCGATATCTTCAATCGGACTTCTCCTTTTAGTTTTCAATTGCTTAAAATGAGTAGGTGTAAGTCCTGTCATTTTTTTAAATTGATTGGATAAATGAGCCACACTACTATAATTCATCTTATATGCTATTTCTGTAATGTTCATTTCATCATAAATAATCAGCTCTTTTATTCGCTCAATTTTATGAGATATAATAAATTGTTCAATAGTAGTTCCTTGTACTTCCGAAAATAAATTTGCCATATAAGTATAATCGTAATGTAATTTTTCGCTTAAATAATCAGAAAAATTCACTTTGATTAACTCATCGGTATAATGAACCATTTCAACAATTGCATTTTTTATTTTTTCAATCAATACAGCCCGCTTGTCGTCCATCAATTCGAGTCCTGAGGTAAGCAAAGCTGTTTTAAGCAATTCTCTTTGTTCCATTGTAAGCGTTTCCATTACCTCAGCTTCGCCCAAATCGACAAGAATAAAGTGAAGTCCAAGTTTTTTCAACTCTTCTTTCACTGCTAATTTGCAGCGGTTGCTTACCATATATTTGATGTATAGCTTCACTAGGTTATTATTATTTATTATTAAAGGCAGGTATGTCATAAAGTAATGCGCCCCCTGTTATGACAATTTTTAGAAAATGGGAACTATTGAGATTGTATGATTTGTTGTTGTTGAAATCAATATTTCTAATTTCAACCGTTTAATTCTTGATAAGAACAAAGGTACTATAAATACTCTGTACTAATTCATTTATTATCAAATATTAAAATGAAGATAATTCCTTATTTTTTAATATAGAATAATATGTAAAAATAAGAAAAGTATAAAGCATATAGCTTACACAATTATAATTAATACTTACATAATTCACACATTTTTGAATAAAGATTAAAACCAATCGATTTCTTATTGACAATAAATAGAAGACTTACTTTTAAATATAGTTTACCTAATTAAAAAAAATACCAATAGCTATTAAGTTATTGGTATTTAAAACTAATAAAACTGAATGTATAGCGTCAATTAGTTTTTATTCTTCAACATTACTCACTTTTAGTGTAATTACTTTGTAAGATATTGTTTACCATTAATTGTAATGGTTTTGCAATGAATAATGGTATAACTTACTGAAGCAACTTCACCATTGTGCAAAATTTTTTTTACACCAGTATAGGATATCTCAGTACCTATTATAGCTAATTTCATAAATTCGTCTTTTGCATTCAGTTTCATACGCAGAATGGTTTTATTGTCAAGCAAAAAACCTATTGCTTTCCCTCTTTTATCCTTTTGCATTTCGCTGATTTTAGCATTCCCTTTAATAAATTCATTTGCAATAACTTTTTCTTTTGCAATAGCTGGTGGTGTATCGTAGATAGTGACTCCATCCGCTGTAGCACTTATTAGTTTTATATCTTTGGTTTTTTTATTTTCAACTCCATTTACGGTTATTGTATTACCGGTTTTTAGAGCAGTTGTGAGTTGGCTTCCCATATAAGACGAAAATCTGATTAATAATACACCTTTCTCGGTTTGAAGATAAAATCCGTCATACACAAAGTTATCGTTATTCTTCCAATCACCAACTTTTCCCGAAAAAACGCTTACTTGTTTTAATATTTTATTTTCTTTTTTTGCACCTCTTTTTTCGCCTTGTGCATCGGCTGTGTAAATAACAGCTAATAATAGTGTTATTACAATTGTTGTAAAAATTATTTTTGACTTCATGTTTTTATTGTTTTTGTTGTTAATATTATTCTATAATGAAATGATTTTTGGATGTTGAAAGAGCAATCTCTAACATTAAATACAAAGCACTTTCATTAATATAAGTAAGTGCTTTGTATTTTTTGAATATTGATTTTTTTCAATATTTATTTTTTCGCAACATGTTGTTTCAAAATCTCTTTTTGAGAATCTTTAGCAACTGCTGTGTGACCACAAGCTTTAATTGTACTTTGATGTGCTTTATCATGACTTGCTGCTTCATGATGTTTTGCTGCTTCATGATGATGTTTTGCAGCTTCTTCTAAATGTTTCGCCGCATTTTTGTGGCTTTCGATGATTTTTTCCATTTGTTATAAATTTTAACTGTGAATGAATTTTCACAATACAAAGGTATGTGGGCTAATCTCAAATGGTGTTACATAATTGAAGTTAAAAGTTACATCATTCACATATTTTCCAATACTTTGCATCGATTTATTGCTTTATATATAATGGTAATGACATTGAAAAAACTTGACTGGGTGATTTTTTAAAAGTGGTAGAATAAATGGGTTTTCTTTGTCTGGTATGTACTCTAATTTGACTTTGCAAATTAACTTTAACAGCTTTGTGAATATTCTTATACTTTTCTACGGTTAATCGTGCCATCAGATAACTTACTGTTGACTCTGCTCCTTGGTTGAGATTTACGTGTGTTTCTTCCAACCCGTCATAGCAACCACCAGTGCATGGATTATATACAATTTGGTGTAAACGATTTTTCCCCAGAAACCAGTTAAATGCTATTTGCATTTTTAAGCGGTATTCTTCATCACCAAATACATCATAAAATTTACATAAAGTCATAATAGTATAAGCTACATCAATGGGTTGTTCGCCAAAACTCTCGGCTTTCTCTCCTTTTTGCAGCCAGTTTTTGTTTGAAATTACTTCTATACCGTTTTCATTGTAAATTTGCGACAATAGAAAATTAAAAGATGAGGTTGCAATTTCTTTATAAATTGCTTCGCCTGTTAACGACCATGCATATATCATGGCTTCCGGCAAAATGCTATTGGCATAAGTTAGATAACTTTCAAACCATTCCCATTTTTCGCTCGATTCGTGCTTATACATCTGAACCAATCTATCAGCAAATGTTTTTAAAAGGCTAATGTTTTCAGGATGTTCTATGGAAGTATTATAGTAATACAAACCTTTTATGGCAAAAGCCATAGCTCTTGTAGAATGTATTGTTTTCAGATGATGGAATGATTTTTTAATAATTTTTTCTGCTTCTGATATTATTTCCACAGGAAACAGAGCTTTTAATGATATTAAATAACCCAAAGCCCAAACAGCTCTTCCATTGGAATCATCTAAATTTACATCTATATTTTGGCTTGTAAATTTCAAATCCTTATCTACATAATTTTGAAAATTGCCATTGGTTTGCTGACAAAGCTTTATAAAATTGAGGTATTTTTTTATATCTGGAATACAGTTTTCATCACCCGATATTTTAAAATACATACAGAGCGATATCATTGCTCTGGCATTATCATCCAATGTATAACCTGTTATGATATTAGGTTGATTGATTTTCGAAAACTGAATGATACCCGTGCTGGTAGTCATTTGTTTTAAATGATTCAGTTTAATTTCAGGTAAATTATATTGTAATACTATTTTATCGTTGGCAATTTTTTTAAACAATATAGCATGTGCAATGGCAGAATTTTCCCATGCTGTGGAAACTATTTTTTGCAAAGTATTTGTACTTATATGCTTCCGTAATTTATTATCGTTAAGTAAGCGGATTACACTATCAGCTAATTGTTGCGAATTGCGAAAGTCAAAAATAATCCCGGTATCTTTAGTCAAAACCTCTTTTGCATGAGGAATAGGTGTTGAAATGATAGGGCAACCACAACTCATGGCATAAGCAAATGTGCCACTTACTGCCTGATTAGGATCGTTGGTGGTGAATAAATAAATATCTGTTAATTGCAAATATTCAAGTAAATCATGCAAAGCAAGATAGCTATTGATAAACAATACATTTTCTTCCAATGCATATTGTTTTACTTTTTCTTCCAGCATAGTTCTGTATTTTTCACCTTCCGTTTTCACAACTTCGGGGTGCGTTTTACCAATAATAAGAAATAAAACTTCAGGACATTGCTTAACAATTGCAGGTAATGCATCTAATGTGGTTTCAATACTCTTCCCCGAACTGAGCAATCCAAATGTTGTAAGGATTTTTCGGTTTTTGAAAGCATATTTTACCTTTAATAAACTCTTACTCAAATGAGGAACCAAATGTGTTCCGTGTGCTATTACTGATATTTTTTGAGGAAGTACATCATAATCATTCGTTAATATTGTAGCAGAAGTTTGGGTCATTACAATAATTGATTCGCAGGCACCTGCTATACTCTTAATTTTCGCCTTTAATAACAAATCCGGATGTGATAAAACGGTATGAAAAACAATTGCAACCGGTTTTGAAACATCATATAAGAATTGCTGAAAAGCTTGTTCCTGTTTCTTAAAAAAGCCAAACTCATGCTGGATTAAAACAATTTTGATACGTTCATCGTTATTGATAACAGCTGCTAAATATTTATATTCTGTAGCCAACGATGTTTTTAGTGTATATTTTACTTCTTCAGGATATGGATAAGTATTCCCATTTGATTCCAATGCACAAACTTTTATTGAAAAGGAATTGCTGAATTTATTATTTAACGCTTTAATCAAATCTTGGGAATAAGTAGCAATACCACACTCTCGTGGTGGATATGAAGTTATGATTAAAATTTCATCCAACTCATTCTTGTTATCCAATATTTTATTATGCTTATTGTTTTGAGGAGATATTATTGATTGAAAAGTTTTTGCCATATCAGATAATATCGATTGATGTGTATTTTCGCCATCAAATTCATAGGAAACAGTTTCTTTCTTCATTTTAAAAGTAATTTTATTATATTTCTATTTTGACACATGTTAATAATTCTGCCAATAATGCAGATAAACTCAAAGAAGCAACAGCAATATGTGTATCTGCCGCTCCATAATAAATATACAAGGTGTCTCCAAACAAGGCAGTACCGGTAGGAAAAACTACATTATTCACTTCTCCTTTTACTTCCCATTTGTATTCAGGAGTAAACAACACATAAGGCAAACGGGCAATTTCTTTACGAGGATCATCTAAATCTAACAATGCTGCTGCACAGGCTGAATAAACAAGCCCTTTATCAGTATCCTGTACCCCATGATATATCAATAACCATCCATGCTCTGTTTCAATGGGGGGACAGCCACTTCCAATATAGTTTAACTCATGCTCATAGACTGGGTCCATGACAATATGATCCTGAAAATTCATGAAATATTCGTGCCAAAATTCTTTTGTGAGTTCATTGAGGCTTTTAACAGAAACAAGCTGAATGCCAGGTCTTATCCGATGAAGAAAGACCAAATTTCCATTGATTCTTCTGGGAAAGAAAACTACATTTTTATCCCATAACAATATTTTTTCTTCTGGATCTCCTTCCTGATAATAAAAATTATGATTATGATAATAGTTTTGATTTACTTTACCAGCTTTTTCCACCAATGATACAAATCTTGCGTAAGTTATATGAGGTACAATGAGTCCTCTTTTTTTAAATTTCATTAGATTTTTTGAAGTAGCATAAGCGCCTCGTGCATTGGTTCCATCATAACCGGTATATGTCAAATAATACATATCATCAATCTTAACAATACGTGGATCTTCAACACCTTGCAATTCATAATCAAATTCAGGAACCATGAAAGGTTTTTCCCATCGCTCTGATATTGTTAACGGTCCATCTAATCGACAATAGCCAATGGTTGAATTATTTCCGTTTCTAACAGCCCTGTAAAAAACATGAACATTGTCACCTTCTCTGATTGTAGCAGGGTTTAGTACAGCTTCATTTTCAAAAGCGAAATCAGTTTTAGATAATAAAATACCTTCTTTTTTAACTTCTATCATTTTTTAGTTTATTATTTTTTTCTCAGATTTAAAGGAATTTTAATGTGATTTAAGTAAGACTTAAGAAAGAAGAAATTATAATATATAAAATCTTCTTTCCTCTGTAAATAATCAAATTTAAATTGTAATTCATTCAGTTTTCTGAAAGTTTTGGGATTTCATTTGTAAGAGTTTGTAAGAGTATTGTTTCTTCTTTAATTAATAGTATATACTTTGTTTTATCATGAAGTACAAACAACTGAGATTCGTTTAGAATTACTGTTTCTTTTCTTATGAAACTTTAATTTCCTCACTTTCATATATTTATATCTAGACGATTTGCTATTAAGATCTGTTTTAAAGAAGCATTTCAATATTATCTTCTTTTACTATATGACTATTTTTCAACTTCTATTTTTTTATCATCCTGAAAATGTTTCTACTTTATGTTGTTTTGTATGCCTTTTCTGATTTGGCTTCTTTTTCTGCTGCATTTTTATAATGATGTGCAAATTCCGAAACATCTTCCTTTACTTTTTCAAATTTTTCAGAAATACCATCCTTAAAATCATCAAATTTTTCTTTTAAATCATCCACATAATCTTCCCCTTTTTTAGCTATTTTTTTGCGTGTAACCGATCCCTTTTCTGGAGCAAATAAAATTCCTAAAACTGCGCCGGTTGCAATACCTGCTAATAAGCCTAAAACTACTTTTCCTGTACTCATGATATTTGTTTTTAATTGTTTATAATAAAATAATAAGGAGCAATATTATTATAATTATTGCGCCAACTGATAAATATACACCTCCACCTCTGGCTTCAGTTGCCTGAAGTTCGGTTTTAATGGCACGTACTTCTTTTCTTAAACTTTTCTTTTCTGATGCATTCAATTTTGATTTATCCATCTCCTTTATTTCATTTAACCGAAGCAATAAAGTTTTAGCTTCTGTTGCATCTTTAAGTTTGGAATCAACGATCACAGAAGATACAACCGTAGTTGTATCTTTAGCCATCAAAGGTTGAACGCATAATAACATAGTTGCTGTTATTAAACAAAATGCGATTTTCTTCATGTTTTGTAAATTTTGATATTAATATTTTAATGATTTAAACAATCTTTTTTCCTTGAATAACTCTCAGTAATATTGCAATAACAGCAATAACCAAAAGAATATGTATAATGCCTCCGGCATTGTACCCAAGAAATCCAACAGCCCATCCAATGATAAGCAGTATTGCTATTATATATAGTAAGTTTCCCATGATTTTTTATTTAATATTGATTTCTTTATTTGTTTTTACCTTTTCCACCACCATGACCTTGTCCTTTAGCTCTTCCATTGTCATGATTGCCATTTTTTAATGAACGTCTTTCAGAATGCATTTTGCCGCCAGCATTTCCTCTGCCTGGTCTTTCACCTATATTCTTTTGTAAATGATCATGATATCCTCTTGCGTACATACTTCTATGTTCTTTGAAATGATCATAAGGTTTGTTGCCATGATAATCTTTCATCACTACTTTATATCCGCCATATAAATCATAATTTCTGTAACGTCTGGGGAGATTAGATCTGTGAATCCAGCTTCCTCTTTCGTAATAAATAAACAATGACGATCGAACATCATAATAAGCTTCTACATCCGGCAGATAGTAATAACTTACTTCGTTATATCCTACAGGACCCCACTTAGGAGGAGAACCTATATTTAAGTTTATTGAAACTTGTGAGTATAATGTATTCGCAAGAAATAACATTATTCCGATAACGATTAGTTTAAGGAATTTCATTTTCTATTTATTAAAAGTAGTTCTGGAAATTTCAACCCCGGAAGGGTAGCTATTATTACCTTGGTCTTCAGCTGTAATAAATATCTCTTTAACTTTGAAAGGTGTTGTTGCTGTTAACGTGGCTTTCTTGGCGTTTTTCACTATCAACTGACCAATATTTTTAGTTCCATCATTATCAGTTACTATCCAAACACTATAGTTGTTTTTAGGTGGAGTTAATCTGTCGGCACTTGCCAGATTTTCTGCTGTAACATAAATAACATAGTTTTTATTTGAATCCTGTTTCTTTTTGGCAGTAATTTCAGCAGCTGGAGTTACTTTAGAGGTTGGAAATTTGGCAGTTGAAGAGCAGGATACAAAAAACAATACAACTAACACGAATATAATACTTTTTAAAGTTTTCATTTTGATTTCATTTTTAATTTACACACCTACTCTTTTGGTTTTTCGGTTGCTACCCCTTTGGAATGTTTGGTCATTTTAATTTTCCTGTTTTAAGCGTTTCTCCGTTATATTATATTTTCTGTATTGTCAGATAAATTATAATTGAATTACATAGAATATAAAATGAATTTAAAAGACATTTATAATGCTTTAAAATACACATTATAAATGCCCTTTAATCCTGATTTAGAATCTTAAACCTAATGTTAATTGATACCATACGTTTTTGTAACGAGGTGTTGTAGAAGTACCATCTCCATTATTATTTGAGAGATCCCATCCAACTCTTCCACCTATTACAAGCGAAGATATGTTAACATCAGCACCCCATATAAAACTAAAAGTATTCTTCCTAATATTATCATTATTAAATTCTTGTTCCTGTAAAGTGCTAACGATACTACTATTAAATGCATCACTTTGCTTAAGAAGATAAGAATATTGAGGTCCGGCCATGATAGTAAGAGCTTCTAATGGTTTTACTGTAAAAAAGATGGGTATATCGATATAATTTGTAGTTCGAGTAATTTCATAAGGAAAACCAAGTACTTTGCCTGTTGCTTTAAAACCCTTTTGAGAAAATAATATTTCAGGTTGTACACCTATAAATGCCCCGATAGGAATTGATACAAAACCACCAAGTACAAGTCCTAATTTTGGATCGGCCACAAAATCCTCGCCTTTTGTATCATATACATTTGATAAATTTGTACCGACTTTAAAACCAATTTTAAGAACTTCTCGGCTATCATTTTTGTCCTGGGCATTTCCAATGTTAATCATACCAATTATAGCTATGATTATTAAAATTAACTTTTTTGAATTTTTCATTTTTTTTGTTTTTAAGATTAAGATTATGTTTATTTGACGTTTTTAACTGTTATATTTTTAAATGATTTACCCAATTCTTCCATATCATGGTTAAATTCGGTTTTGAATTTTTCCCAATTATCTTTTCCGCTTTCTTTGTAATCGGCAAGTTTCTTTTTCAAATCGGTACTTTTTTTCTCTAAATCAGCCAATTCTTTATCGTATTTGGCTTTATTTTCCTTTTTCTCGTTGGAAATTCTTGCTTTAAATTCAGCAATGTTTTGTTCATGAGCTGCTATTTTTTCTTCTGATTCTATTTTGAATTTTTGGTATTCAGTAATAGAATCTTGTCGCACTTCATTTAAATCCTGCTTTGCTTCTTGCAAATTATTTTCAGCATTATTAATTTTTTTAGAAGATGACTGACAACTGCATAACATGATACCTGCTATAAATGGTGCCAACGCAAATATGAAAACTCTTTTTTTCATTTTATTTGATTTTAAGTTGTAACTAAATTATTACGATACAAAATTAGCTTCTACTACAAAGAAAAGTGTTACACAACTTTTGATTAATCTTACATCATTCACACATTTACAAATTAGTAGATAGGTATCTATTAAAATAAAGTCATCTTTAATATTATCTGAATTAGCATTGGGAGTAGTAAGGCTTGATATAAATGAACACTTAAGTATTTCGCAATATGTAAGTAAAAACTCCGAAGCAATTCAAAATTACTTCGGAGTTTCACGTTTTTAATCAGTTTATCAATAAAATCTAATGAAAAGCAAGACCAATCATAGAAACTCCGCTTGAAAGATCCAGAAACATACCTATATGGTTGTTAAAATGGTATTCGGCACCTGCATGTATGTCGAGAAACAAAGAATTTCCATGAGCATAATAGTTTTGATCGCCATAATAATCATTATCCCACGATGAATTTACGATTGAAAATCCCAGCGAACCAGCCAGATAAAAATCCCAGTTTGAATTGGCTTCAAATATTTTATCAAAATAATAAGTACCTTTTACACCAACGGGAATTACAGTTTCTCTGTATGTATAGTATTTGTAAGGATAATTATGACTACCCCAATAATAACTGTTACTAAAGGTGTAAAAACTTAGAAATGGAGCTAATGTAAAACTACTGGCTACATCAAATTCATAGTTGATATTTATAACCGGTAAATTATGCCCTACATATCCATAATAGCCTGAATAACCTCCTATACCTAATCCTAAATTTAAAGTCTTCCCGTATTTCTCACCGGTATTACCTCTTTGAGCCATTACATTAATACTAATAAGCGAACATAAGAATAAGAAAATGATAATTGTTTTTTTCATGATAATTTATTTTAAAGTATATATTTTTTATTGAGCAAAAGTAAGTCGGGTAAGGAGCAATAGCTTTACACAATTACAGGAATGAATTACATCATTCACACATTTGTTTCAGAAAGGGAAGAGAATGAGAGCAGAAGTCAGATTTTTTGAATGTCCAATAAAATACCCATTTAAAAATGTTTGAATAAAAATATTTGTAACATATCAGATCGTTTATATTCTTATAAGTTTTTATATTGCTGTATATTGTTCTGAAGAAAGGATTGACCTAAAACAAATTACGCTACAAAACAAGCGTTTAAAAATAGCGGTGGCATTGTGTAAGCAATACAGTATAGCGAAGGAAATCAGCTAAATAAGTGGACATATTAATATTTCGCTATAACTTGTATTGCGTTGGATTTTTAAAGGCGTAGTTTTGAAGTAAATTGTTTTCAGTCTTGAATTTTTGTAACTTTTTGTTCAAGCAAAAAGTTAAATACAAATAAGTTACGATATTTTTCTGAAATATAAACGATAATTATAAAGAAAATCAAACTAATTAGTTACAAATATTTTATTATGTTCTTTTGCCTTGATGCAAAAGAACGAAAAAATCAAGACTCTGAATAATTAATTGGCAAAACTACGGTTTTAAAAAGCCACGCAATCCAAGCCATTCCGAAACAAACAGATTTCCATTGTTTATTGATTTAACCTTCGGAATTCGTGGATTGCTTACAAAATGCCCTCGCAATTTTTAAAACCTTGTTTTGCTACAATTAATTATTCAATGTCAGGCTTGCTTCGTAGCAAGCGTTCAATTCTGTTTTATTTTTTACAAAATTTCAGTAAGCGTTGATTATTGTTTTACTTTTTATCAAGAAAAACTAAAGAATAAGGTATTAATATACTGATTTGTGTAATAGCTTAGCTTTTAGGTAAATTATAGACATTCCTATTTTGCTTTTCTAATTCGTGGAATTCTAAGTTTTACTATGGATGGCATGGTATCACCTAATAATAAGCCCCAGGGTTTAAGTGGTTCAATATGGTCGCAGATAAGTTTAACTATGGCAAGCAATGGTATTGAAAGAAACATTCCTGCAACTCCCCATAATGCATTTCCAGCAAATACTACAATAATCGAAAAAAGTGCATTTATTCTTACTTTGGATGAAACAATAATAGGAACGATATAGTTATTATCTATCAATTGTATTACATAATAGGCTATCATTACATATATGGCATACCATGCTGACGATTTGGTGGCAATGGCAACTAACATAGGCAATGCTACTGCTACAATACCTCCGATATATGGAATTACATTCAGCAATGCGCCGATAATACCAAGCAATATGGCGTAATCAATACCAAGTAAAAGCAATGCGCCAACATCGAGGACTGCTACCATAATAGCTTCAATTAATAAGCCTCCCAGATAACGTTGGATTAGTGATTTGGTTTGAGTAACGATTTCCCTTACCTGATGCTGATCGCTTTTTGCAAACACTTTATAAATAAAATCGAGTAATAAGGGTTGGTAATATAATATGATAAAAACATAAATCGGGACTAAGAACAAAACTACAATTCCACCACCTACAATAACGATGGTTTGTCCAATGGCAGCATTGCTGTTAACTAATAGTTCAGTTTTGGTTTTTAATATCCATTCATGGATTTTTTGAGGTTTAATATCGAAATAGGATGATACCCAGGTAATGCTCTGGTTAATTATTTCCGTAAATTTTTCAACAAGCACCGGCCATGAATCGCTAAACCGACTTGCCTGCGAAAACAACAATAAACATAAGGCTGAAATGACAACAAAAGTCATTAATAATGTTATGACAATTGCAAGAATTCTGTTGATTTTATGCCTGACAAAAAAAGAAACAACAGGGCTGATTAATATCGCTATTACAACTGCAAATACCAATGGAACAACAATATCAGCAGTGATATAAAGTATGCTGATTAAAACATAAAGCCCAATCAAAACAAGTGCAGCCTGTGCATAGAAAGGAAATTCGAAAGAATTGGATTGAATATCTGAAAGCTGACTATTTGATTTCATTGTTAAGCTTCATTTTTCTTGTCTAGTTTATTTCTTATCAGATTAAATATTCCGGCAACTACTTTTTTAACCGTTTCGGGATGTTGGGCAACAAGTTTCTTAACTCCAAACATGATAGCGGTACCTATAATTTTTTTTGCAGGGCTTTTGGTTACAGATTCAAATGCTTTTTTCGAAAGATAACCAGCTATTAATCCAATGGAGTTATTTAATATATTCTCTTTTATTTCGGCAGATTCGCTTACTTCCTGTACGACAGTTTTAATAAGATTAACGGGTTTAATGCTTTCATATAAATGATGTATTTCATTCTTTATGATCATACCTTCTTCCATCCGTTTTTGTTCTAATTGGAGGATGGCATCTCTAAGGCTCATATCTGTAGTAATGGTTTGCATGTTATAAGCTATTGAATTAGTTTTTTGATGATGATTTTACTTATTGTTCTCTTTATCCATTTATGTAAAGGATAAAATAAAATTAATCCAATTACCAGATAGCCTCCCGAAACAACAAAAAATCCATAATAAGATTTTCCAAGCATTTCTCCCAGGTACTGGGACAAACCTATACTGAAAATAAAAATACATACTGAAATAATCATCAGCATACAAAGCCTCGAAACCAAAGACGTTGCAATGGCAATACTTGATTCAGCAAATTTAAGTTTTGCAAGCTCAAAAGTGGTTTTAATATAGTTTTCAAGCTTTTCAACTAAGGATTCTAATATGTTTACGGGTGTTTCCATTGGATTATTTTAATAAAAAAATGCAGCGGTAATTTATAACGAATGGAGTTACTTCCCAATCATTAAAATTAAAAACTAATACGTATCTTATTTATTTGTTGTATGGATTAGGTTGTAACTGTGTCCTCTTCCATATCAATTTCTTCATCCATTCTTAAAGCTTCTTCCCTTAATGCTTCATATTCTTGAGTAATACTATCGATAAATTCATTGAATTCATTTTCTAATTTATCAACATATTTACAACTTTTTCTGCTTATTTTTTTGCGTGTAATGTATCCTTTATCCGGTGCAAATAAAACTCCCAATGCAGCGCCTACAGCAGCTCCTGCTAAAATGCCTATGATTACTTTTCCTGAACTCATTTTATTTATTATTTGATGGACAACAAAGATAGTATTCATCTTATGCTGTGCTATTACACAATTCTGAAAAAAAATTACATCATTCACACTTTGTGTTGCTGATGGTGAAGGGATGCAAAACTGTATTCTTGCCTTTTGTGTTTTTTGTTAAAAAATATACTTGATATTAAAATAATTGTACATTTGTCGAATAATAAGTGTAATGAGTTGCGTTTAAATAGATGTTAAATGTAATCATAACAAGATACTTAATAAATATTAATATGACAGAAAATTTCATTACAAATATATTCGTTGAAAATTCAAGAAACATCAAAGACTTAGAAATCCCACTTTCTAATGATAGGCGACAACACTTAATATTGACAGGGAAAAATGGAAGTGGTAAGACAAGTCTATTACTTGAAATCAATAAGTTTTTGGCAAAAATTGATGATAGTCGTTTTCAGCATATCACGAATCAAAGAAATCTTCAAAAGGAAGTTGAGCAACAATTAATAAATGCAAACTTAAGTAAAGTCCAAAAATTTAATCTTGAAACGACACTAATAGAAGTTCAAAATTGGTTTTTAAGTTTTGGTGGTACTCAAATCAAGTTTTCTGGCAACGAAAAAACTATTTTTGAAAAAAGTCAAAAAGGAGAATTTTTATTAGCATTTTTTGACTCTAAAAGACATACAAACCTAAATATACCGAAAGGGATTAATAAAATTAATTTACGAAAGAAATATAGTCTAAATGAAAAAGCCAATTCAAATTTCATACAGTACATTGTAAATCTTAAGGCAGACCGTTCTTTTGCAAGAGACGATAACGAAAAAGAAGTCGTTGAAAAAATTGATAAATGGTTTGAAAGATTAGAAAATAGACTAAAGCAGATTTTTGATGTTAGCAACCTTGAATTACGTTTTAACAGAAAATCTTATAATTTTGATATTATCACCAATAATAATACACCTTTTAACTTTAATAATTTATCAGACGGATATTCAGCCATAATCAGTATTGTTACAGAACTCCTTTTGAGAATGGAAGCTCATGAAGTTAAAACATATGACCTTGAAGGAATAGTAATTATTGATGAAATTGAAACTCATTTACATGTAGATTTACAAAAGAAAATCTTACCATTTCTTACGGACTTTTTCCCGAAATTACAATTCATTGTATCTACACATTCTCCATTTGTTTTATCCTCCTTATCAAATACAACAATTTGCGATTTAGAAACGAGAACTGTAACAACTGATTTGTCAGGTTATTCATATGATGCTTTAATTGAAAGTTATTTTCAAACTGATAAATATTCCGAAGAGATTAAAAGTAAAATAATCGAATTTGACAAATTGACTTCATTGAAGGAAAAAACAAACGAGCAATTGGAACTAATAAGGATTTTAAGAAATTATTTTGCTCACACTCCCAAATATTTATCAAATGAACTTTTGGTTAAGCTTCAACAGATAGAATTAAATGAATTAAATAATAAAAAATAATCAGATATGGTATATACTGAAAAATCACAACCTGCACCTGATTGTTTGGAATTGGAAAAAGCTAAAGTAAATGGTGACTATAAATGTGCGAATGTCCTTGAAAGAATTAAAAATGATTTCAAAAATAAGTGTTATATATGCGAATACAAAGAACCAATAGCTATAAACGTTGAACATTTCAGACCACATGAAGGTGATAATGATTTAAAATTTGATTGGAACAATTTGTTCTGGGCATGCAGTCATTGTAATAATACAAAGTTAGCTAGTTATCAAAATATTCTAAATTGTACCGATTCTTCTCACGATGTCGAAAAAAAATTAAAATACATTTTCAAACCATTCCCTTTTGAAACTGTGCAAATAATTGAATTAGACAATTCTCCTGAAACATTAATGACAAAAAATCTACTTACAGCCGTTTATAACGGAACAACAAAACTAAAGACAATCGAATCAGCTAATTTGAGAAATAAATTATTAGAGGAAATAATGGATTTTCAAAGACTACTTTGCGAATATTTTAGAGATACTAATTCACAAGAAGACAAAGAGTATTTTTTAATAAAAATTCGCGGACACATTCACAGGGGATCCAATTTTACAGCATTTAAAAGATGGATTATTCTCGAAAACGGAAAACTAAAAGATGAATTTGGAATATACTTTGACTAAAAAGCTAGTACCTAAACAACCATCCAACCCCCAACCACTATTTAACTAACAATACCACTCTTTACCCATCTCTTTCCCTCTGAACACTACCCATTTTTTTGGTGTTACCCATCTTTTTCATCTCAATACATCCAACCCTTTTTTGCATTTTAGCTATTTACAAATATCTGAGACCTATTTGTAATTCTTTTTTGACCATTTACACGTGTCTTAACCCATTTTGTTTTTCTTTTATTACTATTTATACGTGTACGAGACCAATGAACTTTTTTTCGTTGACCTTTTACACATGTATCAATACGATGAACTTTTTTTCGTTGACCTTTTACATATGTATCAGACCGACGAACTTTTTTTCGTCGACCTTTTACACGTGTATCAGACCGATGAACTTTTTTTCGTCGACCTTTTACATGTGTATCAGACCGACGAACTTTTTTTCGTTGACCTTTTACATGTGTACGAAGCCAACGAACTTTTTTTCGTCGACCTTTTACATGTGTTTTAATATACATCGCAAGTGCGCTATGGTCTGAAACATTTATATATAAAGGAATATATTTTTAAAGCCGTCTCTAACTTCGTGAATTAAGGATTAAATTGCATTAGTTCTCTGTAAAGATGGAGCAAGAAACTACTTACAACAATGAAAGCCATACTAAATGACAAGCAGCTGTAAATATTTTTTATAAAATTTGTATTTGTATAATATAGTTAGCTATGGTGTTAATGCAATTTACTAGCTATTTATAAAAAATCTGAAGGCATTTTTGTTTTATTCCCGTCAGGACATGCAATTATCAGAAAGGATATCCGATGGCAACATTTAAAACTAAGTTTTCACTTCTCCACAAAGCATTTCCTATATTTATTTTATCAATCACCCATTTGTTATTATCTGCCAGCCATGGTTTCCTGAAAGGAGTTGCAAAATCGAATCTTAATATAAAAAAGGAAACATCTATTCTTAGTCCTATACCCGCCCCCATTGCTATTTCGTTGGCAAATCCGGAAAATGAAAACGGACTCCCTATATTGGTAGGATTAGATTTTAATAGCCACACATTTCCTGCATCGGCAAACACTGCTCCTTTTAGAAAACCAATAATCGTAAAGCGATATTCTGCATTCATTTCCAGCTTAACATCACCGCCCAATTGCATAAATCCTTTGTTCGCGGCATTCTGATTATAAGTTCCCGGTCCAACAGAATTAATATGAAAAGCCCTGATACTATTGGGTCCGCCACTAAAAAACTGTTTGGCATAAGGCAAAACTGATGAATTGCCATAGGGAGCAGCCACGCCTGCAATAAACCGCATCACCCACTTATTTTTGCTCTTAAAAATGTAGTATGTACGGGCATCTACAGCTAATCGTGCATATTGCGAATAGATGGATCCGATTACTTTGGATGGATTATCGGAAGTTATTTTATTACCCCCAATAATTTTAGCTAAAGAGAAAGTATTTCCGGCAACTTCGCATGTAAGATTGAAATAATATTGCAGTCTTTTTTCCTGCAACACTTGTTCGTTATAAGTAAATGCATAGTTGGCCCCTGCAACAAACTGTTCTTCGTAGCTTTTTTTAAGGAATGGGTTGGAAGTTAATAATGCTTCGAAAGCAGCCGATTTGTTTAAGATAGATGTATAACTTATGCTTACAGGATTTAATTCATGTTCTTTCAGTATGTCCTTTTTCCATTTAAAACCATATAAAAATTGCAGGGTATGCATATCAAAATAGTCCACTCTTTTGGTGAAGTTATACGAAAGCGAAAAATGTGTTTTGGGGATGTATGTACTGTGGGTTCTGTTTAAATTAAACGGAACCACAAAGCGTGGGAAAGTCAATTCAAGTTCAGGATTCCAAGAGTAAGAATACAAATTCCTGCCTTTGCCGATAAATTGCGCTTCAAACGAACCGGCCATATTAAGATTAAGCAATTCGGCTCCACTAAAAGTATTTCTGTTCAGAAGACTTAGATTCATTCGCGGACCTATATAATTGTTTGATTTTGATACAAATTCTACTTCAGCCCTGAAGGTACGTTTGGGCATAGGTGTCATCAGGATATTTACATCTAAATAGCCTGCAGCAGTATCGCTTTCAGAAAATTTCATCCTTACAAACTTAAAATTACCCATCGACATCAAACGATTCAACGTTGTATTATGATTTTCTCTTGAATAGATATCGTACTTCTTCAAATAAACCGACCTTACAATTACTTTTGGTCTGATTTTCATTTCGGATTTCTTTCCGAAAAATATATTGTTTTTATAATTGATGGTATCTTTTTTATGCATAATATCTTCTTCCAAAGAGTATTCCTGATCGATAAACACTTTGTTAATGCGATAAATGCTTGATGCGTTTTGGGGAATGCTGTCTTTTAACGTAAGTTTTAGCGTAACATCATGATTTTGATTTGATGTATCGGCTTTAAATAATAAATAGTCAGGACTGAAGTAAAAGTATCCGCTTTTTTTCAAAGAAGCATCTATTCGAATCCTTTCACGCTTCAACAAATCAAGATTATAGTCATCACCGGGCTTTATTAATGATTTCTCTTTTTCTGAAAGTATCAGATTATTTAATAATTCATCCGAAACAGCATATTTTATCTCTTTAATCGCATAAGGTTTATGAATATGGCTGATATACATTATTTGAGCAGTCCGTTTTTTTTCAATGATTTTGAATTCGGTATGCGTTTTAAAAATCCCCACATTAAAAAGTTTGGCATCAATAATGGCAGATGTATTATCAGGTTTAATGTCGCTTATCAATACCGGTGCTTCTCCGTTTCTTTTAAGCCATTTCTTAAATTTACCTTTGGGATTATCTCCTGCTTTCATATACATCCATAATTTGGGACGCATTCCTAAGAACCGTTTGTTAGGTTTAAGGCTTACCGCATTTTGGGCAATCGTTTTAAGAGTGCCCTGATTTTTAATTTTTTCTACTGATTCTAATTTTATTACTGCACCGGTATATAACTTTTCGCCTGCTGGCAAATGTCGTGTACCGCTACATGCAAATAGAAGCAGACAAATAAGGAATAATATGTATTTATTTAGGATTATTCGTATCATTGCTGTTTTCTTTTTTCGATGAATCAATCTTGTCTTTTGGCGATCTGAAGAATTCTTTCCAATTTTCAAAATCGCGCACATATAAAACGCCAATACCTGTTTCTATCAATTGACCTTCAATAGCACCTTCATATTGATTATGCCTGAATGCTTTCAAGCGATAACGACCATCTTCTTTCAATTTGTATTCAACTGAAACATCACTTGCAATATCACTTACTGAGTTCTGTTTTGCTTTTTCTCCTTCAACATCCATCGTGCCACCAATCTGAACAGTGAGTCGTTCATTGAAAAGTTGTTTTTTTACGACTATATCCACTTGAGTTCTGCCCTCCGCTTGTCCTGTTTGATAATCATCATAAGATTGAATATCAAAATTAAATTCAATACCGGATATTACTTTTGAACTCAATTGATTTAATTGTGCAGATAATAAACTCCCAACAGTTGATCGAACCGTTGACATTGTGCTTGTCGATTCTGTTTGCAAAGGATTTTCCTGAATAAATCTGCCCAAAACCAATAAAGCAAATACTTGCTTGTTTAAAGCTGATACATCTTCATTCAACATATTTAGCTTTGCATTTACTGCACCACCCAAAATCCCCTTGTTTTCAGGTGCTAACTGAATCTCGAAACTTATTTGCGGATGCAATATTTCTCCACGAAGTTTTAGAATTACTAAAAAAGGATAATGTTGTTTATAACCGCCTTTTTCACTTTCACTCAATCCATTCATCTGATCTGCCACAAGGTCATAAGGTGCAGTGCGAACCGAATAAATTGCATTTATTGATATATCAGCATCCAAAGGGTCTCCATTCCAAATAATCGTACTTCCGGGATCAATAGTAAACCTTTTTTTAATAATCGATTCCAATGAAACGATATAGCTGCCATCATTCAAATTATATGCTCCGGTCAGGCTCATTTTTCCGCTTCGGTCAATTGTAAAACTTAAAGCAGCTTCACCTTTAACCACAAGCGAATCAGTAGAAGATGGATCCAATAATAATTTGAGCGTTGCTTCTTTATCCACTTCAATGATAGAGCTTAAATCGAAACCCTTTAAGCCTGATTTTGGTAGTTGTTTTTCGTTTTCTCTATTTAAAATTGAATTGAGTTTTAATGTATTCTCAAATGCTACAACATCTTCTCCTTTGTCAGTGGTGAGTCCCTTTTCAGAAACTGCAAATGTAAAATTTGAACCCTTTTTCATCTTTAATTTGGCAAAAACAACAGGAAGTAACATTGGCCCATTCACATCTATCTTGCTGTCGATAATCATTTTTCCATAAAACTCCTTGTTATCCTTAGCTGTTGTGTTGAACAATAAAAAGTCTTTGGTATTTACATGCATATCAAAAACAAAATCTTTGAACTGTTTCATTTGAATGGAACCATCAATTACAGCGGTCTGTTGGTTAGCATCTAAAATAGTAAATGAGTTAAAATAAATTCCACTTTTCTTTAGCTGAATGGTTTCATGCTTTAACTGTAATTGATTATTTAACACAGCTGGTGTAACAAAAGCATTGTTAAATATCAACTCACCGGTAATATCGGGTTCAGCGATGTTTCCTTCGATTAAAAAATTCCCGGTTAGCTTACCCGAAGCTTTTGTTATTGTTCCCATCGAAAATGCTTCAACGGTTTTTAGCGAAAGTGATTGGATATCCGTCTTAATATTGATAGAATTGTCGCCGCCTTTTGGATAAAAATACCCGTTTGCAGTAAGATTATTTTCTATACCTGATAGACTAAGCGCAATATCAAATCTTTCAGCTATCGAGTTTTTGGCTTTAAGCATTAAGTTGCCAATAGGCACTTCCCGTACAAACAAATTAGAAATTTGAGCATCTGCAATGATACCATAAGTGCTGTCAATCCTTTTGAGCAATAGATTTCCATCAATATTCCCTTTAACAATGTTTGAATCTTTTTCAATAATTCCGGAGATGTCTTCCAATTTGAAGTTTTTTATTCCAATATTCAAATCATCGTTGAACACATCATGTACAGAGGCAATATTAATTTCACTATTAGTTTTATTAATGAAAAGATGGTGTATCAAAAATCCTTGTTTCCCGAATTCAATATAATTATCAGCTGCAATGTCCCAGCGATTATTCATCAGATAAAAATCTTTGGGACTTATTGTAATTTTGAAATTAGTTTTATGTTTAACAATCTGAGAACTGATCAAAAACTTTTTGTTTTGTTTTTCGTCAATTGAAGATACAGTTGCAACTATTGTTTTATCTGCAAGCTTTCCATTTACCGAAAAATTATCTATTTTGAGCTGAGCATTTGAAATTTTACTGCTGGAAATTTTATAATTCAATGCATTTATATCTGAATTTACATCAAGCGCAAGATTTGCAATTTCAGTGTTTCCATAAACTATTCTTTTTACAATTGCATTTACTTCCAGCTTATCCTTTTTGCTATCAAAACTTCCCTTGATCAAACCCGGCTCAAATTCTTTTAATTGAGGAAACAAAACTTCCGAAAGAATCGGATGATTATGAAGTTGCATCTCAAAAGTAAAATTCCCACTTTCCATTTTTGTTGAATCATCTTCTGAAAATGGGAAATAATTATTAATAAAATGATTCAACGTTTTTGGAAGATACATAGGTGAAAAACTTCCGTTATACATAATATCTGCAATTGCACTTCGAAGACGGATTATACTTTTATCCGGTTGATTTGTCAAATCTATAAAAACAGAATCAAGTCCATATTTTTTTTCATTATGTGCTACTATAATATCAGATATCCAAGCTTTCCCATTCATTTCATTAATGGATTTACCTTTCAGATTCGATGCTGCAATTAAGCTTATGCGAATATCATCTTTTGATAAATTTAATTTTTTAAGGTCTGCTCCCTGCAAATTCAAATGGAATTTGTAGTTTTCCTGATTGGGATTTAAGTTTACAAGCCCATCAAAATCAAAAGCAGCATTTTCATCTTTCAGATTTATTTTCCCATCGAACATTTGTCCGTTCACATTACCATCAATCTTCAAATTATGGTAGGTGTATTTATTTAGGTAAACTTGCGTTGCTTCAGCCTTTATTTTTGCTTTGATTGTATTTTTATCAAACCCCTGTCCGTTTGTTTCCGCATTTAATGATACAGGACCAAACATTGCTTTGTTTTTTAATAAACTACCAAGGTCAAAATTTGCAATACTGAGTTTACTATTAAATTTTTCATTCTTATCGATATTTGCAAAAAGATGTGCATCACCATAGCTGCTATTTAAGTTTAATGTTGATTCAAAGCTTTTAATTTGTCCATTAAAAACAATTTCCATACTTATTTCTTCAGGAAGTTCAATGCTATTTGGAATTAATTTACCAGCAAGCATTGCTACATCTTGTCTGCCCGATTTTATTTTCAGATTTGGAAAATCAAAATCAGCGGTTTGAATATCAGGCAAACCGGTAATAATAAAATTGCTTGTCAGATTTGTATTAACACCAGTTTTTATCTGCAAGTTTGTCCCTTTCAGATGATTTACTTTGCCATTTATTTTCCCGGAAATGGTCGTAATATTCATTGCATTTTTAAAAAATGCTTGCTTTTTTAGCTGGGGACTAAAATAAAGAACATCTGCATTATTGATTACAATATTTCGCATAGCTACATTTAGCTGCATCAATGGCAAGTATTTCATTAATGATTTTAATGAGGCGTATTGTATATTAAAATCAGCATCTATTGAAGATCTGGCGGTTTTAATTTTAAGTTTTTTAGCAGTAATGGAATGTGAATCCATACTGAAATCAGTTTCTAATTTAGAAACTGAAAAATTATTTTGGTCAACTGCTGAAAATCCGCTGATACTTACTTCTGTTTTATCCGTTGAGTAATACAGATTTTTTGCTTTTAAACTTAAATGTTTATAATCTAAGTTATTTGCATCAAAGGTTTTTATTTCAGGCGTATTTACAACCTTATAAGCAAGTGAATTATCATTTAGATCAATATCTTTCACCGAAATTTTCCAATCACTTTTTCCTGATGAGGTTTTTTCATCCTCAATAATTGGGGTAGATGATGAATCCGAAGTATTGGTGTTGTATTGAATTTTAGTTTTCGATAAAGCTATTTTATCTAAAGATAGCATTTGTTTTTGTAAATCAATAGTAGAAGTCTTTAACTGAAATTTGCCAATAGTTGTTGTGAGAAATTGTTTACCAATTGAATTGCTGTAAACAAATTTTGTATTATTGATTTGAATTTTATTTGCAGATATTATAGGCAAAATACTTTGCGTTGAGCTTTCCTCAACTTTTTTTACTGATTTTTTTAAAAGAACATTTGCCGTTAAGCCTTCAATTAACAAATGATCAATGCGGTAAACAGATTTGGCTAAATCCAATTCATCCATTTTTAAGCTTAATTGCTCCAGATTGGCTGCCACATTGCTTCCGCCATAATCATCATCATAATGAAGATGAATATTTTTCATACTCACATTGTCGATGCTGAAAGTCCATTTCGATTTTGTTTCAGGCACAACTTTCTTTGGGGTAGTGGTATCACTGAAAGCAGCAATAAGAAAATTATAGTTGAATAAGGAATCTGATGCTGTACGATTCAGCTTGAGATTTATGTCGTCCAATGCTACAGAATTCAAATGTATCTTGCTTTTGAATAAATCATTAAAAGATATATTGATTTTTAGTTTTCCGGCATACAAAAGCGTGTCTTTTTTACTATCCTCCAAAAAAAGTTCTTGAATAACCACCGATTTAGGAAACGAGATGCTAATCTTTTTTATATCAACCTTAGTATGCGTTTTGTCGCTGATGAAAGTAGTGGCATAACGAACAATTTTTGTTTGAATCGCCGGAATTTGAATAAGAATAGCAATAATAAAGAATAAAAGCACTAAGCTAAGTATTACCCATAAGATAAGTTTTAAAATTTTATTTAAAAAAAGTAATACTTTTTTCATATTTCGAAGGGTAATTTATTCAATTATATATCTTTCGTACTTAGCAAATTTAATAAAACTTACAAATATATTAATTTTATATTTTACTTGACCTTAAAATACGTAAAGAATATTGTAACTTATTGCTTATAATCCTGTCAGGTTTTATAAACTGACAGGATTGGTGTAATGCAAATAACCAAATATTATAAACCACCGTTGCTCTCATCCAAATCATTATGATCGTCGCCACCCAAACTATAATAATTATTTTCTTCGTCTTCATTTCCAATTTCTTCCTGTTCATCGTCCAATTCAGCACCCGGAATATCTAAATCGCTACCGGATTTATCATTTGCAAAATCTTTTTCGTTGTTTTTAGCCGAATTGTCATTAGACTCTTTGAATTTTGTAATATCTTCCGGATTTATTTCTTTCTCTTCCTTGAATTTATTGTAAATATCTTCACTTTCAGGATAAATTGGATATGCCTGAGGATTTTTTTCTTTTTCGTTGCCGCTTTGCTTTGCAGAAAGCTTGCTGTTATTGTCTTTTTCTTTCATCTGTTTATAAGTATTATAAAGTACTAAATTAGTTGAAATTGAAATGATTTTTGTTATATAACTTTAGGAAATTCTTACATATTTCACACTTTGTGCTGCTGATAGTTTTATGATATTAGGAAGTATCCTGAAATGTTACACTTTTTATTTAAAAAAGAAAATGGACTGATTTATATCAATAAATATGCTATTTTTACATCATAAATAATACGCAATACTATTGCGACAAGCCTTACATATTTTGGTGGCTTTTTGAGGTTTTGTTGCGAGTATTATAACTAGGTATGCATAATTTAAGAAAATGAAACTCTACCCAAAAATATTATTTCAGAAAGAGTCGACTTTAACAAAAAATGAAATTAAAGATAGACTCATGTCATTTCTGACAAATGATAAATATGAAGGATATTGGGATAATGATTGCCTTTATTTAAATCAAATTGTATTATTCCCAAATAAAATCACACCTGATATTAAAATTGAATTGTTTGAAAAGGAAAATGTTCGAATTGTAAATGTTGAATGTGATTTAAAAAGAAGGTTTAAAATCTCAAGTGTGATATTTTTCATTATTTTAGGTGTTTTTGAGGCTTTGATTTGTGTTACTTTAATTCGACAAAAGGATTTTAATATAGTATGTATTTCCCCTTTGATAATTGGCGTTTTTGGATATTTCATCCTTCGCTTTAGCTTTAGTTGGGAAGCGACTAATATTAAATATGAATTAATGAAATTATTAAAATAAACTATGCAATATCGAATAGACTTCCCTGCCAGTAATTAGTTAAACCTCCACCACCTCCCTCTTTACCCCATTTTCTTCCATCAAAAAATCAATATTCTTTGTCTTTTAATTATAAAGCAAAAGATTAAAAATTTTCTTTTTTTGATTAAAATAAATGAGGTAAAGAGGGAGGAAGAGGAGGTTTTGAGAAGCGGATTTGATTAGCTAATTATTGGTGTATATATCTTTTTGATGTTAAAACCCGATTGCAGCATACCGCTGTTATAAGGCGTTTTTGATTAATCTTAACCGCCTTAATGAATCAATCTTTAATTTTACATTTTCATCTTTTGTGTAATATTTTGAATAATTTATATACGAAATTATTGCATCTAAAATTTTACCTTTTTTCTCATATGCTTCTCCTAACAGATAAAAACTATCATATCTTTTAGTCGAAACAAACTTAAAATCTTTTATTGCTTCATCAACATTATTTATTTCTAAATTTGAAATACCTCTGTTTATGTAGGCTTCATAAAGTGTATCACATATTTTAATAGATTCATTATAATTAACTATAGACAAGGTAATGTCTCCTTCAAGAAAATAGATTCTCCCCATTTGATTTTTATATATTGCTTTGTCTTCAGGATATTTATTAATCATATTAATGGTAAGCTGAATAGCTTGTTCAAACTCCTTCTCTGTAATTAATTTTTCAATTAAATTGTTATATTTATTTTCAGAAATAGACTTTTCTATTTGATAGTCAAAATTAACTTTTAAATTATTTAACATCGTTTGAGTTTTATGCTCAAAATATGGGTTCAATAAACTACCTATAATACCTAAACCCATTATTGCTATAAAGATATATATAATCCACTTTACAACTTTTGAGTCTCTTATAAAAGTAATCATGTGTATTTCTTTAAATTCCTATAACTTGTATATATATGGAAAATCCGTTCAAAGCATGCCATTTTGCAATGGCTTTGAACGGTTATTACAGTATATATTTTTCTACAAATGTACAATTATTTTAATATCAAGTTTGTTAAAAAAAAAAACACAATAGCCTCTGAACAAAGTGTGAATTATGTAAGTCATTCCTATAATTGTGTAAAGCTATTGCTTAATAAGCAGCTTACTTTTGTGTAGTTAAATATCTTCAATTTAAAATATTCAAAATGAAAACAAGCATCAATACCATCATCGTCTTTTTTATCATCTGTGTAGCGAGTAGTTTTTTACCACAAAAAACAGCAGCACAGCAAGTATCTGTCGACTTTCAGGTATTTTACGATGAGCTAAGTCCTTATGGAAGCTGGATTGAAAACCCTGCCTATGGATACGTGTGGATACCCGATGTAGAAGCCGGTTTTACCCCTTATGCCACCAACGGCTATTGGGTATTTACCGAAGATGGCTGGACGTGGGTTTCGGATTATCCGTGGGGATGGGCACCGTTTCACTATGGTCGCTGGTACACCGATCCAATGTATGGACCTATGTGGATACCCGATAATGTATGGGGTCCGGGATGGGTTAGCTGGCGACAATCAGAAGATTATTACGGTTGGGCACCCATGGGACCCGGTATCAGCATAAGTATGTCGTACGGAAATGGCTATAATGAACATTTTAACGATTATACTTTTGTTAGAGGTTCGTATTTTGGCCGAAGAGATATGCATAATTATTATGTAAGCACTACAAATAATGTTACCATAATCAACAATACTACGGTAATTAATAATTCGCATATAAATGCCGTTCGCAATTCTACCTATAATGCTGGTCCCGATAGAACCGAAGTTGAAAAACGCGGTGGTAAAAAGATTAGTCAGGTAGCCATTATCGAAAGCAATAAACCCGGTGAAAATTTAAGCAAAGATCAACTTAAAATATACCGACCACAACTTAAAAACAATACAGCTACCGAAGTAAAATCGGCTCCTGCAAAAGTGCAGAATCTGAAAGATGTAAAAACTTCGGAACAAAGATCTAAAGAAGTTCCGACTCAAAAACTAAATCAACCATCACAACAACGCATAGAACAACCTGCAAAGCAACAACCCAAGCAACAGCAAAGGAATGTTCAACCCGCAAGGCAACAGCCCGTACAGCAACGCACACAACCTGCCAGACAACAGCCTGTACCACAAAAACGGATTAACCAACCTGCAAAGCAACAACCTATGCAACGTCCTGCGCAACAACAGCCAACTCAGCAACAACGTTCGGTACAACCTCAACAACAAAGACAACTACCCCAACAGCAACGGAATGTTCAGCCGGTAAAACAACAACCTGCACAACAACAACGGAATGTTCAGCCAACTCAACCAACTCAACAACCGCAACAGACAAAGCCTGCAGAAAATACGAAAGAAGAAAAACGAGGTCGGTAATTGTTCGGCAAAATAACAATCATGTAGTAAAAAGTTATTACGAGTCTTTTATATTTTAGAAATTATGTAATGAAAATTTAGAACGCGGATGAAACAGGATACGTTCCGTAAACGCGGATACTCGCGGATTTATATATATCTGATTTGTTGTTTAAAATCCGTTTAAATCAGCGTTTCCCTTCAGGGATCAGTGTTATCCGCGTTCAAAAAAGTAAATCGGAAGATTCAATACTTCAGTTTAAATGTAACAATAAATTAAATAAACAAAATATCAGGTTTTAAAAAGTGTGAATTATGTAATTCTTTCCTGATATTGTGTAAAGCGATACCAAGTCAATAGAATTAATTTTGTAAAATAATTTAAAAATCAAAACGATGAATACGAAAGAAGCAAAAGGCGAATGGAATGAGATAAAAGGCAAACTCAAACAAAAATTTGCAATACTTACAGATAATGATCTGATGTTAGTAGAAGGTAAAAAAGAAGAATTACTCGGACGACTTGAAACGAAGTTGGGTAAAACCAAAGAACAACTGCACGAAATTATTACAGGACTTTAATTTAATTTTAATTTTAACAATCATCGTTTAGCGGCATACACTAAACGATGATTTTTTATTTTATTCCCATCAAAAGCATGCTTGCAATACAAAATTCTTATCAATAAGAACGAAAATATTCATATCTCTAAAATATATGAATTATGTAAGTTTTATCTTGAATTATGTAATGCTTTCGGTTAACGATTGAAGTAATTTTATTAATGAAAAAACACGTAGTAAACAGCTGTTAAAAAACCAATTAAAAATGAAAAATGCACTTTATGTTATTGCCGGATTAGTGATTGTAATATGGATCATTCTTTTTAAACCATCCGAAATTGTTCATTTGCTCCTTTTATTAGCAGCAGCTATTATACTCGTTACAATTATCTTTGATAAAAGATTATCGGGGAAAGAATAAAGAATTATAGTAAAAGCCAAAGATAAAACAAAGTACTCATTTACTATCAATACAAATAACAATGGAACTAATAATAAAAAAAAGAAACTGGACCGAATTAAAAGCAAAGCTGAGAATAAAATATCCTCAATTAACAGAAAACGATTTACAACATAACGAAGGTAAAGAGGAAACAATGCTCAGAATGGTTGAATATAAGCTTCGTAAAACAAAGAAAGAAATGCGCGAAATAATTTCAAAAATAGGTTATTTAACATCCGAAACTTAATTGTTTTGTTAAAGAATCTTCTAATTCTACGGGATTAATTCAATTAAAATAAAAATGGAAATAATTATAACATAAAAATCTAAAAAATGAAAATCAAGGAAATGAAAAAAGTATTGATTGCGTTGGATTATGATCCAACCGCACAAAAAGTAGCAGAAACAGGATATGCTTTGGCTAAAACAATGGGAGCTGAAGTAACTTTGTTACATGTAATATCGGATCCAATGTATTATACTTTCACAGGACATGTCACAGTAATGGGATTTGCAGGTGAAAAATGCTCTGGCAAATGTAAATCAGAAACTACTATAGATGCTATAAATGTATCTCAGCATTTTTTAGATAGTTCAAAAAAACACCTTGGAGATGATACTATCAAAACACTTGTAAAAGAAGGCGATTTTGCCATATCTATTTTAAAAGCGGCTAAAGCGTTGCAAGCAGATGTTATAGTAATTGGTACTCATAGCAAGAAATGGTTAGAAAATATTGTAATGGGTAGTGTTACAAGAGAAGTTTTAAATCAAACCACAATACCCATATTAATAATTCCAACAAAAAACCACAGTTAATATCTTCATTTCAATAAATTTAAAAATGATAGTTATTATTTAATCTTTAAACTCAAACAATAATGAAAACAATCAAAATAAAAAAAGTACTGATTGCGATGGATTATAATCCAACCGCACAGAAAGTAGCCGAAATAGGCTATTCAATAGCAAAAGATATGGAAGCTGAGGTTACTTTGTTACATATAATTTCAAATCCGGTTTATTATTCTTCAACAGAATATTCTCCTATTATGGGATTTACAGGAATTAATGAAGGTGTTCCTTTTCAAATGCAATTAGAGACTATTGAAGGACTAACAAATGCTTCACAATATTTTTTGGATAAAACCAAAAAGCATCTTGGAGATAAAACAATTCAAACTTTAGTAAAAGAAGGTGATTTTGTCGAAACCATATTAAAAACTGCAAAAAGCATGCATGTTGATTTTATTGTAATGGGATCTCACAGTCAGAAGTGGCTTGAAAATATTTTTATGGGAAGTGTTACTCAAGAGGTGTTAAATCAAACAACAATACCGGTATTAATAATTCCAACTAAACACAGAAAATAAGATATAAATATGAAAACAAAAATAATAATCATTTACATCTTTCTTTTCGGAATATTATTTACTGCTTGTTCTAATCATTTAGTGGGTACTTGGAATATCAAAAAGTATTCAACAACAAAAACAGGACAAGCATCCGTTTTACTTAACGACATTGGAACTATTACGTTTTATAAAGATGGAAATGGGGAGAAGAACCTCAACTACATACTCTCAGGAGAAATTAAGAGAGATAGTTTGCCATTTAAATGGGCAATAACTGATAAATACATCCGTATCGATAGCAAAGGTTCTGTTTTTGCAAAAACATGGGTTTTAATGAATACTGGAAAGAAATTTCAAAAATGGGAAACAACCGATGGCAGTGACTTATTAGAAGTTTTAGAATTAAAAAAATAACACTTCTTACATTCTTCTGAAAAGTGTGAATGATGTAATTTATAGGTGCAATTGTGTAAAACATTAAAAATTAATGAACCTACCTTTGTGCTGTTGTGAAAATTTATTCACATATAAAAATAGATATTATGTATAACGGAAATTATTATTGGGGAATGGACATCATCTGGTGGTTTGTATGGATTGGATTACTTTTTTGGATATTTGCTTTACCATATAACATTCCCGGTCAAAGAAGAAGGATGGAATCACCTTTTGACATTTTGCAAAAACGATTTGCATCAGGCGAAATCTCAAGCGAAGAATATCAGGCAAGTAAAAAAATACTTGAAGAGGAATTTGCCAGGTAAAAATTGATTGGTTTCTTTTGTTGTCAGATGAAAATTCTGCAATTAAAGAAACCATTTTAATAGTTATCAAAGTTTGATTAATATCCAGTGTAAGATTTATCTTTAGCTTACTTCAGAAGGCAAATGTAATTCAATTTTAATTTATGAAATATATATGCGTTTCTATTATTTATGTAATATAAATTTATTTTGAAAGTGCTAAATTTAATCCTTTTAAACTCTATTGAAAAGATGAAGAAAAAAGATAATAATTCAAAAGCCACTGTTCAACAGTCTGGCATTGAAGAGAAGGATGCAATTAATGCTTATCCCTTGTATCCTTCCAACGATGATATTTTTGTCAAATGTCATGAAGAAAAAGATATAAACCCCGAAGATATTGCAGACAATACTATATACAATGCAAAAAGCTTCACAAAAAACGAGAAAAATTATAATGAAGACATTTATGGGAGCGATTTGGATGTTCCCGGTTCTGAACTTGATGATGAACAGGAAAATATAGGGAATGAAGATGAAGAAAATAATTATTACAGCATTGGAGGAGATGATCATAACGATTTAGATGAGTCGTAATGATATCCTATTTTAAATATTCAGTTTCATCGATTTAAAAATTGTTTATATAAAAACAGAGAATTAAATCTTTGAGATTCCATAGTCATACTTGAATAAAATGAATAATCTATCAATAATAATTTAAGAAATTAAAAAATAAACAGATGAAAACAAAGATTATTACAATTTTGCTTGCTTCAATGATAAGCGGTACAATGGCTTTTGCACAAAACCATAATGAATCATTAAAAAAACAATCTTCGGTAATAAAAACAGAATTGCAGAAAGATTCAGTTTATTATACTTGTACTATGAATCCCGATATAAAAATGGATAAACCTGGTAAATGTCCGAAATGTGGAATGAAACTTGAAAAGAGAACCATAATAGTGAAGGATATAAAAACCGAGAAAAAAGGATTATCGAAAACCTATATTTGTCCTATGCATATGGGTGTTAAAATGGATAAACCTGGGATATGTCCCAAATGTGGCATGGATTTAAAAGAAGAAAAAATTAATACATCTTCATCCTCTACTTTACAACTTAAAAAAACAAAATAATTATGATAAGAACAGCAAAAGCCCATTGGGAAGGTAATCTTAAAGAGGGCAAAGGAACATTAGATACACAGAGTGGTATATTAAATAAGACAAATTACAGTTTCAAAACGCGTTTTGAAGAAGGCAAAAAGGGAACAAATCCTGAAGAACTTCTGGCTGCTGCACATGCAGGCTGTTTTACAATGGCAGTGAGTGCGATGTTAACTGAAAAAGGATTAACACCAATAGCACTGGATACAGAAGCTACCCTAACTATGGAAGGATTAAGTATTAAAGGTATTCACTTAACAATAACAGCTTCAGTAAAAGGTATGAATGCCGAAGCGTTTACAAAAATTACAAAAGCTGCGGAAGAAAATTGTGTGATTTCGAAAGCTTTGAGCATACCAATCAGTTCCGAAGCTCATCTTATAGTCTAAAGATAAAAAGACTCATCAAAAATTAAATAATTTAGAAGATGGAAAAATTAATGAATAAAACAATGTCAGGAATGGCAAGGTCAGAATATATTAAAGTAGAACCTAATGTAAATTTGCATATAACAGATGCTGGCGATGGAAGACCCATTGTGTTAATACACGGTTGGCCCTTAAGCGATGAAATGTACGAATATCAATACAATGAACTGATTAATAAAAATTTTCGGGTGATTGGTATTACATTAAGAGGGTTTGGCAAATCCGATAAACCTTATGGGGCTTATGGTTACGATGTGCATGCGTTGGATATAAAAAAGGTGTTGACTTTGTTGGATATAAAAGATGCTATTCTTGTAGGTTTCTCTATGGGCGGTTCTATTGCTATTCGCTTTGTTTCTATTTACAATGGAGCACATATTGCAAAAATGGTTTTGTGCGGAGCAGCAGCTCCAATCTGGACACAACGCAAAGATTTTCCTTACAATCTTTCGCTACAAGCAGTGGATGATTTAATTGAATTAAACTATCAGGATCGGCCAAAGCTTTTAGCTGATTTTGCAAAAATATTTTCTGCAACAGAAACTTCATTAAATGAAGGAATCGGCAGTTGGTTGAATGGGATTTGTTTAAGTGCTTCGTCTTATGCAACTGCTCAATGTTTAATTGCCCTCCGTGATACTGATCTGAGGACAGATCTGGAAAAAATTACAATCCCTACTGTAATTTTTCATGGCAAAAAAGACAAAATATGTTCTTTCGATTTGGCAGAACAAATGAAAGCCGGAATCTCAAATTCACATATTGTTGCGTTTGAAAACAGCGGACATAGTATGTTTCTGGAAGAAACACATAAGTTCAATGCAGAGCTGATAAAATTTGCCTGGAAATAAGCTGGTTTTAATACTCTATTATGCATAAATTAAAATATTTTTATTAATAATATCAGAGAATCGAAATGGGAAAATTAGTTCATTTTAAAAGTCAATCAAAAAAACTTTACACTTTCTCCCTTGTTATAATCTTATTTAAATTAATAAAATATACAGAATATATATGAAAGCATACAAATTATTTACATCCATTAAATTAGGATCCGCAGAACTTAAAAATCGAATAGTAATGGCGCCAATGACAAGGTGCAGAGCCATCGGAAATATACCCAATGAATTAATGGCAGAGTATTACAAACAACGCTCAGGTGCTGGTTTGATTATAACAGAAGGAACCTCTCCTTCTCCAAACGGATTGGGTTATGCCCGCATACCCGGAATCTTTAGCAAACAACAACTTGAAGGCTGGAAAAAGACAACTTCGGTTGTACATAAAGAAGGCTCAAAAATATTTGTTCAGTTGATGCATACAGGAAGGATAAGTCATCCGCTTAATATGACAGAAGGTAGTAAGATAATTGCTCCTTCTGCGGTTAAAGCAGCTGGCCAGATGTGGACGGATTCCAAACAATTGCAGGATTTTCCAATACCAAAAGAGATGACAGCCGAAGATATACTGCATACAAAATCAGAATTTATTGCAGCATCTAAAAACGCAATAGATGCCGGATTTGACGGAGTAGAGCTGCATTCAGCAAATGGTTATTTGCTTGAGCAGTTTCTATCGCCGATAAGCAATATCCGTAACGATAAGTATGGTGGAAGTATCGAAAACCGTTGTCGGTTTGTACTTGAAGTAGTTGAAGGTGTTGTTGCGGCAATTGGGAAAGAAAACACCGGCATCCGTGTATCACCTTATGGTGTAGCCAGCGATATGCCACATTATCCTGAAATTGAAGCTACTTATAAATACCTCACAGAACAGCTGAATAAAATTGGTATAACATACATACATATTGTGGATCATTCTGCAATGGGTGCTCCAATAGTGCCAATAGAAATAAAAAAACTGATAAGGAATTCTTTTAAAAATACAATTATTCTTGCAGGTGGTTTTGATAAGGAAAGGGCAGAGGTTGATGTTGAAAACGGATTAGGCGATTTAATTGCTTTTGGACGTCCATTTATTAATAATCCTGATTTGGTTGAACGATTAAAAAACGATTTTCCTTTATCGCAAGACCTTAAAATGGATTTATTTTACGGTGCAGATGAAAAAGGATATACAGATTATCCTTGTTATAAAGCTTAAATACAATAAATAATTCACATGGATTTCGTAGATTATTATAAAATTTTAGGGATAACTAAAACGGCAACACCTAAGGATATTAAAACTGCCTATCGGAAGTTAGCCAGAAAATACCATCCCGATTTGAATCCTAATGATAAGGATGCAAAAAAGAATTTTCAACAAATCAATGAAGCCAATGAAGTATTGAGCGATCCTGAAAAACGAAAGAAATACGATGAGCACGGAAATGATTGGAAACATGCTGAAGAATATGAAAAAGCAAATCAATATCAGCAACAATCGCAAAATTCTCGAGGGGCAAGATATGCTGGCGGACGACAATCTGAGAGTGATTTTTCCGATTTCTTTGAATCCATGTTTGGAGGGGGCGAAAGAGGTGGCAGAAGCCGACAGGTGAAATACAGAGGAGAAGATTACAATGCAGAGCTACATCTCGAATTGATAGATGCCTATAAAACTCACAAACAGACTTTAACTGTTAATGGTGAAAATATCAGAATTACGATCCCTGCTGGAATTGAGAACGGACAAATCATTAAAATACAGGGGCACGGAGGTCCGGGTACCAATGGAGGCCCAAATGGTGATTTATACATTGCATTTTCAATTGCCAATCACCCCAGCATTAAACGTTTTGGAAATAATTTATATACTAATGTTGAATTAGATATATACACGGCTGTGTTGGGTGGCGAAATTACCATTGATACCTTAAGTGGAAAGGTAAAACTAAAAGTAAAACCCGAAACACAAAACGGAAGCAAAGTAAATTTGAAAGGGAAAGGATTTCCTGTGTATAAAAACGAAGGACAATTCGGAGATTTACAACTAACGTATAATATCAAAATCCCTACAAATCTATCAGAAAAACAAAAAGCATTATTTACTGAACTGTCTAAATTATAAGTCATGCAAAAGGATCATTTAATAGCATTAGATGTATTTTGTGTCAACCACAATATCGAAATTTCATTTATCAGTTTGCTACATCAAAACGGATTGATAGAGATTACTACCATTGAAGAAACAAGTTTTATTGAAGCCAGCCAGCTTCAGCAATTAGAAAAATTTGTTCGTTTTTATAATGACTTAGATATAAACATTGAAGGCATTGAAACCATTACACATTTACTCAAACGCTTGAGTACGCTGCAAAATGAAATAATAATGCTCAGAAACAGACTTCAACTTTACGAATCACCCTCATAATTCTTGGAGATAGTTTGAAATAACTGCATAGACCGAAAAAAAGCTTAGGTATTTACAGGAAAAGAGAATTAATATAGACTGTCCTAGTCAGCTAATCATTAGTAGGGAAGTATATTCAATTGTAGCCAGTTATTATTTAATTCCTACTATTTCGATTTCCCATTTCCTTTTTCGCTAATTCAATAACAATATCTGGAAGATGCATATTTCCTTTAATAATTTCTTTTATTTCAGAATTTGTTTTTTCCTTTAAAATTAATTCCCAATCGTAACTTTTACTAACTTGATTCTTATAAAAGTCGCCAATTTTTATTGTTCTTGTGAAAAATCTGCGATGTCTGATGTATTGAGAGAAATACGATAAGATTGCACCTATATTAAACAATATGAAGATACAGAACAGTCCTGTTGAATAATTTGTCAATAATATGATACAAAATATAATAATGGTTAACGCATGAAAAACTAATGACCTAAGAATTGAAATTGAAAATTTAACCAAATATGATTCATCAGAGAAATTAGGAATAATACTAATATTCATATCTCCAATGCCATACCAAAGATTCCAAGGATTAACCATTTTATATAAATAATTAAAGTCAAGAATATCATTGTCAAGGTTAAGTATATTCTCTGTCCTTGTTATTTTGTGATAGCATTCATATCTATTAAAATTCTGTTCAAAAGCACTTAGCAAATCGTCTTTATCAATTCTTAGGCACTCCCTTTCAAACATGTACTTATAAAATATTTTCACTTTCTGTCTTTTATATGTGCTTTCTTAAATCGGCTATAACGGTGGCGGGATAAAACGTTGGGGATTTCTGAGCTAAAACTTATCAACCGGTAGAACCTTGCCAGCGAGTGATACGCTTGGCATACAACTTAAACCTCAATGTTTTATGAAAGAGTGTTATAGGCTGGCGTTCTTTTCGTCCTATGTTTCTAAAACCATTCAAATTAATCCTTATTGATTTGGCATAAACATTCTAAAATCCTTTTGTTCCTTTTTTTCATTAAATCTAGAGTATGCTCTTTATATTGCTTATACTCATCAATAGTCTGAGGTAATGGTAATCTGTTGAAATTGTCAAACGGTAAAGAAAATTCAACTTGTTCTAGTTGGTCAATAAAGTCTTGTAAATAAAAGAAGTAAACATAACCTTTGAAGTCAATAAACAAGTCAAAAAAGTCTTTGTAGTTTGTTAAGGTCTTTGAAAGAGGGCTTTCTTCGTCACGGTAAAAACGTCTAATACATTCCAATGTCAAATCAAACCTGTCGCAAATTATTCTGCTAACACCTCTGGCTTGATTAATTGTGAAGCCATTCTTTTTATGGGCAGGAAAAATTATATGTCCGCCAATTGTCCGTACTTTATGTTTGAGTTCTTCTTTTTCCAAGTCTGAGAGCCAACCGTCAAACTTATTGCTATATTTTCCGTCAAAATGCGGACACATCCTGTCACTTGACAAATTCATACAGAAGTTGTTTTTTATTAGAAATCTGCCATAACTGTCACTTTTAATTTCCAAAGTAAATATTTTTCCATTAGGCAATTCTTTACTCCATAATAACTTGTGGGCTTCTTATAACTTTTGACTGTCAGTATCAGGGTCGCCACACTTACTGTCTTGGCGGAAGTCAAAATCTATATCAATTATTGCCATTTTTAAATACTCAATTTCAGTCTTACTATTATTTCGTTGTCGTGTCTGTCTATACGCTTGCCTGTAACATCTGTGTAAACGCAATTGCGTTTATTTCTGCCTTAGTTGCATTAAATATGCTTTTCACTTTATTGTTTTTTTTTCTACAAATGTACAATTATTTTATTATCATGTATTTTAATTTAACAAAAAAACCATACACCCAAAGCCCTTTCATTGAAGCGTGAAAAAGCGTTGGTTTTTTATTTTTTATTTGTTCTCTTGTAAATCACCCTATCATCCAATCATAAAATTTTTATACCTTTGTACCCTAATCATAAGCCATCAATTATGCCAACAACAGAAGAACTAAAGAATACCGCAACACAAGTCAGAAGAGACATTCTAAGAATGATACACGCTGTTAATTCAGGACATCCGGGTGGTTCCCTGGGCTGTGCCGATTTTATGACAGCATTGTATTTTGATGTAATGAAACATCAACCTCAGCCATTCAATATGGATGGTAAAAACGAAGATTTATTCTTTTTGTCTAACGGACATCTTTCTGCATTACTATACAGCGTATTGGCAAGATGTGGTTATTTTCCCGTTAAAGAACTGGCTACATTCCGCAAATTAAATACCCGCTTACAAGGTCATCCTACCACACACGAAGGTTTGCCGGGCATCAGAATTGCCTCAGGTTCTTTAGGGCAGGGACTTTCGGTTGCCATAGGGGCTGCTTTAGCAAAAAAACTCAACAACGACGACCGTATCGTTTATACCTTACATGGCGATGGTGAATTACAGGAAGGTCAGATATGGGAAGCCATGATGTATGCTGCTGCAAAAAAAGTAGACAATCTTATCGCTACAGTTGATTACAATGGCAAGCAAATCGATGGTCCCGTTGATGAAGTTTTATCTTTAGGAAATTTAAAAGCAAAATGGGAAGCTTTTGGTTGGGATGTGTTGGAATGCAACGGAAATGATATGCAGGAAATAGTTGCTACACTAAAAATTGCAAAACAACATACAGGAAAACAAAAACCAGTTGTTATACTAATGAAAACAGAAATGGGTTGTGGTGTCGATTTTATGATGGGAACACATAAATGGCATGGTTCAGCACCCAACGATGAACAATTAGCAAAAGCATTGGCACAATTGGAAGAAACCTTGGGTGATTATTAAGCTTTTTAAGTGCCTTGAGTACTTAAAGTTATTCAATTATTTCATTACTATCACTAAATAATTTAATTTGAAAGCATATAGTAAGTATTTTATAATTCTGGTTTTGATTTTACAATCAAGCTTTTCTTTCGCTCAAAAAGCAAAAGATAAAGAAGTAGATGCTCCGCCTCCATTAACAAGGATTCTTTTTATTTTCGACTGTTCGCAAAGTATGTTTGGCAGATGGCAAAGCGATACCAAGATAAATATTGCTCAAAAACTACTATCAAACATGCTTGATAGTTTGAAAGACGTAAAAAACCTGGAATTGGCTTTCAGGGTTTACGGACATCAAAAAAACTTTCCACCTCAGGATTGCGACGATTCAAAACTTGAAATTCCTTTTTCGAAAAATAATTACAAGAAAATAGAACATAAACTCAAAAGCTTGGTTCCTAGAGGCACTACACCTATTGCTTTTTCACTTGAAAAATCAGCCGACGACTTTCCCCCTTGCAAAGACTGTAGAAATATTGTAATACTAATAACTGATGGATTAGAAGAATGTGGTGGCGATCCTTGTGCAGTTTCTCAGCTATTGCAGAAAAAAGGTATCATTTTAAAGCCTTTTATTATCGGAATCGGGAAAAACTTTAAAGAAAGTTTCGATTGTGTAGGTACTTATTTTGATGCAACCAGTGAAATAGAATTTAATAAAGCATTAAATGTAGTTATCTCACAAGCATTAAATTCAACTACTGCTCAGGTTAATTTATTGGATGAACAGGGAAAACCCACTGAGACTAATGTAAACATGACTTTTTATGATAATTTCTCTGGTTTAATAAAATATAATTTCATTCATACTATGAATAATAGAGGGATGCCGGATACATTATCAATAGATCCTTTGGTAAAATATAACTTGGTTGTTCATACCATTCCTCCGGTTAAAAAAGACAGCATTGTTTTAACACCCGGCAAGCACTCGGTAATTGCGTTGGATGCTCCCCAAGGCTATATGAAACTTAAATTAATGAGTGGTAGTAATGCTATCAGCAATAAAAACTTACAATGCATTGTTCGCAAAAAGGGAAGTTTTGAAACCTTAAATGTTCAATTTTTCAACCAAACCGAAAAATATCTTTGCGGAAATTATGATTTGGAAGTATTATGTTTACCGCGTCTTATCATTAAAGACGTTGAAATTAAGCAAAGCAACACAACTACTGTTGAAGTTCCAATGCCCGGAATTGCAGTAATCAACACAGTTGTAAATGGGTATGGAAGCTTATATGTGCTGGAAGATAATAAAATGAAATGGATTTATAATTTAAATGATAATACAACAATGGAATCTCTAATATTACAACCTGGAAGTTATAGAGTAGTCTTTAGAGGGAAAATGTCAACAAAATCAATAAGTAGCATAGATAAAGACTTTAAAATAGAATCAGGAATAACAACGTCAGTAAATATATATAAGAATTAAATGAAATAGCCATAAGCATACTATTCATTCAAAACGAGAATGGTATTATGGCTTATTCCATGTAATCAACAAGAAATAAAATTAGTAACAGATGAAAAAATACACTAACAGTGGTTCAAACGATACACGTTCGGGATTTGGCGAAGGTTTGCTCGAAGCTGGCAGACGCAATCCTAATGTAGTTGCACTTTGTGCAGATTTAATTGGTTCGTTAAAAATGGATGCTTTTGTAAAAGAATTTCCCGAAAGATTTTTTCAGGTTGGTATAGCCGAAGCCAACATGATAGGTATATCAGCAGGATTAACCATAGGTAGGAAAATTCCTTTCGCAGGAACTTTTGCTAACTTTGCTACAGGCAGAGTTTACGACCAGATTCGTCAATCCGTTGCCTATTCCGGAAAGAATGTAAAAATTTGCGCCTCTCACGCTGGCTTAACATTGGGTGAAGATGGTGCAACCCACCAAATACTCGAAGACATAGGTTTAATGAAAATGTTACCGGGTATGTGTGTTATCAATCCTTGCGATTTTAACCAGACAAAAGCGGCAACCATTGCCATTGCTGAGTACGAAGGTCCTGTTTACTTACGTTTTGGCCGACCTAAAGTGCCTAATTTTACAGAAGCTAATCAAAAATTTGAAATTGGAAAAGCTTTACTTTTAAACGAAGGAACTGATGTGAGTATTTTTGCAACAGGTCATTTAGTATGGCATGCAATTGAAGCAGGAGAAATTCTTGCTGAAAAGGGCATCAATGCAGAAATTATTAATATCCATACTATTAAACCGCTTGATAAAACTGCAATTCTAAACTCTGTAGATAAAACAAAATGTGTAGTTAGTGCAGAAGAACACCAAATGAATGGCGGCTTAGGCGATAGCATTGCTCAATTACTTAGTTTACAAATGCCTACTCCAATGGAAATGGTTGCTGTAAACGATTCATTCGGTGAAAGCGGAACACCCGAACAACTTATGGAAAAATATGGTTTAACTACAAACGCAATTGTAGAAGCCAGCTTAAAAGTTATGAACAGAAAACGCTAAAAATCAATCTAAAAATAAAGAAAAGGTTTAATGTACTAAGATTGCATTAAACCTTTTCTTATTTTTGGCATCAAATAAAAAATCAGTGAACAGTAAATAGTTAGCAATAAACGATAATTTAAAAACGTTTCTTTTGTCATGCTGAACGAAGTGAAGCATCACATTAATAATGAATATTTTATTTAACGAGATTCCTCGCTATCACTCGGAATGACAAAATGACTCTAATGACAAAATAAATTATACTTTTTATAGTTTTCGTAAAGACACTGAATATTAAATAGTAAATGAAATTATGACTATACTACTTTTTACTTTATAAACTGTTAACTCAAACTAAATTGGCTGATAACATAGATATTGATATTTTAAGCGCATTTCGTGACAAAAATTCACGTAATTATGCTTTTAATCTATTGGTTAAAAAATATCAGCAACCTATTTATTACCACATTCGCAGAATTGTTATAGATCATGATGATACCGATGATTTGGTTCAAAATACTTTTATAAAAATCTTTAAACATCTTGACGGTTTCAGAGAAGATGCCCAGCTTTATACCTGGATTTATCGCATTGCAACCAACGAGGCACTTGCTTTCTTAAAAAGCAAACGTAATAAGTTCTTTCTTCCTTTTGTAGATGTAGAAAGAGAATTATCCAATTCATTAAAAGACAATCAATTTTTTAATGGCGACGAAATTCAGCTAAAATTACAAAAAGCTATATTAACTTTGCCTGAAAAACAACGTTTGGTTTTTAATATGCGTTATTACGAAGAAATGAAATACGAAGAAATGTCAGAAATATTAGGAACTTCGGTCGGCGCATTAAAGGCATCTTATCATATTGCAGCAAAAAAAATTGAAGAAATAGTTACACAAGATTAAACCTTTTAGGAAAAACAACATCAAAGTAATATTACAAATTTAAAAATGGAAAATTCAGAAAACATATTGAATGAAATAAAAGAGATGGCTCCTACCCTTTCGCAAATAAAGAGGGAAAATCCATTTCATTCTTCCGACGAATATTTCGAAGAACTTTCTGCAAATATTCATCAAAAGATTACAGAAAAAAAGAAAGCTAGTAAAACGATAAACTTATTAAGCTATTTACAAAAACCTCAGTTTGCAATTGCAGCATCTTTAATTGTAATAATTAGTATTTCACTTTTTTACTTTAATCAAAGCAAAACCGATAAATCTATAGCACAAAACAATACTATTTATTGGGATGAAATATTAAACGAAAACAATACGGTTGTTGATAAAATTGACGAATCGCTATTAGTAGAGGAACTTACAAACGAAATTGCATTAACTGATAATCATAAGAAAAACAATATAAATCAAGCTACAGAAAAAATTATTGACGAAGCTTCGAGTTATGTGGAATCAGAATATAGTAACGATATTTTTAATGAATTATAAACTTAAATTTTAATACCATGAAAACAAATTTTTCAATTTACAGATTAGTTATTTTGTTAGTAGTAATAACATTTTCAATGCCTAATTACGCTCAAAATGGTCAAAAGAAAAAAATGCTTAAAGATAAAATTGAAGCACAAAAAATTGCTTACATTACCAATGAGCTTTCACTAACAGCGACAGAAGCACAACAATTTTGGCCTATTTACAACGAATTCAGTGATAAAAATGAAGAATTGATGAAGGCATATCGCAAAAACAATATGGAAGATAAAGTTACTAACTCCGAAACAATTTCAGACAAAGAAGCTTTAGAGATGGCTGATGAACAAATAATTCAGGCTCAACAAATTTTAGATTTGCGTAAAAAATACCACATTGAATTTAAAAAAGTATTGCCACCGAAAAAATTGCTGAAACTTTATCAAGCCGAAAAAGAGTTTAAAAAGTTTTTATTGAAAGAAATTAAAGAAAGAAGAGAAGATCGAAGAGAAGATCGCATGAAAAGATAATATTAGGAATCTTATAAAGATAAAGCTCTAAGAAAGTATTAATCTCAGGGCTTTATTTTTGTCAGTTTTTTAACTCTAATTTGGAATTTAATAGAATCGCAGATTTTTTAGAAGAATTATTCAGAAAAATCTTACAAAAGATACCTCAACGGCAACATCAACCATTCAAATAACTTTTCCAAAAAAGGACGAGTCAGCCATTTTTCATAATCAAAATCTTCGCAATCTAACATGGTTTTCATAATATGGCTGCGAATATCCTGATTAATTGAATCGTTTGTACCCAACAATACAATTTCGTATTGATATCTAAAACTTCGGTAGTCAAAATTAGTAGAACCAATTGAAAATATCTCATTATCTATTAATAAACACTTTGCATGCAAATTATTGGGAGTGTAAAAAAGTATTTTTACATTCTTTTTATAAAACATTCCAAGATATTTATTCCGCAACATATCTACCAGTTTCACATCAGAATGCTTCGGAACTAAAATTTTAATATCTACCCCCCTTTCGGCTGCGTCTAATAATGCTTTACGCAATTTATAGCCAGGTAAAAAATAAGGAGTCTCTATTAAAATTTCATTTTTTGAATGATTTATCAGATATGTATATTCTTTTCTAATTCGTTGAAAATAAATAGAAGGTATATCCTGAATAATTTTAAAGTCACCTAACTTAATGCTACGTTTAAACGAAAATTTATTAAAATGATATTTCAGATAAATATTAAAACTTTCAACAAATGTTTTTTTGAAATAGCGAGTAATTTCTCCTTCTATTTTCAATACCGATTCGCGCCAGGCAAGGCTGTATGCAGAATAATTTGATGAACCGATATAAGTAATTTTATCATCTATTAATAACAATTTTCGATGATTACGCCTATGGTTTTTAGTAAAAAAATCAAAGAAAAATTTAAACTTTTTAAAAAACCTGACTTCGCCTCCATTTTTAATTATAGTTGTAAAGAATGAGGAAGAAACCGAGGTACCCCAAGAATCAACCAATATTCTTACTTTCATACCTTGCTTGCATTTAGCTGCCAATGCATCTCTAAACTTATAACCGATAGAATCATCATTTAAACGATAAGTTTCAAGGTAAATATAAGTAGTAGCTGCCTCAATATCTTTCAACATTGATTCGAAGAGCAAAGAATTAGAATCAAATAATGCAGCATTCTTAATCATACAAGGATAGCAAATGATAAATTTACAATTACAAAACTACAATTTTTTTTGAGAGATATTACGAATTAATGAAACTGATTTTATAAACAAAAAATGTATCTTTGTAAATCAATATAATTACTACTTCATCATGATTAAATCAATGACAGGCTTTGGGAAAGCTAATTGCGAATTGCCCAACAAGAAAATTTTGGTCGAAATAAAAACGCTGAACAGCAAGCAAATGGATATCAATGCCAAATTACCTGTTTATTATCGTGAAAAGGAGACTGAAATCCGCAGTTTTATTGCTTCTAAACTCGAAAGAGGTAAGGCTGATGTATATATTAATGTTGAAAATATAGGCGGATATGCCGAGTGTTCTATCAATAAAGATGTGATTAAAGCGCATTACAATGAGCTTAAACAAATTGCTGATGAAATAGGCGAACAACCCACGGATTTCATGAGTTTACTGATGAAAATGCCGGATATTTATAATACTAATACTGAGGAAATCGGTGATGAAGAATGGAAATCCTTAATGGAAACCATCCATCAGGCAATTTTGAACTTAGATGAATTCAGGATAAATGAAGGAAACATACTCTGTGAAGATTTGATGAAAAGAATCGAAATGATTGAGCAGTTGCTGAAAGCCATAAATCCTTATGAAGCCAATAGAATTCAATCTATTAAAGATAAATTATGGAAGAATCTGAACGATATGCTGGAAACTTCCAAAATCGATAACAATCGTTTTGAACAGGAAATCATTTATTATCTTGAAAAAATTGACATCACCGAAGAAAAGACGCGATTGAAAAAACACCTTGACTATTTTACTGATACCTTGAAAACAGAATTGTCGCAGGGCAAGAAACTATCGTTTGTTTGTCAGGAAATTGGCAGAGAAATCAATACCATCGGATCCAAAGCCAATGATGTGAACATTCAGCAAATTGTGGTTCAAATGAAAGATGAATTAGAAAAAATAAAAGAACAATTGATGAATATTTTGTAGCAGTTTGTAAAGTTCATAAAGTTTTTAAAGTTTATAAAGTATATAGTATAAAGTATGAAGTATGAAGAATAGATTCTTAATAGCGTTGATGCTGATATTGAGTTTTACTTTTACACAATCACAAGATATTCAATATGCCCATTATATCATAGATACTTTGTGTTCTCCCACATTTCACGGAAGAGGTTATACCAATCAGGGCGATACAAAAGCGGCAAGATTTATTGCCAATGAATTTGCCAAAAACAATCTGGAAAAATTCAGGGATAATTATTTTCAGAATTATCAACTTTCTACCAATACTTTCAGCAAAGAAATGAAAGTTTCTATTGGCAAAAAAGACTTAACAGCCGGTATTGATTTTATGGTGGCTTTGTCGTCCCCTTCTTTTAAAGGAGAATATAAAGTATTTAAAATCGATAGCAACAATGTAAGAAGCAAAGCTGATATTGATAAAATATTGAAGAAAAATCTGACAAACAAAATTGTAATCATTGACAAACAAAATATTATTGATAAAGAAGTAGTAGAATTCTGGGCAAGGCTTAAACGTGAAAATCCATTTCATTCAAAAGGTATTGCTTATATTAGCGATGGTAAGTTAACCTGGGGTGCTTCGGATGGGAAAAAGCAAAATGATTTTGTAAAACTTAATTTGCTTAGAAAAGCATTACCTGAAAAAATAAAGAAAATAAAAATTGACGTAGAAGCCGACTATTTACAGGATTATACTACTCAAAATGTAGTGGGCTATGTAAAAGGCAAATTATTTCCCGATTCGTTTTATGTTTTTTCAGCTCATTACGATCATCTGGGACAGATGGGTAAAGATGTATTTTTTCCGGGTGCCAACGATAATGCAAGCGGCACGGCCATGGTGATGGATCTGGCACGTTATTATGCTACTGACACATTGAATAAACCTGATTATTCAATGGTTTTTGTATTGCTAAGCGGCGAAGAAACCGGATTGTATGGTTCTACTTATTTAGCCAGTCATCCTTTATTTCCATTGGAAAAGGTAAAGTTTTTAATTAATTTAGACATGGTAGGTTCAGGAAGCGATGGCATTACGGTTGTAAATGCAACAAAGTTTAAAGAACAATACAATCGGCTGAACGAACTCAACAAAGAAAAAGGCTATCTTAAAGCCGTAGCAGAAAGAGGTGAGTCGTGCAACAGCGACCATTGCCCGTTTTACGAGAAAGGCGTTCCTGCTATCTTTATCTATTCCATGGGAGTTGAGTTTAGCGAATACCATAATGTGTATGACCTTCCAAATAAAATTCCATTGACCAAATACAATGAGATTTTTAAATTATTGGTGGATTATTTGAAGTATTAATCTTTATTCGTTTATTTATTGACGCTGTCAGGTGCTACGCACGCTTACAGGTCTTAGACTCCATCCTATACAATTTTCTCAAGACTATAGGCAAATTCCTGTTCTTCGTTGCCTGAAGTTAAATCTAAGTCGCTTTGTTGGAAATCTTTTTGAATTACACATTGATATAAACCACAAATTGATATAAACCACAAACCTGACAATGTTTGTTTATCAGATTTTTTTTACTATCAATTAAAAAATAGATGATTTCTGTTTTTTAATTGATTTTAACACTAAATTTGTAAAATAAAAATTCATATTTATACTTCGAATTCCAACCTTTAAAACGATACTATTATGAAAAAATCCTCATTACAAGATTTTACAAACCAATACTCACTGAGCAAAACTTTACGTTTTGAGCTAATTCCTCAAGGGGAAACATTAGAACATATTGAAAAAAATGGTTTGCTATCACAAGATGAACATAGAGCGGAGAGCTATATTATTGTGAAAAAAATAATTGATGAATATCATAAAGCATTTATTACAAAGGCACTTGACGGAGTAAAGCTAAATTCATTGGAAGATTATTTTTTGTATTATCAATTGCCAAAACGTGATGAAGAACAAAAGAAAAAGTTTGAAGAAATTCAAACGAAATTACGCAAACAAATTGCTGATAGGTTTGCAAAACAGGAAAGCTTTAAGAATCTTTTTGCCAAAGAATTGATAAAGGATGATTTAATAAATTTTGTGAAAAGCAATGATGATAAATTATTGGTAGCTGAGTTTCAAAATTTCACTACTTATTTTACCGGATTTCACGAAAACAGAAAAAATATGTATTCGGCTGAGGATAAATCTACAGCCATTGCCTTTCGTTTAATACATCAAAACCTGCCTAAGTTTATTGATAATATGCGGGCGTTTGATAAAATTAAAATATCAAAAGTAAAAGATAGTTTTAAGACCATACTGGCTGATGATGAATTGGGGGCAATTATACAAGTAATAGCTGTGGAAGATGTATTTACACTCAACTATTTTAATGATACACTCACACAATTGGGTATTGACAAGTATAATCAATTGATAGGCGGTTTTACTTCTGAAGATGGCAAGATAAAAATAAAAGGATTGAATGAGTATATAAATCTTTATAACCAAACAGCAAAGAAAGAAGAACGATTACCTAAGTTAAAACCGCTTTACAAGCAAATATTAAGCGACCGTTCTACGGCTTCTTTTATTCCCGAAGCATTTAGCAACGACAACGAAGTATTGGAAAGCATAGAAAAGCTTTATCAGGAAATAAATGATTTGGTTTTAAATAAAAGAGTAAAAGGCGAACATTCTTTAAAAGAATTACTGCAAAGCCTTAATGAATACGATGTAAGCAAGGTTTATCTGCGCAATGATTTAAGTCTTACTGATATTTCACAAAAAATGTTTGGCGATTGGGGCGTATTTCAGAAAGGCATGCAAACTTGGTATGCAGTAAATTACAAAGGCAAAAACAAAGCAGGAACCGAAAAGTATGAAGATGAACAAAAAAAATATTTCAGCAATCAGGATAGTTATTCTATTGGCTTTATAAACGAATGCTTGTTGCTTTTAGATACAGTATATCAAAAAAGAATTGAAGATTATTTCAAGCTTTTGGGCGAACGCAATACCGAAGAAGAAAAAAGCGAAAACCTTTTTGTACTGATTGAAAAAAACTACAACGGTATAAAAGATTTGCTTAATAATCCTTATCCGCATGACAAAAATCTGGCACAAGACCAAGCGAATGTTGATAAAATAAAGAACTTTCTGGACGTTGTAAAAACCTTGCAATGGTTTATAAAACCACTGCTGGGCAAAGGTAACGAAGCCGAAAAAGACGAACGTTTTTATGGTGAGTTTACGTCATTGTGGACTACACTCGACCAGGTTACACCACTTTACAATAAAGTGCGTAATTACATGACCCAAAAGCCGTATTCTACTGAGAAAATAAAATTGAATTTTGAAAACTCAACGCTATTAGATGGTTGGGATGTAAACAAGGAAGTTGATAATACAGCCATGATTTTTCGCAAAAACGGTTTGTATTATTTAGGTATTATGAACAAAAAGCACAATAAAATATTTAAAACAGATATTGCAAATACCGGCGGTGAGTGTTACGAAAAGATGGAATACAAACTTTTGCCCGGAGCCAATAAAATGCTCCCTAAAGTTTTCTTTTCAAACTCACGCATTGATGAATTTAAACCCGGTACTGAATTATTAGAAAACTATAAAAACGAAACACATAAAAAAGGCGATAATTTCAATTTGAATGATTGTCACCACTTAATCGACTTCTTTAAAACTTCAATAAATAAGCATGAAGATTGGAAACATTTCGGTTTTCAGTTTTCCGACACCAAAACGTATAATGATTTAAGTGGTTTTTACAGAGAAGTAGAACAACAAGGCTATAAAATTACTTATAAAGCAATATCAGAAAACTATATTGCTCAAATGATAGCCGAAGGTAAACTCTATTTATTCCAAATCTATAACAAAGACTTTTCACCTTACAGCAAAGGGATGCCCAATATGCACACACTTTACTGGAAAATGCTGTTTGATGCCGTAAACCTGAAAAATGTAGTATATAAACTCAACGGACAAGCCGAAGTGTTTTACCGCAAATTGAGTATTAAAGCCGAAAACATAATTACACACAAGGCAAATGTGCCGATTCATAATAAAAATGAAGAAAACGAAAAGAAACAACAAAGTCGTTTCGACTACGATATTATAAAAGACAAACGCTATACAATGGATAAATTCCAGTTTCATGTGCCGATTACCATGAATTTTAAAGCCAAAGGGCTTAATAATATCAACATCGAGGTGAATCAATACCTGAAAAAAGAATCGGATATTCATATTATTGGAATCGACCGTGGTGAAAGACACTTATTGTATCTTACGTTGATTGACGGAAAAGGAAATATCAAACAACAATTTTCGCTCAACGAAATTATAAACGAATATCAGGGCAAAACATATAAAACCAATTACCACGATTTGCTCGATAAAAAAGAAGGCGACCGCGATGATGCCCGCCGCAACTGGAAAACCATAGAAACCATAAAAGAGCTGAAAGAGGGCTATTTGAGCCAGGTAATACATAAGATATCGGAGTTGATGGTGGAACATAATGCTATAGTTGTGCTCGAAGACCTGAATATGGGCTTTATGCGGGGCAGGCAAAAAGTAGAAAAACAGGTATATCAGAAATTTGAGAAGATGCTGATTGATAAACTTAATTATTTGGTTGACAAAAAGAAAAATCCAACTGATTTGGGCGGAACGCTTAATGCGTATCAATTGACCAACAAATTTGAAAGTTTTCAGAAAATGGGCAAGCAAAGCGGCTTTTTGTTTTATGTTCCGGCATGGAATACCAGCAAAATGGATCCTGTAACCGGATTTGTTAACCTTTTAGATACACGTTACGAAAACATAGAAAAAGCAAAAACATTTTTCAGTAAATTTGATTCAATACATTACAATCCGCTGAAAAAATATGTTGAATTTGAATGTGATTACAATCGTTTTACTACCAAAGCCGAAGGCACACAAACCAAATGGACACTCTGTACTTATAAAGAGCGTATTGAAACTTTCCGCGACCCTACACAAAACAGCCAGTGGAAAAGCCGCGAAATAGTGCTTACCGATGAGTTTATAAGTTTGTTTGAACAATACGGTATAGCCTACAAAAACAAGGAAGAACTAAAAGATGCCATTGCAAGGCAAACAGAAAAAGTGTTTTTCGAACGCCTGCTGCATTTACTAAAACTTACGTTGCAAATGCGAAACAGCATTACAGGCACCGAAACCGATTATCTTATTTCGCCGGTTGCCAATGCCAAAGGCGAGTTTTACGATAGCCGCACAGCAAGCGAAACCTTACCCAAAAATGCCGATGCCAACGGTGCGTATAATATTGCCCGCAAAGGATTGTGGGTAGTGGAACAAATAAAACAAGCCGACGATTTGAAAAAACTAAAACTTGCCATTAGCAACAAAGAATGGCTGGGCTTTGTGCAAAATTACGGGAAATAAAATAAGCCCTTGAGGGCGAAACTAAACTACAATCATTTATCACAGCATACACATAGTTGCTCTTCGTTCTTTTTTTATTGATATGATCTGTAAGACATGATTTAAATTTCTACTATTGTAGATAGTTATTAGTCAAAAAAAATGATACAAAGGGTCTAAGACAGCATTTAAATTTCTACTATTGTAGATAAGGAAGGATCGACATGTGCTCCAACTGTCTAAGACAGCATTTAATTTCTACTATTGTAGATTATCGCATAATTAGCTGTCAATACCTCGTCTAAGACAGCATTTAAATTTCTACTATTGTAGATAATGGGTGATGAATCGTGAATCTAAAGTCTAAGACAGCATTTAAATTTCTACTATTGTAGATATTCATACTCGTGCATTTTGGTTTAAGCGTCTAAGACAACATTTAAATTTCTACTATTGTAGAT
>JACABE010000002.1:287640-319627 GCA_013377005.1 Bacteroidota bacterium
GTCTAAGACAACATTTAAATTTCTACTATTGTAGATTGTTACATTCGACGCTACCGATGCCGATCGTCTAAGACAGCATTTAAATTTCTACTATTGTAGATGTAATTAGCATGTTCAACGCTTAATTTATTGTCTAAGACAGCATTTAAATTTCTACTATTGTAGATGAAATAAGAAAAACTTTAAAACTAAGAGAGTCTAAGACAGCATTTAAATTTCTACTATTGTAGATTTTATTTATTGTTTAAAATTCCCTTTTGTCTAAGACAGCATTTAAATTTCTACTATTGTAGATAGGTTAGTTTTAAACATGGAAAAACTGAAGTCTAAGACAGCATTTAAATTTCTACTATTGTAGATTAAGGGTTTAACTTGTAAGTTACTAAGTCTAAGACAGCATTTAAATTTCTACTATTGTAGATATAATATTATCATGGGAAAACAAACTAGTCTAAGACAGCATTTAAATTTCTACTATTGTAGATGGTATGATTTGTATCAGACTATTATGTGGGTCTAAGACAGCATTTAAATTTCTACTATTGTAGATGGTGTTTTGGCTGGAAAATACGAAAACATTGTCTAAGACAGCATTTAAATTTCTACTATTGTAGATGGGAAAAGGGTTGACTGAAATGTTTTATAGTCTAAGACAGCATTTAAATTTCTACTATTAATTTGTTTTATGTCCACGGGAAAGTTCCCACCTTAACAAAAGATGTGTTTTGTGCATCCGTGTACTTAAACACCTTAACAAAAGGCGTGTTTTGTGTGCCCGTGTAATTACCCGCTTTAACAAAAGATGTGTTTTGTGTACCCGTGTACTTACACACCTTAGCAAAAGACGTGTTTTGTGTGCCCGTGTAACTACCCGCCTTAACAAAAGACATCTTTTATGTGTCCGTGTACTTACACATCGTTTAAAAATTACAATTCAGACTGAGAGCGTAACATAAGGGTTCAAAATTCCTTATGTTTATAAGGAAAAAGCAAAAAAATGTATTTTAACAAAATTTATTTTGCTTTTATGCAATATTGCATCAACAATTGTGTTATTATTAACAAACTCGCGAGGTTTATTTCAATTCATTTATTGTTTAAATTAAAACCTGATTTACCATGAAAAAAAATTGGTTTTTCACCTCAAATGTTTTCCGTTTGCTCGCAGAGCGAAGCTTACAACGGTTCTTTAAATTCTGTTATCTCTTTATGGAAGGCTTACAATCCAATCCCGGCGATGCTTTCTTCAACGAAAGATACCAGCAATTGTCGCCCTATTTTACTGCCTTTAATACTGCTTATGTTGCCAAGTTTGGTAACAAAGCCCAACGCAAAGGCAAAACGCTAACGCTTAATCAGCTTTTCAAACAATTATCCTCTACCAAAGCACACGCATGGGATGTTGCCATTCAAAATGTTTATTTAAAATCAACAGCCCAGTACCTTAACATTTTTCCTCAGGGTTTAACACCCCTTTATTCTTTATCAATAGAACAAAGCATACTTTATCTCGAAAATGCTGTTATTATGTCGGGTAACGACCCTTTGCTCTTAACTGTACACGATGAAATGAAACATTTTCATTTGAGTTTGATAAATGCACGCAGCACTCAGGAACAAAAAGAAACGAGCTTAAAAAACTCCATTGACGATGTAATGCTACAGGCTTATGCCCTTTCCGATCAGCTATATGCAGCATTGGGTGCATTTATGACTAAATTCTGCACCAATCCTTCGCAAATAGAAGCATATTTTCCTGTATTTTTAATGAAACAAAAACATAAAAATACGGAAGATGATGCTGATGTTTTAGATATTAAAGTTGCACCAGCTACTACCATAGAAGGAGGCTTTAGCTTTAATATGAACGATAAATTTAATATTTACATCACGGGCGAAACAGACATGGAATTGTATTTTGCATCTGAAAAATCAGTAATTAAACCAAGTAATACCATAAAAATGTCGCCTCAAGACATTAAAACCATCGCTGTAAAAGAATACGCCAATCAAGGCGACAGATTCTTTATGATACAAAATCTGTCTGCTACCGACGAAGGCGAAATTGAAATCAGTTTGGTGTAATACCGTTGTTATCATAAAATTTAAATCAGGAAAGCCGCTCATTTCAGAGCGGCTTTTTTTTGTTGCACAGAAAACCTATAATAAAGACAATATTGTATTTTAATTACTGATTATCTTTTATTTACAGGGCTTAACAATTACTTAATGTTAACTTAATGTAGGCTTAATAGCATCCTCATTTTTGCGATATATTTTTGCTGCGTAAATAATTACAATTCAAAAACAAAGAAAATTATTAAACCATGAAAAAAATTTATTTATTTATTTTAGTTTTAAGTTGCTTAGCAATCAACGCCAAAGCACAAAGTGTTGAAGATTCTTTAAAAGAACAACTCAGCGAAATCAAAGACCGCGTAAATGGATTGGATGAACGCTTATTAACATCAGAAAGCGATTTATCGAAACTCACAAAAATTAAATTTTCAGGTTACATCCAATCTGAATTTAATTATTATGAAAACAAAGCTACTTACCCTTCTAATAATTTTTCGCTTAGAAGAGTAAGGTTAAAAGCCACTTACGAAGCTGCTGATGGCGTAAAATTTGTTTTACAACCCGATTTTGCTCCCGGTTCACTTTCATTAAAAGATGCTTATGTAGTATTAAACGATCATTTTGTTCAAAATGGATTGTTCAAAAACGCATTAAGTTTAACTGCCGGTAAATTTAACAGAATGAATTACGAAGTAGAATACTCTTCAAGCCAACGTGAAGTTCCAGAACGTTCATTGGTTATCAGATCACTCTATCCTGGCGAACGTGCCATTGGTTTTAAATTGGAAGTAAATCCTCAAAATATTCCTTTAAAATTACAATTAGGAATGTTTAATGGTAACGATGGTGGATTTACACAATTCTCAGATACAACCGGAAAATCTGCAAGCAACACCATAGAAAACAAAGACTATGATAGTTTTAAAGATATCATGGCAAGAGCCACTTATTCATTCAAATTAGGTGATTTTGGCGGACTTGACATTGGTGCACATGCTTATTTTGGTTCTTTAAAATCGAGCACAAATGCCACTTTACATAGCGATTATGCTACTATAGATTCATCAAAAGTAGGCGATGCAGTTAAGAAAAACTGGTTCGGCGCAGAATTTCAATTTTTTGCTGACGTATTAGGTGGACTATCTCTTAAAGGAGAATACATAGCAGGTAAAAATGCAACATTAGGCGGATCAAAATTTGCCAATGGCAACCTTTTACCTAACTTCCAAAACAATTTTGCAGGATACTATGTTTATTTAATTAAAAATGTAGGCAAGAAAAATCAGTTTGCCTTCCGTTATGATTATTACGACCCAAATACTGATATCAAAGGTAGTGACGTTACAATTACCAAATATGCAGGAAGCAATACAGCTAAAATTGGTAGTATGAAAAGCAGTATAGCTGATTTGGCTACCTCAACTTTTACTTTTGCATGGCATTACTATTTCGACGACAATATCAGAATTACTTTAGCTTACGCAATTGTACAAAATGAAAAAGTTGGAACAAACGCAGCAGGTGTAACAAATTATAAAGCATCTTATACCAATCCTGATGGAACTATCGGTTATAATGATTATAGCACTATATTCAAACAAAACCAACTTACCATCAGATTACAGGCAAAATTTTAATAAAACATAAAAACAAAGTATTAAACAAATAAAACAAGAAAAATGAAATCATTAAAAACAAAAAAAATAATAGCTTCATTCGCAATAATAGCAATTGCAATCGTAAGCTTTGCATTTATCAATCAGGAAAGAATCACTGTAAAGGGTTCTGATACCATGGTTATCTTAGCTCAAAAATGGGCAGAAGTTTATATGAAGAAAAATCCCAATGCTTCTATTCAGGTAACCGGTGGTGGTTCAGGTACAGGTATTTCGGCTTTAATTAACGGTTCTACTGATATCTGTAATGCAAGCCGTAAAATGAAACAAACTGAAATCGACAAATTAAAAGCACGTTACAACACATTAGGAGTTGAAATTCCTTGTGCAAAAGACGGTATAACCATTTATCTGCATCCAACCAACAAAGTAAAAGAACTTACATTGAAACAATTAAGTGATATTTTTGCAGGAAAAATTAAAAACTGGAAAGAAGTAGGTGGTGCTAATGCAGAAATCAGATTATATGGAAGAGAAAATAGTTCGGGTACTTATGTATTCTTTAAAGACAATGTAGTAAAAGCTGATTATGCTCCAAATTGCCAAACACTTCCGGGAACTGCTGCTGTAGTAAATGCAGTTAAAAAAGACGTAAACGGAATTGGTTATGGTGGTGCAGCTTACTCTGCAGGTATCGAAATTTGTAAAGTTAAAAAAGACGACAAAAGTCCTGCTTACGAAGCAACTGCTGAAACCATTAAGAAAAATCAATATCCTATAACCCGTTACTTATATATGTATTTAAGAAACAGACCAACAGGTGCAATGAAAGCTTACATTGATTGGATTTTAAGTCCTGAAGGACAAAATCTGGTTACCGAAATGGGTTATTTCCCTGTTAAATAAACATTTAAACCATTAATAAAACAACAAAAAGTGAGCTGACTTCAACTCACTTTTTGTTGTTTCTTAAATTTAAGAAAATAATCAAATAGCTTTAAAAGCTTATGGATAACTTTAAAAAGATAAAGGACCTATTTAAAAATAAAAAGCCGAATCCAGCTGATAAAATTGATATCACCCGAAAACGTTTCAGGTGGTCGGATTTTATAGCTGAAAAAATTATTAAATCTGTTGCCTTTCTGTCGATAACCATTATAATATTGATTTTTATTTTCGTTTTCAGGGAATCATTTCCGATATTCAATTTTGCTAAAAAGGAAAAACCTAAAACCGAACAAGTATCAAATACTCAGGAACAATATGGTGTAGAAACTACAGCACCTGAAAAACAGGAACAGTATGGTGTAGAAGAAACCACAGCGCCTGAAAAACAAGAACAATATGGTGTTCAAACCACCGAAGATACAACCAAGGGTGAAAGTTTTACTCCACAAGAAGTTACAGAAAGCGGATCAACAACTGATAATAACAAAAGTGCATTAAAAACATTGCCAACCAAAGTATGGCAACCCGTTTCCGACAATCCTCGCTATGGATTGCTACCACTATTAATCGGAACTATAAAAATCACCCTGATATCATTATTATTTGCGGGACCTCTTGCCATATTAGCAGCTTTATATACTTCTGTTTTTGCACCCAAACGACTGAAGGAACTTATTAAACCAACCATTGAAATGTTGGCAGGTGTTCCCTCTGTTGTTATTGGGTTTTTTGCTTTAATGGTAATGGCAACCTTCTTACAAAATTTATTTGGATACGATGTCCGGCTAAATTCTTTCGTCGGAGGAATTGCTATGGGATTAGCAGCTATTCCTATTATTTACACCATTACTGAAGATGCCTTAACTGCAGTTCCCAAAACCTATTACGAAGCCAGTTTGGCATTAGGTGCATCAAAATGGCAAACCGCTTTTTTTGTGATATTGCCCGCAGCAACACCAGGTATATTTGCAGCCATTTTATTAGGAATCGGCAGGGTATTTGGTGAAACCATGATTGCTTTAATGGCAACAGGAAATGCAGCTATGATGGGATTGAATCCTTTTGAATCGGTAAGAACTTTAGCTGCTACCATTGGTGCCGAAATGGCCGAGGTGGTTTTTGGTGATACACATTACAATGTGCTTTTCTTAATTGGTTCCATGTTATTTATATTCACTTTTGCTATTAATGCAATTGCTGAGTTTTGGGTTAAAGGTAAATTAATGAAAAAAATTCAAGGGAAATGATATTTAAGAAATTTAAACAAGATGCCAAAGGTTTTATCTTTGAAGGAATAACGCTTTTATCTGCTCTTATTATTATTGCTATACTTGTCGTAATGTTGGTGGTAATTGTTAAAGGAGGTAAGTCTATGTTTACTTGGGAATTTCTTAGCACTTTCCCTACCGAAGGAATGACAAAAGGTGGTATTTTCCCTGCAATATTTGGTACTGCTTTATTGGTGATCATCATGTCAATTGCAGCGGTACCCTTCGGAACCATCACTGCCATTTATCTTACTGAATATGCCAAAGAAAACTCGTTTATTGCCAGAAGTATTCGCTTTGCCGTAAGAACTTTAGCGGTTATACCATCTATCATTTATGGATTGTTTGGTTTGGGTTTCTTTATCAAATTTGTGGGTACAGGTATGGATAGTATTTTTACAGGAGGACAATTAAAATGGGGACAACCTAATATTTTATGGGCTAGTTTAACCATGGCTTTACTTACACTACCTGTTGTAATTGTATCCGTTGAAGAAGCATTGAAAACCATTCCACGTGATTTGCGCGAGGCTAGTTTAGCCTTAGGTGCTACCAAATGGCAAACCATTCGCAAAGTTGTTTTACCCGGATCTTATTCAGGAATAATGACAGGAACTATTTTAGCTGTAAGTCGTGGGGCAGGTGAAGTTGCTCCTATCCTATTTACCGGAGCTGCTTATTATCTGGCAACATTGCCACACTCATTAAGTGACCAGTTTATGGTATTGGGATATCATATCTATATTATGTCCACTCAATCGGCTAATGTAGATCAAACCTTACCCATACAGTTTGGAACTACATTGGTATTATTGCTGCTTACTTTTTCACTTAATTTTACTGCTATTATTTTAAGATATAGAATCAGAAAAAAGCGTATCGCTTAAAATTTTATAAGAATGAAGAATTTAAAAATTCATACAGAAAACATGTATTTGTACTATGGAAGCAAAATGGCATTAAATAATGTTTCTATAGAAATACCCGAAAATAAGGTTACTGCACTTATCGGTCCATCAGGTTGTGGAAAGTCAACCTTTCTCCGCAGTTTAAACAGAATGAACGATCTGATTGATTCAGTAAAAATTGAAGGCAATATTTTTATTGATGATATTAACATTTACGATAAAAATATTGACGTGGTCAATCTTCGCAAGAAAGTGGGAATGGTGTTTCAAAAATCAAATCCATTTGCCAAATCAATTTTCGAAAATGTGGCTTATGGTCCAAGAATTAATGGGATAAATAACAATAATGAGCTCACTGAGATTGTTGAAAAATCATTACAAAATGCTGCCATCTGGGATGAAGTTAAAGATCGTCTGCATGATTCAGCATTGGGTTTATCGGGCGGACAACAACAACGTTTGTGCATTGCCCGTACATTGGCTGTTAATCCCGAAGTCATACTGATGGATGAACCAGCCAGTGCGCTGGATCCGATTTCTACTTCTAAAATAGAGGAATTAATCGTGCAATTGAAAGAAAATTATACAATAGTTATTGTAACCCATAACATGCAACAGGCAGCCAGAATCAGCGATGATACTGCTTTTTTCTATTTAGGTGAACTCATAGAATTTGGAAAAACAAAAAAAATATTTACAAATCCTGACAAAAAACAAACTGAAGATTATATTACCGGAAGATTTGGTTAATTTTGTCGCAATATTTTATTAAAATGACTGAAATGGAAAAATACAGAATATTTGACAATGAACTCGAAAAACTAACCGAAAGAGTAGTAAAAATGAGTCATTTAGTTGAAGAACAAATAAGCAATGCTATTCTTGCTTTGAATAATTATGATATAGAACTGGCAAAACACGTAATTGAAAATGACAATAAGGTTGATAAATTAGATGTAAAAATTGATAAACTTTGTCAGAAAATATTTGCACTGCAACAACCTGTTGCTACTGATCTGAGATATATAATTTCTTCTCTAAAGATAAATAATGATCTCGAACGTATTGGCGACCATGCTGTAAATATTGCCAAAAGAATAGATGCTCTGAGCGATTATACCAACTTTTCTAAAGAATTTGGTGTGGATGAGGTTGCCAATAAAACTGTACTGCTTTATAAAGATGTTGACCAATTAATCAAAACTCATAATTTGGTATTGGCAAGCGATATTTTTCAGAATGCAATCATAATTAAGGATAGTTGTCATAAAATTTCCGAAAAAATTATTGAAGAAATGATGCAACAAAAAGAAGTAATTGTAGTTGCTACCAATATTATGATTATTGTAAATTTAATTGAACGCATCGCTTCCTATTCAACCAATGTTGCTGAATCAATAATTTTTGTAGTAGAAGGAAAAATAGTAAAACACCAGAAGAAAATCGAAGAAGAAATTGATTAGGTTATAACTATAAAAGATCATCTTAAAACCCGATTAAAATTAATTTCAATCGGGTTTTCCTATTATATAAAAGCATTTTATATGCTTAATGATTACTTAACGTTAACTTAATCTTAGCGTAACACACCTAAGATGTTGCTAACGTATATTTGCAATGTAAAATTTCAAACATGCAAAATATGAAAAAAATAGTTTTATTATCAGTAATATTAATTTCTGCTATTTGCTTTGCTCAGGCAGGAGAACCTCTTAAATCAGAAAAAAACAATGAATCTCAAGTTGTACTAAAAGGAAAGGTTATTGACAAGAAAACTGGAGAAACATTAGTTGGAGCCGTTATTAATGTTGAAAATTCTGATTACAAAACATATACAGATTTAGACGGAAATTTCGAAATAAGAAATATAAAAGAAGGAAATTATAATATTGTAGTCTCATATATTTCCTATCATTCCAGTTTGGTTGAACAGGCTATCGTAAAATCTAGCAATAATACTTCGTTAGAGATTGAATTGATTGAAGATAATAAATAATTTTTCTCAAATATATATTCTCCCAACCGTATCAATATAATGAGAATTATATTTTTACGGTTTTTTTATGTGCATTTGCATTATAAATAGGAAAATAATCACTTCTCAATTATTATATAAAATAAAAACAAATGAAAAAGACATTTTTATTTATCATTAGCATCTTATTATTTAATTTGTCATTCTTATTCTCTCAACAACTTGAAATTAAAGATGGTATTTATTATAAAGATAAAAAATTATATACCGGAATCCATAAAGAATACTATGAAAATGGAAACCTGAAAATGGAACTAAATATTGTAAATGGTTTAAATGAAGGAATATCAATATATTATTTTGAAAATGGTAAGAAAAAAGAACAACAATCATATACAAAAGATGAAAAAGATGGTCTTTGGATTTCCTGGAATGAAAATGGTATTAAAAACGCAGAAGCACATTATTTGAAAGGCAAAAAGCATGGTATATGGTATATATGGGATGAGAAAGGGATATTAATTCGGGAAATGAGATATGAAAATGGCGAAAAAGTTGGTATTTGGAAAATGTGGGATGCTAATGGAAATCTATTACAGGAAAAAAAATATTAGAAAAAATAAATAATTTTTTCTAAGAAGCAGTTGAAAATCCCCAACTGCTTTTTTTATTCACTCTACTTAATATAAATATAAACTTATGATAACTCTAATTTAATAGGTTTTTGATTTGCAAAAATGATATTTGCAAAAATTATAAACTTTTAAAATGAGTATTTTAAATAAAAAAATAAATTGTAATCAAAGTCTTTTACTGTATAAATTTTTTTTCTGTTTCTTATTTTTATTTGTCTTGAATTCTTTGTTATCAGCACAAAACAAACAAGATAAATTTATTATTACGCATGAAGATAGTCTGGCTCTAGAAAATATTATTATTGAAAAATATTACATTGCTGACTCAACAGATTATTTTGATACCCTTAAAAATGCACTACCAATTGGATCTGTTACCTATAGAATTTTCATTGATATGAAAACTGATTATAAACTTCAATTAGTTTATGGTAACAAAAACCATGAATTGTTTATAGAAACTACCACAAGTATATTCAATGATATAGAAGCAGATGCAGTTACAGGTTTTAATGTAAACACAAAATACATCAATAAAGGAAATATAGCATTAGATTCATGGATTACTATGGGAGCAGCATCAAGAGGTTTTACCGGAATTCCAAGAAATGAAGATAAGGATGAAATTTCATTGATTACGAACAGAGAATCATTAAAAAAAGCTGATGGTCTTACAAAAGCAATACTACCAAATTTTACAGTCTATAATCTTAATTTAAAACCATTAGAATATGATACTACAGCTTCCAGATTTTCAACAAATGATGGTGGATGGGCAGCGCCTGGTGGAGTTAAAGGGCCTAACGCTGATAACAAAGTGCTTATAGCTCAGATTACAACAAACGGTAAACTTAGTTTTAAGCTCAATGTTCAAATAGGAACTCCTTCAGGTGGATATATAAAATTTGTAGCTGATAAACCTGAAGAAAATGAAATTCAATTTGATAGACTAAATTTTAAATAAATAATCATAAAAAACAAATACAAAATGAAAAAGATTTTTACAAACATTTTATTATTAAGCTTAATATTATTAATTAATATGAGCTATGCACAACATGGTCTTGATTCTGTAATTGTCGAAAAATATTATATTTCCAATATTTCAGACTCAATTGGAAGTAATGGAATATTACCTGTTAAATCAGTTACCTACAGAATTTACGTTAGTATGCACCAAGGTTATAAATTTCAAATGGCCTATGGAAATGCTAACCATCCCCTTTCAATTACAACATCAACTGCATTTTTTAACAATGAAGACAGAGGTTCTACTACTCCTGTTTTTACAAAAGCGCAAGCTAAATTTAATACAGTAATGCTTGATTCCTGGTTATCTGTCGGAGCAGCCTGTGTTGGTAATTTTGGAATATTAAAATCAAAAGACAATGGAGTTGCAACTATTGTAAATGCTGATAATATTTTACAAAATGCAGATACTGTAGCTGGGATTCCATTAACAATTCAGGATGGATTAATTGCAGGATCACCAGGAACTTTTGCAACTATTGGTGTAGGGATAGATACTGCAATTGCAGTTTTTGATGCAACAAGTCAATTTGGAAATTCTTTTGAAATCACAAATGCTGCATGGTTTTGCATGAATGGAGCAACTGGTCCTGACACCAATAATAATCAAGTACTGATTGCACAAATTACTACGAATGGGAGATTAAAGTTTAAACTAAATATACAGTTGGGTACACCTACAGGAGGTATAGAAAAATATGTTGCTCAAAACCCAATGGATACAACTGAAATTCAAAAAGACTATTTAACTTATGCTTCCGATTCAAATATTATAGTCAATACATCTAATTATACCAAAAAAGAAAATAATATTTCTGTTTATCCTAATCCATCCAATGGCATATATAATTTGAATGTATTTTCTGAAGGTATGAATTCTGAAAATTATTTTACGATTTATTCTATATTAGGGAATGTAATTTTAAAGAAAAAAATGAACGATTTTTCAGGTTTAATATCTGAAAATATTGATTTAACATCTTTCCCAAAAGGAATTTATTTCATAGAAATTAATTTGAATGGTGTTTCATCTACTAAAAAAATAATAAAAAATTAATTTTAGTCTTCTAATTCTTGTATTAAAATCACTTTAGGGTCAAAGGAAAAATCTCTATAGAACATAAATTAAATATTTTATGAAACTAATCTTATTTCTTATAGCTTTTACTTTGTTACTGAATACAAATATATTTTCACAATGTATAATTAGAGGAAAAGTAACAGACTCTAAAGGTGAGACTATAGTTGGAGCTTCAGTTTATCCAAAATCAAAAATGAGTTTGGGTGTCGCTACAGACCTTAATGGTGAATTTTCAATAAATTTACCAGAATCTGAAAAAGAAATTATAATAGTAAGATATATTAGCTATCAAACCATAGAAGACACTTTAAAATGTAAAAAAGGAATTATTGTAAAGAATTATATATTGGAATCTGCAACCAAAAAATTAAATGAAGTTGTTATTATTTCAAAAGCATATAAAAACAATGATTCTCAGTTAGAAAGAATGAAAATTAAATCAAGTTCAACAATTGATTATATTTCTGCAGAAACTATTAAAAAAACCGGTGATGCTAATGTAGCATCAGCTGTTTCACGTATAACAGGAGTTTCAACCACAAGTAGCGGGTTAATTACTGTAAGAGGTGTTGGTGACAGATATGTAAAAACAACTATAAATGGAGCCCGTATCCCTACTTTAGATCCTTTTACAAATAATATAAAATTAGATTTTATACCCTCTAGTCTTGTTGATAATATTATTTTATTAAAAACTTCCAGACCTGATTTACCCGGCGATTGGGCAGGTGCATATATTTCTATTGAAACTAAAGACTTCCCTGATACACTTTCTTTATTAGCCGAAACATCTTTTGGATACAATTCCCAGTCAACATTTAAAGATGTTCTTTCTTCTCAAACCAGTTCAACTGACTGGCTTGGCTTTGATAATGGGCTTCGTGACTTTGATCATAGTAAGTATATACAATTTAACAGCTCTCCAACGACATATCAGGAATTTAGTGCTTTAGGATTAAGCAATTATTTCCAATCAATAGGAGTAACTAATAGTACCCCATGGAATGATACGTATTTAAAATTAGGATTAGTTCAACTAGGATTATTAGGCAATGCACAAATAAATGATGCTATTGCTTTTCAAAATGCTATGAATACTTATAATTCACTATCATATAAAGGTAAAGCTTATGATATAATTAATGCTAATGCCGTTGAATCAGAAAAAAAACTTGCTAATAACTGGAATACTACAACTAAAAAAGCTCCTTTAAGTTTTAGTCAGAGTTTTTCAATAGGAAATCAAACAAAATTATTTGGGAAAACGCTTGGTTATATTATTGGACTTAGGTATTCAAGCACTCTTCAGTATGATCCCAATACTATTAAAAATGATCTGTCATTTCAATCTAACAATTTAAATTTACTCGACACTACTACCAGTACATTTTCAAAATATCAATTAATAAGCAAAGAAACCAATAGCTGGAGCGGATTACTGAAATTAGCTTTAAAATTGAATAACAACAATAATTTTTCCTTTCTATTTATGCCAAATATGATAGGAACAAATAATGTTAGAGATGCAGAATCTATTGAACCTGCATCAAACGATCCAACTCGCAATCCACCAACCATAAATTTTTCAAAATATCAGTTTTATGAATCAAGAAAGCAGTTTATTTATCAATTAAAAACAGAACATTTTATTCCAAGTAACAAGATAAAAATTGAAAGTAATACTTCTTATACAAATGGAAAGAGTAATGCACCTGATTCAAAAATTTATGAAAAGAAATTTATAGATTCTAATGTTCCAAATGATTATTCAATCTATTTTACTTTCCCAGCTGTAAATATCAGTGATAAAAACAAACCTATCCGATATTTTCGATTACTCACTGATAATGTCCTTGATGCACAGCTTTCAGCAGAAATGCCAATTAATAAAGATCCTGATTTAATTAGAAAAATTAAAATTGGTTGTGAATACATTTATAATTATTTAGAAAATGAAAGCAATGTATATCAGTTTGTAAATGGCAAAGGCTTTATTGATCCTACAGTTCAGACTTTGCAACAATTAAATCCAGAGTCAATGTTAAATATTGTAAACATTTATGAAAGTGGAAACCTACAAAGATCAGTATATGGATTTTATGATAAATACAGTAAACCAATTGATGATTTTTTTGGATACAGTAATATTTTTGCTTCTTATGCAATGACGGATTACTCCATAAATCAAAAAATAAGAATATCAGGTGGATTTAGAATTGAGAATGCTAACATATATACTGATTGCAAATTTTTTGATTCACAAGGTATAGTTGCAAATGATAATAGAAGAAAAATTGTTGATGTAAGAGGTACACAAATGGATGTTGAACCCGGAATGTTGGATAAGGTTTCTTTTTTACCCGCTGTAAACTTAATCTTTAAACTAAATAATAGTGAAACATCTTTAATTAATTTAAGATTTAACTATAGCCAATCTGTAGCCCGCCCCAGTATCAGAGAACTTTCTGAAACTTCTTTTTATGATTTTGAAACAAATTCATACGTAAAGGGTAATGCTCAACTCAAAATGGTGAAAATTAATAATTTTGACACAAGAATTGAATATTACTTTAAATCAGGAGATAATATTTCAGCCAGTTTATTTTATAAAGGATTTGAAAATCATATTGAATTATCAAGCTGGGGTTATGTTTTATCCTGGATTAATAATCCTAATTACACTAATTTATTTGGCTTAGAACTTGAAGGAAAAAAGAAGATAGTCAAACAATTAGAAATAAAAGCAAATTTATCTTTAATATATTCTCAATCTATTTTAAATGGTGGAATATTACACGATATGGCAGGACATATCTTTTATTTAAAAGGAGGGAAAAGACCTATGTTTGGTCAGGCTCCTTATGTTCTAAACGCTATGTTAACATATAATATACCTAATTATGGTATATCAACAACTTTAAGTTATAATATTCAAGGAAGTAAATTAGTAATTGTAACAGATCCTACAAAACCTGATATTTATGAGTTACCCAGACATTTGGTTGATTTAAAAGTATCAAAGAAAATTGGAAATCATTTTATTGTTAGTTTTAAAGTAGCTGATATTTTTAATAATCCTGTAACAAGAGCATATATAAATGTAAATACTGATAACTATTTTAAAAATATTTGGAATGATATCACCAATAAAAGTGCTGATAATAATTTCATATACAATAAATATAAATATGGAACTAATTATATACTTTCTTTATCTTACAAAATTTAAAAACCGCTGATTATGAAATGGATTGCAATACTTTTTACTTTGTTATTTACAATTTCAGCCAATGCACAAAATGCAATAATAAAATCAATGGTTGAAACATATTATATTTCAGATAATGCCGATGCAACGGATACAATTGGTGGGTTTCTGCAATCAGGATCCACAACATACAGGATTTATCTACAACTTAATAAAGGATGTAAACTCACATCTATTTACGGAGATGCCAATCATACATTAAAAATAAACAGTACGGAAGATTTTTTTAATAATAAAGACAGGGGTAAAACATTTGGTAAAGATATGGTAAAAACTAATCTTTCAAACAATACAGTAGCACTTGATACATGGATAACTCTAGGACAAACTTCAACTACTAAAAATGGACTCACCTATTTCGGTATTCCAAAATTCCTTGACAATAATGGATCTTATATAGGCGGTAGTAATAATGATGGTGGAAGTGCTGGTATAACAGGTGGATTACTTAATAACAATGATAGCTCAGCAGGAATACCACTTTCTATTTCAGACGGTATGGATACCATGATGAATCTTCCATCCAATTGGTTGAATATTGGTTTTCTAGATGCTGGTGTTGACTCGACAATTTTTGGTTCAATTAAACTAGGTAAATCTTTTTCAAGTAATATTAGCAAAATACAAAATTCGGGAGTGTCTGGTGTTGACCCCGATAGTAATTATGTGCTAATTGCACAGTTAACTACAAAAGGAACTATTTCTTTTGAATTAAATGTCGAAATTATGAATCCTGATGGATCAATCACTAAATATGCTGCTGCAAAAAGTATTGATTCATTGAGTGTAAAACATTCCGGTTGGCTTAAATATCCTTATGTATGTGGTTGTACAGATCCTGATTATTTTGAATACAGTTCAGATTATGTATGTTCTAATCCTGGCGATTGTGCTCATTTTGTTATCTTAGGGTGTATGGACCCCAATGCCTGTAATTATAATCCTAATGCTAATTATAATGTATCATCATTATGTTGTTATCCAGGAAAGTGCGACGAACGTGATATCAGCTTAGTTTGCCCTAATTTGAAAGAAGATTTTAAAAAAATGAGATTATTTCCTGTTCCTGCAATTGACTTTTTAACTTTAGAATCAAAAAATGAAATTTCAGAAGAAGTAAAATTTGCAGTATATAATTCTTATGGTAAAATTCAATTTGAAAGAAACCTCGGTTCAGTTTCAGGAGAAATCATTGAAAAACTTGATATTTCTAAACTCGAAAAAGGTATATATTTAGTTAGATTAATTTCTGGTAATACCATTATCAGCAACACTTTTATTAAATTTTAAATAAACATCGCTAAAAATAAAAAATTACATTAATGAAATCCTGGATTAATTTTCATAATATAACATATTTGTTCTTTTTTCTTATCTTAGTAGTAACATTCAGTTGTAAAAAAGACAATTCTATAACTCCTAACGAAACAGGGATTATGTCGGATATTGATGGAAATGTATATAAAACTGTCAAAATTGGCAATCAATGGTGGATGGCTGAGAATTTAAAAGTTAAAAGATACCGAAATGGAGATACAATCCAATTTGTTGGATTAAATGGATATAACTTAGATTCATCAAAATGGAATAATATAAATTCTGGTGCATATTGTATAATAGATAATCTTGATTCAACATCAAAAAACTTTAATGGAAAAGAATTCGGTTTTTTATATAACGGATTTACTATAATTGATAGCAGAATAATTGCACCTGCAGGTTGGCATATACCAACTGATGCAGAATGGAAAACATTGGAAATGTTTCTTGGAATGAGCGATATTGAAGCTAATAAAACTAATTGGAGAGGTAAAACCGAAGGAAATAAACTTAAACTTCAATCAGGATGGTCTGACCTTCCTGAAAATAATTCGAATTATTTAGAAAGTGAACAATATTATATATACGGATCAAATGAAAGTGGATTTTCTGCTTTAGGAGGTGGCTGTTGTATGTACAATGGGACATGGAGCGATCCACAAACATTTGCTTCAGGTTTTTGGTGGACATCTTCTTTTATTGACAATAATATTATATACAGGTATCTGGATTACCATAAACCCTATGTATTTAGGTACTATGCTCTAAAAACTTATGGTTTCAATATTAGGTGTGTAAAAGATTAAACTATATAATTATACCCCATATCTTATCTCCTTTTGCTCTATAGTTTTTAATGCACATTATTATCCAAATTTTATTACGATTATTTTTAATTACAATTTCTTTTATATTATTGCTTAACGTTAAAAAACCCGAGCTATTTCTCCATTAAGGTTTAATTAAAATCAGAAAGCAAAGTATTATCAAATGATACAAAAGATATACTGTTATAAATTATTTTCTAAAAACTATGACTTTATAATAACTTAATATTTTGGTATAATTTGTAACAGTATTTTATTATTAATATAATTATTTCATAAAGTTTACTTCTCTATTAATTAACTTACCCGAAATACATTTGCAACATCATAAATAAATGATTTTATAAACATAAAAAAAATGAAAATGAAAAAGAGAATTACAAAAATGCTGATGGCTGCATGTGTTTTAGCTATCTCTATTAATACTGGCTATGCTCAGTATAATGATTTAAACAACGGAGCCGAATGTGGCTGTCCGGCTGTAAATTCAAGAACAACTGTTACACTTGAATCAATGGCAACGAGTATTGGTACTAATGAATATGAAATTCAAACCAATACAACCCTAACCTGCGACAAAATTTACACAATAAGTCACATGATTTATGTTGGTTATGGTGTAACACTTACCATTCAACCAGGTACAGTTATTAAAGGTGCTTTAGTTACTTATCCAAATGCATCAGTTCTTTTAATTGAAAGAGGTGGAAAAATTATTGCTGATGGAAAAGCAAACTGTAAAATTATTTTCACAGGTATCAATGACCCGTTAGATGGAACTTATGCAGTTACCAATGTTGGTGATTGGGGCGGTATAATAATGTGTGGTTTTGCTACCAATAATTTAAAAACTGCCTATAATTTTGGTTTTGGTAAAAAAGGAGCAGGATGGGATGGTGTTGGTTTTTGTGAAGGATTAGACAATACAACCAAACATTTATGGGGAGCTGGAGATACCATTACTATTGCTAATGGTCAAACAGTATCAATTCCAACAACTTTTAATGATAATGACAACTCTGGTATTTTAAGATATATATCTATTCGTCATGCTGGTATGGTTGTTGGTGGAAGTTCAGCTGGAAACGAAGTAAACGGACTTTCTTTATACTCTATTGGTCGTGGAACCAAAATTGATTATGTAGAAACGGTTTCTGCTGCTGATGATAATTTCGAAATGTTTGGTGGTACTGTTGATTTAAAACACTGTTCTGTATTATATGGTGATGATGATTTTTACGATTATGATTTAGGTTGGTCTGGAAGAATGCAATTTTGTTTTGGTATGGCTGGTGATAGCTTAACCGGTTTACATTCTTCTGACAATGGATTTGAATGTGATGCTGATGATAATGCAAGTTGCGTTACAGTTCGTTCACATCCTGTGATTTATAATACAACTATTATTGGTAATGGTCATATAAAAGGTACAGCTGATAATGTAGGCCCAGCTGCTATTATGGCAAAAGAACTTACAGAAGGTACATTTATCAACAATGTATTTGTTAATTTCCGTTCAGGATTACATTTAAACACAGGCAGACAAGGAACAGGTTCTGGTAAAGGTGGTGATGCTTATGATAACTGGACTATTAATGGTTCTTCTTACATTAATCCATCTTATCCAACAGGTTCTGGTTATACTTCTTCTCAAAATGCTAAATTACAATCATTAATTGTAAAAAACAACACTTTTGTACATTGTAATTTAACCAATGAAACAGCTCCTAATGGAAATTCATACTGGATCACCAAAGGTAACAAATTAACCACAGGTTCAGGTGCATCAATAGGAATTAATACATCTGTTATTGCAAGTGCTGCTGATACTTTGCAATTTTACAATGAAGGAAATACACATGTTTCTAATGTTCCTGGAATTGATTATACATGGTCATGGAATGCAGCAAAAACAGATTTTTCAGATAAATATCATGCAGTTCCTACAACAAGTTTAACTTCAAACATGACTCCTCCAAATGATGGTTTCTTTGATATCGTTGGCTATAGAGGTGCTTTTGATCCAGGTAAAAAAAGCTGGTTATCTACTGATAATGGATTTATGATTCCAGTTGTTGATAATTTACGCAATGATAACCCAACTGATATCAATAATGATGGTGTAACTGATATCAATGACTTCAGTATATTCATTGGAAAATTCGGTCAATTAGATCAATAATAATATATAATAGATATAAAAAATGAAAAAAATATTATTAGGCTTAAGCCTCATTTTAATCAGTATTTTTTCTCAGGCTCAGAATGGGCTAGAACAAATAATTGTAGAAAAATACTATGTTGCCAATGCAGCTGATTCTGCATGGTATATGGATAACGTTGGTGGTATCCTCCCTGTGGGATCTATTACTTACAGATTATATGCTGATATGCGTCCCGGTTATAATTTACAAATGGTTTCTGGTAATGCAAATCATAATTTAAAATTCCATACTTCTACTACTTTCTTTAATGATGAAAATTATGGTTCAACGACTCCTAATTTTACATTTATCAATGCTAAGAAAGGAACAACTATGATTGATTCTTGGATTACCATAGGTGGTGCTATAACAGGAGGATCAAGCAATAAAAAAATTGGTGTATTGAAAACTACTGATACTGACGGTGCTGTTGCCAATACCAATAGTATTTTACAAAATAATGATCCAAAAGCTGGCATTGCAATTAATGAAGCTGACGGTTTAATGGCAGGATCAATTCCTTCAATTACTATGGTTGGGTTTGGAACTGGAAGTGCTGATGCAAATAGCCTTAACAATGCATTAAACACGAGTGGATTTAATGATTTTACTGTTAATGCAAGTGCATGGTCTGTTTTAGGTGGAGCTCAAGGTTTAGATACTAACAATAGAGTATTAATTGGACAATTTACTACTGACGGTATTTTCCATTATGAATTGAATGTTCAAATTGGTACTCCAACTGGTGGCGTTGAAGTATATGTTTCAATTAATCCATTAACTCCAAACGGAAACGGACAAAATGAAATTACGATACCTTCTCTTACTGGGACTTATAATGTTGCTCCAAGTGTAAGTATCACGTCTCCTGCAAACAATACATATTCATTTAACGGGATTTCTATTCCTATTACAGCTTCAGCTTCTGATTTAGATGGTAGCGTTAAAAAAGTTGAGTTTTTTGTTGACGGTACTTCTGTGGGTATTGATAGTGTTGCTCCTTATACTGTTAATTATACCAGTGTTATAGGAACACATGCAATAACTGCAAAAGCAACTGACAATGATGGTTATGTTACAACTTCAACTATTGTTACTTTGAATGTAGTTCCTCAAAATTCTACATGGACAGGTGCTGTTAGTAATGTATGGACAAATGCTGCAAACTGGGATTATTTACCAGCTTCAATTTCAAATGTTATCATACCAGTTGTTACAACAAATTATCCTACAGTTAATACAGCAACAACTATTAACAACTTAACTTTAGAATCAAATGCTACAGGAACTGCTTCATTATTGGATAATAGCTTATTAACCGTTAATGGAACTGCTAATGTAAAATTATATGTAACTGGAAATAAATGGCACATGCTAAGCATTCCAGTACAGTCAGCTACTTCAGGTGTATTCCATTTAGGTTCAGGACAAGCTGATATTTATGTAAAAGGATTTACAGCAGGAAACTGGACAAGTTTAATTACAAATACTACAACTCCATTAGTTCCAACTAAAGGTTATGCAATTTGGGCTGATACTCAAACAGGTTCTACTCCAAATCCAACTATTTCTTTTACCGGTACTATTAACACTGGCAACCAACCAATAGCTACTGAAACAGCATGGACACTAATTGGAAATCCTTATACTTCTTCGCTAGACTGGAGTACAATAGGTCTTTCTAATGTTGAAGGACAAGCTGTAAGAGTTTGGAATCATGCATTACAATTATATTCTACATACAGTGTTATTGGTGGTAGCGTTAATGGTGGAAGCCAATACCTATCTCCTATGCAAGCTTTCTTTGTAAAAGGGTTAAACACAAATGGCATTAATTTAACTAATGCAAATAGAGTTCATAACAATCAAGGATTTCAAAAAAGCACCAACACTATTAATAATTTAGTGAAAATTAAAGCACAAAGAGGTACTTATACAGATGAGATTAATGTTGTTTACAATACAATAGCTACAAACAATTTTGATGAGTTGTATGATGCAAGTAAATTATTTGTAACTGACAACAATATTCCTCAAATTTATACCTTAGCTGATAATAATGATTTATCAATCAATATTTTTGGCACTTTACCCGCAGCTATTCCAATAAATATTAAATTGGGTGTTGCTGATAATGTTAGCTTAACTGCATCAGAGTTCAATAATTTCGATTCAAATGTATCAATTAAATTAGAAGATGTATTAACAGGAAATATTCAGGATTTACGTCAAAACCCTGTTTATTCATTTGCAGCATCGGCTAATGAAAATGCAAACAGATTTGTTTTACATTTTGGTATGTCATCAAATAGTATTAATGAAACTTCAAATAACAATACTAATATTTATGCTTACGGAAAAACTATTTATGTAAATACTACAGAATCTGTTAAAGAAATTAGTGTTTATAATATGTTAGGTCAGCAAATCACTTCGAAAGTAGGAAATAATAAAGAAATAAACTCAATTGCTATCAATAAAGCATCTGCTTATTATATGGTAAGAGTTATAACTGACAAAGCTACTTATTGCGAAAAAGTATTTATTAAATAAACCAAATATTTTTAAATAATAAAAAATATAATCATGAAAAATTCAATAAAAAAAATTATCGTATTATTATTTCTAATGGTAGCTCCGATAGTTATGAGTAATGTACTTGCAGATAACCCTCCAAGTCCAGGAGGTAGTCCTGTTGGAACACCAATTGATGGAGGTGTAAGTTTATTAATAGCTGCTGGTGCCATTTATGGAGCAAAAAAATCTAAAATTTTCAATATCAATGGAAAGAAAAAGAATGAAATTTGTTAATTAATTTCGTTTACCATAAAGAGGCTGAATCAAATAAGATTCAGCCTCTTTTTATTAATATTTATTACTAACATTGGTTTAATTTTCAAAACATTATGCTGTTAAATCTTTTAAAACTAAAAATCAAAGAAATAAATATTTTCTTAAACAGAAATTATATTTTTAAAATATTTTTCATACGTTTATTAATTCTTATAGGAGTAGGAACATTTGTATTATTTATTATAAAAAACAATAGAGAACTAAAATATATGGTTCAGCACGCTCAATTTATATATGTTTTCTATAAAATTATTATGTATTCTAGTTTTTCAATTTTAAAGACTTTAGGATATGACGCTTATTTCTTTTATTCTGAAACAATTTATAAATATGGAGTATATGCTATTGGAATCAATGGTTTCAGATCTATTTACATGGGAATCTCTTGCATTGGAATGACTTTAATGGGTGTATTTATTGCTTTAATTGTTTCGTTTCCCGGTAAATTAAAACATAAATTATGGGTTATTCCAAGTGGACTGATTATCATCCAACTACTAAATATTTTACGCGTATGTACACTTACTTTATTAGATTATTATGGATTTGAACATACATTTAACGAGTACAACTTTTTAGGTATTTTGAAATTTAATCACCATGATCTTTTCAATTTATTCATTTACATTGTAATTTTTGGAATGTTTGTCTTTTATATTAATAAGTTTGGTGAAAAAATACTTCTGGAACTGGAATAAAATTTTGACAAAAACCATATCATTAAGACTATTCATACAAACAATATTGATAATTATTTCATTTTAAATTAATGCATAATTAACACGTCTTCAAATTAATAATAGTACTTTTATAAAAATCTTATTGGTTTCAATTGACATAAAAAAAATGCAGTTATTATAAAGGAAACAAACTTATAACAATCATTTACTGACATTCATGATTTATTAAGTCTATTTTCTTGTTTTTGGTAGGGAGGAAACGTTTCCTCCCTTTTTTTATAATTACTTATTGTTATATTAAAGGTAATGTAATATCAATACTACAAAAATTATGTAATTTTGTAAATAAAAAATGAATCTATTTTTTGTTGTTTTTGCCGCACTTTTCTCAATAATGAATCCTTTGGGAACCGTACCTATTTTCGTGGGTCTTACCAAAGAAAAAACAAGAAAAGAAATCATAAATATTGCTTTTTATGCTTCCTTAAATGTATTTATCATTCTTCTAATTTCATTTTTTTTAGGAAAGTATTTACTCATTTTCTTTGGAATAAGCATTCAATCTCTAAAAGTTGCGGGTGGATTGATTATTGCGACATCCGGATTTGCATTGCTTAATGGCACTTTTACTAAGCATAAAGGAATGAAAAAATCGGTTAAAGAGGATGCTTCTGAAAGATCTCATATAACTTTAACACCACTAGCGATACCCATGTTGGCAGGTCCGGGCACTATTTCATTGCTTATTACTTACAACCAAGAATATAAAGGATTAGTAGAAGTATTAACACTAACGTTTGCTATGCTTTCTATTTCTGTGATCACATTTTTTATTCTGAAGAGTTCAAATATTATAGTTAAGTATTTGGGTGCATCTGGTTTGAATGCTTTATCAAGAATAATTGGATTTATAGTTATTGCAATTGGTGTAGAATATATATTATCAGTGGTACTTCAAATCCTAAAATAACTATAATTAAAATACTGAGTATAAATAGCAATTAGCTATTAAGGGAAAAGTTATTGGGCGAAAACATGCTTTTCCTTTTCTTTTCAGTAAAGTCTATGTTTTTCAACTGAGAATCGGCCCATTTAGATAAAGCTTCAAAAGCTAAAATTGAAATTAGTGTTATATTCACTACCCCAAATATTACAGGAAAAGCATTGAAAAACTTATGGAGTATCAATTTAAGTTCGTGCATATCTATGCTATAAACAAACAATGACACAAATAGTATTGTCAATAGTATGCTTGAATAAAAAAACAGATTAAAGAAAAAGATAAATTTGATTGTTTTCATGTTGTATTATTTTTTATTATTTATTGGCCAAATGGAATACGCCATATAATGTCATTCTCGGTTTGTATGAAAATTATTCTTATGGCTATTTCATTTGTTTAAATTTATATAAATTATACAAAATAAAACATTCTACATTAACTTATTATGTATTAATTGTTATTGTTATATGAAGTTTAAATATGATAAGGTTTGTAAATTCTTGCTTCGAAAGGATAAATCACAATTTCATTATTTGCAGAATTATCATCCTCAAAGATATTATTAGTTGAAAATAAAATTTCATATCTCCCCTTTCCTTTAAGGCTTAATTTCTTTTTCCGTGATGTAAAGTTTAAGACAATGGTAAGCGTTTCATCTTCATAAGTCCTTGAATAAACCAAAATACCTTCTTTTCCTTTTTTAACAGGAATAAAATCACCTTTTGATAAAGATGGATATTCTTTTCTTAGTTGAATAAGTCTATTATACAGATTAAAAATAGAATGAGGATCTTTTGCTTGATTAAAAACATTTGTTTCATTATAATCTTTATTAACAGGAAGCCATGGAACAACCGAAGAAAAACCTGCAAAAACATCCGCATTCCATTGCATTGGAGTTCTTGCTCCATCTCTGCCATTGTATAGTGGCCAAAAACGCTTACCCAAAGGATCTTTGATGTATTGATATGGTATTTTGGCATTTTTCATACCTATTTCTTCACCATAATAAACAAAGGGTGTTCCTTTTAATGTGAGTAATAATACAGCTTCAATTTTAGCCTTTTCAACTTGATGAAGTCGTATAAAGGTTCTATTAATACTTCTTTTTAAGTCATGATTAGATAATACATTACATAACCATCCATCTTTCGAAACGCTAGCATTCCACTTTTTAATACATTTATAAATATTGCCGGCATTCCATTTTTGAAAAATCATAGAAAAATCAAATGCAAGATGAATCCCATTTTCGCCATCAGACAAATAACTGGCAGACAATTCAGCGTTTCCGGGCGGCATTACATAAATTTCACCAATTAAAACCTTGTCATTGTACTTATCAATTAATTTTCTTAGTTTTTTAACTATTTGATGCGATTTGGGACGATTTCGCGAATACTTATGTTCTTGAAGAAATGGAATATTAATATTTAATGGATTATTTCTGTATTTTTTGTCTTTAATAATCATATTAATAACATCCAATCTGAAACCATCTACACCCATTTCGAGCCAAAACTTAATTTCTTCGAAAAAAGCTTTTAGCATTTCCTTATTCCGCCAGTTTAAATCGGGTTGTTCCTTAAAAAACGAATGCAGATAATACTCTTTAGTATTATCATCAAATTGCCAGGCACTGTATCCAAACGAAGATTTCCAGTTATTGGGAACTTTCCCTTTATTATCAGATTTCCATATATACCAATCGCGTTTGGGATTATCTGATGACGAACTTGACTCAATAAACCATGGATGTTGATTTGAAGTATGATTCATAATCATATCCATAATTATTTTTATATTTTTTGAATGCGCAATTTCTAAAAGATTTTTAAAGTCATCAAGGTTTCCATATTCGGGATTAATAGCTCTATAATCGGAAACATCATAACCAAAATCAATATTAGGAGATTTATATATAGGAGAAAGCCAAATGGCATCAACACCAAGTTGTTTCAAATAATCTAACTTGCAAATGATTCCATTGATATCACCAATTCCATCATCATTAGAATCATAAAAACTCCTTGGATAAATATGATAAATTACACCATGTTTCCACCAAATCCAATCATCATTTTTTTTCTGATGCACTAAAACTATTTATTGAAGTTCAACATCTTTTAAAAACTGATCGAGTATCGTTGATTTATTATAGTTCTTTGAACGTTCGATAGCCGCTTTCTTAAATGACTTCTGAATTGAAATATCATTAAAATAATAAATTATATTTTTAGCCATTTCTTCGGTATTGGAAACAAGAAAACCATTTTTATTATCTTCAATAATATCTTTTGGACCTTTGATATTGTAAGCAATAACAGGTAGCCCACAACTTAACGATTCTAATACAACACAACTGAAAGTGTCAAATTTAGAAGGCAAAATCAATAAATCGGCTGAAGAATAAATATTGGGAAGCTTATCATGTTCCATCCAACCAAGAAAAATCGCTTCCGGCAAAGCTTTTCGAAGTTCGTTTTCAGCAGGTCCATTCCCTGCAATAACAATTTTTAAATCATGAATCTCAGTTTTGATTTTTTGATAAATTTCGGGCAATTCCATCACTCCTTTTTCTTTACTTAACCTTCCGGCAAAAAGCAAAACAGGTTCTTGGTGCTCTATATTAAATAGTTTCTTTTTTGCTGCTTTTTTGGGAATGAATATATCTTCAACCCAATGTGCTGTCATAAAAACGCTGGAAGCATCAAATCCCATTTTAGGACTTGTCAGCCATTTTTGCTGATCTGTATTTAAAACAAATAAATTGTCAAAGGCATTGTAATACATCCTGAGTAATCTTGTGAAACGATTCAGATTATTTCTATCAATATTTAAAACTTTTTTGGCAAATGTTATCCAGTCGGTATGAATATAGAAACTTGCTTTTACTGAATAGGCATTTTTAAGATAAATTGCTGCCAAACCCATTAATCCTTCAGTAGAACATATTATTCTGTCGTATTCATTTTCATGGAAAAGCTTGTGGATTTCCAGATAATTCGGAACTCTTATTGGTTGTTCCTTATACATTGGCAAGGTAAACTCCGCCAAAGGCTTAATAACAATAAAATGTTCTTCAGATATTAATTTATCACTGCAAACTAAGATATCAATGGGCAAATCTCTTTGTTTAATTTCATGAAGCATTGATTGCAAAACCATAGAAACTCCATTATTGTCATCAAAGGTATCGGTTAACCATAGCATTCTTTTTGGGTGTTCGAGCTTACCAATTTTTTCAGAGAATGTATGAAGTAAGGGACGAACATTATACAATACCTTTGAACTGGTATAATTTGCTGCTAATATTAAAGCTGAAGCTAAAAATGGGAAAGAAAGTCCATCCATAAAGTCAGATAAATTAGGATTGCTCATCCTATTGCTTTTATCTTTTTTAAAATATTTACTCTCTTTATCAATATAGGCTCTGAATTCGCTGGGCAATTCAAATTTGTCCATTAGGTTATTCAAATCAAAATCTTTAAAATTGCCTTGAAGCTGAAATTTATCTATTTTCTTTATCAATCTCTTAAATAGTATAGTATTTAATTTATCGCTGATAGAGAATACTGATTTCTTATATATTTCTACAATATTTTCAGGATCATTTTTAGTTGTTTCGGCAATGCTTAATGCTTCTTTAAAAATAGGTTTATATACTTTAGGGACTAATATTTTTTTAGTAATGGAAGGTGCTTTTCCTTGAAAACAATTATGAAATAACTCAATAAAATTCATGGTTACTTTATGTCTTCTTAATTCGGCAAAGCCATTTGAAACCAATAAAGCAATCAGTTTATCTTGTGATGTTCCTTTGTGTAATAGTATTCTCAGCAAGCCGGGATCATTTCTGTTCAATGCTATCTGAAATACATAATCAAGAAATGCAACCGTTAACTTTTCGCTATTATGATGCGAACCATAAGGAGCCATGTTTCCATCTTTAATGGCTTGTAATGCTAGTTCTGATGGTTTGAAATCTCTTAATTTTTCATTTAATTGTGGTACATATAATAGCGTACCGGTTAATCCAGAGAAAAAACCCATGTGGCTGTCAGAACCACCCGACATGCTTTTTTTGTAAGGATCTTTGCAATACCTGTTGGCAGCAATACCTGTTTCCACAGATAATTGATCAATCCGTTCAGGTGTTAAACTTTCGAGCCACACTTTTACAAGCATATTTTGCCAAGTATCTCTTTGTCCGTTTAAAACTTCAAAGCGCTCAAATACCAATGCCATCTTATTAAAAAAATCTAAATTCGGAATACCCGAAGAATTGTAATGATATAAAGGATGAGCCCAAATTGTTGGAATATCATTCTCTAAAGCATAATCCTGAAAAGCATATACATTATTCCTAAGCTTATTTAGCATTTTTTCTTGCTGCGAATTAAACCCATAGGTTAAAACATGAATTCCAATTTTAAAATCGGGCACTGTACAACTAAATTCTGCTGCTGTTAATATATCAAAACCTTTGTCTTGCATCTCAAAACAAGAACGGGCATTGTTATGGTTAGTAATTGTATAGGCAGTGCAATGATTTTGTTTAAGGGTTTTAATTAAAGTTTCAGATTTTAGCCATGTTTCAGGTAAATTCAAAATCCTTCCTAACAATTCATCAGGTACATCACTATTATAATCATGGCAATGTAGGTCAATTCTTAATGTATCATCAAGCGGATATTTTGAGTATTGCTTTGTTTGAAAATTTTCTAATTCGTTGATTAATTCTTTTTGAAAAGATGGTTTTTCTACTAATATTTGTTTCATAATGATGTATTACTTTTCTAATTATTGCAAAATAATAATATATTATGTTATCAACAAAAGATTGTATGTTAACTTAATATGAAGTTTTATAAACTTATACGCTAATACCCATAAAATTCATCTTAATATAAATACATTTCATTTCTTATCTATCACAATTACTTATCTCCTATTCACAAAATATGATGTAAGCAGCATTGGAAAATAATCAATAATATTATAAAGTTATAATAATATAGGCTTAACATTCATAAGCTTAAATTATATTTATTTTGCAATAAAGAAATTAAGTCTTTAGCCATATGAAAAAAATAATTTTATCAGTATTGATAGCTATTAGCACTATAAGTCTTTATGCTCAGCCGATACCACCCCCAGGTGGCGGTGTTACTGGTGCGGGTCATGGTTTAAACGGAAATCAAGGAGGAAATGGAGCTCCTATTGATGGTGGTTTAAGCATATTATTGGCTCTTGGAGGTATTTATGGAGTAAAGAAGATTTTTAAGTACAAAAAGAATGCAGAAATAAATCAATAAACATATTAAGCGATTAACAGTAAATGAATAATCTGAAAATCATGAGAAACAGCTTTGTCATATATAAAACAGCCATGAGTATTTTTTATCTTGCTGTTATTTCGCTTCTTTTAAAATTGAAATGTAATATCAAATCTACCAAATTATTATTTTGTTTTAAAAGATATCCTTCCTTGTTTCCCCCTAAACATTTATTAGCAAATCCTTTGTTAATTGCCCACGAAAAAGCAAAACTCCCTAAAAAGGAGTTTTTTTATCCCATCCAGATTCAACAAGAATTTAGTTGATTTATTGATATTCAGAGGAATTAAAAAAATAATCATTAAAAACTGATAATCTGTTAGTTATAAACTTAATCGCAGATTTGAAAATATATTACTCCGTTTCTACTTTATTTATCTTTTGAAATGAATTATTTAACAGGAATATAAATATAAGTTTGTAGCTTTTCGGCTTTAGTTTTACTTGGATTGTTCATATATTTATCAAAACAAGGAACATCACGTAATTCATAACCCGATGCAGGCAACCAATTCCGATAAATCTGATTATAGGCCTCGCCCAAATTATCGTAAGGCCCAACATGTTTAAAAATAGCATACTTGCCACCTTCCACATCCTTTACACCAATTTCGCCTTCGGGTTTAACGTCTTTCTTAATAGTAACACATGCATCATAGCGACATTTATCAGCATCCGTAATACTTGGATCGTCGTGACTAACACCCAAACTTTCCATTCCAAAACTATACAGTTTTTTTTCTTTTACAAAACTCCACAGCTTTTCCCATGCTTTTGCTGTTTTTTCGCCGCCATAAGCTTCTATTACCTGAATATAAATCACCTTTCTGGTGCTTATTTCTTTAATCTTTGGTTTCAATTCCATTTTCATTGTATTTTCTTTATTAATAAAATGATTAAAAATATGATTTTTTACAGTACTGTTTCTAAATTCAATAGGCGAAACCCCAAAACGATTTTTAAAAGCAGTGGAAAAAGCGCCCGGTGTTTCGTAGCCTATTTTCCAGGCAATATCGCTGATGGTTTCCTGACTAAACTCTAATAAACGCGCGGCAATTTCTAAACGTATTCTTATAATATAACTTCCCAAAGCCTCGCCCAAATGTGCCCGCATAATACGATGGAAATGAAAAGGAGAAAAATTAGAGATTTCAGCCAATAGCCTTAAATCTAAATCTTCGCTCAAATGATTATTAATATAAACCAATACTTTATTGATACGTTCCTGATAATCTTTAGCGGTTTCTGCTTTAAGTTTCATTTCCTTTTAGTATTTTTTTCGTAACGCAAAAGTAATGCAGTTTTTTGGGAAAGACTTTTTATATCTTGCTAAATTAATGGAAAAAGAAAAAATTATTAGGGAACAATGGGAAAACAAAAAAGCCACATTACTGTGGCTTTGCTCCCCTTAGTGGACTTTTCTTGAACATTTCTCAAGAAGAAATAGATGCCTATGAACGACTTAATTTATTAGTAATTAAATACTTTTCTAAGTAATATTGAATATTATCTATTCTATTTCAACCATCATTCTCTAAGAATATTGGAAAATTCACTTTAATATATTGGTATATTGCTTCCCTAAATAAGACAGAACCCTTCATTCGTACATTTAAAAACCATAAAACTATATTATTAAATGCTTTATGGCTTTTTTTGTTTACAATATTCCTCTTATATTTCCCACAATATTAATTTTATTTTCTTCTCATTTTTGTGAGAGACCCTATAATTTGCATTTTTATCCATATCTTCTCTGAAATTTTTTAAATATCCGATGGTACTTATTAGTGGGTTAGAAAAAAATTGATTATAAAATTTATATTCAATTATTATTCTGGATTTTTTAAAAATTATGACTATTTATATAGACATGGTTACAATTTTCAGGGTTCTTACTTCGCTTTAACCAAATAATATCGGAATACAAAATTATGTTGTCTAACGAATTAGTCAAATTATCACTTGTTATTTTAAAACTAATTTACTATTTTTGTGTAAGTTGAGCTTTTTTTAATAAACTGAAATCATAACACTTCAGTATAGGCTTTGCCATGTTTTATATGTTCGTTCCCGATAGGATATAGTACATATAGTATAAAATAATAATAATAATAATAATAATAATGAAAATGATTAATAAACAATTAGGAACAAAAGGTATTAATGTAAATATAAAATTAGAAGATATAACTGGGAACACAGAAAATATTAATACTTCTATTACTGGATTTACAGCTAATAATGGGATAACATATTACGATATCCCTACCTTTATTAAAATAAGCGATTTAAGCGACAAAACTATACGTAGAAGGATAAGTTCAGTTGAAAACAAAAAAGATAAATGGCGTTATGTAATAGCTCCAGACGGACATAAATTATATGTATCTTGTATGTTAGCTAATATAAAGAGGTTCTTTTTATCAAATACCTTAAAAGATGATTATGTAAAATTTTTATCAGCTTATTCTTGGTCTATTAAAGGTACTTTAAGACCTCAATATTGTCCTACCCCTGAAGCGTCGAGAAAAGCTTCAGAAAACTTTTTTAATGCTATAAAAAAGAATTTTAAGGGTGTAAATTTAATATTTTGGTATGTAACTGAACAAAATCCGAATAAAGACGGATTTCATTGTCATTTTCTTTTAGGCTCTCCCGATAAAGATTATGATACACTTAAAAATTGGATAAATAGATATTTGGGAAGCTTTAATACATCAAAAAAAACCAAAAAAAGATTAACTAATTCCCACATAGATAATTATGATATAAATGGTGATTGGTTGAATTATGCAACCAAACAAATGCACTTATTGCCTGATGCTTACGGATGGTTAGATAGTTTTATTAATTAAAAATTAGTGATAAATTAAATTGTAAAGACCTAAAAGTGGTATGATGGTTATTTTATTCCTTTATAATAAACTTATTTTCTGTAAATTAATAAATTT
>JACABE010000002.1:319637-322856 GCA_013377005.1 Bacteroidota bacterium
GATTATTATTGAGTTATTAGAAGAATAATTGAATTTTTTATTTTTTTAAAACTTATTGTAAAAATAAAATAGAATAATAATAGCGTTGCTTAAAGTTTCTCTTACTTGAAAATCGCCAATTTATCAGTATCTGAGAGAAGCAAAAAAAGCGAACGCATCTGTAAAAGGGTGTGTTCCTTTGCTTGTTTCAAATCAGATAGGGTGTTTGGCGATACCTCAAGTAGTTTGAAGCTAAAGGCAGAGGTTCACGCCCTTTTTTATTAAATAAAATCAAATATTCACTTAATGATAATAAAATTTCATAACATAATATCTAAATATCTTATTGGTCTCAGAGATATTATGGGCTAATCAAGAGATGTGACAAATTATAAAAAATGATAGTGCTTATAATATTTGAAATTAAATCATTTAATTATAGCTACTTAGATTTTAATACTTTTTTAAAATCATTATTAATAACTAAAACCAATTACAATGAATCCTAAAAATGAAAATACAGTTTTTACAGCATGGAAAAATGATTCTAATCGTCTTGAAAATTTAAATGAGAAGTATGAAAAAAATAAATCATTAAAAAAGAATTTTTTTTATAATGTTACTGACAGTTCCTTATTTACTCCAGATTTTTCAGATATAGCTAAACATACATTTCTTCGACCTGCAATTGTGTTATTATTCCTTCATTTCTTTATATCTATAGGAAGTGAATCTGTCGATTTCTTTTCAAAAAACTGGCTGATTTTTTATATAGTATTGAGTATAGTATTAGGCGCTGTATATTGCTGGTATTTGTATAATTTTTATGAAGAATATCAAAAATTAGAAAATGAAATATACACGTTTAATGAGGATCTTTATAAAAGAGCTGCAAAATTAATTCAAATAAAAGGATCGTCAGATTTTATTGATATTACCATCCTTAAATCATTTATGAAAAAGTATGAAAAGGACATGAATATTAGAGAAACATTAGCAAACGCTTCTGCACAGGCATTTACTTCAAAAGCTTGGGGTAGTGCTAATAGTGCTTCAGATGCATTAAATAAAGGGATGTTTGTTGATGATTCAGATACTATTATGGATGGATTGAAAGGGTCTAATAGCTCTCAAAAAGCTTCTGATGCAATAAAGGATGGAATGAGAGGGTCTAATTAATTCATTAATGATGCTAATAAAATGAGCAATTTATTAATTCCCTGCCAGAATTGTAAAACAAACTATTCCCAAAGTTGGAGGTGGTATATTTGTGATAAATGCGGTTTTAGAATTTGTAGTTTTTGTATTTCTAAACATAAAGGGATATATAGCTCTGGCGGATTTAAATGCAGCCAATGTGCCTTTGGTTATTTAAAACAGAAATAATTAAATTTAAATTTATGAATTATTATAGACCTGAATGGACATGTGGGCGGTTTCACAAAGAAAGTAGTAACGCTTTAATGTATAATTTACTTACAGGAATGGTCTTTCTTTTTCAGGAGGAAAGTGCAGAATTAATTGCTGAAGTAATTAATACAAAAAAAAACACAAAAATAGATTTAGTTAATATTTCTAAAAACACAGGATTTCTGATAAAAGATATTAAAGAATTCTTTAACGGAGAGCTATTGGGTCAGGGTTTAATTCTTAATAATAAAATAACTATTGAAGAAAAAAAAACTATTAAAAAGGAATTAATAGATAGCAAAAAACAGTTTCCAGCAGAAAAAACTGAATTAAATTCTAACTCTTATATTTTTGATGATGCTCAAGATGATTATCGCTCAGTTCTCCAATTATATAATATACCATTTAATATAGCTATTGAATTAACCTATAATTGCAACGAACAATGTATCCATTGTTACAATCCTGGTGCTGTTCGTAATAAAAATGAAATAAATAATAGAAAGACGAAAGAACTAACTACAAATAATTATAAAAAATTAATCAAAGAACTTAAAGAGCTTGGAGTAGTTAGGGTTTTACTTACTGGTGGTGACCCATTTATGAGAAAAGATATATGGAAAATAATTGAATTGTTGTATGAAAATGATTTTGCTATTGATATAAAAACGAATGGTTTAGGTTTGTTGGGCAAAGAAGAATTGCTTGCTCAATTTTACCCTTTGGAAGTTTCCCTATCTGTATATAGTGGTATAGATGATACACACGATAGAATTACTAATGTAAAGGGATCTTTACAAAAGACAATAAAATGTATTGAGAACTTGTATAATTTAGGCATAAATACTAAAATAAATAGTATTATAATGAAATTAAATGCAAAAGATTATTTTACTGCTTCAATTATTGCAAAAAAATTTGCAATAAGGATTGATTATGACTTAAAACTCTCAAATGCATTTGATGGAGATATTTCAGTAACCAAAAATCTTCAAGTTACAGATGAGTTACTGGAAATAATATTAAGAGATAAACGCTTAGCTTTATATGTTAGTAATAATGATTCTATTAAATACAAGAAAAATAGTGAAGACTTTGTATGTGTTGCTGGTATAAATATGTTTGGCATTAATCCAAAAGGAGATGTCATGCCTTGTCATGCATTTCCTATGATATTAGGAAATATTTTAAATAATCCTATAAATGAAATAATAAATTCTGAAAATGCAATAAATTGGCAGAGGCGTTCGTCATTTAAGTATTTCGAGTATTGTAGTAAAAAAGAGTATTGTAATTATTGCAACTTTTGTGTTGGTGATAATTTTATTGACAACAATTCAATTGATGATCCTAATAAAATAGGATGTTATATAGCCAAAACAAGGATGAAAATCCATAACGAATTAAAGTTAGGAAAAGATCCATTAAATGGGCTTACAATTGAAGAAAGACTTAATGAAATAAATCCACCTATTAATGATAATTTTAGTAAAGAGATAATAAATGTACGTTAGTACCCTCACGTTTATATAAGAAGGGTTTTTTTTATTAATATTTTTAATATGAAATCAAAATTCAAAATTGCAAAAACCAGTTATTATGCAGTTAATTCTGTAAGTATGGGACTTAGAAATGGATGCTCATGTGACTCAGCCCCTAAGAATCATGGTTAATTTTTGATAACTCGCAAGGCTATTAAGAGTAGCCTTGCGGTTTTTTTTTATTTACTTTTTAGGAGATATTAAAACATATAGAAAAAACCATTTTAAAAAGCAATATGTTATTAAAAAGAGAATTATTAATAAGATTAATAGATGAAAGAATAGTTAT
>JACABE010000020.1:0-33374 GCA_013377005.1 Bacteroidota bacterium
CTTGATTTTTATTGGGGTCGCTTATAAATCACAAATTTTTATGTAAGTTTGTATTAATTATTCAAAACAAAAAAATACTTGATTTATATATTTTAAACTAAAGCATAAAATTAATGGAAAATATCAGAAATTCTGTTATGCCTTTAAGGGGATTATCCTGTAGCAATTGTGCATTATCAATCGAGTCGAATGTACGAAAACTTAAAGGTGTTTCTGTAGCAAATGTTGATTTTTCCAGCGAAAAATTATCAGTAAACTTTGATAAGTCAATAATTTCTGAAAGACAAATTATTGATAGTATTCATCATTTAGGTTATAAGGTAGCAATAGGTAAATTAGAAATACTAATCGAAGGAATAAAAAACAATCATGATAAAGCTTTTTTAGAAAAAGCCTTACATTCAGAAAACGGAATTATTTCATCAAAATATGAATATGAACAGCAACAAGCTATAATAGAATATATTCCCGGAATGATAAGTATTACTGAAATTACTGATATCATTCAAAAATCCGGATTTAAAATTACAGTCGAAGATAAGCAAATAGAAGAAACGGATGTTGAATCAAAAATTCGTGAAAAAGAAATAAACCAACAGAAAAAGCTGATGATTATCGGTTTATTTCTCACCCTCCCATTAGTAATTTATAGTATGTTGCGCGATTTTAAAGTTCTTGAATTCAAATATGATGATTATGCTATGCTATTTACTGCTACTATCGTTCAGTTTCTTGTAGGATGGCAATTTTACATAAGTGCTTATAAAAGTTTAAGATTTGGAAGTGCAAATATGGATGTACTCATCGTGTTGGGCTCTTCAGCTGCCTATTTCTCAAGTTTACTTGTCACATTAGGAGTAATTAACAGTCCCAATGTATATTACGAAACATCAGCTGCTATCATCGCACTTATAAGACTTGGTAAATACCTTGAAACACGAGCGAAAGGAAGAACCTCTGACGCATTAAAAGCATTAATCGGTTTAAGACCGAAAACCGCTTTTGTTATCAGAAATGGCTTAGAAATTGAAATTAATGTTGAAGAAGTTATAGTTGGTGATACTGTTATTGTACGTCCCGGAAATAAATTTCCTGTTGATGGAATCATAAGCGAAGGTCGTTCAGCAATAGAAGAGTCAATGCTTACCGGTGAATCAATTCCCGTAAATAAAGGCCCTGGTGATGAAGTAATTGCAGCTACCATTAATCATGAAGGGTTTATAAAATACGAAGCCACAAGAGTAGGTAGAAACACTACTTTATCTCAAATTGTAAAAATGGTTAAAGAGGCGCAAAGTAGTAAAGCCCCCATTCAAAAGCTTACTGACCAGATTGGTAAATATTTTGTCCCAATTATTATTGCTATTGCCTTGTTTACTTTTTTAGGTTGGATATTTGTAGCTGAAATAAATTGGATTACAGCTTTGATGAATGCCATAGCTGTCCTTGTAATTGCTTGTCCTTGTGCAATTGGATTAGCAACTCCAACTGCTGTAATTGTTGGCACATCCAAAGGTGCTGAAAATGGAATACTATTTAAAAACAGCGAAATACTTGAAAAAGCAGGAAAAGTAAATATTATTGTTTTAGATAAAACAGGAACTATCACAAGCGGAGAGCCACAACTTACCGATATTATTGTTTTAGCTAATCTTTCCGAAAATATTATTTTAAGATATGCAGCAAGTGCTGAACAAGCATCTGAACATCCTTTAGGACAAGCAATTGTAAAAGCAGCAAAAGAAAAATCATTAATGCTAAATAAACCAACACAATTTCGTTCTTACGGAGGTTTAGGCATCAGAGCAACTGTTGAAAACAAAACAATAATGGTTGGAAACCTTCGTTTGATGAAAAATGAAGGAATTTCTAATGATGGATTTCTGGAAGATGTTATAAGATTACAAAAAGATGGTAAAACAGCAATGATAATAGCTGTTTCTGATTTAGAAAATAAAATGAAAGCTGTTGGTATTATTGCAGTAGCCGACACTTTAAAATCTGGAGCCAAAGAAGTAGTAGCTGATTTATTCAAGCTGGGGATGGAAGTAATCATGATTACCGGCGACAATCAGTCAGTCGCCGATGCTATTGCCCGTCAAATTGGCATTTCCAAGGTTTTTGCCGAAGTATTACCTGGTGATAAAGCCGAAGAAATTAAGAAATTACAAACATCTACAATCTTAGGAAATTATGCTCATCCTATGGTTGCTATGGTTGGTGATGGCATAAATGATGCACCGGCTCTTGCTCAAGCTGATGTGGGCATTGCAATCGGGTCAGGTACAGAAATTGCCATGTCTGCAGCTGGTATAACTCTTATTAGTGGTGAGTTATCTGGCATAAGACGCGCTATTTCATTATCACGTAAAATTTCACAAACTATTATTCAAAATTTAGTTTGGGCTTTATTATATAATGTAGCATTAATACCAATTGCAGCTTATGGGCTGCTTAGTCCAATGTTTGCTGCTGGAGCTATGGCTTTCAGTTCTGTTTTTGTAGTTTCAAACAGTCTCCGTTTACGTAAAAATAAATTAGAAATCTTTGCTCCTAAAAAAACTGTCCTAAAACAATGCATTGAACTTTTACCCAGAATCATTGCTCCTATTATTGCTCTTGCAGTTCTTATTATTGTACCTATGATTTACATGCACCACACAAATATGGAAATTAAAAGTGTTGTCGAAAATAATATGACACCACTTTTAATGATGATAATTTCTATAGCCAATGCTTTAAAAGCTATTAGTATGCATTTATTCCTTCCTTAATGATCTATTGATACGAAAAAGAAAAGATATTCTTTTTGAATTATTTATTTTGGTATGTGAAACCACGTGTTTAGTTCATGTTGTAAGTTTGATAGATTCATATATACTTTTGACAGAGAGTAGTTGATATCTTTTGTGCTCTAATCTCGCTAGCAACAATAGTCGTATGCTTGTTCTTACCAAAAATACTTGCTATTCCAAGCCCAATAAAATGAAGACAACATAATGAAGAATTACAAACAGAAAAGAATAAACTTTTAAAAACATAAACTGAACTGAAACAAGCTTATAATGATCTTGAAAAACAGGTTAATGAATGTACTACAGAATTAGAAATAGCCAATAAACTAATACAGGAGGAAATTATTGAGCAGAAAAAAGCAAAAAAAGCGATTAATAGAGAGCAAAAAGGATATCAAAGCTTAATTGACACCCTTGAAGTTTTGACATTGTGTTACATACTCTATAAAACCCAATAGGTTTAAACAATCCCATGATAACCGAATAGTTGTGGTTTTGCAATAAATTAATTCCCTGTCAATGAAAATAATGGTAACGGGAATAATAATTGTTGCATTACTTATACAAAAAATTCATTGAATTTTATTACATCTGTATTATATTTGTAAAGATTTAAGGGAAGAAGACATTTTGTACTCCTTATAGATTGGAATAAGTAACAATTGAGAGGTCAGCAAATTTATATTCTAAATTTGATTCTATCAACTTATAACGTTTTACTACAATTATTTCTGTTAAAAAAAGACTTATGGGCATGAAAAAGGAGAAAAAACATAAAAACGAAAATATAATAGATAATAAAGACGTATTTTCTAATGAAATAGATGCAAAAAATCGTAAACTTTTGAATGAAGAATTACGCCAAACCAAAGATTATCTTGAAAACCTTATTGATTATGCAAATGCACCCATTATAGTTTGGGATGCCGCTTATAAAATAACACGATTTAATTATGCATTTGAACATTTTTCGGGATACAAAGCTATTGAAGTAATCGGAAACCCAATAGATATTCTTTTTCCCGAATCATCGCTAATAGATTCTCTTGAATTGATTAAAGAAACCTCTGCGGGCGAAAAATTGGAATCAGTAGAAATACCTATTTTACACAAATCAGGCGATATACACATTGCACTTTGGAATTCTGCAAATATATACAGTAGCGATAAAAAAACAATAATTGCTACAATTGCTCAGGGACAAGATATAACAGATCGTAAAATAATTGAAAACACGCTGCTTTTTCTTTCTCAAACTGGAGAACATTCCAAAGGCATTGATTTTTTTACTTCATTGGCAAAACATCTTGCCGAAACACTAAAAATGGATTATGTGTGTATTGACAGATTACTGGAAGGAAATCTTGAGGCTCAAACATTGGCTCAATATTTTGATGGAGATTTTAAAGACAATATAGTTTACACATTAAAGGATACACCCTGTGGTGATGTGGTTGATAAATCTATTTGCTGCTTTACTGACTCGGTTCAGCATTTATTTCCAAAAGACGAAGTATTGCAGGAAATGAACGCCGAAAGTTATATTGGAACTATACTATGGGATTCAAATTCACAAAAAATTGGTTTAATAGCAATAATTGGTCGCAAACGCATTACAAACCCTAATTTGGTTAAATCCATATTGCAATTGGTATCAGTTAGTGCTGCAAATGAACTTGAACGTCGAAAAGCTGAACAATCTATAAGAGAAAGCGAAGCAAAATTTCGTTCTCTGTTTACGCAAATGTCAGAAGGTTTTGCATTACACCAGCTTATTTACGATTCAGAATACAAAGCCATTGATTACAAAATTATTGATATCAATCCGGCTTTTGAAACACAAATTGGTATTTCTGCCGAAAAAGCAAAAAATAGTATGGCAACCCAACTCTATGGAGTATCAGAAGCCCCATATCTGGAAATCTACGCTAATGTTGCCAAAACAGCAGAACCTTATTTTTTTGAATCTTACTTTTCTCCACTTGATAAGTATTTTAATATTTCTGTATTTTCGCCAAATTCTGGCTATTTTGCAACTATTTTTACCGACATTACTGAACGTAAACGTTCTGAAGAACAAATAACAAAACTGTCTCAAGCAATGGAACAAAGCCCTGTAAGCATTGTAATTACTAATTTAAAAGGAGATATTGAATATGTAAATCCTAAGTTTTCCATTATTACAGGCTTTACTTACGAAGAAGCGATAGGCAACAACCCAAGAATACTGAAATCTGACGAAACAACATCTGACGAATATAAAGAGCTTTGGGAAAACATTACTTCAGGTAAAGAATGGAGAGGTGAATTTCACAATAAGAAAAAAAATGGAGAGCTTTACTGGGAATTTGCATCTATTTCTCCCATAAAAAATAACGAAGGTGTGATCACTCACTTTTTAGCTGTAAAAGAAGACATTACTGAGCGAAAAAAAATAGATCAGTCAATCAAAGAAAGCGAGGCTCAACTTAAAGAACTCAATGCTACCAAAGATAAGTTCTTTTCGATTATTTCTCATGATTTGAGAAGTCCTTTCAATAGCATTTTAGGATTTAGCGAAATACTCATAGATCAGATTAAACGAATGGATTATAAGGGAATCGATGAATATGCAAAGATTATACAAAAATCTTCCTTCAGAGCATTGGATTTGGTCACAAATTTATTAGAATGGTCACGTTTACAAACCGGCAGAATTGACTTTAATCCTGAATATTTTGAACTACATGCACTCATAAAGGAAACAACAGAATTATTAGTAGATTCAGCTCAACAAAAATCAATAAATATTTTTAGTGAATCGCCTAGAAACATTCCTGTATTTGCCGATAAAGCAATGATAAGTACTGTATTGCGAAATATTATTTCAAATGCTATTAAATTTACAAATACAAATGGGAAAATTTTAATTTCAACAGAACAAAAACAGAATGAATTGTTAGTAACAGTTTCAGATAATGGTATTGGTATAAAAAAAGAAATTTTAGAAAAGTTGTTTCGTATAGAAGAAACCTACTCAACAAAAGGTACACAAAACGAACAAGGAACTGGTCTGGGGTTAATATTATGTAAGGAATTTATTGGAAAACATGGTGGGAAAATATGGGTTAAAAGCGAAGTGGGGAATGGAAGTAAATTTATCTTCTCAATTCCGAAATTTAATAATTAAATAATAAACATTTGGTATAAGCAGAGGTATTATCCAACAAATACTATCAATATGTTATGAAAGAAGACAAAAACATATCATCAAAAGCAGCTTTATTTCAACAAAATACAGAAGAAAGACTACGCAAAAGCGAAATGCGATATCAAAACCTTTTTGATTTATCTCCGAATGGTTTATTATTAGAAGACCTCAATGGAATTATTCTTGATGTAAATATATCTTTTTGCAAAAGCTTAGGGTACAAAAAAGAAGAGTTAATTGGTAAAAACATACAAATAATCATTCCAAAAGAAGACACTGATAAGATATTGCCTAATATTAAAAAGATTATAAGTGAAACAGCAATGTTTCATACAACAAGAAACTTAAAAAAAGATGGAAATCTGTGTTGGATGGAACTCAAAGAGATATTAGTTTCTTTACCCAACGACGATGAAGGAATACTCGTAGTATCAAATGATATTACTGAACAAATACAAATGGAAGCTAATTTAAGAGAAAGTGAATATTTTTTTAAAGAATCACAACGTGCAGCATTTATAGGTTCTTATAAAGTTAATTTTCAAACAGGTATATGGGAATCATCGGATGTGCTAGACAGTATATTTGGAATCGAAAAATTCTACGAAAGAACAATTGATAGTTGGATAGATATTATATATCCTGAAGACCAAGAGATGATGCATAAATATTTGTTGGAAGAAGTAATAGCTAAACACACATCCTTTAATAAGGAATACAGAATAATAAGAAAGCTTGATAATGAAATAAGATGGGTGCAAGGTAAAGGTGAAATAAAAATTGATCAAAGTGATAATGTTGTTTCAATGATTGGAACTATTCAAGATATTACTGAACATAAACTGTCTGAAGAAAAACTTATAGAAATAGAAAGTAATGCCAGAAAAAACAACGAACTTCTTCGTTCAATTTTAGAAAGTCCTAAAGGAATCATTATTTTTTCGCTTGACACTAAATATCAATACACTGCTTTTACTAATTCACACAAAGATACAATGAAACACATTTGGGGTGCAGATATTAAGGTAGGTATGAATATGCTTGATATTATTCTTAACCCTGATGACAGACAAAAAGCCAAATGCAATTTCGATTCTACTTTGCAAGGAAAACATTTAACTCTTATTGAGGAATATGGTGATGATAATCTTTTTAGAACTTCATGGGAAAACAGGTATTCTCCAATTTACGACCATAATGAAATTATTGTGGGTTTAACCGTATTCGTTACCGATATTACAGAACGTAAACACATAGAAAAACTATTAATTGATAAAGAAGCCGATTTAAGAAAAGCTCAAGAGATTGCCAAAATAGGAAGCTGGAAACGAGAAATTGATGGCAAGGGATGGTGGTCTGATGAAATGTATCATATTTATGGTGTATCTGCTGATACCTTTACTATAAATAAAGAAAATATTCTCAATCTTGTTCATCCTGATGACCGAAAAAAAATGGAAACTTGGAACAAGGCTTGTTCGGAAGGAAAAAGCCCTGGTGAATTGGAATTCCGTGTTATTCATCCAAATGGAGAAATTTGTTACATTAGTGGTCGAGGGGAGTTAACATATAATTCGGAAGGAAAACCATTGTTTATAAATGGTACTGCTCAAGATATTACAGAACACAAACAAGCCGAAAATGAATTAATAAAAGCCAAAATTATTGCTCAAGAAAGCGAAGCAAAATTCAGGGCAATCTTAGAAAATTCACAGGATGCAATTGGCGTTTCTAAAAATGGAAATCTTATATTTTCGAATTCAGAATATCTTAATTTATACGGATATAACTCATCTGATGAATTAATAGGCAAACCCACTCTAGACCAAATTGCACCACAAGAAAAAGCTAAAGTTTCTGAAATTACAATTAATAGAGAAAATGGCAAAAATGTTCCTGGATTTTATGAAACAATTGGTGTGAGAAAAAATGGTGAAGAGTTTCCTTTTGAGGTGAAAGCGGGAATATTTTATTTTGAAAACGAATTATATAACATTGCTATTATTCGCGATATTACAGAACGGAAGCTGTCAGAACAAAAATTATTACAATCAAATATTGAATTAAACGAAGCCAAAGAAAAAGCTGAAGAAAGCGAAGAAAGATTATTTACATTTATGAATTCAATTCCTGATATTGTATGTTATAAAGACGGAGAAGGCAGATGGTTATTGGCAAATGATGCAGATTTAGAATTATTCGACTTGGTAGGTGTTGATTATTTTGGCAAAACTGATATAGAACTATGTGAATTTACAAATACAATTTATAAAAATGCTTTTACTTTATGCATGGAATCAGACGAACTTGCATGGACAAATAAAGGAATTTTACAAGGAATAGAAAAAATCCCTACACTTGAAGGGAAAATAAGAACTTTTGAGGTTTATAAAATTCCAATTTTTTATGCAGATGGACAAAGAAAAGGGCTTGCTGTTATAGGTCGAGATATTACAACACTTCATGAAACAAATGAAAAACTCAATATTGCCAAAGACAAAGCAGAAGAAGCAAGTCGATTGAAATCATCGCTTTTGAGTAATATGAGCCACGAACTTCGTACACCTATGGCTGGCATTTTAGGGTTTTCTGAAGTACTCACACATGAACTTACGAATCCTGCACAAATTAAAATGGTTAATTCTATCAATAAATCTGGTAAACGATTAATGGCGACATTGAATTCAATTATGGATTTATCATTATTGGAATCAGCATCATTAAAAGTAGATTATAAACTTTTACACCCTGTAAGTTGTATAAATAATGTGTTTGAATTATTTAGAAATATTGCTGAAGATAAAAATTTAGATTTAGATTTAATTGTAAAAGATAAAAACATTGTAGTAAGAGTAGATTATAATTTGTTTCAGCAAGTGATAAGTTCGCTTATTGATAATGCACTTAAATTCACTAAAAAAGGAGGTATAAAAATTGAAATTGATAGTAAACAAACAGACGGGAAAGTAGTATTTATTTGCAGAGTTAACGATACAGGCATTGGCATTCCAAAAGAAATGCAAGAATTAATTTTTAACGAATTCAGGCAAGCAAGCGAAGGTATCGCACGTTTGTATGAAGGCAACGGATTAGGATTAACAATTGCACATAAAATTGTAAATTTGATGAATGGTAAAATAAAACTCGAAAGCGAGCTTGGCATTGGTTCAACATTTACAATTGAATTGCCGGGTGAAATTTCAGAAGATAATACAAAAAAAAACTCTGTTAATCGAAAAAAAGTTGCGAACACTATCATTCCACTGAAAGGAAAAGACAGTAAACTCCCGAAAGTTTTATATGTTGAAGACAATGAAATAAACATTCAACTTACTAAAGTTTATTTACAAAATATTTGTGATTTTGAATTTGTAACCGATGGCGAAGCAGCCATTGAAAAAGTGCAGCAAACACAATATAACATTATACTAATGGATATTAATTTGGGACATGGCATTGATGGGATTGAAACTACAAAAAAAATACGTAGCATAAAAGAATATAAAGATACACCGATTATAGCTGTTACTGGTTATACAATGCCCGATGAAATTGAAAATATTTTAGCCGGAGGATGTAATAAAGTAATAACAAAACCTTTCACAAAAGCTCAAATTCTCGAATTAATAAGTTTATTTACATAAATTTAGTTTTATATTTTTGTAAAACAATCAACACCAGAAACTTAAAAAGTCTTGTAAATATTAATATTTACAAGACTTTTATTTGTGTGGAACTGCAGGGAGTCGAACCCTGGTCCAAACAAGCAGCAAAACTGCTTTCTACATGCTTAGTTTTTTATTGATTGTCGGGCAGGTTACCGGTAAAAAACCAACCTATAAATACCGTATCTCTTTTATTTCGCCTTTGCACCAGAGCCTTGCAAAAGCTATACCAACATTTATGATGCTCCGTTCAAAACGCCGTTAGTCAAAGCTTTTTGGGGAGCAAATAGCTACCTAATCCTAGATTAAGCTGCTAAAGCGTAAGAATTGTTTTCGCCGTTTATTGGCTGTGTAACTTGAGATTAACGAGTCATATTTACCACACTCGGCATGCTTACAACCCCACTTTCTTGCTGTCAAAACCGGTCAGCCCCATGAAATTGAATTGCAAAAGTACTCATTTTTAGCATTGTTTTATAAAAATAATTCAAAATCTATTAAATATTGTTAAATGTAATTGCTAATTTTTTTATAAGAAAATAAATTCCCTTACATTTGTCGAATAATTTTAAAACCTTTTAATAATGAAAAAATACATTTTTTTTATTTCAGTAATGGTAGTTTTGTTTACCATAAGTGTTTCAGCTCAAAAAAACCAATCAACAAAACTTGTTTCAAACTCTGATTCAATTAGTTATTTAATTGGTGCTGATATTGGTCATAATTTAGTAAACAATTCTATTCAATTCAAATCAGAACTGCTTTTCAAAGGAATTGAAGATGCTGTTAAAAATATGGATACTCTTGTTGTAAGTAAACAAAAGAAAGACGAAGTATTGGGTAAATGGCAACAAGAAAGAATGAAAAAACAAGAAAAAGAAAAAGCTAAAAAATCAGAAGGTCCCAAAAAAGCAGGTGCAGAATTTTTAGCTAAAAATAAAACAGCCGAAGGTGTTAAAGAATTACCAAGTGGCTTGCAATATAAAGTAATAAAAGAAGGCGTTGGCGAACATCCAAAAGCTAATGATAAAGTTAAAGTTCATTATCACGGTACTTTGATTGATGGAACTGTTTTTGATTCTTCCGTTGAAAGAGGCGAGCCTATCTCATTCGGATTAAATCAAGTAATTCCTGGTTGGACAGAAGGTGTTCAGTTAATGACCCCGGGTTCAAAATACGTTTTCTATATTCCATCTAATTTAGCTTATGGCGATAGAGAAGCAGGAAAAATACCTCCTGGATCTACTTTAATATTTGAAGTTGAATTGTTTTCAATAGAAACTTCTACAGAAAAATAATTGTTTTTACTACACTACTACTTAAGCTTAAAAAGTCTCTATAAAATTATAGGGACTTTTTTTTATCTTTGCAACTTATAAAAACATACAACATGCTACTTGAATCTTTAAAAGGAAAAACAGTGGGTATTGCCGGTTGTGGTGGCTTGGGCTCCAATTGTGCCATTGCATTGGCTCGTATTGGTATAGGAAAACTTATTATTGCTGATTTTGATATAATTGTACAAAGTAATCTCAACCGTCAGTATTTTTTTATTGATCAATTGGGGATGTATAAAGTAGATGCTCTGCAAACCAATATAAAACGTGTAAATACAGATGTTATCGTTGAAAAACATTGCCTTAAGTTATCTACTGATAACATTACTCAACTTTTCAAGAATTGTGACGTTATTGTAGAAGCATTTGATTTGGCTGAAATGAAAAAAATGCTAATTGAAACAGTTCTAACTGAAATGCCTGAAAAATTTATTATTTCAGGATCTGGTATGGCTGGATGGGGAAATAACAATACAATTAAAACTATTAATTACGAAAAACTATATATCTGTGGCGATTTAACTACAGAAATCTCCGAAAATACACCTCCGCTTGCTCCAAGAGTTGGTATAGTTGCTAATATGCAGGCAAATCAGGTTGTTGAAATTTTATTAAACAAACAGAATCAATAATAATGAATATCATTCTTAATAATACACCCGAAACTATAGATGGAAAAGAAATAAGTATTGCACAATTACTTATTTTGAAAAATTTCATATTTAAAATGCTGGTAATTAAAGTAAATGAACAAATAGTAAAAAAGCAGGATTACGAAACTACCATTGTAAAAGATGGTGATAATGTAGTTGTGTTGCATTTGGTTAGTGGAGGATAAAATTTAATTATTAATTGTTAAACAATACAATAATATTGTTTTATAATCTATTTTTTATCTATTTTTGTACTCTATTCTAAAATTTAATGTTCATGTCTAAATATCTTAGCTTAATAGCAATAGCAATTTTTGCTTTATTTATTTCTGCTTGCGAAACCGATTTTAATCCAAATGCAGAATATAAAGATATTACTGTTGTGTATGGTTTGCTTAACCAAAAAGATACTTTTACCTATCTTAAGATTAACAAAGCTTTTTTGGGCAATGAAAGTGCTTATATTATGGCACAAAATGAAGATTTTAGCAGCTATGGTACTGATTTAAATGTGATAATGGAAGAAATACTAAATGGAAAAGTGGAAAAAACTTATTATTTTGACACAACTACTATTTATAACAAAGAACCCGGAATATTTTATGCACCCAAACAAGTTTTGTATAAATGCAAAACATATAACCCTGAGTTCCCTATTCATGATTCTTTGAAAGAAGACAGAGAATACAAATTAACAATTAGAAATACAAAAACAAGCAAAATTATTAGTGCCCAAACAATGTTGGTAAATTCTTTTGATATAACAAATCCCAATGGAGCCACTACTATTGATTTTCCTTCAACATCTATTGGTAAGAAAAAAATAGAATGGATGTCGGCTAAAGGAGGCAAAAGATATAGTATTACTTTGCGTATTAACTATTTTGAAAGCAAAAATGGAATAGTAGATGAACCAAAATATATAGAGATTCCACTTAGCACTCAAACAAGAACAACGTATGAAGGAGGTAGCGAAATGATTTTAGAATTTCCCGGTCTTACCTTTTATGAAACATTAAAAAATAGTTTATCGTGGTCAACAATTTCAAACCCCATTTCTCGTAAAATGGGTAAAATAGATTTTGTTGTTAGTGTAGCCGGTGATGATTTAAGCACTTATATCGAAGTAAACGAAGCTTCTAATAGTATTGTTCAGGTACGCCCTGAATATTCAAACATTAATAATGGAATTGGTGTTTTTTCCGCCAGATTCAGCAGATATACAAACAAAATGGATTTAACTGCGAAATCTCTGGATTTTTTGCATAATCAATATCCAATGCTTGGATTTTAAGGAATCTAAACTATCTAATTGAAAAAATAGTTCAACTGCATTTTGAAAAAGACCTCAGTTTCAAAAAAAGCTGAGGCTTTTTTATGTTTTGAATTAAACAATCATAAAAAAACTCTTTAAAAGTATGTATATAAAACTTTTTGTTTAAATTTAAAAACATTTTGCTTTTTATAAATGTTTGGTTATTATTTAAACCAACGGTTTACAAAGAAAATCTATTATGAAAATAATTCCTTAATTTTGCAATCTCTTAATTCTATCAAATTCTATGATTCTAGATGAGATTTAAATTATATTAATCTATATTTGTAAAATGATTGGATTCGATTTAACAATTAATCTATCGTTAACAATTACGCTTTGTGCTATCATTGCTATTTTTTTTATACCATTAAAGTTGAAGTCAAATCTGGCAGCACTGACTGTTTTTGTAAATGCTGTACTTTATAGCAGGATCAGCTTGCCTGCACTTTATGGTAATGTAATAGAATACTCACTGAACACCGGAAATTTTATGGGAAATATTCCCCTCCGGATTGATGGTTTATCTGCATGGTTTATAATGATAGTTGGCTTTACGTGCCTTACAGGCGTGATTTATGGAGGAGGATATCTGAAAACCTATAATTCAACTAAATCAGAGCTTAATTTGCACTGGATATTATTTATGTTGTTCCAGCTTTCGATGATTTGGGTTTGTATGCTACAACATGGACTGGCATTTATTATTGCGTGGGAAATCATGTCGTTATCCTCCATGATGCTGGTTATTTTTGAACATAACAATCCGAAAACTATCAAATCCGGCATCAATTATCTGGTTCAGATGCATATTAGTGTCATTTTGCTTACTATTGGTTTTATTTGGGTATATTTTCAGACAGGATCTTTTGATTTCAATGCATTCAATGTTTTTTTTAATGGTAATGCCAATATTTGGCTGTTTCTGATTTTCTTTTTAGGTTTTGGTTTCAAAGCCGGATTTATTCCTTTGCACACATGGTTGCCACATGCCCATCCTGCAGCACCATCGCATGTTTCGGGTGTAATGTCGGGAGTTATTGTAAAGATAGGGATTTATGGCATTTTCAGAATTATCTCTTTTCTGAAATCTGATTTTCTGTTACTTGGCGAAATTATTATTACCTTTTCTGTTCTTACCGGATTGTATGGAATACTGAATGCTGCTGTTCATCGAGATTTTAAGCGGATGCTGGCTTATTGTACCATCGAAAATATCGGAATTATCGGAATCGGAATTGGAATCGGAATGATGGGATTGGGGAATAATAATCCAATGCTTTATTATCTGGGATTTGGTGGTGCACTACTGCATGTGCTGAATCATTCATTATTCAAATCCTTGCTTTTCTATTCAGCAGGTTCGGTTTATCAGCAAACCCATACCCGTAATATGGAACGTTTGGGTGGTTTGATAAAATCCATGCCTAAAACTGCGGTTATTTTTCTGATTGGTGCTATTGCTATAGGTGGAATCCCTCCATTTAATGGCTTTGTTTCGGAATTTATAATTTACAGCGGACTATTGGAAGGTATGAAGTCAAACAGTTTAAATCAATTAATTTTATTAATACTCAGCATTGCCGGACTTAGTGTTATCGGTGGAATTTCCATACTTGCCTTTACCAAGACTTTCGGAACCATTTTTCTTGGAACCGAACGAGAAAAATTAGCCCATAAACCTGAAGAAGTGTCTGTAAGAATGCTTTTCCCTCAATACGTTATAATAATAGTAATGATGACTGTGGCTTTCTTTCCTCAAATTTTCATGAATGCTATTGGCAATATTTTACAAAGGATGAGCATTTTACGTTCAGGATTTGAGATTGCTGGTTTTACTAATTATTCCACAATTATCTCAAATATAAGCAGGTATTCAGCTGTATTTATTTGTATAGTTGCAATAATCTGGGGAGTTAGGACTTTTGTCATCAGAGGTAAAACAGCTGAAACAGTTCCAACCTGGGGATGTGCTTATGTTGGCTCTGTTCCTAAAGCACAATATACCGGAAAATCATTTTCAAAACCATTAGGGAAAATTTTGGGTTTCTTACTAATTGAGAAAAAGAAATATGTTGAGATAAAATCCGGTGAAATATTTCCTATAAGCAGAAAATATGCATCTAATTATCACGATTTTTTTGAGTTGTTTTTTATAAAACCTATAAGCAAACACTTAGTTTATGGGACTAATTACTTCAAATTTATACAAAACGGCAGAATACAATCTTATGTAATTTACGGAATTGTTTTTATTATTGCTATTTTTATCATTACAGCATTAAATATAATATAATGAGAATCATAGAAGTATTTATAGTAATAGTTGTAATAGCAACGTTTCTTATCCCTTTTTTGAATGTAAAAAGGAAAGCTATCGTTGCATTTGCTGCTATATTGCTATGTGCTTTACTTTCCTCCTATTTTGCAATAAATACACTTTTGGGAAAGACTTATGAGTTCTTTCTGCCCGGTAGTTTAATTACAGGGCTTATTCCAGTTCGTATCGATAGTTTATCCGGATGGTTTATGCTGATAATAAACTTTGTATATATAACAGGCAGTTTTTACGGGATTTTTTATATGAATGCCTACAATGAGCAAAAAAATAACTTGAGTCTTCATGCAGTTGCATTAATATTTTTACATTCAGCACTAATTAGTCTATGTGTAATTCAGAACAGTATGGTTTTCCTGATTGTCTGGGAAATGATGGCTCTTTCTTCTTTTATTTTAATAATCTTTGAACACGAAAAAACGGCAACTATCAAAGCAGGTATCAATTTTCTGATTCAATCGCATATATGTATTATCTTTCTGATGCTAGGATTTATCTGGGTTGCAATCAAACAAAACAGTTTTGATTTTAATGCAATAACAGCTTATGCTTCCGGAAATCATGGTGTAGCAATTATACTTTTTTTATGCTTTTTTATCGGATTATCCATAAAAGCAGGATTTGTTCCATTTCATACTTGGTTGCCTTATGCACATCCGGTAGCTCCGGCACATATATCAGGGATTATGTCAGGCGTGATTATAAAAATTGGGATTTTTGGAATCCTTCGAATGCTTTTACTGATAAAACCCGACTATACAATTGTTGGTTATATAATTCTCACCATATCTATTATTTCAGGATTATATGGTGTGATGCTGGCAATTATTCAGCATAATTTAAAGAAACTACTCGCCTATCATAGTATTGAAAATATCGGAATCATAGGTATTGGAATTGGAATTGGATGTATCGGAATGGGATCAAATAATCAGGTGCTTGCTTCACTTGGATTCGCAGCTGCGTTATTGCATACTTTAAATCATGGATTGTTCAAATCATTATTGTTTTATGCTGCAGGGAATGTTTATCAGGCAACACATATACTCAATATCGAAAGTTTAGGAGGATTAGTAAAAAAAATGCCACAAACTGCTTTTTTGTTTCTAATTGCTGCCATTGCTATTTCGGGAATTCCTCCTTTCAATGGATTTGTATCAGAATTTTTAATTTACAATGGTTTATTTAGTTGGCTACATGATGCAACTCTTGCAGCTTTAATTACCATTGTATTTTCGATTTTAGGTTTGGTACTGATTGGTGGCTTAGCATTGCTGTGCTTTACAAAAGCTTTCGGTATCGTTTTTTTGGGAAACCCACGTCATGAATTTCAACACGAGATTAAAGAAGTATCTTTATTTCAATTAATGCCGCTTTATCTGATTGCATTTTTTATTGTATTTATTGGCTTGTTTCCCATTTTATTCTTAAACCTTCTATATCATCCCATTGCTTTATTTGCAGGAACTTTAATTAATCACGAAAGTGCATTATCTTTCAATACAGTAGGAGTAATTCAACCTATCAATTGGGCAATGTGGATGCTGGTTTTATTAGTTATACTTGTATTTTCAATAAGAAAAATTGTTACCAGAAAACAAAAAGTAGTTATTGAGCCCACATGGGGATGTGCCTATGTAGGCTTTGCCCCTAAAACGCAATATACTGCCAATTCATTTATAAGACCTTATCGTAAGCTTTTTAAACCATTTTTATTGATTTTTAAACATAAAAAGGATATTGAAGGAATCTTCCCTATCAAATCACATTATGAATCGCATTCTTACGATAAAGTTGAGAAATGGATGATTGACTCTCCTATAAGATCTTTAAAATCGTTTATGGGTAGATTTACTTTTTTACAAAATGGAAGATTACAGTTTTATATATTATATGGCATCGTTTTCATTGTTTCAGTGATTTGTATACCGGTGATTTATAAAACAATTATTGAATTTATTGAATTTATAAAACAATTATAATATGCTGATATTTATATTAATATTAATTGCAGCAATCTTTTTTTCGGGTATTATTATCCGAACAAAAAGTATTTTTTCAGGACGCAAAGGCCCAGGAATATTACAGCCGATTAAGGATGTAATACGGCTTTTCAGGAAAGGATCAGTTTACAGTCAAACCACAAGTTTTGTCTTTCAAATTGCACCTACTGTCTATTTCGCTTCTGTTATTATGGCAATGCTGGTAGTCCCTTTCGGACAATACAAAGGTTTTATCAGCTTTAATGGCGATTTTATTTTCTTTGCTTATGTACTTGCTTTGGGTAAGTTTTTCAGCATTATTTCAGCAATGGATACCGGAAGTAGTTTCGAAGGTATGGGAGCAAGTCGCGAAGCACTTTATTCGATGTTAGCCGAACCTGCATTTTTTATATTGATGGGTTCTTTAGCTTTGCTTACTGGACATTTGTCGTTTCAGGAAATATTTGCAGCCCTTCACATTGGCTCTTATATTACCTATGCTCTTGCAATACTGGCAACTTTTGTTATTCTAATGATTGCCATGATTGAGAACAGCCGAATGCCTATTGATGACCCTAAAACACATCTTGAATTAACAATGATTCATGAAGTCATGATTTTGGATAACAGTGGTTTCGATCTTGGACTTATTCTAACTACCGGTTATCTAAAATTTGCCATTTACGGTGCTTTAATTGTAAATTTATTTGTGGGTGTAATTCCATACGGATATACCATTCCTATGTTCTTTATTATTCAATTTCTTGTTGCTATAGCAATTGGAACTATCGAATCCTTTATGGCACGTTTTCGTATGGGACACAATGCACAGTTTATTTTTGCTTTAACTTCAGTAAGTTTACTGATTTTTTTTGGAGCTTTATTAATTTTAGGAAAATTTATTTAATCTGCTAAAATATTTAGAAACATGATAAATGTATTGCTTATAACATTCCTTATTACACTGTTTTATATGGCTATTGCAAACAGATTGCTTACATACATTAATGTACTTGCTTTACAGGGCGTTTTGCTTTTTTTTGTTGTGTTTTTACAACTCAACGAAATAAGTACTTTAAATCTTGTGTTAATTCTTTTGGAAACCATTGTATTTAAATCTATTGCTGTACCTGTTTTTCTGGCTTACGTATTAAAACGCAATAAAATTACCCGTGAAGCCGAACCTTTTTTACCTAATTTTGTATCGTTGATTATTACAACCGTTATTGTGGTAACGACTATACTTTTAGCTAATATAATTAAAGACACTCATTTGGATAAAATATTTTTTGTAGTAGCACTTTCCACGCTGTTTACAGGTTTATATTTTATTGCAACCCGAAGGAAAATCATCACTCATGTGATGGGTTATATGGTGATTGAAAACGGTGTTTTTGTTTTGTCACTTGCAGTGGGAAATGAAATGCCAATGCTTGTTAATCTAGGTATTATGCTTGATATTTTTGCAAGTGTACTTATATTGGGTATCTTTTTGAATAAAATAGGAGATGTGTTTAAAGACATAGATGTAAATCAGTTAAGTAACTTAAAAGATTATTAATCCAACCAAATATTAAAATATAATGACATTAATATATCTGATACTCGCTTTTTTAATTGCTATTTCACTTTTTGTAAATAAAAATAAAGCTATCAATGTAAGTCTCGTTTGTTTATTTGTAATTCTACAGTGGGCTTATACCATTTATGCTTGTTTCAATTTTAGAAATATTGAACTTGATTATTTTACATTCGATTCGCTGGGAATACTACTGTTGATTACCCTAAGTGTAATCAGTATTCCTGCAATGATTCATAGTTTTATTTATATTCGTAACAATAATGAAGAAACTCCACAATCAAGAGGGATTTATTTTGCAGCCATTGTTGGATTAATTACAGCAATAAGTGCCGGCTATCTGTCTAATCATATAGCAGTTACCTGGATTTTTACCGAACTTACTACACTTTGCGCTTCTGCTCTTATCTACCATCATCGCAATAAGTTAGCATTGGAAGGAACCTGGAAGTATATTTTTATTTGTGCAATCAGTATTACTTTCATCTTTATAGGAATTTTATTTTTAAGTCTTTCATTACAACATGCAGGATCTGATGACCTTTCTTTTAAAAACTTATTATCTAATGCAGGAAATCTGAATCCATTTTGGTTGCAACTTGCTTTCTTATTTATCTTTACAGGATTTACAGCAAAGTTAGGTTTAGTTCCAATGTTTACTGCCGGAATTGATGCTAAAGACAATGCTCCAGGGCCTGCTGCAGCATTGCTTACAAGTATATTAACGAATCTGGGATTTGTTGGAGTTTTTCGTTTTTATATTGTTGTTGCAAACACACCTTTGCATCATTGGGCTAATCTGGTAATTGGAATTACAGCTGTTTTATCTGTATTTGTTTCTACAGTTTATATGATTAAAGTAAAGAATATCAAACGAATGTTTGGTTATTCAGGTATTGAACACATGGGACTGGTAATGCTCGGGCTTGCTGCGGGTGGTGTTGGATATTATGCTGCTATTTTGCATATTGTGCTTCATGCTTTAGTGAAATCGAGTTTGTTTTTTCAATACAATCAATTATACCGAGTTTTTCAGACAAAAAGTATTTATCATATTGGTAATTATTTTAAATACAATGCTACAGGTGCGATGGTACTTTTGTTCGGATTTATCTTTGCAACAGCCATGCCACCATCAGGTTTATTTGTTAGTGAATTTTTGATATTTAAATCATTATTTGAGGCAAATCAAATAATTGTATTAATTATCATTCTTTTGCTTTTAACAATGATAATCTGGGCATTTGGAAAAAATATGTTCAAAATTCTCTTTATTCCGGCAATAGGCTTCAATGATAAAACAGTTCCAAAAATAAGTTCTTGGGAATCTGTAACTCAAATAATTTTACTGGTAGCATCAGTTTACTTTGGATTAAATCCTCCAAAAGAATTTGTTCAACTTATTAATGAAAGTATTATGCTTTTACCAATTTAAAAAGTAATAGATATGAACTATATTTCAGTTTCTAATAATCAACGCATAGATATACAACAAATTCCTGAAATAACTTATGATTTATTTTTTGAGTTAAATACAGGATTTATTATTTCACATCCTGAGAGGCATTGTGTAAATTATTATGGATTCAAAATATCGGATAAAATCAAACTAATTTGCTGTATTGCCGATGATAATACACACGAGATATTTATTTCTTCTTGTATTATTGGAGATTCAACCACATTAATTGCTTTTACTTCAAAACTTTTATGTTTTGAAAAATTTGAAAGAGAAATTCATGAGAATTTTGGAATTCAATATATTGCTCATCCATGGTTAAAACCGCTTCGCTATCCTTATAATCGCTTTGATAAATCAAAAACCATTGCAAATTACCCTTTCTATTCTATTGATAGTGAAGAATTACACGAAGTAGGCGTAGGTCCGATTCATGCAGGAGTAATTGAGCCCGGACATTTTCGCTTTATTTGTAATGGCGAGCAAATTCTACATCTCGAAATCCAGTTAGGTTATCAACACAGAGGAATCGAACAATTATTTATTGAGAAGAAAAACCTACTTCAGAGAACTATTTTAGCAGAAAATATAGCTGGTGATACAGTTGTGGGGCATACTACTGTATTTTCTCATATCTGGGAAAGCCTTTGCGGATTTCAATCTTCCAGAGATATTCAATTTGCACGTACTCTGGCATTGGAAATGGAACGAATTGCTATACACACAGGTGATTTAAGTGCTGTATGTACCGATATTGCTTATCAATTAGGTAGTTCTGTATTTGGAAGACTCAGAACTCCTATTATTAATTTTATGCAGGAATGGTGTGGAAACCGTTTATCGAAAGGATTAATAAGACCAGGAAAAAATCAGTTTACATTTACCCAGAATTTGGCAAATCGATTAAATGAAGTTTTAAATACTTTTGAACCTGATTTTGATGAAATGTGCAAACAATTATTCAAATTACCCAGTGCATTATCCCGTTTTGAAAGAACAGGTGTCGTTTCATATGACGATGTATTATCAATTGGAACTGTGGGATTATCAGCCCGAATGAGTAATCTGAACAGAGATGTTCGTTTATCGCATCCGTATAGTCTTTATAATGAATTTAATCACGAACCAATTTACAAACGACATGGTGATGTCTATTCACGAGTTCAAATCAGAAAGTTAGAAGTTAAGCAATCAATTGAATACATTCGTAAGCTGTTGGTGAACATTCCAGATTACGAAGAAAAGGCATATATGAATTCTCCAAAGCCAAATTCCTTTGCCATTTCCATGGTTGAAGGTTGGCGTGGTGAAATTTGTCATTGTGCAATTACTGATGATAATGGTGATTTTCTGCATTATAAAGTAAAAGATCCTTCGTTTCACAATTGGATGGCATTAGCTTTATCGGTAAGAAACAATGAAATATCAGATTTCCCGATTTGCAATAAGAGTTTTAATTTATCCTATTGCGGACATGATTTGTAAAATAACAAGGAGGTAAATTATGATTGATAATTTAAAAATATTATATCATCAAGGAAAACAATATATTCCAGATGTAACTACAGCTAAAGTTCCGGGGATATTCAGAGGAAGACCTATAATCACTCTTAAAAAAGTGGATGAGGATAAGTTAGTTGAAGTATGTCCCTTGCAGGCAATTACTAAAAATCCGATTGCAATTGATTTAGGCAAATGTAATTTTTGCGGTGAATGCACTATGCAATTTCCCGAAAAAATTTCTTTTACAAAAGATTATAAAATAGCCACTAACGAACGTGATAGGTTAATTATAAAAGAAGGAGATGAAAATCCAGTAGAAGTTAATCCTGCTAACGTTCGCGATGAAATTCACAATTTATTTGGCAAATCTTTAAAATTAAGGCAAATAAGTGCTGGTGGTGATAATAGTTGCGAATGGGAGCTTAATGCCAGTAACAATGTTCAGTTTGATATGAGTCGTTTTGGTATTGAATTCGTTGCTTCACCCCGACATGCTGATGGTATTGCAATTACCGGACCTATTTCGGAAAATATGGCTGAAGCCATCCAGATTTGTTACGATGCAGTTCCTGAACCTAAAATTATTGTACTTGTTGGAACTGATGCAATCAGTGGGGGTATTTTTGCTGATAGTTTTGCAATTGACCGAAGTTTTTTGAACAAATATCTAATTGATCTTTATATACCAGGAAATCCTGCACACCCGTTGACAATAATAAATGGTTTGTTGGATTTGACAAGAAAATGAAATTAGCTAAAATATTTTTTTCATCATCAATATGACCTTATTCTATTATAAAGTGAAAATTATCAACAAATTTGTGTTGGTAAATTTTGTTATATAAAAAATAAATACTAATTTTGCACTCCCTTTTTAAAAAAGGTATAGTAGCGAAAAAGAAATATTTAAACAAACAAATGGATACATTAAGTTATAAAACAGTATCAGCAAACAAGGAAACCGTAATAAAAGAGTGGATTCTGATAGATGCTGAAAATGAAGTTTTGGGGCGATTGGCATCAAAAGTTGCCAATGTTTTAAGAGGCAAAAACAAACCCAGCTTTACACCTCATGTTGACTGTGGTGATAATGTAGTAATCGTGAATGCAGAAAAAATTAAATTGACCGGCAACAAAATGAACGATAAAGTTTATGTTCGCCACACTGGTTACCCAGGGGGTCAACGTTTTGCATCTCCTAAAGAACTACTTGCCCGTAAACCAATTTCGGTAATTGAAAAGGCGGTAAAAGGCATGTTACCTAAAAATACGTTGGGTAGCACACTTTTTAGAAATTTACATGTTTATGCAGGAGCAGAACATCCTCATCAAGCACAATCTCCAAAAGTAACCAAATTAAATACATTAAAGTAACATGGAAATTATCAATACAATAGGAAGAAGGAAGACTGCTGTTGCACGTATTTATATGAAACCAGGAAGTGGAATAATAACTATCAATGATAGAGATTATAAAGAATATTTCAATACCGGTACATTACAATATATCGTAACTCAACCATTTGAAGTTTTAGGAAATCAAGGAAGTTTTGATATTAAAGCAAATCTCGACGGTGGTGGTATTACCGGACAGGCAGAAGCCATCCGTTTAGCTATTTCCCGTGCTTTATGCGTTTTTGATGCGGAAAACCGTCCACCGCTAAAAGCAAAAGGATTAATGAAAAGAGATCCAAGAATGGTAGAGCGTAAAAAACCAGGTCAGAAAAAAGCCCGTAAAAAATTCCAATTCAGTAAACGTTAAGACTTGTATAGAACAGTTTAGTATCTAAATTATCAAGACTCCTTTAAAAGGGCTACTTGATAATTGTCTTTAGTGAATGTAAACAATAAAAAATTAATTAAATGTCAAGAACAAATTTCGATCAATTATTAGATGCAGGTGTTCATTTTGGCCACCTTAAAAGAAAATGGAATCCTAAAATGGCTCCTTATATTTTTATGGAACGCAATGGAATCCACATCATCGATTTACATAAAACCGTAGCAAAAGTTGATGAAGCTGCTTCAGCTTTAAAACAAATTGCAAAATCGGGTAAAAAAATACTTTTTGTTGCAACTAAAAAGCAAGCAAAAGAAATCGTTGCAGAACAGGTAAAAAGAGTAAATATGCCTTACGTAACTGAACGTTGGCCAGGTGGTATGTTAACCAATTTTGCTACTATCCGCAAAGCTGTTAAAAAAATGTCTTCAATAGACAGATTAATGACAGACAAATCTTTTACAGATATTTCAAAAAGAGAAAGGCTTCAAATTAGTCGTGAAAGAGCTAAACTAGAAAAAAACTTAGGTAGTATTTCTGATTTAAATCGTTTACCATCTGCTATTTTTATCATCGATATCAATAAAGAACACATTGCTGTTGCCGAAGCCAAAAGATTAAACATTCCTACTTTTGCAATGGTTGATACTAATACTAACCCAGATTTAATCGATTTTCCAATTCCAGCCAATGATGATGCATCAAAATCTATCAACGTTATTTTGGAAGCTATCGTTAACGCGATTGAAGAAGGATTAAATGAAAGAAAATTTGATAAAGATAAAAAAGCTTCTGATGAAGCTGATGATTCTGAAGATTCTTTTGATACAACTACTGAAATTCGTTCATTAGCTGATGTTGATGAAGACGAAAGCGCAGCTGAAGCTAAAAGAAATCTGGCTAAAAAGATGAAAGAAGAAGAAAGCCTTGCAATGGGTGGTGATCCAACCAAGAGACCACGCAAACCAATTGCAAAGCCAACAACTTTAAAGAAAAAACCAACAACTAAATAAATTTTAAAACCTTTATAACTCATTATAAAATGGCTATTACTGCAGCAGAAGTAAACAAACTAAGACAAATGACAGGTGCAGGCATGATGGATTGCAAAAACGCACTTGTAGAAAATGACGGTGATTTTGACAAAGCTATTGATTTCCTTAGAAAAAAAGGACAGAAATTAGCCAGCAAAAGAGCTGACAGAGATGCAAATGAAGGAGTTGTTATTGCTAAAACCAATGCAGATAAGACCTTTGCAGCTACAATCATGATTAACTGTGAAACTGATTTTGTTGCTAAAACTGATTTATTCATAAACTTTTGTAAATCTGTATTGGATTTGGCAATTGAAAAAATGCCAAAATCTGAAGATGAATTAAAAGCTATGCAACTAGAAGGTGTTTCTATTGCTGATTTACTTATTGAACAAACAGGGAAAACCGGTGAAAAAGTTGAATTAGCTCATTATAACTTTATCGAAGCTCCTATGAACTTTGCATACAATCATCAAGGTTCACGTTTGGCTACCATAGTTGGCTTCAACAAAACCTGTGACGAAGTATTAGGTAAAGATATTGCAATGCAAATAGCTTCAATGGCACCAGTTGCTATTGATAAAGAGAGTGTTTCAGCAGAAACTATTGAAAAAGAACTTGAAATCTACAGAGATTTGATTCGTCAAGAAGGCAAACCTGAAAATATGGTTGAACAAATTGCACAAGGAAAATTAAATAAATTTTTCAAAGACAGCACCTTATTAAATCAGGATTTTATCAAAGAAGGTAAAAAAAGTGTAGAACAACATATCAAAGAAATTGATAAAGATTTAAAAGTTACTGCATTCATCAGATTAATGTTAGGTGCATAAGCTAAAAAAAATGAAAACAAAAAAAGCTGCTTGAAATTTCAAGCAGCTTTTTTTGTTTTCAAACTATGCTCTCAAAGCTTGATATCCAATCCTATTTTTAATCCTAAAGAAGAATTATGATAAGGAAGTGTCATGTTTGGGTAATTTTTTACACCATTAATCTTTATCTTCCAAAAATCTTCTACATATGAATTAATATTGTAACCATATAAGACTTGAGAAGATTGATTTTTAATGTCAACAAACCCGATTTGATAATTGAAATTCAATGGCATTGACATTTTATCTGATAATTTTAGTTGAATTCCAATTCCTAATATCCCTCCAAAATCGATAGATTTATATGGTTTCCCATTAATAAAAGCAAAATATTCATTAGGGTAATCATTATATTTGGTTTGCAGTAATGTTCCACTTGCAGTTAAGGTAATAGTACTAGGACCTCCAGCACTACTTGAATTCGTATAATCATTGATTATAGTTTCATCATTATAATTCACTAAAAAAGCAAAATAAAATCCGGTTGAAAATAAAATAGATAATTTTTTTTCAGGATTGGATGTAAACTGAAATTGAACAGGTAATTTCAAATAATTTAATGAAACACTTTTTGATATTGTTTCACTATAAATATATTGTTCAGATGAATAATCTTGATAATTTTGGCCTTGTCGTGTAAATAATAAACCAAGGCTTGTACTCATTTTATTATTTATTTTATATCTCAAAGCAACACCAATTTCATACCCAAAAGTTAAAGACTTTTTTATTGCAATCCATGTTGTATCAATAATTGGAATGTATGAAGGAAGATTTGATATTCTTTTATTTACATCATATTCTCCACCCATAGTAAAACTAGGCATTGCAATAATTTCCATGCTAAATTTCTTTTGAGCTAATGTTGCATGGGAAATAATTAATAAGAAAAAAACAAAAACAGTTCCTTTTAGCATTGCAATATTAAATATTTTTATATTCATAATCTTACATTTATATTTTAAAGATTCAATTCATCTTAACTTCATTTTACAAAGATATTTTATTTTAGTGGATATTAAAATTGAAAAAAAGGAAACTCAAAATTCAGCATATTAAATTTTATTTCAATTTCACATTCATCAATACCGGATTGTGGTTTGAAAACTCAAAATTCAAATCAAAATTTCTGATATTTAAGATTTCAATATTAGGCGAAATCAAGTAAAAATCGCTAATGGTTGTTGCTGTTGTACTAATATCATAAGCTTTGTTTGTTCTTCTACAGCTTGGCGTTTCGGAATCATATACCCATTTCCAGTTATATGGCATATAATTAGCTACTATTTCATTTCTAAAGTGAAATAAAGGATATTCTTTGGTAAATACTTTAACTTTACTAAAATTCGGAGGATTCATATTCCATCCACCTCCTATAATTACATAATTACCTTTGATATATTCACTGACAGCATACAACTTTAATTCTTCCAACTCATGATTATTTATTATGTGGTCATCGACAATTGAATTATGCGTATTTATTAAAATTAATTGTTTTTTGTTTTTCAATAAATACTTTGTTACTAAAAAACACTGATCAGGCATTAATAATTTCTTTGGATAATTGAAACAAGAAGAATAAGCAAACTTTTTTATTTCAACTGATTTGTATTTCATTAATGTTTGCAAACCAGCTTTAACTCTGCCCATAGGAGCATAAAGTGGCAATAAATCATACTTTACATCATAATTTAAGGCAAAAGTAAATGCAAAATCAGGCAAGAAATCTGATACAAGCTTTTCTTGATTAGAATAATAACTTCTATCTGAAAAAACATCAACATCTTGTAATAAAATAAAATCAACATAAGAATATGTGACCAGCATATTAAGAATTCCATTTAGATTTTTTTGATAGATTTCTATAGAAGGTTTTGTATTTTTTCCTCCATAATAATAAAAATCCATTTCTTTACTTAATCCTGCATGCCCAATGTTCCAAGATAAAATAGTAAACTCATCGTATATAATCTGATTATTCTCAATATTACCAATATTACCAATCTGATCAGGACTTTCAATCTTTTGAGGTTTATAATCAGTAATAGATAAAAATAGCAGATAAATACCAAACAAATAGAGTATTGAAATCAATACTATTAGAAATATTCTCAAAATCTTTTTTACGAAACTTCTCATTTAAGTATTCTTTGAATGGCTAAAAATACAAAAAATTATAAATACACACACCAAAGAATTGAATATTACAAAATTTTCTTAATTTTACACCTTAAAATAAGAATTATGCCAATTTTAGGATCTATAGTAAAAAGAGCAATTGAACTAAGAAGTAAAATTCCTATTGATAGTAAAAATAGTATCAATGCTGAAAAAGCACAACGAAAAGAATTAAAAAAACTATTAAAAAAGGCCTACTACACTACTTTTGGCGAACATTATCAGTTTATAGATATTCTCAAAGAAAAAGATATCATAAGTGCTTTTAAACAAAAAGTACCTGTTCATAATTACAATTCAATTTTTAGTAAATGGTGGTACCGAACCATAAATGGAGAAGCTTATGTTTGCTGGCCTGGAAAGGTAAAATATTTCGCACTAAGTTCCGGAACTTCTGAAGCATCCAGTAAATATATTCCTGTTACAAGCGATATGCTTAAAGCAATAAAGAAAACAAGCATTCGTCAGATTATTTCCTTAGCTAAATATGATTTCCCTAACGAATTTTACGAAAAAGGTATTTTAATGTTAGGTGGAAGTACGCATTTGCAATACAATGGAACTTATTATGAGGGTGATTTATCGGGGATTACAGCCGGGAATATCCCTTTTTGGTTTGAACACTTTTATAAACCCGGTAAAAGAATTTCGAAAGAACGTGACTGGACAACCAAACTCGAAGAAATTGTTAAAGATGCAAGGAAATGGGATATTGGTGTAATTGTTGGTGTTCCTGCGTGGTTGCAGATTTTAATGGAAAAAATCATTGAATACTATCAGGTTGAAACCATACATGATATCTGGCCTAATTTGTCAATTTATGTTCATGGAGGTGTGTCTTTTGAGCCTTATAAAAAAGGTTTTGAGAAATTATTGGGACATCCTATTACCTATATGGAAACCTATTTGGCTTCCGAAGGGTTTTTAGCTTACCAAAGTCGTCCCAATACCAATTCGATGCAATTGGTATTAGATAATGGACTGTTTTTTGAATTTGTTCCGTTTAACGAAGAAAACTTTGATGATGAAGGAAATCTTTTATGCAATCCAAAAACATTGACAATAGGCGAAATTGAAGAAAACAAAGAATATGCGTTGTTAATTTCGTCTTCTGCCGGTGCATGGAGATATTTAATTGGAGATACCATTAAGTTTACCAACAAAAAATTAAGCGAAATTGTAATTACCGGACGAACCAAACATTTTTTAAATATTTGCGGTGAGCATCTTTCGCAAGAAAATATGAACATGGCTGTTAAAATGCTGGGTGATGAATTAAATGTTGAAATTAAAGAATTTACAGTTGCCGGTATAAAATACGACACCATGTTTGCTCATAAATGGTATATCGGTACCGACGATTACATTGACGCTACTTTTGCCAAAAATAAAATAGATCAATACCTAAAGAAATTAAACGACGACTATCGGGTAGAACGAATTGCAGCTATTAAAGAAATTTTTGTTGAAATTCTCCCATCGCATACTTTCTACGACTGGATGAAAATACAAGGTAAAGAAGGTGGACAAAACAAATTCCCTAGAGTTATTAAGAATGAGAAATTAAAAAGTTGGTCGGATTATTTAAAAACACTAAAACAATAAATAGCAATCAGAAAATAAATAGTACTAAATGCTTCATACAATATTAAAAGGTTCGCTGCTTGGATTGACATTGGCTGGTTTATTAGGACCTGCTTTTTTTTCCTTGGTGCAAACCAGCATACACAAAGGATTTAAATCGGGTATGTTTCTTGCCATTGGTATATTTTTTAGCGATGCTTCTTTAATATTTCTTTCTTACATTGGGGTTTCAAAGATAATTAATGCACCTAACAATCAATTTTTGGTTGGAATAATTGGTGGTATAATGTTAATTGCATTTGGCATTTATACTTTTCGTCATAGAATGAAACTATCTGTAGATGGCGAAATAAATGTAAAGAAAACAGGAGCCTTTACATTTATCTTAAAAGGTTTCTTTTTAAATATTGCCAATCCATCTGTTTGGTTATTCTGGGTGAGTGTGGTTACCTTGAATTTAGGAACTGCCGAAAGTAAAGATTTACATTCGTTTTTTGCTTTCTTTGCAGCTGCTTTATTAACAGTTTTTTCAACTGACTTGCTTAAATGTTTTATCGCATTCAGAATAAAAATCTATTTGAATGATAAAGTATTGAAGTTGGTAAATCATATTGTTGGTGTGTTACTCTTCATCTTTGGTTTGTATTTAATTTACAATGCAATTCTTATCAAATAATATAAACATTTTTATTTATTCATTTTGCCATGAGGGTATCATGAAGATAAAAAAAAGGTTTCCTTAAATAGCATAAAAAAAGCTCCAACAGCATTACTGTTGGAGCTTTTTTCAATATTGTAAGATGTCTTTACTTTAACTCAAATTGCGACTGACCTATTTCATAACCATCTACAAAAAGAGCTACATGATATACTCCGGCCATTGCAGGTGTTTTCTCATCTTTTTTAGTCCATGACAAACAGATTTCCTGTGCTTTGTTGTCATAGTTTATCTCTTTTTTCATTGAATACTGTATCTTTTGCCCTTGGAAATCGAATGAATACATATCATCTTTGCCTTCACAAACAATTACATTGTCAGGTCGTGCAATTCGTACATATATGGTTTTGAGCCCGGATGTGGCAATTTTGTTTTCGCTTAATGTAAAACAGATATTTACACGCCCTATACGTTTTGCCTTATCGGTTTCAACTTCTTTTGTACCGTTCGAACGCAATTTTACCGTTGAAGATTTGATATTATAAGCTTTCAACATAGACGCTATCGATACTTTTTCGTTTAATGCTGCTTTATCTTTTGATAGTTCGGTGTTTATTTGTCTTTCGTTGCTGAAATCTTTTTTAATTCTTAGGTTTTCATCCGTTAAAGCCTGATTAACTTTATATAATGAGTCTAATTGCGAAACATAACCTTGTGTAATGTTTCTTAATAGTTCCAATTTCTTTTTGGTACGTTTATAATCGCCTTGTACTGCTATCAATCGTTGAATTTCGCCGGCATTAACAAGAATAATACTGTCTTTTTCTGCAAGTTGACCCGAAAGTTCACCATACTCAGCTTTTATTTTATTATGCTCATTCAACAATGAATCTAATTCCGATTGTAATTCAGTATTATGAGCCACAGTAGCATTTTTTTCTAAGTATATTGTATGTATTTTACTTTTTTCTACTATAAGCCATACTATTAATAAAGCAATTACAAAACACAGAATAGCAATTATTCTTTTGTACTTTCTTTCTTGATTATCGTTTTCTGACATTTTTTTATTTTTTAATATTAACAGTAAATATTATTGTTTATTATATTTTATTATTAAATTTACTGCAAAATTAATTTTTATAACTGGTTTAAAAAATAAAACTTATTCACAGATGACTCTTTTTCAAGATTTCTTTTCGTTAATATACCCAAATAACTGTTTGGCTTGTGGCAATAATTTGTTTAGAAATGAGCATATTATATGTACTTCCTGTTTATTTCACCTTCCTAAAACCAATTATCATTTGGAAAACGACAACCCCATTAGTCAAACATTTTGGGGAAGAACCAAAATAAATACAGCCACTGCCTTTTATTTTTTTACAAAAGCAGGGAAAGTGCAGCATTTGGTGCATCAATTAAAATATAAAGGCAAAAAAGAAGTAGGAATATACATAGGCGAATTGTATGGAAAAGAGCTTATGAATACACAAAGTTTTGGGAAAACAGATGTTATAATACCGGTACCATTACATCCGAAGAAAGAAAAGAAACGTGGATTTAATCAAAGCGAAGTTTTTGCAATAGGATTGTCTTCGAGCATGAATGTGCCTATCGACACCTCTTCGCTTATCAGAGTTTTTGCTTCGGAAACACAAACCAAGAAAACCCGGTTCAAAAGATGGGAAAACGTAAAAGAAATATTTAGTTTGCAAGATGCTGAGAAACTTAAAAATAAACACATTCTGTTGGTTGACGATGTGATAACAACAGGTGCAACCATAGAAGCTTGTGCCAACCTCTTAAATACTATTGAAGGTGTAACGATTAATATTGCAAGTATTGCCGTTGCATCACATTAGTTCGTTTTTATACATCAATTATGCGAGTCAGGATTCGAAATCTTCATCATTAAAACTAAAATAGAACTTAAAGTGCCTTGAGTACTTGGAATACTTGAAGTTGTAAAGAACGCATTGAATCCCCATGCAATATTAATTTCTTTATTTTACATTACGATTGGATATTTTATCATAGTAATAACCCTGCAAGGGTTTAAAACCCTTGCAGGGTTGGCGTAAAGTTTTTTCGCTTTTTATATCGAAAAGAACCTCTTTTTTAATCCGCCTTCCGGAATTTTGCGTTAAAAAAATCAAACAGAATTGAACAAGCGAAGGGACGCAAGCGTTCCCGAAGTCACTAAGTTCTTAAACTCTTTTTTTGTAATATATTTAAATAGCGACGGCTGGGGACGCGGCAAGGGTTCAATTCTGTTTGATTTTTAGCAAAATTACGGTAAGCGTTGATTTTTGTTTTACTTTTTATTAAGAAAAAGTAAAGAATAAAGTAATAATACACTCATTCAGGTAATAATTTACCCTTTAGGTAACTTTAACTGACATTCAAATATTTTTTTATGGATATAACTACCCTAACCACAAAAGTAAATATCGAAAAAATACATATAAGCTATAACGTCAACTCTTGATACGAAATTATTACTTTACAAACTGTTCAGATAATTAATTTCATTAAAATGTAATAGCTGCCAATTAATGTATTACCTTTGCCGCAGTTTAACACAGGTTTTAGTTTAGCAGAGAAAATGCTTCTTTATTTTACGATTTACACAATCTTTTAATTCGCTTCACTATCCCCTATCATTTATTTTATTAATTATAATTCATTTATGAACATTTATGTAGCGAATCTTAGCTATAAGATTCAAGACGAAGATTTAAAAGAAATCTTCGAAGAGTACGGAGCAGTTAATTCAGCCAAAGTTATTATTGACCATACAACTGGTAAATCAAGAGGATTTGCATTTGTTGAAATGGCAAACGACGCTGAAGGTCAGGAAGCAATTGATCAATTGAACAATGCTGAACTTGATGGCAAAAACTTAACCGTTAACAAAGCTAAACCTAAAGAAGCAAACGGCAACCGTGGTGGCGGTGGTGGCTTCAACCGCGGTGGTGGTGGCGGTGGCTATAATCGCGGTGGTGGCGGCGGTTACAACCGTGAAGGTGGAAATGATAGAGGCGGAGATCGCTCAAGATCTAACAGCAGATACTAAAAAAAACGCAGGATTTATTCCTGCTTTTTTTTTGCCCTTTTTTTAGCCTTCCTTTGAACCTTCCTTTAAATCAAATTATATAACGTAAGGCTTCGATTAAAAATGCACACTTATGCAGAGACCATCGTAAGCATAAGATAAAGAGTGTACATCTTTGCAGTGTCTATCGCAAGCCTACGAGAAAGGGTGCACGCTCGTGATATGTCTATCGTAAGCCTACGGGAAAGGGTGCACACTTGTGCAGAGACTATCGTAAGCATAATATATAAGATGCACGCTCATGCAGTGACTATCTTAAGCATAATTTATGAGTTGCACACTTGTGCAGAGACCATCTTAAGCTTAATTTATGAGTTGCATGCTCGTGCAA
>JACABE010000020.1:33474-69321 GCA_013377005.1 Bacteroidota bacterium
CACACTTGTGCAGAGACCATCTTAAGCTTAATTTATGAGTTGCATGCTCGTGCAATGACTATCTTAAGCGTAAGTTATAAGTTGCACACTTGTGCAGAGACTATCTTAAGCGTAATTTATGAGTTGCACACTTGTGCAGAGACCATCTTAAGCTTAATTTATGAGTTGCATGCTCGTGCAAAAGCTATCATAGTCGTACTGAAACGATACATTTTATCCGCATTTGCTGCAAAAATTATTTTTAAATACAGCATATTCGCAACAGCTTATGTAAAATAATTATTAATTTAGCCAAACAGAATAGAAATTCTTGAATTATAAGACCAAGATATCGGACTTAAGTTATCGTAATGAATATTTCTTCTGGGAAATTATATGGTATGTCTATAATTACCCTCTTGAATTTATTAGCAGAGGTGTGAGTAATACAAGGGTTTTTCAGTAATAAAATAGTTAATAGTATGTATAAAACAAATTATGATGGTCAGCTAAGGAATAAATATGTATCTAGAAATTTTATTCAAATTTTAATATTTGTTCCTATTATTCATTTTTTTATTGTATGGCTTTTGTATTTGAGTGTTGGGACAAAATCAATACTATTTTTTTATTCAGTATTAGTTTATGTTATAGTCTTTTTAATGTTTTCTTTTTTTTCAACATTCAGACAATTGAATAAACAAAGTAGAACCATTTCTGAAATAGATATTATTAAAGATATTATTTTTATTAAAACTGATAAAATCTTATGGATAAAGGCAAGAGAATATAGGATAGAGAAATCAAAAATACATTTTAAAAACAGGAAATTTGATTTTTATAATAAGAATGCTGTTAATGAAGGATTATCAGTTTTTGTAAATAATATTGAATTGTATCTAGTAAAGGATTACTTTGATAATTATGAAGATATTATTAATTTACTTAAATAAATTTCTGTAATTAACTGCGGATAAGCATTGCAGATGCAGCTTCGAAGGATTAAATATTATAAAGTTTTAATTTTAAAAAAATAAGTATGCGTAAAATAAAATATAGTTTAGGAATAGCAAGCTTAGTGTTATTTGCATATTCTTGTACAAATGTTTGTCAAGAATGTTTGGAAAAAAAATTTCGTCCATTAGAATATAATATGGTTGTTACCGGTAAATATATTGATGTAAAATTTTACAAAGCTATTGGACGTGAAGCTTCAGGGAAAATTGATACTACTGAAGAATCTGCTCTCTTTCAAGATATTTATAATATTATTGAAATTGGTGATACTCTTCGCAAAGAAAAAGGTAAGCTGGATGTCTATATTATTAAGAAAGATACAACTTATGTATTTCCTTATTTTTGCAACTAAATTAAATGAGCACCATATCAATATCATGGTTTTAATTACTAACTTTTAACATCCACTTTATGAAATATTTATTTTTTAAACTTTGGCAAGATTTTGTTGGTAAAGATGGATTTAATAAAGAGTCGAATGCTTTCCCTTCTTTGCTTTGGTTGTCAATTATTCATGTATCGAATATAGCAAGTATACAATTATTAGTACAACATTTTTTTAAAATTAAAAATTTTTTACATACAAGAATTGAGATAAAAATATTTGCTGCAATGATATGTATTATATTATTTTCAATAAACTACTATTTTATATATAATAAAAGAAATGAAATTTTTGATTTATACATTAATGAAAATAAGAATAAATCAATTATTGGAAAAATAATTTTATACCTATATATGTTAGGTTCTTTTTTTATTATTTATTTTATATCAAAGAAAATAAAAATTTAATTCATAAGCAAAAAATATGAAAACAATAAACATAGTAATACTAATTATGTTATCACAAAAACAATAAAAGCACAGGATGTAAATTATACTTATTAATTTAAACCAAAAGAATACAATACCTTATAATTATCCATATTAATTTATTTATAATATGATATACGAAATTTATTATTGGTTTTACTATTATATAAAAAAATTAAATTGGGCTAAAAGTCCCGATTTTAGAGCTTTTATATTATATAGTATGTTTTTAGGTGTAAACATTGCAATTGTTTTTAAATTAATAAATATGTTATCCAATAATTTTTTTATATTAAGTAAATCATTTTTAAAAGAAGGTAGTTTAATAATATCAATCACTTTTTTAATAAGTATGTATTTTGTTCTTTACAGAAAAAGACATAAGATTTTTCAGAAATATGAAAACATGCTCCCAAAAAGAAGAATAAAAGGAAAACTTTTTTTTTGGTTATATGTATTTATCACTTCTTTTTCTTTATATCACTTATGATTGCTAATAGATTTAATACAACCAGCAACGAAACCAACAAAACCAATCACACTTAAAATATTACTTATACTACTACAAAAAGCAATAAAAGCACAGGATGTAAACTTTAGTTTTTATTAATTTAGCCAAACAGAATACAAATTCTTGAATTATAAGACCAAGATATCGGACTTAAGTTATTGTAATGAATATTTCTTCTGGGAAATTATATGGTATGTCTATAATTACCCTCTTGAATTTATTAGCAGAGGTGTGAGTAATACAAGGGTTTTTCAGTAATAAAATAGTTAATAGTATGTATAAAACAAATTATGATGGTCAGTTAAGATATAAATATGTATCTAGAAATTTTATTCAATCATTAATAATAGAACCTATTGTTTATTGTTTTATTATTATTCTCATGTATTTAAGTGTTGGAACAAAGTCAATTTTATATTTTTATTTAATGCTATGTTTTTTGATAGCCTGGTATATTATAGGAATGTATGCTACATATAAAATGGTATTAAGACAAAACAGAACTATATGTGAAATAGATTTTATAAACGAAGATATAGTTATTAGAACGGATAAATTACTATGGCTAAAATCAAGAGAATATAAGGTTGGCAAATCAAAGGTTCAATCAAAAACCAGAACGTTTGAAAATTATGGAAAAAATACGATAAAAGAAGGATTATCAGTTTTTGTAAATAATATTGAATTGTATTTAGTAAAGGATTACTTTGATAATTATGAAGATATTATTAAATTACTTACATAAATTCCTGTAATTACCTGCGGATAAGCATTGCAAATGCAGCTTCGAAGGATTAAATATTATAAAGTTTTAATTTTAAAAAAATAAGTATGCGTAAAATAAAATATAGTTTAGGAATAGTAAGCTTAGTGTTATTTGTATATTCTTGTACTAATGTTTGTCAGGAATGGTTAGAAAAACAATTTCGTCCGTTAGAATATAATATGGTTGTTACCGGTAAATATATTGATGTGAAATTTTACAAAGCTATTGGACGTGAAGTATCAGGAAAAATAGATACTACTGAAGAATGTGTTTTAAATGAAGACGAATATAAAATTATTGAAATTGGCGATACTTTTCGCAAGGAAAAAGGCAAACTGGATATTTATATTATTAAAAAGGATACAACTTATGTAATTCCTAGTTTTTGCAACTAAGTTAAATGAGCACCATATCAATATCATGGGTTTAATTACTAACTTTTAACATCCACTTTTATGAAATATTTATTTTTTAAACTCTGGCAAGATTTTGTTGGTAAAGATAGATTTAATAAAGAGTCGAATGCTTTCCCATCTTTAATTTGGTTAATAGTTATTCAATCAACAAATATTGCAAGTTTACAATTATTATTACAGCATTTTTTTAAAATTAAAGATTTTTTACATACAAAAATTGAGATAAAAATATTTGCAGCATTGCTGTTTATTATAATATTTTTAATTAACTACTATTTTATATATAATAGAAGAAATGAAATTTTTGATTTATACATTAATGAAAATAAGAATAAATCAATTATTGGAAAAATAATTTTATACTTATATATGTTAGGTTCTTTTTTTATTATTTATTTTATATCAAAGAAAATAAATATTTAATTCATAAGCAAAAAATACGAAAACAATAAACATAGTAATACTAATTATGTTAGCACAAAAGCAATAAAAGCATAGGATGTAAATTATACTTATTAATTTAAACCAACAGGATATAATACCTTATAATTATCCATATTAATTTATTTATAATATGGTATAAGAAATTTATTATTGGTTTTACTATTATATTAAAAAATTATTATACAAACTATTCCGCTGGGCTTTCAGCCTTTCATCGGAAATATAATCATCATATTCTGTTTGTTTGTCAATCATTCCGTTGGGTCCTATTTCAATAACACGATTACAAACTGTTTGAATAAATTCATGATCATGCGACGACATCAAAACATTTCCTTTAAACTTAATTAAAGTATTGTTGAACGACTGTATTGATTCCAAATCCAGATGATTGGTAGGTGAATCGAGCAACATTATATTGGCATTGCGCAGCATCATTCGGGCAATCATACAGCGTACTTTTTCGCCACCCGAAAGAATATTGGCTTTTTTATAAATTTCATCGCCCGAAAAAAGCATTTTCCCCAAAAACCCTCTCAGATACATTTCGGAAGTATCGGTCGAAAACTGTCCCAACCAATCAGTCAACGAAATAGGTTCTTTAAAAAGATGTTCGTTTTCTAATGGAAGATAGGCTTTTGTAATAGTTTGTCCCCATTCGTAAGTTCCACTATCCGGCTCAATATGTCCTTTAAGAATTTCAAACAAATACGTCATTGCTCGAGTATCTCTCGATAAAAATATGATTTTATCATTTTTATACACACTGAAAGACAAATTTTTGAAAAGCAAAACACCATCAATGCTTTTGCTAAGATCCTTAAGTTCTAATATATTATTACCGGGTTCGCGTTCGGGAGTAAAGATAATTCCTGGATATTTACGGGTAGAAGGTTTAATTTCTTCAATATTCAGCTTCTCAATCATTTTTTTACGACTGGTAGTTTGCTTTGATTTGGAAGCATTGGCACTAAAACGGGCAATAAACTCCTGTAATTCTTTTTTGCGGTCTTCTGCCTTTTTATTCTGACTTAATTGCTGCCTCAATGCCAACTGACTTGACTCGTACCAGAAAGTATAATTACCTGAGAAAAGCTGAATTTTATTAAAATCAATATCAATAATATGTGTACAAATTGAATCGAGAAAATGTCGGTCATGTGAAACCACCAACACAGTATTTTCGAAATTGGCAAGATAATTCTCCAGCCATTGCACAGTATCTAAGTCTAAATCGTTGGTTGGTTCATCCAGTAACAAATTATCGGGTTTACCAAATAAAGCCTGAGCCAGCAGCACTTTTACCTTTTGTTTGCCGCTCAGTTCTTTCATCAGTTTATCGTGAAATTCTTCTCTGATACCCAGTCCACTTAATAAACTTGCAGCATTGCTTTCAGCATTCCAGCCATCCATTTCAGCAAATTTCTCTTCCAGTTCCGAAACCCTTATACCATCTGCATCCGAAAAATCAAGTTTGCCATATATTTCGTCTTTTTCTTTCATTACAGTGCATAGCTCTGTATGACCCATCATTACAGTATTAATTACAGTATATTCGTCAAACTCAAAGTGATTTTGTTTCAATACTGAAAGTCTTTCGGAAACGCCAAAACTAACATTCCCTTTGGTACTTTCCTGAGCACCATATAGAACTTTTAAAAATGTAGACTTCCCTGCCCCATTTGCGCCAATGATACCATAGCAATTGCCGGGACTAAATTTTAAATTGACATCCTGAAACAATATGCGTTTCCCAAATTGCACGCTTACATCCGATACTGTAATCATTTAAAAAAGTGTTATTTATGTGATTGAATTTTGCTATTTTTAGCGTGTGCAAAGGTAAGAAAAGCTTTGAGAATAAAAGATTTATTTACGCTTTAAAAACAAAAACCACATGAAACATTAAATTAAATGCTTCTTTCTCGATAGAAAATAAAGATAATGATAAACAATAATTAAATAAGCGTAGTATTATTTATTTAAGTTTAACATGATGCCCTGCCCGTTGCCAAGCATATAAGTAGGAAGTGCTCCATCCCATTTGTTTATCCATTCGAGTTCAATAATTTTGGGATTGCTTGCTATTGATGAGCCTTTAATCTGTAACGATTTGGCTTCACCTTCGGCTTGTTGAATCGCAATATCCTTATTAATACTTGCCTGTTTGAGGAGTTCTTCTTTTTGTCTGGTTACATCCACCAAACGAAGTGCTTCCTGCTCAGCCAGTTTTTTATTATTGATTGCAGTTTCATATTCCGAGTTGTAATATACCTCACGAATATCAACCTGATCGATAATTAAATGATATTTGCTGATTTCTTTTCTGATTCTGCTGATAACATCATTTTGTATAAACTCTCTTTTTGTACTGTAAACTTCAATTGGAGAGTAATTGCTAACACTTAACGCAAGTGTTGATTTTAGTTTTGTGCGGATTACGTTTTCTTCCAGCCACATATATCTTCCATTGGTTCCACCATCGTTCTCGGTAACGTTCTGATAAATCCACGAAGCCATGTCAGGATCTATTCGCCACGAAACAGAGACATCTAAACCCATTTTTATCCCGTCTCTTGTAGGAGCCCAAATGGCATCAGCATGATTTTTGGCACCTTCGCCTTTTGAGTTGGTACATGTATATACCCAAACGGTTTTGTCCATTTTATGTACATCATTCCATGGCATAACCAAATGCCAGCCTGTATGCAATTCTTCATCGCTAACACCCGAAGGTCTTACTAAAACACCTACTTGTTGTGCATCTATGCGCACAATGATAGAAGAAATACTGAAAAGTAATATTCCAACAATTATCGAAGGTATCCAGTTTTTGATATCTAAAGGTTTTTCGAGCTTTGTTGAAATAAATCCAAATATACCATATAAGATAAGAAGGATTGAAAGAATAATTAAAATTGTGATCATTTTGTTTAATATTAAAGGTTTATAATTATGTAGTATTTGTTTATTTACTAAGAACGGCAATCTTGTTTACTAACTATTTTTCATAAGCATCTCATATTCTAAAATCGCAAAGAAAGTATTCAAATATTTTATTTTCATACGTTGGGTTTTAAATTTGTTGATTGTGAACCAAAGCTTCATATCAACAAATAAAACAGGCAAATATCGTATATTAGTGGTATTTATTCATTATAAATCATATAATTCTATTTCTTCATTTTTGAATAATCCCCAAATTTTAGATTTATCAATACTTATTTTTACAATATGAGTTTCACCTTTTAATTTTAAAGTTTTTCTATCAATAATATGATAATATAATTTAAAATCAATGGATTTTTCATTTAATTGAAAAATTTTAAAATATAATATTTTTACAATATTATCATTATTTCTGCAACTACAATAATCTATAAACCTAAGCTGTTCTTTACAAAAACCAATTGTTTCGTGAAAATTATTTTTGCATATTAATTCATTACCTTTTAATTGAATTTCAATACTATCATCTTTTATACATATTTGAAATTTCTGATTTTTATTTCGGTTTGTTAAAGCATTTCCAATTTCATCAATATATTTAATTTTTATCGGACATTCATCTTGTCCCTTTAAATTTATAGAAATAGTAAAAAGTAAAAATATGAAAAATAACAGTTTCATTTAGTATATTATGATTTGACTTTTGTCACTAATTTGAATAAATGTATGATAAAGTCATACAAAACACTCCGCGTTGAGCATATAGTCCTGACAAATGTCATCTTTATTTCCGACAAATGTAATAATTAAAACTTACAAATCATCAAAATTTGTATAGTAAAAAAAGGTGGTTTTATCGGTGAGTAATTGAAAAGGAATCAAAAAGCCAATAGTATGTTACTATCGGCTTTTGGGAATATAATTAGTTGTCTTATAATAAATCAGGACTATTCACTAACTAATGAATGTATAAATTATCAATAAAGCTAAAATCAAACCTGTAAGTACAGCCAACAAGCCAAATACACGCATGGCAATTTCCCAGATAATCGGAGTGGGTTTATGCACTTCGAAGTCTTTTGTAATGCCTTGTTCTTGATAACGCTCCCATTGTTCAGTACGCTCATGTACCATTTCTTCCAAGGTCACCTGACCATTGAAAATAACAAAGTCCATCGGGAACTTCTCGAAACGGAAGTGGGTGTTGAAGAAATGGATGGTAAAGATGAAACCTACAGCCAACAAAGCCTCATCGGAATGAATAATCGTTGCAATGTTAAAAAACCATCCCGGTAAGAATTTACCAAAGAACTCAGGAAACCAAAGAAGTAATCCACTGGATCCAATAACTGCTACTCCCCAGAATACTGCTAAGAAATCAAACTTTTCCCAATAAGTCCATTTATCAAATTTAGGTTTTGGTCCACGGAAAAAGAACCAGCGAAACATTGCTTTGATATCACGAAAATCCTTACGATTAGGGAAAAGTGAATCGAAACCAAAAAGTCGTTGGAAAAAGCTTTGATTTGATATTTTTTTAGAAAATAAAAAGCGGATACTCATCACAAGAGCTACAAATAAGTAGCCAAATGTTATAATGGCGCATATACGGTGAATAATACCTGCATTGTCGGTTCCACCGTAAAAGTCCATTAAAGCTTTACCCCATTTAGTATTATTAAATTTCAATGGCAGACCTGTTAAAGCCAATCCAAGGAAACTTGTAACAACAAAAAGGTGCATTACAATATGGTAAGTTTTGAAACGCCTGTAAACTTTCTGTATTTTTTCATTTCTATTATCATTAGGTGCAGAATTTGAGAATAATGCAGCATTGCGGGCTTGTTTCTTTTCGATAAAGCCTCGGAATGCCCACAGTAAAGAATGAATCCAGAAAAACAGAAATACGCTTATCAGCAGAATATTCATGCTAAGAGTAACCCAGAACAGCATTGGAAATTTGTTATGATTGGTGGGCTCTGCATGAGCAATAAACTTTGCAAACCTATTATTTGCACCTGTGTGACATTGTTTGCAAGTATTGGCTAAGTGAACTGAATTTACAGTTGAATTTGTATCTTTTTCCGGAAGAATATTATGTGAACTGTGGCAATCAGAGCAGCCGGCAACCTTTTCAGGATAGCCTAATCTTATATTTTTACCATGATAGCTCTCAAAATAAGTTTCCGGTGCAATCGTTGTCACTTTGTTACGTGCCATCATCTTCGCATCAGCATGACACTTCAAACATGCTTGTGTATGGAATGATCGCCCCTGAGCATCGTTATCAATTTTATTAATGGCATGAAGACCATGACAGTCAGAGCAAGTAGGAGCATCATTATTTCCTTTAACAAGTGCCTGATAGTGTATCGATTTAAAATAAGCTGATTGTTTCTGATGACATTGTCCACATAGCTTGGCGGAAGCTATTTTATCATTTTTAATAGAGGTTATATTATGGATGTCAGCATGGCATTTTGAACATGTAACAGGAAGTCGTTTACCATTGTGAATACTTTTTTCGTGTTCTTTAACCATTGAATTGTGGCAACTACTACAATCCATCGACTTATAAGAAACAACACATACCTTTTTCCCCATTATTTCCTTAGCAAAAGGCTTTTTAGTTTCATCTTTTATGTGACATGCAGTACACATAAGCGAATGATGAACAGAAGTATTATATAAATGAGTAGAAATATTTTTTTCGTGACAGCTTATACACTCCGAATTTGATGGAGTGAATATTGAAGAAGTTTGTGCTGTTGCAACCGAAATTACCAATCTAATGATTAGTAAAAGGCTAATTATTTTGAATGTTGAAGATAATTTATTCATAAGATTTAATAAAATTTAGCTGCAAAGTCCTCCAGCGCGTTTCTTTGAACCTATTTTGATTTTGGGTATATATGCGTTTTTTGGGAATAATTGAAGTACTTCTGCCGGAGGAGAAGCAAGATTGATTGCCTTCTCATGAATTTGTTTATCAGCAAAAAGATTGTTCCAATTATGTAAACCGTTTTCGAGTATATATAAATTTACTACTCCCTGAACTTTCAGATATTGCCATGCTTTGATGGAGATAGAATCGTTATCAGCCAATAGCACCACAACACCCTGAGGTGGAAGCTGTGCAAGTGGAGCCACAAACTTTGCATCTAAAAGGTCTTCTATTTTAACATTTTCTGAGCCTTTTAGATGAAATATTTCAAAATCTTTGTTCGGGCGTAAATCCAGCGTGATAAGTTTAATTGTTGATTCGCTATTTGTTTTTACATATTCCAATGGATGAATAAATACAGCTCTTGTTGCAAGCTGACCAGCATACTTTTTTTCCATAATTTTCCATTTGCGAATCGGATCAGGTTGTCCAACTGACCAAATCAATGCTGCAACAGCAATTAATATTCCAGCACCATACAGATAAGGACGCTTTGTAATTTTCCATGACCATGTTTTATTTGTGTCTTTAAATTTAAAAAACTCTTCCACTTTTTCAGCAATGTAAAACATCACTAATGCAAATATTGTAACAATAAATACTGTGGCACCAATTGATAATCCCAACCAATCGGAGACCAGAAAACGGTCGGTGAAAGAAGAATTCCAGAAATTTTCAAACCCAGGTAAGGATTCCCCAAACAGACCAGCACCTATAATTGTTCCGACTAGAAAGAAAAGTCCATCGATTTTAAAACTTGCAGTTGCCACAAGCGAAGTTCCGGGACAATAACCACCAACAATGAAGCCAACACCCATAATGAATCCTCCAACAATACCAGGCCATAAGAAAGTTTGGTTTACGGCAAGTTGAGAGAAATCAAGCAATCCCAATCCTGATGAAAGGAAAATTAAAAGACAAGCAACAAGAATACCTGTAAACATTGTCTTTAAGACTGTCATATCTTTTAAATAGAATTGAGCGGCAAGCCGACGTGAGTCGCCAAATCCGGCTAATTCTAAAGCAATACCGAAACCGGCACCTATAAGGAAAAACACCGCATATCCGCCGGCTTTTCCAAGTTCTGTAATAATATCAACAGGTAACATAGTAAATTTCTCCTTTTTATAAATTAATCAGCCCAAAGATGTCGAACAAAATATGCAACAGCATAACCTCCTAAAAATACACTGAACATAAATGCCCAGCTTCCCAATGAAAGAACCGCACCCCCTGATAATGCCTGTCCTGATGTACAACCACGTGCAAAGCGTGCACCATATCCCATTATTATTCCTCCTAAAAGTGCAAAGAAAAGACGTTGATAGTTTGTTATTTTCGGACCTTTAAATATTTCGATTTTCAAACGACCATTTAACCATGCAGAAATCAATCCTCCGGCAAATGTTCCAATTAGGAGAAACAAACTGGGATGATCCAGCGCATTGCGTTCACCTGCACCCATAGCAGCAAATGTACCGACACGATCAACATGTGATGACCAAACCAATTTTGTAAGTGCAACCTGAATACGACTAATTGCTCCAGAGGCTCCCAAACCACTATGAGTTAATGCAAAAGCAGAAAAAAGAACCACACCGAGAATTGTTCCAGCGAAGTAAGGGTTTTTGAATGGTTTTGGTATTTTTTTCATCTATTTATATTTTATTAAATTGCTGAAAAGATTATTGTTAAATTGTGTAAGTTTATTAATACTATTCAAATTTCGCCGATGGAATGCCCTTGATATAATCATCTCTTTTGCGTCTTTAGAACCAGGACATTTCATTGTACAATTTCTTTAATATTGTGATTATTTCTTTACTACCTGAACAGGATCATGATCATATCCGAGTTCTTTCCAGTTCAAACGACCTTTAGGAGAATGACATTGTTGACAACTTAGAGCATTCTTTTTAGTGGTGACCATATGGGTAATCGGCCAATACATTTTTGTATTCGTAAATCCATATTTGCCACTATATGGTAAACCATTGATTTCTGCTCCTTTCTTTATTGCATAAGCCCAATTGAACTTAGTCCAATAGCCACCTTCTCCACTTGTTAATGGTGGTAGAATTATGTTATTAACCGGATCATAAGGTTGGTTAGCATGATGTACTTTAAAAGGCCATATTTTAGCCTTGGTATCATTACGAGAACCTATCGGACGATTCATATAATGTTCAGCTTCTGAGTCGAGTTTGTCTCCAAGAACGTAACGATCCATTTTTCCGGTATACCAGGCGTAGGTAGGAACAACATCTTCCTCATAATGGAATTCACCTTTAATCTTCAGGTATTCGTGTGGGCTGTCTTTCCTGTTTGAATCACCTGCTTTCGACCAATCCCAGGTCATTTTTGTAGGGAACTTTCTTGCAAACTCAGGAATATGGCAGGTCTGACAGGCTATCCGCACTGCATGCTCATTAAGTCGATGATCTTTATGTGGTTTCTCTGAATGACAATTCTCACAACCAAAACGAATTGCCTTTGTCTTTTCAGAATAAGTAGTATTTAGTTTACCAGAAACAACATGATTATGCGTTTTATGGCAGTCAATACATTGAAAATTGAGCTTTCCCATGTGATAATCTAGTTCCTGATTAGCATTCAGTAAAGATTCGTCAAGGTCGCCATGTTTTACACCCATACCTCCTCCCCCATTGAAATGACAGATGCCACAGTTTTCACGAAAAGGACGGCGAACACTTCCAGCGACTAAACGTAAATCAACATTTTTATTTGGCATACCCAGTTTTGTTTTTGAATAGGTTCCTGAGCCATCATGACATACGATACAATCGACATTCTCTTCTTTTGTAAAGTCGAAACTCATATCCCCCCAGCCGTAACCGGCATGACATATTACACAGGAACCCCAATTACCAACTACGCTAATACAAAAGTTATTTATCTGATTTCGCTTTCCAAGAAAAACAGTTTTCCCATTTCGTTCGACATCACCACTGATCCATGTCCAATGTGCTGTTTGCATTACTTCCTTAGAACTATTCGGATGACATTTAATGCACATACGGGTGACTTTCTGCGGTGAATCAATTGAATCTTTGAAATAGGCACTATGATCTAAGTGAGGCAATAAGCGTCCTGTAAGTGGATTTTCAGGTACTTGCCCAAATTCATTATTGGTTTTGGAGCCATTGTTGCACGAAGTTGCTACTAATATCAATAGTAAAGCTATTCCGACAAGACGAAGCACAAAGTGTAAAAACTTAAAAATTCTCATAATTTCTTATTTGAATGTGTTATTGAGCAGTCTAATAAACACAAATATTAATTTTTATTAAAAATAATATTTGCAAATATATGTCTTGTTAATTGAAAAACAATAAAAATACTTGTGCGTTTTTGTAAATTTAAATGTGATATAACGCACATTTTCCATTATCTTTGCAATCAGTTATATTAATAAATATCCAATATGGACAAGACTATCTGTCAGTTATGCAAATCAAAATCATCTGCTGCACAAAAACTTAGTGAAGCTGAATTATGTATGCTTGGTGAAAATTGCGCTGAAACTTATTTCCAACCCGGTGATATTATTATCAAACAAGACGCACATTCAACCAATGTGGCTTATCTTAAATCCGGTTTGGTTAAGATTCATTTTGATGGAACTATTAAAGATAAAATCATTAAAATAACAAAAGCTCCAGCCTATCTTTGTCTTCCAAGTAATTTTGGTGATAAAATAAATCATTTCTCAGCAACTGCACTCGAGCCGACTACTGTTTGTTTTATTAATGTGAATATGTTTAAAAAGTTAATTTATGAAAATGGGGATTTTGCTTATCAGATTATATTAGATATGAGTAAAAACGAACTTCAGAATTTTCATAATTGCCTTAACAATGCCCAAAAACAAAACATTGGGAAAGTTGCAGATGTTATTTTGTTTTTTGCCAATACAATTTATAATTCCATTACTTTCAGATTACCGGTTACCAGAGAGGAGTTAGCTGCTTTAGCTGGTATCACTCGCGAAAGTTGCAGCCGTATATTTACAGAATTTAACAATGATAAAATTCTGGAAGTAAATGGCCGTCATATAAAAATTTTAAACGAAAAACTTCTCAGACAGATAAGCGAAAAGGGTTAGGGGGATAATGTAAATCAAAAAATAATCAATTATATTTTAAACACTAAGAAAAAGCTAAACCATTTGGAACGAATATTCCTCAATATTAATTCTTGTAGGATTATTAAACTCATTGATAGCAGCAAATGTAAAAAATGCTTCAACCGCTTTTTCTCTTTTATCAGTATACATTTCTTCAATATATATTTCAACTTTAATTTCAATTTTAACATTCCTTACTCTAAGAACTTTACCAATAATTTCAGCAATAGTCCCTGCTTTAATAGGTAATAAGAATTGAATATTGTCAGCTGAAACTGTAACCATTTTTTGTTTTGTAAAACGAATAGCTGTAAGGTAAGCAACTTCATCCATCCATTGCATGGCTGTGCCACCAAATAAGGTATCATGCTCGTTTAGTGTGCATGGAAATATAGCTTTAAACTGTCTGGTTACTGAGTTTAAAATTCTTTTTTGCATTATGATTAATTTTTTCGCAAAAGCACAATATATATTTTGATTATGAACGTATGTTCATTAACTTTGCAAAAAAAATAATAATTTTAATATCCTAAAATTACATTTTTAATGAAGACAAATTAATAATCATAAATTTTAAAAATATGAAAATAGCAGTTCCAACAAGAGGAAACGTAGTGGACAATCATTTCGGACATTGCGAAATGTATTCAATTTTCACCATTAATGATGGTAAAATTATAAACACAGAAGTTCTACCATCACCACAAGGTTGTGGATGCAAATCGAATATTGCTTCTGTTCTCCGTGAAAAAGGTGTTAGCATTATGTTAGCAGGCAATATAGGCGAAGGTGCCATGAATGTAATGAATATGCATAATATAGAAGTCGTCAGAGGTTGTTCCGGTGATGTTAATGCAGTTGTAGAAGATTATATTAATGGAAATGTCAGCGATTCAGGTATTGGCTGCAGTCATCATGAAAATGATGGAGAACATCAGTGTAACCATTAAATATTGAAAGAATTCTGAATAGAATTCCGTTTTGCATATTGTAAAACGGACATATTATTCATATAAGTTCTTTAAAGTTATAGGATTTAGAGTTTTAACATAACCTATATAGAAAAAGAATAAAAAAAGAGGCTGTTTCAAATTTGAAACAGCCTCTTACATATAATCGTTTAGGTTTTGTCAGAACTATTCCGTTTTGGCAGCATTTCTACAACCATTTCCATTGCCTTGCCCACATCCATGACTGTGTTGAAAACCGTTTCCATTTCCATTTCCACTGCAATTTCCATTTCCTTTACCACCTCTTTTGCAATTTTTTCCTTTGTTATCGCAAATGCCATCTCCATTTTTATCAACAAAATTTGCACCTTTGCCAGTTTTCATTTTAGTTTCGCGATTGTCACAAACACCATTATTATTTTTATCAGTAAACTGACCAGGACTTGCTTTGGTTTGTTCTGTTTTAACCGTAGCTTTGTCGGTTTTTTCCTGTGTTTGTGCCAATAAATTATTCGTTGTTAATGCAAAAGCGAATAATACCACTGTTAGCATAATTAATTTTTTCATGTTTTTTGTTTTTAAACGTTTATAAATAAATTTTTTATACTTTTAAGACACTTAAAGTTTAAAAAACTTGTACTGAATAAAAAAATATTCTGAAAATGATGAACATTTATGGCTTTTTTACTGAATTACCATAAGTTCAAGATAAGTTTTACAATATACTATCCCTTCCTGCTTATCTCATTTAAAGTATTATAATCTATTAGTTGTATATCCTTTTCATGAAGTGCTATTAAATTATCTTTTTCAAAAGATTTTAGCAATTTAACTGCGCTTTCAGTTGATATTCCAGCAAAATCAGCAATATCTTTACGGGAAAGCAACTGAAATATTTCAGGTGTCTGATTTTTAAGACTGTCTAAATATAATAAAGTATCTGCAATACGTCCGTTCATTTGTTTATACGTCATATTCCTCAAAGTATCGAAAAGGTTTACATTTTGCTCACAATACCTTTTTATAATATTAAATCCAAACATTCCATTTTGTTGTACAATATTTGCTATTGATACTTTTTCAATCAAATACACCTGACAATCAGTGATTGCAACCGAAGAATAATTGAATTTATTTTTTGTAAATACGGCTGAAAGACCCACAAATTCGCCTGGTTTAATAATCCTAAGATTTAAGCTCTTTGAACTGTCACCCTCAATGTATTGTTTTGCCAATCCAGTAATAACAAACAAAACATAAGAAGCGAATGCTCCCTGTTTGGTCAGATTATCTCCTTTACGGAAGGAAACCTGTGTTTTTGCTGCTCTAATCAGTTCAACTTCTTCAGGTGATAACATCTGAAAACATGGAGCATTAATGTTGCAAATAAAGTCTTGGTCAGTTTCGAGTATAGTTTTCATGCACTTATATCTAAGTATGATTTTGCAAAACTAATTAAAATCAACATAAGAATGTTTTAAATCAATAAATAAGTTGTTTTATTTCAAGCATAAGCTTGTGGCAGTATAAGGCAAAATCGATAAAGTAAAACATTTTATAATATACTTTTGCTTTATAAATATTTTAAAAAAATAATTATGTTGTACACTAATTTAAAACACATAGAAACATCTGCTAATCACGCTAAAATTATCAGTGAAAATAAAAATGTTATGGTAATTTGTGGACGAATGGACCCTATGTGTATTCCTGTTTACCAAATAGCAGAAGAAATAGAGAATGAATATTCTCATGTTCAGTTTTATGATATGGAATTTGACAATCCTGAATCTAATGTAATTCGTAGTTTACCCGAAGTAGAAGGATTTATGGGAATTCCATTTACTATTTATTATAAAAATGGCAAAGTTGCAAAAGCAACTTCAAGTATACAAACTAAAGAAGTAATAAAAAATATATTAGATAAAGAATATGCTTTAACAGTAGAAGTATAAATTATTTTTTCAAAGTTTTATTATGAATGAAAAACAGATTTATGTTGAATTTGTAAGTCCTTTTGATGTGGGAACAACAATAGAGAAACTTACAGCAGCTTCTATCCAAAAAGAATGGATGAAATATGATGTTCATAATCTTCAGCAATCCATTGCAAAATCAGGAAAAGAAATGAAGACCCATACAAGTTATAGAGATTTGTAAACCTGATTACTCTGGTTATATGCTGGAGAAAGATAACGAAAGGATAGCTTCAATAATCATGATGCCATGTAGGATTTCTGTTTATGAGAAAGAAGATGGTAAAACCTATATTTCCTTATTAAATATGGCAGCAATGATAACAGGATTGTCAGAATCAGCTGATAAAGTTATACGTGAAGCTTCAAAAGAAACCTTTGAAATTGTAGAATCTATTATAGGAACAATTTAAACTTTTTATTAAATATCATTAAAATGAAAAAAAAGTATTAATCTTAGGTGGAGGATTTGCAGGAATACAAACCGCCATTGAATTACAGAAACAAGGTAAGTTTGACATTACTTTGGTTTCGGATAGAGATTATTTATACATCTATCCGATTTCAATTTGGATTCCTTTTCATATTAAGAATTTTGACGATGTTAAAGTGCCTTTGGCAGATATTCAAAAGAAATATAAATTCAATGTAATTATTGATAAGGTTATAGAAATTCATGCTTTTGAAAATAAAGTTATTTGCGAAAAACAAACAATTTCTTTTGATTATTTAGTAGTTGCAATTGGTGCAGAGAAAATGCAACATAAAGGTATTTCTAATACTTTATCTATTTGCGGGAAACCCGAAATGGCTGTTTCTATCCGAAATAAAATGGATGAATTAATTGCTAAAGGGAGTGGTAAAATAGCTATTGGCTTTGGTGGAAATCCCAAAGATAAATCAGCTGTTCGTGGTGGTCCTGCTTTTGAATTAATATTTAATATTCATAACTTTCTAAAAAAGAAAAAGCTTAGAGATAAGTTTGAACTAACCTTTTTTGCTCCTATGGAAGAACCCGGAGCGAGGATGGGTAAAGCTTCATTGGCAATGCTGGATACTATGTTTACAAAATATAATATTAATAAACATTTTGGTAAAAAGATAAAAGAATTTATAGCCGATGGAGTTATTTTTGAAGATGATTCAAAGCTAGATGCCGACTTTACTATGTTTATCCCTGCTGCCAATGGTCACAGATCTTTGAATAATTCAGATTTACCTTTATCAGAAGGTGGTTTTATTAATATTGACGACACAGGTCTTGTTAATGGATTTACTAATGTTTTTGCAATTGGAGATATTGCAGCATTGCAAGGGCCTGAATGGGTTGCAAAGCAAGGTCATATTGCAGAAATAATGGGTAGAAATGCAGCTTTTAATATCACAGAAATAGAAAAAGACAGTAGTATCAGAAAAGGTTATCAAGAGCATTTAAGCATATTATGCGTTATGGATACAGGTGATGGTGCAGCTTTTGTTTTTAGAAATACTAAAAAAGCAATTATGATTCCTTTACCTTTTGTTGGGCATTGGATGAAAAAGGGATGGGGTGTATATTCAAAATTAACTAAATTAGGTAAATTCCCACGGTTACCGGGAATGTAAATATTTTTAATCTATATTATAATTTCATTAAAAAATAAATTTCAAATCAATATTATTTATCAAAATGCGAAAAGTTTTAAAAGTACTTGTTGACAAAAGATTTGCAATACTAGCAGTTTCCGGGGCTACTCTATATTTTGTAATAACTCAATATCATATCTCACTTTGGTGGTGCAGTTCAGTATTGTAAGCGGGCTTATATTTGGTAAAGTATTCTGCCGTTGGGTGTGTCCAATGGGATTGATTATGAAAATAATGATGAGCTTGAATAAAGATGGTAAGATAAAACAGATGTATCAATACCATAAATTAGGATGTCCTATTGCATGGGTTTCAGATTGGTTAAACAAGTTTTCATTATTCAAAATAAAACTTAATACAGATAGTTGCTTGAGTTGTGGTGCATGTGATAAGAAATGCTATATAGTTGCTATGGAACCTGCAAAATACAGTTTGTATAAACCAGCAACAGAAAAGCCTGGTAATAGTTATACTTGTTCCAAATGTTTGGAATGTGTAGCGGTTTGTCCAAATGGCAGTTTAACTTACAAAGTTTAACATTTAAACACAAAGAAAATGAAAGCTAATTTTAATACAATAATAAACGAAAACAAACCAGTAATTGTAGATTTCCATGCTGTATGGTGCGGTCCATGTAAAACTCAATCTCCTATTTTAAAAGAAATAGCTTCAGAACTTGGCGATAAAGTTAAAGTAATTAAAATAGACGTTGATGAGAATAGAGAAATAGCAAGCCGTTATCAAATTCAGAGTGTGCCTACAATAATGATTTTTAAAAATGGGAATGTTATTTACAAACAACCTGGTGTACACTCAAAAACTCAATTAATGAATATTATAAACAATAATCTATAAATAAAAAAAACAATGAAAAGAATTCAAAAAATAAGAAGTAACAAATCAATTTCCCTATTATTTTTATCAATATCATTAATAATTGGATTAAATTCATTTGGACAGAATTTAAATCCTGCTGACTTTCAGAAAAAGATGAATGAATTGACCAAAGCTCCAATAATAGATGTACGTACTCCAAATGAGTTCAATCAAGGTCATCTAAAAAATGCAATTAATATAAATATCAATGATGTTAATTTCTCCAATCTCATTAATAAACTGGATAAAAATAAGCCTGTATTTGTATATTGTTTAAGCGGTGCCAGAAGCACAAATGCTCTTAATCAAATGCACAATCAAGGATTTAATGTTATATACAATCTAGCAGGTGGAATGATGAAATGGCGTGCAGCCGGATTGCCTGAAACAACTGTAAATACAACGGCAAAAGCTGAAATGAGTCTTACTCAATTCAACAAAATGACTAATACAGATAAGATAGTTGTTGTTGATTACTATGCTGAATGGTGTGCACCATGCAAAAAACAAGCTCCAATTTTAAAAGAAATTGAAGCTGAAATGAAGGATAAAGTGACAATATTAAAAATAGATGTCGATCAAAACAAGGAGATTGTAAGAATAAATAAAATTACTAGTGTACCAACAATACTGATTTATAAAGGTACTAAAGTTTTACACAAAAAACAAGGAGCACTAACAAAAGCTGAATTAATGAAAATAATTAATAAGAATCTTTAAATAAATACAAAATGGCTTTAACAATTAGTCCTATGTCATGCCCTCAAAATCATCGTTGTCCACTTTTACAGGTTTGCAATGTTGGGGCAATTTCTCAGAACAGTTATGGTTTACCTGTAATTGATGAGGAAAAATGTATTGAATGTGGCAAATGTATTAAGTACTGCCCAACAAGAGCAGTGCAGATAAAAAATTAAAAATAAATGGAAGACAAAATATTGTACAATAGTTCTGATATTGAAGTGATGAAAATAGCCGAAAATGCACTTTCAATGGGTAAAGACAGAATTGTTGAAATTAGGAATTATGCTAAGTTAGCAGGTTTTAAACGAATTGGAATTGCTAACTGTATTTCTTTACAGAAAGAAACCTATCAACTAAAAGAAATGCTATCCGACGATTTTGAAGTTTATACTATTGATTGCAGATGTGGCAGGTTACCAGCAAACGAGTTTTTAGGTGATGATGCAAAAGGAGTAATGTGCAATCCTGCCGGGCAGGCTAAGTATTTGGAAGAAAATAATACAGAACTCAACATTGTGATGGGCTTATGTATTGGTCATGACATGATGTTTACATCTAAATCAATAGCGCCTTCTACTACTTTAATTGTCAAAGATAGAAAACACAAATACAATCCTATAGAGATTTTTAATAACTTAAAATAATACAATAAAAAATAAAAGTTAAATCATAATCATAATAATTTTGTTATTCTATTCAGTAATTACAATTATTGCTCATAACAGATGTTCATTCAACTAGAGTTAACAAACTCGATAAAAAAGCAAAATATATTGTATTTTGACAAACTAATCACTGAAGTAATAAAACTGTTGATAATAAGACACAAAATGGAATCTAATTATTTTTATCAAATATCAGATAACTTCTCAATATTGAGTCAGAATAGTTTTGTAATTCAAAAACAATATTTTTTCACATTTAAAATACATATTAATTATGAGTGAATTTGATGCTCGTGCCCGTGAATGGGACAAAGACCAGATACATATAGAACGTTCAGCTGCCATAGCTGCTGAACTTCAGAAAATGATACCTCTTAGACCTTCAATGAGAGCAATGGAATATGGTGCAGGTACTGCAATTCTTAGTTTTCTGTTGAAAGATAAGTTTAAGGAAATTACCCTGATGGATAATTCCAGAGAAATGATCAAGGTTTGTGAAGAAAAAACCGAGTTTTATCAAACAAGTCACATTTTTCCACTTTGGTTTGACCTTGAACATAATGATTTTGAAGGTAAATTTGACATTGTTTACAATCAAATGGTATTGCATCATGTAAAGGATATTGAGTTTATTCTGAAGAAATTTTACACCATGCTGAATCAGGGAGGATACCTCGCAATAGCCGACTTATACCCCGAAGATGGCTCATTTCATGGTGTTGATGTTGATGTACATTTAGGTTTTGATCCTGAAAATATTAGTAAAATTCTAAAAAGAATTGGGTTTATTGAAATTGAATACAAAACTTGTTTTCAAATAAAACGGGATAATGGCAAAGTTTATTCCATTTTCTTATTAACAGCAAAAAAATAAATAAGTTTTAATGTAATACAACAAATCAAGATGTTAGATTTTAGGTTAAAAGTATTTCAAAGTGTTGCTCACAACCTGAGTTTTACCAAAGCTTCAAATGAGTTGTTTATAACTCAGCCAGCTGTTACGAAACATATTAAAGAACTTGAATCTGAATTTGAAGTAAAGCTTTTTAACCGGATTGGAAATAAAATTTCACTTACAAAAGCTGGAATTATTTTATTTTCATATGTCAATCATATTTTCTCGCTTCATAACGAATTAAAATTTGAATTAAGTCTGCTTAAAGAGAATCCGGAAGGAAATTTACGAATTGGAGCAAGTACTACTATAAACCAATATGTAATTCCTTCGGTTTTAGCTAAATTCAATCAATCCTTTCCTGAAATAAAACTTTCACTCACAAATGGGAATACAGAATATATTGAACAACTTCTATTAAACAACGAAATTGATTTTGGGGTAGTGGAAGGCAAACCTATAAACGCTGATATTCGTTATACTCCATTTTTGAATGATGAATTGTTGGTTTTTACTGCTATACAAAATACTAATGTTCCAATAACTGCCTCTAATAAAGAGTTAATAAACCTCCCTTTAGTATTACGGGAACGAGGTTCAGGAACATTAGAAATAATAGAAAAGAATCTGCAACATTTCAAAATTAATCCTAAACAGCTGAATATTTTAATGTTTTTGGGAAGTACAGAAGCCATTAAATCGTTTATCAAAACAGGCAATGGTGTCGGCATAGTCTCCCGTTTTGCTATTGAGCAGGAAATCTCTAATAATATCTTCAGACTTATTAATACTCCGGAACTGAAATTTTATCGTCAATTTTATTTTATTTCAACCAAGGGTCCTGAACCTATCGGACTTGTAAAGATATTCCTTGATTTCGTTAAAAATCATTATAACTTATAGTTATCGGGTATCAATTTTTATGATTTGACTGCTATTTGCTTTAGCAGTACGTTTGCATTTTTAAATTATCTAAAAATGCAAACATCAAAAATAATTTACATTGCAGCCATTATATCTTGCACACTTCCTTTTGTTGATACTCCTATTGCTTTATTCATTGGGATTATACTGGCACAAACCGTACAACATCCATTTCCAAAAATAAGTAAAAAACTTACTCATATTTTATTACAAGTTTCAGTAGTTGGTTTAGGATTTGGGATGAATACATGGGAAGCTTTTGATGCTGGAAAACAAGGACTTGTGTTTACCATTTTTTCTATCACAATAACAATGATAATGGGTTTATCTATAGGTAAACGTTTAAAAATAGAAAAAAATACATCCTACCTTATATCATCAGGAACAGCTATTTGCGGAGGAAGCGCTATAGCTGCCATTTCATCAATTATAAAATCAAACGAAAAACAAATTTCAACAGCATTGGGTACTGTTTTTATTCTGAATTCTGTTGCATTGTTCTTATTCCCATGGTTGGGGCATTTGCTGCATTTATCACAATATCAATTTGGTGTCTGGGCTGCCATTGCCATTCACGATACAAGTTCGGTAGTGGGTGCAGCCAGTAAATATGGAGCCGAAGCCTTACAAATAGCTACAACCATAAAACTCGAAAGAGCATTGTGGATTATTCCACTCGCTTTTGTCTCAATGTTTATTTTTAAAACCGAGTCAAAAAAAATTAAAATCCCTTGGTTCATCTTTTTATTTGTAATGGCAATGCTCATGAATACATTTATACCAGCCATACAAACCGAAACAAAGTATATTGTGATGCTGGCAAAAATCGGATTGAAAATTACACTTTTTCTGATTGGCTCAGGTCTTTCAAAAGAACTCATTGTATCGGTAGGTATAAAACCCTTTTTGCAAGGAGTACTAATCTGGACTTTTATTTCAATACTATCCCTGATAGTTATTCTGACAACTATTGTGTAAATTATAATTATTTTGCCAAATCTACTTTAAACCAAAATTCAACAGATGTACTCATTGAAGCCATATTCGGTTCATCATCAGGTCTGTCAGAATCTTGCATACCACCTTGACGACCTCTTCCATTAGGTGGTGTTCCTCCTTGCATACCACCAGGGCTACCCCCCTCTTGCATACCTTCGTGTTTACTGCCAGTTTTTGTATGCATTTCAAGTTTTTCTGATACAATTCCTATTGATAAATTAGATAATGCAGGGGTTCCATTTGCAGAAATCTTAGTAAAAGGGATAGAAAGTTCATACGTTATTTCCGAATTATTTAAAGCTTCAACATTAACCCTGATTTCTGAATTTGGTGATAAAACAGAAATTTCTTCGGTTTTATCATTTGAAACAAAAACACCTATTTTTGATGCCTTCACCAACATGCCTTTTATATCCATTTCAGGACGTTGTCCTTTTAGAAATTCTGGTCTCTCAGGAGCAACAGACATTTGTCCGTTATGAGCTATAGGATATTGAAAATATACTTTGGTTTGTTTTTTCCCATTTACATCAAAATAAAATGTAAGTCCTGACCTTAATATTTTCATAATTGTAGGGATTTCTACAGTATTTAATCTGATGATTAAGTTTTTCTCTTCATTTGTTATTTGGTATCGAATCTTACTATTTGCATCGTAAAAACGATAATCATTTTTTGTAACTGCATTTTCGGGTAAGCTCGTAAATAATTCTAACGATGAACAACCGCAAAAGAAAATTAAGGAAAAGAAAATTAAGCGTCTCATAAATTTATTTTTATTTTGCAACAACGTAAATATATCTATTCTATTATTTCTATTGCAAAAAAATAAATTGCCCGAAAGTATTCAAAATATTTGTTGTCTATATAATTATTGTGAATATTATGAGTTTTAATTTATTCAAAATAAAATTAAGTTTCATTTTTTTACATTTAATAAACAATTACTTTTGCATGTAATTATTAGCTTTTTACTTTAACCAATACTATACGGAATGAAAAAGAGTGTAAAATGGGCTTCCTTGCTCGTTGTGTTAACATTATTTACTTTTTTTGGTTGTAAATCTAAAGACAAAGAGAACAGTTCAAAATCAAAAGAGAAGCCACAAACCAAAGTAAGTGGATTTGTAGTAAGTCCTTCTTTATTAATAAATGAAATCTCTGTTTCAGGTTCAATATTGCCTAATGAATCTGTAGCACTGATGAATGAAATAGCAGGAAGAGTTGTTCAGCTTAACTTACCTGAAGGTAAATTTGTAAAAAAAGGAACTTTGCTTGTTAAACTTTATGATGACGATTTACAGGCAAATCTTAAAAAGATGCAAACACAATTGGCAATACAGGAAAAAACTTTCAAACGTCAAACAGAATTGTTTAAAGTAAATGGAATTAGCCAGTATGATTATGACCAAACTTATCTGCAACTCAATTCAATTAAAGCGGATATTGAAGTTCAAAAAAGCATGATTCGAAAAACTGAAGTTATTGCTCCGTTTGATGGAACCATAGGCTTACGTAATATAAGTATGGGTGCTTATATAGCTTCATCTTCACTTTTAGCTACAATTCGTATGGAAGATAAATTAAAATTAGATTTTAGCATTCCCGAAAAATATAGTGGTGAAATAAAAGCCGGTTTAAAAGTAAAATTTAATGTTCATGGAGATGATAAACAATATGATGCCACAGTAATGGCCACTGAAGGCGGTGTTGATGCTAATACTCGGAATTTAAAAGTAAGAGCAATTATAAATAACAAATCTAATGAATTAGCACCCGGGAGTTTTGCAAATGTACAACTTACTTTGGGTGAAAACAAAAATGCCATTCTAATTCCCACCCAGGCAATTATTCCTCAAGAAAGAAACAAAAGTGTAATTGTAACTAAAGATGGGAAAGCTCATTTTGTAATTGTTCGCACAGGCATAAGAAAAGCTTCTTTAATTGAGATTTCTGATGGTCTTCATATAGGTGATACAATTGTTACAACAGGTCTTCTGTTTTTGAAAGAAGGTGCAAAATTGTCATTTTCAAATGTAAAAACTAATTCCAAATGATAATTTCCGATATTGCATTAAAGCGCCCGGTAGGTTCAGTAGTACTAAGTCTTACAATTATTCTTTTAGGTATAGTTGGATATAGTTTTTTGGGCGTACGTTTATATCCGGCCATCGATCCTCCTATAATAACGGTTCAAACATCTTATACCGGAGCAAATTCAGAAATTATAGAATCACAGATTACTGAACCTTTAGAAAAATCTATCAATGGAATTGAAGGGGTTAAATCTATTTCTTCCTCTTCATCTATTGGTTCCAGTAACATTACTGTTGAGTTCAATCTTGATGCAGATTTAGAGAAAGCTGCCAATGATGTGAGAGACAAAGTTTCGCAAGCATCAAAAAACCTTCCTCAGGATATCGATGCACAACCTACCGTAACAAAATCTGATGCAAACAGCGATCCTATCATCATGTTGATAGTACGAAGTTCTTCAATGAACGCACTTGAGCTAAGTGATTATGCAGAAAATGTACTTATGGAAAAATTCCAAACCATTCCGGGAATTAGTTCTGTAGCTATTTACGGTCAACAAAAACCAGCCATGCGCTTATGGCTTGATCCTGAAAAAATGGCTGCTATGTCCATTACAGCATCAGATGTAAGCACAGCACTTACCAAGGAAAATGTTGAAATGCCGGGAGGAAAATTAAAAGGCAATTCAACTGAACTTATTGTGAAAACTTATGGAAGATTAACGACCGAAGAAGATTTTAATAATCTTATCATAAAGCAAATAAACAATCAGGTTGTTAGATTCAGTGATATCGGTGAAGCTGTTTTAGGTCCGCAAAATGAAGAATCCGGCGCAAGTATTAATGGTGCCACAGGACTTTCCTTGGCTCTGATTCCACTACCTGGTGCAAATAGTATAGATATTTCAACTGAATTCTACAAACGACTGGATCAGGTAAAGAAAACGCTTCCCAAAGGTGTTAACTTAGATATTGGACGTGATAAATCAGTTTTTGTAAAACAATCTGTAAATGATGTTATTGAAACTTTAGCTATTGCTATTTTTCTGGTAGTACTTATTATCTTTTTATTTTTCAGGAATTGGATTATTGCGCTAAGACCTCTTATTGACATCCCCGTTTCGCTGATAGGAACCTTTTTTGTGATGTATATTTTAGGTTATTCAGTAAATGTACTTACATTACTCGGAATTGTATTGGCTACAGGTTTAGTTGTGGATGACGGAATTGTTGTTACTGAGAATATATTTAAGAGAATTGAGAAAGGAATGGACAAGTGGCAGGCTGCTTTTGAAGGCACCCGCGAAATATTTTTCGCCGTTATTTCTACATCACTAACGCTGGCAATTGTTTTTATTCCGGTTGTATTTTTACAAGGTTTTACAGGACGATTGTTTAGGGAATTTGGTATCGTAGTTGCTTCGGCTGTATTGATTTCTGCATTGGTATCGCTAACTCTTACACCTGTTTTAAATGTTTTTTTAGGTGGTTCATCTTCTCATCATTCCCGTTTTTATTTATCAACCGAAAAATTTTATGTAAATCTAGAGAATGGATACCGACGTATTCTTAGCTTTTTCATTGTTAAAAAATGGATATCAGGTGCAATAATAATTGCATGTATAGGTATTTTATTACTTTTCTTTTTATTAGATATTTTAAAATCAGAGCTTGCACCTTTGGAAGATCATAGCTATATCCGAACTTCGATTACTGCACCCGAAGGAACTGAATTTAGCAGTACTCAGAATATATTAGATAAAATTGCAAGAAAACAAATGGATTCTATTCCAGATGCATCCTTTGTATTAGCCCGATATGGTGGTGGAATGGGTGGCAATTCAAGTGCTAATACAGGAAATGTAATCACTTTTCTTAAGGATCCAGGGGAACGAAAAGTTACTCAACAGCAAGTGTATGACAAATTATCGGCAATGTATAAAAAAATTCCTGACGCCCGTATTATTGCAAGTCAGGAAGCTACCATTTCTACTTCATCTGCAGGTGGAGGATTACCGGTTCAGTTTGTTTTGCAGAATCTTGATTTTAATAAATTAAAGGAAGTATTACCAAAATTTTTGGATGAAGCTCAAAATAGTCCGATATTTAGTAATGTGGATGTAAACCTTAAGTTTAATAAACCCGAATTAAACATAACGGTAGATCGTTTGAAGGCTACTAGTTTGGGAGTAAACGAAAAAGATGTTTCCGATGCACTGAATTACGCATTTAGTGGAGGAAGAATCGGTTACTTTTTAAGAAACAATAAACAATATTATATCATTGCACAAGTTGACAGAGAAAACAGAAACAAACCTGCTGATATTTCTTCCTTATATGTAAGGAACAATGCTGGAGCAATGATTCAATTAGACAATCTGGTAAAAATGGAAGAAAACAGCAATCCTCCTTCTTTGTATCATTACAATCGATATAAATCGGCAATTGTTTCGGCAAACCTTGCTACCGGAAAAACGATAGGTGAAGGTTTGGACGAAATGAAGAGAATAGCATCAAAACTTTTAGATGAATCATTTAGCACAGACCTTGCTGGTCCATCCAGAGATTTTGCAGAAAGCAACTCAAATATATCTTTTTCACTTGTATTGGCACTGTTGATGATATTTTTGATACTTGCTGCTCAGTTCGAAAGTTTTATCGATCCATTAATTATTATGTTTACTGTACCTATGGCAATAACTGGTGCAATGCTTTCACTATGGATTTTTGGGCAAACATTGAATATTTTTTCTGAAATTGGTATGATTCTTCTTATAGGAATTGTAACCAAAAACGGAATATTAATCGTAGAGTTTGCTAATCAGAAGCGTAAAGATGGGCTTTCTAAAAGAGTTGCTGCTTTTGAAGCTGCTTCTGCTCGTTTTCGTCCAATTTTAATGACTTCGCTGGCTACAATTTGTGGTGCTTTACCTATTGCATTTGCATTGGGGTCGGGTGCTCAAAGCAGGGTTTCGTTGGGTATTGTTGTAGTAGGTGGATTACTTTTTGCGTTGATACTTACCTTGTTTGTTATTCCTGTTACTTATATTGTTCTATCAGGTAAAAAAGCTAAATCTAATTAGGAATTAAAAATTAGGAATTAGGAATATGAGGAGTGATAATATAATACAGGAGAAAACTTATGTTTTTGCAATACGAATAGTACAGGCATATAAGTATTTGGCGGAAGAAAAAAAAGAATATGTTCTTTCCAAACAATTATTGCGAAGCGGCACTTCTATTGGTGCAAATACAGAAGAAGCTATCGGTGGTCAAACAGAAAAAGATTTTTATGCTAAACTAAATATTGTATATAAAGAAGCTCGTGAAACGCATTATTGGATAAGACTTTTGAAAGATACAAACTTCTTTGACGAACATCAGGCTCAATCATTATTAAACGATTGTGAAGAAATATTAAAAATTACAGGTTCAATTATTAAAACAATGAAACATAAATGAATTGGCAATTGGTATCAACATTCCTAATTCCTAATTCCTAATTCCTAATTTCTAATTCTATGAAATCATTTCTAATCATATCATTATTATGTCTATTTTCAATAGCAGATGCTCAAACTATTCTGACGGTGGACGATGCAGTAAAAATTGCGTTGAAAAACAATTACGGCATATTAGTAGCACGTAACGATGCGGCTATTTCCAAAACTAATAATACCATGGGCAATGCAGGGATGTTGCCCAATGTGTCGGTTTTTGGAAATGGAACTTATGAGGTGAATACGGTAAACCAAAGCTATTCGACAGGAAGCGAGAGCAATTATTCAGGATTATCAACAAAATTATACAATGCCGGAACTGAGCTTTCGTGGACTATATTTAATGGTGGCAAAATGTTTATCACCAAAAACAAACTTACAGAAATGGAAGCCTTAGGTGAAATGCAGTTTAAGGATAAAGTACTGCAAACTCAATACGATGTAATTGCAGCATACTACGAGGTAGTACGACAGAAACAACAATTAATTTCAATCAATGAAATTATAAATTACAATAATGAATTAGTAAAGATTTTGCAGGTTTCGTACGATAATGGTTCATTGTTGAAAACCAATCTCCTTCAGGCTAAAATCGATCTGAATGTGTATATGGAAAATTCCATTAACCAGGAATATACAATTGATGCGGCCAAAAAGAATTTGAATCAGCTCATCGGTGCAAATACTGATAACTTATTTGAAGTGATTGATTCCATTCCGCTCGCATACAGCATCGACAAAGCTGAATTAAGCAAAAAACTGAATGCATCCAATACTACCATATTATCGTTTCAGAAACAAATAGATATTGCCCGTCTGAATATAAGCGAATACAACAGAATGCGGTATCCGCTCATCAATGTAAAGGCTGGTTATTATGTATCGCATACCGATAATTCGGCAGGAAGTTTGCTGAAAAGCCAATCGTACGGACCACAGTTTGGGGGCAGCATTTCTATTCCTCTTTTTCAATCGGGAAATATTAACCGACAGGTTTCTATTGCAAAATTAGAAGCTTCATCAGCATCATTTAATCTGGAAAATATAAAACTTGAAGTAAATAAAGAGCTACAGAATGCCATTGCTACTTTCGAAAACCAGCAACGTTTGCTTAACATTGAAACTACCAATAATGAGTTTACCAAAGAAATGCTCGAAATAAGCATACAACGCCTGAAATTAGGACAAACTACTTCTCTGGAAATGCATCAGGCGCAGGAAAACTACGTACAATCTTCTACCCGACTGATTAATTTTAAATACACCCTGAAAATTGCCGAAACCAAGTTGAAACAATTAATGGCTATATTGTGAAAATTTAAAAGTAAAGAATAGACTTTTATTGCCTGATTACACTCAGTATTCTAACAATTTTCACATCATCAATATTTACTTTTAGCAAATAGAGACCGGAAGTTAAATTGTGTATTAATTCATAATGTCTTGTATTATTTTCAATATTCTTATGTATAAAGGTTTTTCCTTCCAAATTTTGAATTTCCAGTGAAATATGCTTTGTATTATTTTCAAAATCAATACATATCAAATTATTACAAGGGTTAGGATAAATGATTAACTTTTTAATTTCAATATCATTAATACCTGTACAGTTAACAACTTCCATTGTGTCTAATACTGTTTTACCGCAATTTGTTGTCATATTAGTATATGTATAAGAAATAGGATAACTCCCAACACCCAAAGCAGAAGGATTAAAAATGCCATTGTTTATCCCTGAACCGTTATAAATCCCTCCTGTCGGATTTCCTCCGGATAAGATATAATTAGAAACATTATCGCAAAGTGTATCATAAAGTGTTGGTATCGTAAAACTTACATTTGGCAAAGGATTAACTACTAAAGTAATCGTATTAGAAGAAGGATTATTTGGAGTGGCACAAAGTGCATTTGATGTTAACTGACATTTAATTGTATTTGCATTTTGCGGGATATAGCTAAATATAGAATCATTGCTGCCAATATTACTTCCACTTTTTTTCCACTGAAAAATGGGATTATTCCCTTCATTTGAAAAATTTGCTCTAAATCTAACAGTATCAGCCGGAGCACATTGAGGATTATTTCCTGCATACATCGTTATCGATATATTCGGTACAACAATGGGATTTACAATAATTGTATCAAAATTAGAATATTTCTCAGGACAAACACCACTTTTAACTCTGGCTCTGTAATATTGACTTGCATTCAAAATTGGAGATGTATAAGGTGATGAATTGTAATTTGTTCCGGATATTACATCCTGCCAATTTATAGTATCAGTGGATTCCTGCCATTGAATTTGTCCAACAAAATAGAATAGATAACATTTTGTTGTCAAGCCTGCGCAAACAGGAGATGTAACACTTGCAGTCCCAGCCTGAGTTAATGGATGAATAAGAATTGTATCAGGCAATGAATAAACAAGTGGGCAACATCCATTTTTAACATTAGCTCTATATAAGTATGTAGAGTTTAGTGCAGGTGTATTTAATAATGGAGTATTTACACCTGAATAAGAGTTACTTACATTACTCCAGCTAGTACTCCAATTACTGGACATCTGCCATTGAATATTTCCCTTAAAATTGTATAAATAAACTTGAGAAGAATCTCCTTTACAAATAGGAGAATTAGCTGTAACACTTCCTCCTTGTGACAAAGAATCTATAAAAACAGTAAAAACCTGTGAAGTATCCATCGGACAAACTCCATTCTGAACAATAACTCTGAATTTTGTGGTTTCATTTATAGATGAAGCAATCAATGTATCAATTGAGAAAATGCCGTTGTAATGATTCCAGATTTGATTATTAGTGGCAAATTGCCAGTTTGCATTTCCAAGATTGCCATTTAGTTTTAATTTAGTTGAATTTCCCTGACAGATTAAATTAATACCAGTTATTATTCCTGCATTCGAATTATCATAAACAACGACTGTATCTATATTTGAATATATTGATGGGCAAATTGAATTAGAAACTTTAACACGTACTAATGATAAAGTCTGTAATGTATTTGTATAGGTCTGTAATTGTTGATTCTCAGACATATCAGACCAGGTAAGAGCAGTAAATGGTTTAATTTGCCATAGAATATTTGCTGTGGATCCTGTTAAAGTTAATAAAGCAGAATCCCCAGTGCATATGGGGGCAACAACATTCAATATTCCGGCCGACGGATAAGCTGTAATTTCAACAGAATCAATATTTGATTGTGAAGAAGGGCAATTATTACTACTTATACTTGCTTTGAAAAACGTCTTGGAATTGATCGATGTTGTTGTAAAAATTGAATCATTTTTATTTGAATTTCCAATTATTTGCCAATTAGAAAAACCATTATCAGATTGTAACCATTCAATATTGGCATTATGACCCGACAGTCTTAATTGAGCAGGAAAACCGATACAAACAGTAGAATCAGCAAACAAAGTACCTGCAACCGACTGTGGATTAACTATTACCGTTTTTGATTCAGAATACTTTTCCTCACAAAATGTTGCAGAAGCTTTGGTGCGAAAAGTTTTATTTGCAATTAAATCAGTTGGTTGATATATTATATTATTTGCATTTTGAACATCAATCCATTGTTGATTATCATACACTTGCCATTGAATATTTCCTGATGAGTTTGATGTATGAAGCGTTACACCTGAATGATAACATATCGGAAGTAAACTATCAATATTGCCAGCCGAAATTGCAGGTAAAACATTAACAAATAAACTATCCGATGATTTACAGCCATTTATGTCAGTTACCTCAACTTTATAATATGCCTGATTAATTGCTGAAAAATATTCATTTTGAGTTACGTTATGATCCCATTGGTATTTTATTCCGCCACTTGCATTTAATTTTATAGAGTCTCCATAACATTTCGTAATATCATTGCCGGCATTTGCAATTGGCAAATCATTTACAATAACTGTTAGCATTCTCCATGTAGTATCTCCATTAAACAATAAACAACGTGCAGAATATAATGTATTTTGCAGCGGACTGACTGTTTGAGATAAAAAATTTCCACTTTTTAGCGAGAAATCAAAAGGTTGTGAAGTCCAACTTACATTTGTATAGTTATCTGAAAGTTGAAAACTTAATGAATCATTCTTACAAATTTCAGGATTTACTGATTCGAAAACTAAACAACTGCTATCCTTTGTGTTGTCGGGGTTGAAAACCATAATTTTAATAGAATCTATTCCCACCCAATAATCATAAGGTCTATTGATTGTAAGTAGCTGATTGGTATCAAGCTGATAAATTAATTGAGAATTTTGGGTATAAAGTTGAATATTAACATTCTGAATTGAACACAATGAATCTATAATCAATTGATTTAAAGGAATTGAATCAAATTGTTCAATAGCTGTTTTCTTTTGATAAACTGATTTCTGTATTTTTATTTTTGATATTTTTCTGAGTTCAAATCCACTTATCTTAACTATACCTGAATTATAATTCGATACACTAAAATTAAAGCTAGCGTAATTCACACTATCTGGTATATTAAGAACAAAACTATAAGGAGTCCAATTGACTTGATTTGCAGGAATTTTCTTATTAATAGTAATCAGATATTCAGGAAAAGTAATTTTAATTAAAATTGAATCTCCCGGACTTCCTTTGGTAAATAATGAAAACATGTTATTCCCTTTTTCTAATCCGGCTAGTTTCTGAACATCACAAATTGATCCTGCCAAACTTCTTGAATAAGATACATATCCTGAAATTGCTACACCATCGTTGTTTGTTAAATTTGCATTACTTAAATATCCATCAGGGACTCCATTTTCATCTAAATCAATATTTGGTTGTGGGAAAATATTAATATATGGATTCGGAATGCTGTCAAAAAGATAAGATGTCCATTGACGGTAAGTTTTCACAGGTATATTATTAGTTTGCAACCAGCTTAATAAAGTATCCATACGCTCTAAATAACCGCTCCAGTTATTGGTTAAATTGATAAAATGACTTTGCCCTAAAACTAAATAATGTTTAGCAATACCATCTGCAATTTTATTCTTTATTGCTGGCATTGTCCAGTTTTCTTCAATAAAATCACCCCACATTAACCCAAATCTTTTTTCATTAAATGGATCGTATTCATTGTAACATTTTAACGATGGCTGCATGTGAGTTGTTGCTGAATTATAGTTATATAAATCGCCCCACGTTTCTTTAACTTCATCTTTAGTAAACAATGGAAATGAACCACCCGGTTGCACCCATGTGGTAGGAATGGGTAAGTTATATTGATTGCAAAGATGGATAGTTCTGTCAGCGAGTAGTTTTCTTGATCCAAATGGAATCTTAACATCGTATTGCGTAACTTTATAAAATGCAAGATTTTGTGCATCTGACAATGTAATTATTTCATCCCAATACGATTTTAATTTCATAGTATCAGGATCACTGGGATTTAGATTTTGCAAATCATAATATATATAAATACCATTTAAAGAGGGAATATATATCCCAAAATAAAAAGTAAAACCATTCATATTTGCAAAACCACCATTATTTCTGCTGATAATTGTATTACCGTTTACAACATCTAACAATCCGGTTTGAACACCAGTATTAATTGTATCACTATACTTTATACAAATCTTCTTACCGTTAATATGATGAACGAAGGGATTACCTGAATAGGCAATAGTGTCAGAATAATTTTGAACTTTTAAATAAACAGTCGTATGTGATGGAGTATGATCCATATATTCGTGTCCGGTTGCCACAAAATTCCGGATCATATTTAAAAAAGTAGTATCCCAAACATTTGCATCCAGGCATTGACTCAAGCAAAAATTATAACCATAATGACTAAAAACATTAGCATACTCAACCCATTTTTGATTTTGTTGAGTATCATCTACCCTGAAACAAACACCTCCTCTTTTCAAAGCAGAAATCTGTGAATGAGCATTTATTGAAAAACAAATTATTACAATTAACAGAATAGATTTTATCAGTTGTTTCATAAGTTAATTTCAAAACAGGGATTAAGTTTTAACTTGCCAAATTTAAACATTATTATCAACAATTGTTAAAAACTGTCAAAATTTAATATAAATAAAAGAACATAATAGAAATAACAAATAAATAACTAATTATCAAGTTTTTGAAACACAAATCCTTCTTATATTTTTAAAAATCAAATACATAAATAGAAAAAAAGCAACATTAGTAATAGTAAGTAGAATAAAATACTAACAAATGAATAACCCCGATGCAGAGCATCGAGGAATTCTTTAAATTAAATGATAAACAGAAGCAAAAACATACTTTAAGAGAAACTCTGTTTTGCCAAAAAAGCAGATAGTTGAAAGAATATTTACTTGGTTTGAAAAATATCGTAAATTAAGCAAAAGTTTTTGAATTTATTACTAAATCAAGTCGGGGTATTTCTCAGTTTGATATGATTAGAGTTAAGTACTAAGAATCATTTATTTTCATATTTAAAATATAGCATTTATTTTTCATGAACACGGATGACACATACTCCTCAGAGAAACGCTGATAAAACGGATTATTAATATAACCCGTTGTGCATTTAGGAAAGATTTACTTTTAGATTGTTGATAGGTCTAAAAAAGATGATTTTATTAAGAAACTGAATCATTGTAATAGAAGTTATTTTAGATAAAATTCTGGTT
>JACABE010000021.1 GCA_013377005.1 Bacteroidota bacterium
ATTAACATATATGTTTGTAATTCAAATTATTATATGTTTTTGTCATGTACTAAATAAATCCATTTAAAAAAATTCAGATTTATCCGCAAGGTTTTATTAAAAACTGTGTCATACAATAAAATTAAAAAAATAATACTAACTTTAAAATTAAAACAGATGAAAAAAGTATTTTTATTATTCGTTGCAATTATTGGATTTGCAGCAATTTCGAGCAATGTATCAGCACAAACTATTAAAACCACTGAAAAAGCAACCGTTAAAACAGAAAAAACTGTAGCAACCCCTGGTAATTTTGTAGACAAAGACAAAAATGGAATTTGTGACAAGCATGAAGTAAAAGGAGGAAAAGGATGTTGTGACAAACAAGCAGGCAAAGCTAATTGTGATGGTAAAGGAAAAGCCAATTGTACAGCTAAAGAACAACAAGGAAAATCATGTGAAAACGATAAGGCTAAAAGTTGTGGAAATCACAAAGGCAGTTGCAATGGTTGCAAACATGGACAAACCAAATAAAGAAAACAAAATCTCTATTTAAAAATAAAAAAACCTTGTTGAACAACAAGGTTTTTTTATTACTTTTATACTTTAATAAGAATACTACTTTACTAAAAAATGTCTGAGAAAGAACTGGTAGAAGGAATTTCCAACAAACAGGAAGCTGCATTTGAAGAATTGGTTCATCTTTACCAAAAACAGGTAATTAGTACTTGTTTTGGTTTTGTTGGCAATTACCATGATGCTCAAGATGTTGCTCAGGATATTTTTATTGAAGTATTTGAATCAATTGAAAAATTCAGAAGAGAAGCAAAACTTTCCACCTGGATTTATCGAATAGCGGTAAATAAATCTATTAATTTTAAAAGGCAAAAATCAAGAAAACAATGGGTTCAGAGTATCGAAACATTTTTTGGAAAAGGAATTAACGAAGCTCAAACAGTTAGAGCTTACAAAAGTGATGAACCCAACGAAGCATTAGAGGAAAATGAAAAAAAGCTGATTTTGCATCAGGCAATTGATAAATTACCCGAAAATCAAAGAATAGCATTTACATTAAATAAATTTGATGATTTATCTTACCAACAAATAGCTGATGTAATGAAAACTACTTTGCCATCTATTGAATCACTTATACACAGAGCAAAAATAAATTTGCAAAAATATTTAGTAAATTATTATAAATAAAAAGATTATCACGCAAGTAAATGAAGTTGAAATTGTCTAAATTCTAAAAAAATGAAAAAAATGAATTGCAAACAAGTCGAGAATAATGTGTTGTTTTTTATTGATAATGAATTATCAAGTGAAATGACAAATTCATTTGAATTGCATATTGCAGAATGTAAACACTGCAAACAACTTTATAATAATGTAAAAACAAGCATCCAAATAATTAATACAGAAAAAGCACAAGATGATGATTTTTATTTCTACTCACGCTTGAAACAACGTATGGAAAATAAAAAATATAATTCAGTCATAATAAAATTTTTACCAAATCGTGTGTTGCAACCAATTGCCATAATCTGTCTTCTAGTATTTGGAACTTTTGCAGGAGTTAATATTGGCAATAAATATAATACCAATAATGTTAGTTTAACAGATGAGGAAACAAGGGTTTCGCTTTTAAATTCATATTCTGAAGAAACTTATATTGCTGAAATTGGCAATGAGAATATGGAATCATTATTTACATCAAATCAATAGGACATGAACTACTTCACTAAAAACAGGGTTTTAATTTGGATTGTTATTGCTGCTTTTGCTATTAATATTTCAGCAATTGTAACTATTTTGTACCGTGTTAATAAAGAAAAATGCAGAACTGAAAATGGGACTTGTCATCATAAATCGCACGAACTCTTTAAGAAAGAACTCAATCTAACTCCAGAACAAGAAATACAATTTCTTGAAATTAAGAAAGCTTCAAAATTAGAAGCAGAGCCTATTGTGATGAAAATGAAAGAGCAACGCAAAATGTTGATGAATGTTTTGTTTGAAAAAACACCTGATACTCTGAAAATAAAACAAATTTCAAATGATATTGAACAATCACAAGCATTACTATTGCAATATACTATTAAACATTACCTCGATATAAAGAAAATTTTAAAAAATGAACAACAAGAAAAACTAAATTTCTTATATCAAGATTTATTCGGTTGCGATAGAATGCAAATGGGTAAGAAATGTGGAGATAGCTGCAATAAAGAAGGTTTAGGAAGTGGAAATGGAAAAGGTGATGGTAGCGGTGGTGGGAAAGGTGATGGAAGTGGTGGTGGAAAAAGACATCGGCATGGTGAAAACAGTGATAATATTAATGATTTTTAATATCTATTCTCCATTCTTAATTTTTTTAATCCATTTTTCTTGAGAAGGTGCTTTATAATTTCTCATTTTCACTATTAAATTTATTGGATTCTCATCGTCTAAAAGCATTTGACGGTGAATTGGTTTCATAAATTGATCGGCTTGCATTCTGTCAACTTGAGCAATTAATGAATTATAAAAATGATTAACATTTAAAATCCCCACTGGTTTTTTGTGCAAATCCAATTGAGAAGAAGTCATCATTTCAAACAATTCATCGAGTGTGCCAAAACCACCCGGCATGGCAATAAATGCATCAGAAAGTTCCGCCAAAATAGCTTTCCTTTCAGCCATAGATTTCACATAAATTAATTCGGTAAGTTGTGTATGTGCAATTTCCTTATCTGAGAAAAAATCAGGTATTACGCCAATAGTTTTACCCCCATTAGCCAACACTTCATCGGCAATAACACCCATCAATCCAACTTTTGCACCACCGTAAATCAATGTAATTCCTTCGTTTACCATTAATTTTCCTAAATTTTTTGCAGCTTCTGCATACACTTTATTTTCGCCACTATTGCTTCCGCAAAATACGCATATTGATTTTATATTGTTCATATTACCATTGGTTTGTGTGAATTCTATTTTTTAAATAACGCTCTGGCATTGCCTTTTGTTCATTAGGATGCCCAATAACTATGATAGATAATGGCTGTATATTTTCTGGTAATTTAAACAATGTTTTAATTGCCGATATTCTTTCTTCTCGAGGATAAACACCTAACCAAACAGAACCCAAACCCATAGCATGAGCCGCCAATAAAATATTTTGAGTAGCTGCTGAGCAATCCTGCACCCAATATCCTTCAGTTTTTTCAATATTTTCATCAGCACATACAATAATAGCCATTGGTGCTTCTTTCAGCATATTTGCATAAGGATGAGCTTCAATAATTTTATTAAGAATATTGCGCTCGTTTATTACTATATAATGCCATGGTTGTTCATTGCGTGCCGATGGAGCATACATAGCAGCCTTTAATAAGTGCTCTATTTGTTCCTTTGTTATTGGTTCGGAAATATATTTGCGAATGCTTCTGCGTGTTAATATAATTTCCTGCATATTTACCATAAAATTATAGATTTAAAATAATTTGCAAATATAGCTTTATTAGTAAACTATTTTATAAAAGGACTGTATATAAAATTAATTTGAGGGATTTGAATAAATCCCAGGATCTGTTATGATAGAGAAATCTAATACTTTTATTCTCCAATTCTCATTGCTGATATGTATTTTTCGTTTTGATACCTGTTTTAATAATATGCCAATTCCAAACATTATACTTCTGGTTTTTAAAGTTGTAGTTTTGCATACTGTTCTTTAGTTATTAATCAGGTTATTTATTCCATCAATACCAACATAAGCTAAACCACCTTTTGTTCCTGCAACTGAAAGCATTGAAAATATTACTCTTCTTGTAAATATAATTGAAATATCGTTATTAAATATCAAATTATTGTTTACAACAATAGCTGTATCTCTTATTTGATTGATAAATCCAGAAAATCTATCACCTGTTTTGGTTTTTAAATCTATTCTATCACCTGCACGATATTTCAAATTAGTAATCGTTCCGGGTTTTTCAACCATAAAAATACATTGACCCAAAGCAGTTATCAGTGTTAATTGCAGAATGCTGAGGAATACAATTATTTTAATTGTTGTCATAATGTTGAAAATTTATTGTTTATAATAAATTCTTTTAAAAACAATGTAAATATATGGTATTTTTGCACAATGATACAAAAATTGGTGAATTTTTTTAATCTCATAATCCATTGGGTATTACTGTATGCTCAAAAAATAAACTGGAGAAAGACTATTCTTATTTCATCCGGCATTTTTGTTGGATTTGTTCTTTTATTGTTTCTTTTTCGACAACCCATTGTTAAAGTTTTATTGAACAATAAAATAAATAAATTTAATAAGTCATATCAAGCAGATTTGCAAATTGGCAACTTTAGTTTTGAAGGCATTACTGGTGCAAAAATCAGTAATATCTCTCTCAAACCTAATAATGGTGATACATTGCTTTATGTAGAATCAGTTTATGCAAAAGTTAATTTTTGGAAATTACTTGTTTTCAAAATTAGTTTAACTGATTTTGAATTAAAAAAAGCTAATATTTCTTTGGTTGCAAAAGATAGTATCAATAATTATAATTTTTTGCTTAAACGCAATAGCAATGAAAATAAATCAGAAGAAACAGCTGTTACGGAAAATGATTATTCATCTGAAATCAGTCGTTTACTAAATGCAGTCTTTTATAAACTTCCTTCCAATATCAAGATTCAAAACCTGAATATTTGTTCAAATACTAACGGGCATTTGATTACAATAGAACTTCCGGAATTAATTGTAGCAGAACATCAGTTTAAATCAATTATTTCATTGTGCGAACATGAAAAAATTAAACAATGGATGGCAGAAGGTAGGATAGAACCCTCTGAGAAGATTGTTAAATTTAAACTTTATTCTGCCGACACTTCCAAAGTGAAACTTCCTTTTTTGGAATATAAATGGAAATGTCAAATAAGTTTTGACACCATACAGTTCAGTTTTAATGGTAATTATTGGAAGAATGGGGAAACAATTATCAATGGCTTTTCCTCTGTAAATGGGCTACTTATCAATCATACACGCATTTCCACTTCGGATGTTTTTTTAAACAATGCTTCTATAAACTATCAATTAAATGTAGGTAAAGATTATTTTGAATTAGACAGTGCTTCTGTCGCAGTTTTTAATAAACTAATTTTGCACCCCTATTTATATTATCGTCCAATGCCAACACATCAATTTGCCTTACGTTTACATAAAGAACGTTTTCCTTCTCAAGATTTGTTTGAATCTTTACCTAAAGGCTTATTTTTAAATTTAGAAGGCATGAAAACTACCGGTGAATTGGCATATAATTTAGATTTCTTTGTTGATATTGACAATCCTGATTCTATTATTTTTGAATCAGATTTGCAACGTTTTAATTTTAGAATATCTAAATACGGCAATACCAATCTTGATAAGATGAACGAGGATTTTCTTTATACTGCTTATGAAAAAGGAGAAGCTGTGAGAAGTTTTATCATTGGTCCTGAAAATCCTAATTTTAGACGTATTGATGAGATTTCTGATTTTCTTAAAAATTCTGTATTAATTTCTGAAGATTGTGCATTTTTCTGGCATCGCGGTTTTTTGCCTGAGTCATTTAAAGCTTCTATCACTAAAAATATTAAAACAAAACGCTTTGCACGTGGTGGTAGTACAATAAGTATGCAATTGGTTAAAAATGTATTTCTTAATCGTAACAAAACTGTTGCCCGTAAATTGGAAGAAGCACTTATTGTATGGCTCATCGAAAACAATAGCTTAACTTCTAAAAATCGAATGTTTGAAGTTTATCTTAACATTATTGAATGGGGTCCGTTAGTATACGGTGCCAATGAAGCTGCTCATTTTTATTTTAACAAAGATGCTTCTAAACTTACGTTGGCTGAATCTTTGTTTCTGTCAAGCATGATCCCGCATCCAAAATGGTATAGATATTCGTTTGACGAAAGTGGGAAACTTAAACCTTTTTTAGCCGATTATTTTTCATTTGCAGCCAATCGAATGTTGAAAAAAGAAATGATTACACAAGAAGATTTCGACAAGCTTCTCCCGCAGATTGATGTAAAAGGTCCTGCCAAAGCACTGATATTGATAACAGATTCTTTACCTATAAACTCTATTGAATATACCTTTTAATAAATATTTCTAATTTATATATAAATTCTAATAAATAAAATTAAATTGCAAAACTTTAAATTAATGTTATTTATAATGAACACAACTAACTGTTTCAAGGCTAAATAAATATTAATTTCAAAAAAATTGAAATATTATTTTTTCATTTAAAAAAATAATTCAGTTCTACTCTACAGTAACTGATTTTGCTAAATTTCTGGGTTGATCAACATTACAACCTCTATTTATTGCAATATGATAAGCCAATAATTGCAATGGTATTGTTGCTAAAATTGGAACTAACATTTCTTTTACTTCAGGAATTTCAATATAGTAATCAGAAAGGTCTTTAACTGTCACATCACCTTGTGTTACAATAGAAATTATTTTACCTTTTCGTGCTTTTACTTCTTGAATATTGCTAATTACTTTTTCGTAAGTTCCTTGATTTGTTGCAATCACAACAACAGGCATTTCTGCATCTATTAAAGCTATAGGACCGTGTTTCATTTCGGCTGCAGGATAGCCTTCTGCATGAATATAGGATATTTCTTTCAGTTTTAATGCTCCTTCTAATGCAACTGGGAAATTATAGCCACGACCTAAATAGAGGAAATTACGAGCATAAGTGAATATTTTCGCAATTTCTTTAATATTATGATCTTGTTTCAAAACTTCCGCCACTTTCTGAGGAATTGATTCTAACTCATCAACAATTTCTTTAAACAGTACATTGTCAACAGTTCCTTTTTCTTGAGCTATAGCTAATGCCATTAGTGTAAGTACTGCAACCTGAGCCGTAAACGCTTTGGTTGATGCAACTCCAATTTCAGGGCCTGCATGCGTGAAAGATCCTGTATGTGCTGCTCTTGCAATCGAAGAACCTACAACATTACATATTCCATAAATAAAAGCACCTTGTGATTTAGCCAAATCAATAGCAGCTAAAGTATCTGCTGTTTCTCCTGATTGCGATATTGCAATTATAATATCATCTTTGTATATAAGTGGTTTGCGATAGCGAAATTCTGAAGAATATTCAACTTCAACAGGTATTTTTGCTAACTCTTCAAATAAATACTCAGCTACTAAACCTGCGTGCCATGAAGTGCCACATGCAAGAATAATAATTCTTCTTGCGTTTATAAACTTATCTTTATGATCAATAATACCAGCTAACGATATATGGCTGATTTCTTTGTGAATACGTCCACGACAACTATCGAATATAGTTTTGGGTTGTTCGTAAATTTCTTTTAACATGAAATGATTGTAGCCTTCTTTTTCAAGTTCACTTAAATTCATTTCAAGTTTGTGAATCATCGGTGTCTTTTCAACATTCTTGATGGTTTTTACCTGTAGTTTTTCTCCTCGTCTGAGAATAGCAATTTCTTCATCATCAAGATATACCACATTTTTGGTATATTCAATAATAGGTGTTGCATCAGAAGCCAGAAAAAAATCATCTTCTCCTATTCCAATTACCAATGGACTACCTTTACGGGCAGCAATTAATGTATTTGGATCATCTTTTGAAATAACTACAATTGCATAAGCTCCAATTACTTGGTTTAAAGCTAATTGAACGGCATCAAAGACAGAAACTTTATTGGTTTCTTTAATATATTCAATCAATTGAATTAAAACTTCTGTATCAGTATTACTTGAAAATGTATAACCATGTTTGATAAGTTCTTCTTTTAAAATTGCATAGTTTTCAATAATTCCATTATGTATTAAAGCTAAATTTTCTGACTGTGAATAATGTGGATGTGCATTCACATTATTGGGTTCACCATGTGTGGCCCAACGTGTATGGGCAATACCAATAGTTCCTGAAAGATCTTTGTCTTTTACAAAATTTTCTAAATCGGCAACTTTTCCTTTGGTTTTATAAACGTGTAATTTGCTGTTTAGGATTGCTATTCCTGCACTGTCGTAACCTCTATATTCCAGACGGTGCAGTCCTTTTATTAATATTGGATAAGCCTCTCTTGGACCTATATAACCTACTATTCCGCACATAACTATTTAATTATTGTGTATTTTAATTCAAGTTTTATTCTACCTATTAAGCTTTTGTCAGTACCTTTAAATACAAATCTATTAGCTGTAGTTCTCCTGCTATCTATCAGCATTACTAATCCATAATCAGGAGTGGTTGTGTTTAACATATCCTGGAAGTACCTGGTAATACGCATTCTATATTCTTTTGTTGTGGAATTATAGATTCCATCAAAAAAAGAGGATCCTTCAAAAATATCTGGTAAAAAAGCAGTTTTCCCATCAGCAAGTTTTTTCAAGATAGTGAGTAAAGATGGGGGGGTATTTTTATCATCGACGTCATCATTCTTAATAACCAATACTGCCTCGTTAATAATAATTTTCTGATTTTTAATCAGATCTCTAAGATAAGGAAATTCGAAGTTGACTTTTACTCCACCCATGGACTGTAAATATAGTTTTTTCTGCCCTAAAGTAATATCTTTCGTATAACCAAATGCTCCAATTTGTTTTTTGAGTGTGTCTTTAGCAGCAAGTGTTCCATCAGATCCAATGTAGCCATAATGATTAAAATTTGTATATTTTGCACATTTATCATTGATAACAAAATTAAATTTGGAGCTAACAGTATCAGTTGAAGTTTTTTTATAATATAAAGTCATATTTGCTAGTGAAGATAGCAGATTAAAATATAATATAGAACCTTTGTTTTCCTGAGAAGTGTTTAATGGCTGTGCTTGTAAAAATAATCCCTTAAAAAAAGTTGTAAAATTATCATTGTCTGACAAATCTGTTGAATTAGCAGTCAATAAAGCGTTTCCTAATGTATTACTTAATTTTATCTGTAATAATGGAGGATATTTAACACCATTAATTGTAACACTATCTTTTGGATTGGGTGTGAAAGTAAAATTAGCCAAAATATTGCTAGTATTAAGTATACGATCTGAATAATAAACGCTATCGATATACATTTTTTGACTAACTTCAAACACTTTAACCTGTAATGGAGTTGGTTTTGAAGATTTATTATCAGTAGAATAACTTCCTGAATAAGGTAAATACAATACCAAAGAATCTAAAGTAGCACTACTCCCAAAACTTGGGTTAAGTGTAGAAAGGCGTAATTGTGTAAAAATACTTGCAGAGGTTGTTCCAAAAACAGGATCATTAAAGGTTCCAAGTAAATTGGCTGAGTAATTATCTGTTCTCAAAGAATCATCAATAGCCGAATATGCAACAATAGTAGTGGTATCAGAAAATCCTAATCCTAATTTTTCATTTTGTAATTGCGAAAGTCCGATTAAATCCGGTTCTTCTTCACAGGAAGCGAGAATAATCATGGAACATAGAAAGAAAAGCTGTAATTTTTTTAAGCCAAAAAGTTGTGTTTTCATTTATTCAATTAAAAATTAATAACATTTTGTAATTAAGATACAACTGGTTCTGTGATGAGTAATTCATCATAAAATTTCGCATAAGCAGCAACATACTTTTCTTTAGTTTGGTAAGAAAGTAATGGTTTCCCACTATTTTGGGCGTATATTAATAAGTCTTTATTAATTATCTCACTACCAATAATGATGCCATCACAAAAATCAATTGCAGCTTTCATTACATTAACGTAGGTAGGTGTTTTATATTGTTTAGTTTCTTTTGAAGTAATACCAGGTAATTTAATTTTGGCAGCAAAATCTTTGCTCATCGTTTCTTTAAAATCATCATCATATAAAGAAATAACAATTTTTGTATCAGTAAATAAAGGGTTATCCTTGAATGCCTTTTTAATATAAAGTGGAATTAAGCTTGTCATCCAACCATGACAATGAATTACTTCCGGCGACCAACTTAATTTCTTTACAGTTTCTATAACACCTCTTGAAAAGAAGATAACTCGCTCATCATTATCTGAATAAAAGACATTGTTTTTGTCTGAGAAAACAGCTTTACGTTGAAAATAATCTTCATTATCAATAAAATAAATCTGCATACGAGCCGATTGAATCGAAGCTACTTTTATGATTAATGGATGATCTTGGTCGTTGATGATCAGATTCATACCTGAAAGACGAATTACTTCATGTAATTGATTTCTTCTTTCGTTAATATTTCCAAATCGAGGCATGAAAGTTCTAATTTCTTTACCTGTTTCCTGAATTCCTTGAGGTAGATAGCGACCAATATTTGCCATGTGACTTTCTTTTAAATACGGCGTAATCTCTTGGGTAACAAATAATATCCTGCCTTTACTCATCTTTTTCTAAAATTAAATTGGAATATATAATTTTTTTGCAAAATTAGTTAAAAATTAGAACTTAATCAATTTAAATTTTCTTTTATCTGATTATGAATTTTTTATTGCATTTTATAAAAAATAATTGTTATTCAACAGGAGGCAATGATTCAATACTTGTATAAGTATAAAAAATAGTTTTCCCTTTTATAATATTAAATTTTAGTGTTTCTTTTTTCGGTGTTGAGGGGTTATGAGAATATGCCGAAAAATCAATCACGTTTTCTCCAGCTGGTAACGTTATTCTCGTGTAAGAAATTGAGTAAGGAAGGGTTTGCCAGTTGCGTGTATCTGTTTTTTCAGTTAATGCATTCACAATACTAATTGCTGAGCCCAGATTTTCGTTTTCTTTGCGAGCAGCAGCTTCCAATGCTTTTTTAGTAGCTAATCTTAAAATGGCATTTCCCATTTCTCGAAGCATTCTATCATTAAGTGTTTTAAATGCAATTCCATTAATATCTTGGGCAAATTGTAAAGAATATGTTTTACCGTTTGCTGTAATATCGGCATTTGTAAAAATTGGTTTTCGCTCTAAATATTTGGGGAATGCAATTCTTAAAAAACTAAGTTTTGAAAATCCTGATTTTTCATTGTCTGACTTATCACCAATGTATATCGGGAACGACATACCATATTGTTCATTGGCAAAAGTTACAAATCCATTATTGCTACTGGTTTTGGTGAAATTAATGCTCCATTCCGATTTTACAGGGCCAAAACCATTGTGCCAAAAGAAAACCAATTCGCCACCATCATTTGGTTTGGTCTCATATTTAAGGTTAAATTTTTGTTCGTAAAATCTAAGTTCTTCATTAAAACCTGTTCGATAGGCGGCACGCATTAAATCCCATTTCAATTGCTCCGGAACTTGAATATTGAAATTTGTTTTGTAAGAATTTTCGTAAACATTCAATGCATTGCGATAAGCAACAAAAGCATCATTATACTCGTGATTGGCATCATAAATCAAGCCCATTACAATATGAGCAAAAGCATCATCCTGATAACGATTTTTATGATCCGGATATTTGTCGTTCAATTGATTTAGTTTCTCATTTACTCGCCTAACCTCAACCAACGCATCACTATATTTTCCTATATTTAAGTAATTTAGTGCTTTAAAATAATTTACCAATACTACTTCAAAATCTTCGGGTTTATATGGCTTTACATTTGGATTCGTAATTAATGCTAATGCTTCGAGACCATAATTTTTTTGCTGGTCTTCTATCATTTTATCAGCTTCTTCTAATGCAGTATTACTTTCTGTATTTTCGTTCATCATCCAGTTGAGCCATCCTTTGTTGAATAAATACAAAATCCTGTTTTTCCCGGTTTTCCCTTTGTCGCTTTCGAGTAATTCTTTGGCTTTTGGTAATTCCCCATTAGCAACTGATGTTTGAAATTTTATATTTTGCTGGTAATAGGTTGCACATGAAGTTAATATCAGCAAAGGCAGTAAAACTAAAAGAGAAAAAAAGTATTGTTTACGCATACCAATTGAGTATAAAGTTATTAAGCAAAAATGTAGTTTTAAGTATAACGCATTAAAAAAAGGAGTAAAAAACTTTTTACTCCGTTTATTAATATGATTTACAAAAATCTAATCAGAAATTATTTTTTTAATTTCTTTATCACCAATCCAAACAATTTCGTTGGTTTCAATATTGGTAAGCTCGAGGTTTATTTTATAGTTCACAACTTTATCTTTGTTAAATGAATCAACGGTAGAATTGATACTTCCTTGTAAAATAAAATCAGCGCCTAATTCTTTACCCCACTTTTTGGTAGTTTCGGCTGAGGCATAATCTTGTTGATCGGCTCTTTCGCCTCGTAATTGATCTCTTTTATCACCAGCTTGAACCAGTCTTACCTTACCATTTGTAAGGAAAGCTCTTTCAACATCTTTAATGAAAGTTTCGGAGCTAATATGTTCGCTGGTTTTGTTATTTACCAAACCTACTATAACAATTGGGCGTTTGCCTTCAAATTGTTTTTGGTATTCTGACAACCAAGCTTCGCTTAACACTTGAGCTATCATGGCTTCGGCGGTCATTTTTGCATCAGTATCGTTCCAACGTCCGCTCAAATCAAATTGTTGATTGGGTGCTACTCGCTTAACTTCTCTGGTAGGAGAACATGCACTGATAGCTATTACAAAAATCACAACAGATAGTTTGAAAATCTTTTTCATATTTTTTAAATTTTGGATTACATTAACATTCGTTTTATCAAATCTTATGCCAAAGATAATAAAAAAAGGGAATGATTCATCCCCTTTTGTGTTTTTTGAAATAGGATTATTTATTTTCCATTTTCTTCATTTCTTCATCAAAAGTTTTTTTGAACTTTTCGTAATCGTAATCAATTTTTAATTCTTTATCGGCAGATAATTTATTACCAACACCTTTTACGATGTCTTCTGCTGTAATCTCCACACATATATATGTTTTAAAATTGCCATCGGCAGTTTTTGTTTGCTTTTCGCAAATAACTCTTACGCCATTCAATTGTTGGTTGATAACTTCGCGGGTATTACCTTCAAATCTTTCTTCCAAAGCCTCTACATTATTTGCCTCTGAAGATTTAATATAATTATCGGTAACGCCTTTCATGATAGTTTGAATTAAGCCTGCTAATTCACCTTTTACATTGCTCATAGCTTTCTTCTTTGAAACCATTTGATCCATACTTTCGCCAACAGCACTGGCTCTAAAATACTCTTTAGTGCTCATAAATTCTTTTTCTCCTGCACAATAGTTGTTAATTAAAACTTCCCCTTTGGGTTCTGGTTTTGGAGCAGGTGTTACTACTTTTTCTTTCGATTTACATCCTACTGCTAATGTTGCAATAAGCATTATTGCTGATAAAAAATAACTTAGCTTTCTCATGTGTTTTGTTTTTAAGATTAATATTTGTTTTTTGTATTCTTGTTGACAAAATTTGTGCCAATTTTGTTTTGTTTATAAAGTTATAATGTGTAAAAATACTCAAATTTTAGTTACAAATCCAAATTATTTAATTCAGGGACTATTTCATCTTTAATCTTTTGTAATGCTTTTTGTTGGGCATCTTTCAATGCATTTTCGTAATCGCGAATTTGCATACCTTTGAAATTGGTAAATCCATTGCTAAATATTTCAGCATCTGTTTTATTATCAATAATAGAAATTTCGCAATCCACATATACCACATAAAGGTCATTTTTCTCAAGATAAGTACCTTTGGTAGTTTTGCAAATTATTTTAACCGTAACATCTGCTTTTTGCTTGCTATCGGTAAAAGAAAATAATTTCTCCGACAATTCTTTCTTAAAGCCGTTTCCAATGGTTTTTCGTTGTGATGGGGTTCCGAAATCAGTTTCTTCCATTTCCATAAATGCTTTTTTACCTTCCACATCTACGGTTATTTTACACTGAGGAATATTACTTTCAAAAGCAAAAAGCTGACTACTTAATTTATCTTTTCCAAGATCGCCCATAATAGCATCAATATCCAATGCAGCTTTAATTTGTTGTACTTTGCCTTTGTTGGTAACCTTTGCTGTTGAAAGAATGGCTTCGCCTCCTGTGTTGGTAATAATTTTTTCGTCTAATACACTTTTACCTTTTACAAAAGTAAAACGCAATGGCAAGCCAGAAACTGGTGTTGGTGTTTTCCCTGCTTTTACATTCTGATATGCAGCCGTAACAATGATATCTTTGGTAATTGGCGTGGAAAGACTCACAAAAAGCTTATCAATATTAGGTTTTAAATGAATATTGTGTAAAATTTCCTGAACAGAATTATAAATTTCGGTACCCAGATTTATATTTCCCTTGGTTGGCGAAAAAATTGTAAGTTCATCAGCAAGGTGTTTTTTAATGATATCAAAAGCTTTTAAATAAGAAATGATAGCATTGTTGTAATCAGCTACTTCTTCGTACTCGCTTGCTTTTTCATAAAAACTTAAGGCTCTTTTCTTGATGTCGTCCAGTTTCTTGGCTTTGGCATCAGCATATAATTTCTTTGATAATTTGTAAAATACCCAATATTCATTTTCGTTTCCCCACGAAGCTGATAATTCATAACCTTCTAAGTTTTCTTTTATCGAAGTATTGGTATAGGTTTTAAATTCTTCTTTTAATTCCGTTTTATTTTCAAATTGATACAGCATCGAATTACCTGAAATCTTGATAGAAATTTCGGAAACCAAATCGTTTAAGGCATTGTTTCGAGCTACAGAAATATAATTGTCACTTAAACCCGATTTTTTTGCCATACCAATACCGATGTAATAATCATTCATCACAGGGCGGCTTCCAACCCATTGTGGAGTAATATTTGCAGGTTGTTCTACAATTGCTTGTTGTGTTTTACAAGCTTGAAAAACAAGGAGGATAGAGAATAAAAGAATATGTAATTTTTTAAACATAAATATGGGGTATTAAACAGTTTTCAAATTTATGAAAAATTATGTTTCAAAAACCATGCCGAAAAAATAAAAAAATCTCGTTCCGATTTTTAACGAAACGAGATTTCATTTGTAAAAAGTATATTCTTTTATAATTCAACAGTCGCTATTAACTCTTTAATTACTTGTGTCATTTTCGGTTCGGTAGCTTTAGCAGCTTCTATTACTTCCTGATGCGATATTTCCATAATTTTGCCTTCTACACCCAAATCGGTAATTACCGAAACAGCGAAACAAGGAATATCCATATGGCGGGCAACAATAACTTCGGGAACGGTTGACATACCAACAGCATCTCCACCTAATATTCTGTAAAGTTTATATTCTGCAGGAGTTTCATAGGTGGGACCCGTAACAGCAACATAAACGCCCAACTGATAGTTTACATTGTTCTTCTTTGCAATTTCAATTCCTTTTTTAATTAATTCTTTATCATAAGGAATATGCATATCAGGAAAACGAGGTCCTAATTCATCATAATTTTTACCTAACAATGGATTATCGCCCATCATATTAATATGATCGGTAATAATCATCATATCACCTATTTTGAAATCAGGATTCATACCGCCACTGGCATTCGAAAGCACCAATAATTTTATACCTAGCATTTTCAATACACGAATCGGGAAGGTAACTTCTTTCATGTTATAGCCTTCGTAGTAATGAAAACGTCCTTGCATGGCAACCACTTTTTTATTACCCAATGTACCGAAAATCAATTGTCCGCTATGACCTTCTACTGTTGAAACAGGGAAATTAGGGATTGATTTGTATGGAATTGTAAATTTAATATCTATTTCGTTGGTAAGATTTCCTAATCCGGTACCTAAGATTATGCCTACTTCAGGAACAAAATCAATTTGTTTTTGAATAAAATTAGTGGTTTGTTTTATTTTTTCTAACATAGTTTATTATTTGTTTTTCAAACTTGTCTTTATCTTTTTTATGAAATTTAACCTCAATGGGAAGATAAAAGAGGGGCAAATTTACAAAAAAATTCATTAATGGAGTGCCATTTATTCTCATCGCATCTTTCTCTGTAGTCACTATTATTTTGTTTTTTGAGAATATGCTTTCGAACATCTCCTTGATTTTCAACATATCTTTTGGCTGATATTGATAATGATCGCGGAATTTAATAGTTTCAACGGTGTCAGCAATAGATTTCAATTGATCTTCAAGTGGATATGGGTTGGCAATTCCGGCAAACATAAGGATAGTAGAAAATTTCTCAGCGGCTATTTTTTCTGCAAAAGCATTCATTGGAATTAAATTCCCATAATCAATATAAGAATAATATACGTGTTGTCCATGTTGGATTTTCATATCTTCTTCCATGGATTTGCATGTGATAGGAGAAATTACTCGAGGACACTTCGTTACAACAATAATGTCGGCTCGCTTCATGCCACTTCTGGATTCTCGCAATGTACCACTTGGGAGTATATAATCATGCGAAAAAGGCTTGTAGTAATCTGTTAGCAAAATCGATAATCCTGCTTTAACATACCTGTGTTGAAAAGCATCATCTAACAATACAACTTTTGTTTCCGGATTCTTTTCTAGTATTTTAGCAATTCCTCTTTTCCTTTTTTCGTCTAAAGCTACACAAATTTCAGGGAATTTTTTTCTGTATTGCAAAGGTTCATCACCAGCAGTTTCTGAGGTTGCAACTTCATCAACCAATAAAAAACCCTTTGTTTTTCTGCCATATCCACGACTTAAAGTGGAAATATTAAAATCTTTTCGTAATAAGTTTATTAAGTATTCAATATGAGGTGTTTTGCCTGTTCCGCCTACGCTTAAATTCCCAACTGAAATTACAGGAATAGCAAAAGATTTTGATTTTAAAATTTTAAAATCAAACATTTTATTTCTTACATATACAATTAATCCGTAAAGAACTGCAAGTGGAAGTAAAAGTAAACCTGTAATATTCATGCAATAACGAATAATTTATTTATATTTTGCATTATACGCAATAGTTAAATAAAAGTTCCCAATTGATGTATGATAAGAAATTAAATATTAGCAACTTTGTATTAATACAAATTTACCAATACAAGATTTTGCACTCTTGTTGTTTTTCAGTAATTTTGTCAAAATTTAATAATAATGACCAAGTTAAGTGTAAATATCAACAAAATAGCAACGTTACGCAATGCTCGTGGAGGGAATGTACCCAATGTATTAAAAACTGCTTTAGATTGCGAGCGTTTCGGAGCTCAAGGGATAACAGTTCATCCTCGCCCCGATGAAAGGCATATTCGCTATAGTGATGTATATGAATTGAAACCAAACATAACAACTGAATTTAATATTGAAGGTTATCCGAATAAAGAGTTTATTCATCTGGTAACTTCAATAAAACCTACTCAAGTAACTTTGGTACCTGATCCACCTGATGCATTAACTTCTAATGCAGGATGGGATACAATTGAGAATGAAGCTTTTTTAAAAGATGTAGTTGCACAGTTTCATAGTTTTGGCATCAGAACTTCAATCTTTATTGAAACTGACTTGAAGATGATTGAAAATGCTGTTAAAACAGGCACTGACCGCATAGAACTATACACTGAAAGCTATGCCAAAAACTATCCTGTTGATAAAGAGAAAGCAATAGCTCCATTTATTGAAGCAGCTAAAAAAGCAAACGAATTAGGCTTAGGTATCAATGCCGGACATGATTTAGATTTGAATAATCTGGCTTATTTTGCAAAAAATATTCTTGGCTTATTAGAGGTTTCCATAGGTCATGCTTTAATTAGCGATGCATTATATTTAGGATTGGAAAACATCATACAACTATACTTAAGACAATTGAAAATTTAGTTTTTTTTGGTGATAAAATCAAATTTTTTTGAACTAAATAACTTTATGAATTAATTTTTGTTATTTTTACACATTATATTTTGAAAACATAATAAATATGGAAAAAGCGATATTAATTACCGGTGGTGCAGGATTTATTGGCTCGCACGTTGTTAGATTATTTGTAAATAAATATTCCGATTACAAAATTATAAATCTTGATAAATTAACTTACGCAGGTAATCTTGCAAATCTGACAGATATAGAAAACAAGCCTAATTACGAGTTTGTAAAAGCCGACATTGTGGATGCTCAGGCAATGAACGAATTATTTGAGAAATACAAATTTGATGGTGTAATTCACTTAGCAGCTGAGTCTCATGTAGATCGATCGATTGCTAATCCGATGGAATTTATCATGACAAATATTATAGGAACTGTTAATCTTTTAAATGCAGCCCGTAACATCTGGAAAGATAATTTGGAAGGTAAACGTTTTTATCATATCTCAACGGATGAAGTTTACGGTTCTTTGGGCGAGGAAGGTTTCTTTACTGAAGAAACAGCTTACGATCCACGTAGTCCGTATTCTGCATCTAAAGCAAGTTCAGATCATTTGGTGAGAGCATATTTTCATACTTACAAAATACCGATAGTAGTTTCTAATTGCTCGAATAATTACGGACAATTTCAGTTTCCTGAAAAATTATTACCGCTTTCAATTAATAATATTAATAACAATAAGCCTATTCCAATCTATGGAAAAGGTGAGAATATCCGTGATTGGTTATATGTGGTAGATCATGCCCGTGCTATTGACCTTATTTTCCATGAAGGGAAAATAGGCGATACTTATAACATTGGTGGAAATAATGAATGGACTAATATTGACCTTATTCATAAATTATGTGAAATAATGGACAGAAAACTCAATCGAGAACCAGGATCCTCCATTAAATTAATTACTTATGTAAAGGATCGTGCCGGACATGATTTACGTTATGCTATTGATTCAACAAAATTACAAAAGGAATTGGGTTGGAAACCTTCCTTGCAATTTGAAGAGGGTATGGAAATAACAGTTGATTGGTATTTAAATAATGAAGAATGGCTTAATAATGTGACTTCCGGCGATTATCAGAAATACTACGATAAACAATACGATAAAAGATAATTCTTGAAGTGATGATTGTTGAATACTGAATTTCAACATACTTTTTTTATAATTTTTTGATTTTATATTTCTCAAACTGTTTTAATGTCAATACTTGGAAATCTATTTGCTTCGAGAAAATTGAGTCAACCAATTAATTTGGCTGTTATTGGAACAGATATGCATTCGCATTTAATTCCAGGAATTGACGATGGAGTTGCAACAATGAATCAGTCAATTGCTCTGATTAAGGAAATGTACAATCTAGGCTTTAATAAAATAATTACTACACCTCATATTCAGGGCGAAGTTTATAAAAATACGCCTGAAATTATTCTCTCTGGTTTAGAAGATGTTCGTAAAGCTATTAAATCAGAAGGTATCAATATTCAATTAGAGGCTGCTGCCGAATATTTATTGGATGATAGGTTTGATGAAAAGTTTAAGGCTAACAAATTGCTTACATTTGGCAGTAAACACATACTTGTTGAAATGTCATATTTTAGCCCACATCCTAATCTTTTTAATTTTATTTTTGAGTTGCAGATAGAGGGTTACAAGGTTATTTTAGCTCACCCTGAGCGTTATTCATATTGGTTTAATAGTTTTAATAAATATGAAGAGTTGAAAGACAGAGGCGTTTTTTTTCAATTAAATACTATTTCGCTTGGAGGCTATTATGGTGAAAAGGTAAAAAAGATTGCTGAAAAACTTATTGATTTGAATATGATTGATTTTCTGGGAACAGACCTGCACAATGATAATTACATGATAGGGCTTCAAAATGCTCGTTTTGAGAAATCTTTAGATAAATTACTCTCATCAGGAAAGATTATGAATAATATCCTATAATTTATAGACTTCCTTTCTTTGCTACAAATATGAAAAATTGTTTTTATTGCCAAATTTTTCGTAAAATTGCAGCCAAAATCTAAAAAAATGAACTTACTAATAACCAGAGAATTAATTTTAAAGTTTTTGAAATTTGGCATGGTTGGTGCTTCAGGTGTAATTGTTGATTTTGGATTTACCTATCTGTGTAAAGAAATTCTTAAATTACAAAAATACTTAGCCAATGCCATTGGCTTCACTCTTGCTGCAAGTTCTAATTATATATTCAACAGAATATGGACTTTCCACAGCTTAAACCCTGAAATAGGCATAGAATATAGTAAATTTCTTCTTATTTCACTTATCGGCCTTGGAATTAACACACTGATATTATGGTTGTTGGTAAGTAAATATAATAAAAAATTTTATGTTTCTAAGTTATTTGCTATTGGAATCGTAACTGTATGGAATTTCTTTATAAATCTTATATTTACATTCAATTAAGGACTGTGATTAAAGATACTATCTGTTATAGAATTATTTGTTGATTATACCCCAATATTGTTAAGCTTGTCTCTTTTTAGGTTTTATTTAAAAGATGAAATAAAGCCATCCTTTTTACTACAGCTCTAATTTTTCCTCTTCAGGTAGATTATTTGTTACCATGTCATAAACACGTCTACGTCTTTGCCTCACATTTCTAATTCCGACATAGATAAGCATTGATAGAATCATAAGAATAATTGATAGAATTACGTACAATCCAGTTGCGTTTTCGGTTTCAGTTCCAAAACGAATACCTTTTCCAAAAAAAATACGAAAAGCGGCTAAACTTATTATAAAAAAAGAAACGAAACCCCAAGAAAAATCATACAGAGGAGGTTCGTCTTCTAAATTAGGAATCATAAAGGAGTCGAACCTGAAATAAGTAGGTATGAGCATAACAAGCATTGAAACATTAATTAATATTTCGTGCAAAGGAATTTTGGGCAAATATAATAAAAACAAAATAATACTTCCTGCAAACCAAGGTATAAAAACTTGATTTTTAATAAAAAGTGCTCTGTTTTTATTATTAATAAGTGTAAATGAATTAGCTGAAGTTAAGATAGAAAAAACAGAATAATTTCCAATAAGAAGTAAAATAACAATTGCTATGGCTACAACTAATATTTTGATTTCCATACCTAAATACAACCAATCAACAATCAAATTAGAGCCATATAATAAAAAGATAGATCCAATAGCAAATGATCCTATTATGCGATTTACGAAATGAAGTGCCCCCCACAAGAAAAATAATTTTATGATGCTATCGGTATTAGAAAATCTTCGGTATAGCATAATAAAAACAAAAGCCATAAATATTGAAATTAATGGACCAGAAGCAAAAATAGTTAGAGCAGAATCGGAATACCAGAATTTTGAATTGTCGGGCGTTAACCATTTAATTTCGTTATAATATAGGATAACTCGAATGAAATATTGTCCTGCAATAAAGGCAGTAATAAACTGATAAACAAAATAAACAAACAAAAATGAAAGGACATAAATAACAGTAGAATCAAGGGCTATTAAATTGAACATTCTTTTACTTTCGCTGCCTAATTTTTGCATAGTTGAGGTTATTTTCTTTTACAAACGTACATTTAATTTTAGGATTAAACAAACCTTTTATTAAAAAGCCGAAATAAAAAAATATTCCGGCTTTTTAAAATCTAATAAAAAGCAAATTATTTGGTTACAAATTGTTTTGCATAATATTTTGCTGTTAATTTTTCGCCGGTGGCTTGTTCTATCATATCATTCCAATATAAGCTTTTGCCAGGTATAAATACTTTTTCGGTAAAAAATTTCCCGATTTCAGGATTAACGGTGAAACTTTGTGTTTTCAAGTCACTTGCTTTTATCACTTTTTCAGTAACATAATAGCTGAATTGTGATGCCAACAGTTCACCTAATAAATAATTATGATAATAACATGGATAAATAGCAATATGAATTTTTGTAGCCCAATCAGGAGCATTTCTGTCTGTTGGTTTCTTTAGCATTTGATATTTTTCAACCAAATCCCACCAAAGTTTATTCAAATCCTGATCAGGGTTGGCATACATTGCTTTTTCGAAACGATATACAACTTGTGCCCAACGGCTAAAAACCATTTGTTCGAGTCGTAATGTTTTATAGCAATCTTCTGCTATTTTAACTTTTTCAGCTTCGGTAATGCCAATCATGGTTTTTAACCATTCGGGATTGCTTGATAATCTGCCAAAAAACATAGCAATGGCTTCGGTAGTGAAGGTATGCGCAGGTTCGCGTAATGAAAAAGGTAAACCACGATCAATAAATTTATCGTAAGATGCGTGTCCAAATTCATGTAACATTGTTCCCATCCATTGTTGATTAGGTTTTATGTTGCACAATACTCTAACATCACCTTCATTATCAATATCTGTACAAAAAGCATGTTGGTTTTTGCCCGGTTTTTCATATAAATCGCTGTTTTTTATCATATCATCAATAGGCAATCCAATACCTTTGTAATAATCTGTAGTTATCTTATCTAAATTAGTTTTTGCATAATATTTATCCAAATCAACAGCATACAACTTAGGTGCTTCCTGAAAGAAACGATTTTGATAATGCCAAGGCATTAAATCGGTTTTGCTAATCTTATATCTTTTGGCAAAATAATCGTCCATTTCATTTTTTAAATCGGCAAAAGTACCTCTGGTTAAGCTGTCTAATTCATCAAAAAGGCTTTCTATTTCTTTTGGATCTTGCTCGCTGAGTTGCAAACTCATGTTATGGTAATTATCAAACCCAAGTTCTTTTGCAATTTCATTGCGCATTTTTACCAATTTAATGATATCTTTATTAACCGAATCTCCTATTTTTTTCTGAGTCATCCATGTTTCTTTCAATTCATTGGAATTAACTGATGTTTTTAGGATTTCCTCAATCTGATTGTCTGATAGTTTTTTGCCTTTTATTTCGGTTCTGAAATTTGAGAATTTTTTTTCAATATTGGTTTGCAACTTTATTACGGCATTTAATTTTGCGGTATCAACAGCAGCACTTAAATAGGCATTGTAAAGAACTATTAATTGTCGGCTTAGTAATTTGTCTTTTATTTTATTTGATTCTTTGATAGCTTTTAAAGTGGCAAATGAAGCTGGATTTGCATATACATTGGTAAGTTTTACTGATAAGGCTTCTGATTTTGCATAATCTTCATCTTTACCGCTAATTGCAGCATTCCAACTTGCCAGGTTAGCTTCTTTGCTTAGTTTTACTGTTAAAGAATCGTGTTGCTTGATGAAGTTGATTAATTTTTGTTTCATGTTTTCTTTGTGTGAGGATTTACATCCAATTGCCATAGCTATTGTGATAATTACAATCGTAAAAAGAATTGATTTTGTTTTCATATCTATATATTATGTTTTATTAAAAAATTATTTCTTCTTATAAAAAAGATATTGACTAATGATAATAAGCAGTAAACTAGCTATAGTACTAAGTATTACTCTTCCAAATGTGTAAAAAAACTCGTGAAAATTAAAAACTTCGAGATAAAAAAACACCAAGTGATGAATAAGTACCAGTATGGTAGAATATCTGATAAACCAGTTGAACCCTAAATCATTAATACCCGGAGTTATTCCTACTTCATAATCTTTGGATGAAAATACCATTCTGAGTACGCCGGGACGACAAAAAGCCATAAAAACACAAGCGGCTGTGTGCATTCCCATAGTATCGGAAAACAAATCTACACCAAACCCCAGCAAAAATGCAGAAATCAATAACAACCATTGCGGAGTTTCGAAAGGAAGCAATAAAATAAAAAGGACATAAATGTATGGATTGATATATCCATTCAGATGCATATTATCAAATACTAACACTTGCAAAAGTATCAACAAAAAGAAACGGGAAATATTTCGGAAATAGATATTATTCATGTTGATATTCTTTTAGTTTCAATTGTTCGTCTTTAAACATATTTTTAACCACATACACGTAATCGAGTTTATTGAAATCGGTAGAATAATTAATTTTAATATGATAAAAGTTATCGCCTGGATTTAATCTGTATTCGGCAATGGTACCAATTGTTATCCCTTCAGGAAAATCTAGAGAAAATCCACTGGTAATAACAGTGTCACCGGTCATCATCCGAATATGTGAGGGAATATCGGTAAGGCTGCCTTTTTTATAGCTTCCACCTTCCCATGTAACAGAACCTGCCGCATTGGTCTTTTTTAACTTAGCACTAATTTTAGTTTCAGAATGTAACAACGACATAACTGAACTAAAATTTCCTGAAACCCCATTTACAATTCCTACAATTCCGTTTGAACTCACAACAGCCATATTGTTCCTAATTCCCTGATTATAGCCTTTGTTCAACATTAAATAATTGTTTCGTTTGCCTGTTGAATTACTGATTACTTTGGCATCGATGTACTTGAATTGTTGTTTGTATAAAGTATCGTGAATAGTTATTTCGCTGGTGGTAAATTTAACATACGATTTTTCAATCGTGGCACGAAGGTTTGCATTTTCTTCTGCAAGTATCCGGTTGTTTTGTTTGAGGTATAGATAATCGAATATATCGTTGTAAGATTGGTAAACACCTCCTGTTAATTGATTGGCAGTATTCAATATGCGTGCACCCTGATAGTATGTATTGTTAGCAATCATTACAAAAGCTATTATTTCGAGCAGCAGAAATAAAAAGAAAAAATAATATTTTATCAGAAACGCAAAAAGCTGTCGCATTTTTTTTAGTTATAGGTAAATTCTTGTTGGCAAAGTTAATAAAATACGAATTATGAATTACGAATTAGGGATTAAAAATGACGAATGATATGCACTGATATTAAAAACCTTTCTTCTGTATTATTTAATTTATAGAGGAAGGAGCATAGCATACCATATCAGTAACCAGCATTTTCAGCCGGAACAAAAAATGCAATCAAGAATAATGCAATTAACTTTGTTTACTTACTTAATAAGGAATGTGAATTTATCGAAGTTTTTCAATGCAATACCAGTTCCACGTGCCACTGCTCTTAATGGGTCTTCGGCTACATGAACAATTAGCTTTGTTTTTTGGGCAATACGTTTATCTAAGCCTCTAAGCATAGAACCACCACCTGCCAAATAAATTCCGGTGCAATAAATATCTGCACACAGCTCAGGAGGTGTCATCTCTAATGCATTAAGGATGGCAGCTTCTATTTTTGAGATTGATTTATCTAAACAATGTGCAATTTCGGTATAATTTACATACACTTCTCTTGGTGTTCCTGTGAGCATATCACGTCCTTGTACTGCAAAGTCTTCAGGTGGATTTTCTAACTCAGGAATGGCCGATCCTACTTCAATTTTTATTCTTTCAGCAGTACGTTCGCCAATAACCACATTGTGCTGTTTGCGTAAATACTCTTCAATATCCTGATTAAAATCGTCGCCGGCAATACGTATAGATTTATTACACACAATACCACCTAATGCAATAACAGCAATTTCGCTGGTACCTCCACCAATATCAATTACCATATTTCCATTGGGTTCAAGTACATCAATACCAATACCAATAGCGGCAGCCATTGGTTCATGAATTAACTTTACTTCTTTGGCTCCGGCTTGTTCTGCAGAATCTCTAACGGCTCTTTCTTCCACTTCGGTAATCCCTGAAGGAATACAAATAACCATTTTTAAGGCTGGCGGAAATAAAGGTTTCTTAGGGCTTATCATTTTAATCATTTCCCTTATCATGTATTCTGCCGATTGAAAATCAGCAATAACACCATCTCTTAAAGGGCGAATGGTTTTGATATTTTCGTGTGTTTTACCATGCATGAGCATGGCTTTTTTGCCAACTGCAATAATTTTACCGGTTGTACGGTCAATTGCAACAATAGAAGGTTCGTCCACAACCACTTTGTCGTTGTGTATTATAATAGTGTTGGCTGTACCTAAGTCAATTGCTATTTCTTTTGTTAAAAAAGAAAAAAGTCCCATATTTTTTTAATTTAATTTCTAATTTAAACGATATACCTTACGAAAAATCAGAAAATTAGTTACAATAATTTATTAATCAATGTTTAAAATGCCTGTTTCCTGTAAATACCATTGCCAATTGGTGTTGGTTGCAAAAATCAATACTATCCTGATCTCTAACAGAACCTCCTGGTTGTATAACGGCTTTTATACCCTCATTGCAGGCAATTTCAACGGAATCAGCAAAAGGGAAATAAGCATCAGAAGCCATTACAGCTCCTTCTAACGCAAACCCAAAACTTTTTGCCTTCGCAATTGCTTGCTTCAATGCATCTACCCTTGAGGTTTGGCCCACTCCACTTGCCAATAATTGTTTATCTTTTACAAGAACAATCGCGTTTGATTTTGTATGTTTTACAAGTATATTAGCAAATAACATATCTGAAATTTGCTTATCAGTAGGTAAAAGATGTGTTACAACTTTTAAATCTTCAGGTTTTTCAATCAAAGCATCACGTTCTTGAGCTATAACTCCATTTAATACCGTTTTGAATTGCTTGTTGTTCAATACAAAATCTTTTTTTTGCAAAATTATTCTATTTTTCTTAGATTTTAGTATTTCTAAAGCATTATTTTCGTAATTAGGTGCAATTATTATTTCAAAGAATAATTTATTGATTTCTAATGCAGTTTCTTCATCAACAATCCTGTTACAAATCAGTATTCCACCAAAAGCCGAAATAGGGTCTGCTGCAAGAGCATCTTTCCACGCATCAATGAGTTTATCACGACTTGCCAATCCACAAGCATTGTTATGTTTAATAATAGCAAAAGTGGTTTCCTCAAAATCAGTAATTAAAGCAATAGCCGCATCTATATCAAGCATGTTATTGTATGAAATTTCTTTGCCATGCAACTGATGAAAGTAATCAGATATATTTCCATGGTAAATTGCTTGCTGATGCGGATTTTCACCATATCGCAACGAATTGCTTTGTAAAATACTTTGTTTAAAAACAGGAATTTGAGCTTCTTTGTTGAAATAATTAAAAATATGAGTATCGTAATGAGATGAAACATTAAAGGCTTTTGCAGCAAATAATTTACGGTCGCTTATTTCAGTATATCCTTGCTTTTCGTTCAACAACGATAGTAAATTAGTGTATTCATCTACAGATGGAATAATCACAACATCTTTAAAATTTTTCGCAGCAGCTCGTATCAAAGAAATACCACCGATATCGATTTTCTCTATAATTTCTGTTTCATTTGTAGTAGATACAACTGTTTTTTCAAATGGATATAAATCAACAATTACCAGATCAATTTCCGGAATTCCGTATTCTTGTAATTCAGTTAAATCAGAAGCTAATTCACGTCTGCCTAATATTCCACCAAATATTTTTGGATGTAGTGTTTTAACTCTTCCGCCTAAGATAGAAGGATATGATGTAATTGATTCAACAGCAATAGCTTCAATACCAATACTTTTTATGTAATCAAAAGTACCTCCTGTTGAAAATATTTTTACATTTAATTCGTTTAGTTTTCTAATAATGGGTTCAATACCTTCTTTTGAATAAACCGAAATGAGTGCACTGTTAATCTTTTTCATAAATAATAGAACATTTGAGACTGAAAATCAGATTTGTAAAATACATTTATTATTTTGCAATTTTATTAAAAAAATAGCTTAAATACCAATTTATTTTCATAATATTTCTAATTTTACCGTTTAATAAAAGATAACTGAAATAGTTGAAATTCAAATTTTAAAAATGAAACACAAGTTGTTGATATTTGTCAAACTATTTAGAGAAAGCTATTTGTTTGCTTTTCAGGCGATAATAGTTAATAAATTACGAACTATGCTTACTTTACTAGGCATTACAATTGGGATTTTTTCTATAATATCTGTTTTTACAGTGTTTGACTCGCTTGAAAATAAGATTAAAACAAGTATTGATTCATTGGGCGACAATGTATTATTTGTACAAAAGTGGCCCTGGGCCTTTGGTAGTGATTATCCTTGGTGGAAATATCTCAGCAGACCGGTAGCAAAAATAAATGAACTCTCTGAAATAGAAAAAAGAAGCGATGCTTTTAGTGCAGCAACTTTTGTTGTAGGAAATACAAAAACTGTTAAATATAAAAGTAATAGTGTTTCAAATGCCAGTATTATGGCAGTTTCAAAAGACTATGATAAAGTTATGACAATGAATATTGCAGACGGAAGATATTTTTCTATTAGTGAATCGGTTGGAGGAAGAGCTGTAGCTATTATTGGAAATGATATTGTAAACAATCTTTTTAATAATGCCAATCCGCTTGGTAAAGATATTACTGTATTCGGAAGAAAAGTTAATATAGTAGGCACTTTTAAAAAAGAAGGCGATGTGACAATTGGGCGAAGTGTTGATAATCAGGTAATGTTGCCCATAAACTTTGCGCGCAATGTAATGGATATTTCAGATGAAAGTAATGATCCTACTATTATTGTAAAAGCAAAACCTAATGTAAGTAATCAGGAATTAAAAGATGAACTTACAGGTATAATGCGTTCTGTTAGGCGATTGAAGCCTTCAGCAGAAGATAATTTTGCGATTAATGAAATGAGTTTAATTACCAAAGGTTTTGAAGGGATTTTTAGCACAATAAGTATCATTGGCTGGATTATTGGTGCATTTTCATTAATAGTTGGGGGTTTTGGTATTGCAAACATAATGTTTGTTTCTGTTAAAGAAAGAACGAATATTATTGGTATTCAAAAATCCTTAGGTGCCAAAAACTATTTTATATTACTACAGTTTTTATTCGAAGCTATTTTCCTCTCTCTTATTGGTGGTTTTTTGGGATTGTTAATCGTTTTCATTGGCACATTAATAGTAACTTATGCTTTTGATTTTGCGCTAAGTCTAACTTTTGGAAATATTTTCTTGGGACTAAGCGTTTCTTTTATTATCGGTTTAATAGCTGGTTTTATTCCTGCTTTTAGCGCTTCTCGTTTAAATCCTGTTGAAGCAATTCGTTCTTCTAGTTAAAAAATAGGTTTTTGATTCTACAAAGCAATTAGCTTGAAAATAAATATAAAAGCAACTGAACTCAGGTTAAAAATAGTAATAATGTGTTTTATAACTGAATTATTGTGTAATTCACTAAAATGAAAAACAAGCAAAAAGCCATTATATAGCAAAATTTGCAAGATATTTGTACAAGAAATATAAAGCAATAATTGATGGTTCTGATGACTGTGTTATGAAAGTTTTTATGAAGGAACATTAGAAGTCCTAAAACAATAAAAACCTTATTCACAAGCATATATTAAAAAAGGAGTTATTTTTTATAACTCCTTTTTTAATTTAAATATTATAGATTTTGTTTGTAATATTCATAGATTTTTCGAAATAAATGAGTACGATCTATGCCACTAACATTATGTTCATGAGTTGGATAGATAAAGTAATCCACTTGTTTGCCCAAATCAATACATTTTCTCAGAAAAGAAGAACTGTGTTGCGGAACAACAGTATTATCAATACCTCCTTGAATTATTAGCAGCTTTCCCTCTAATTTGTCGACATAATTAAGTAAAGAGGCATTTTTATAACCTTCAGGGTTTTGTTCAGGTGTGTCCATATAACGTTCGCCATACATTACTTCATACCATTTCCAATCAATAACCGGGCCGCCGGCAGTAGCTACCTTAAACACACCAGGGTTTTTCAATTTCATCGAAATTGTCATAAAGCCACCATAGCTCCATCCATCTACACCCAAACGACTGGAATCCACGTAGCTGAGAGATTTCAAATAAGCAACACCTTCCATCTGATCGGCAACTTCCAGAGTTCCGCAATTACGATGAATGGCGCTTTCGAAAGCAAAGCCTCTATTGGCAGAACCACGATTGTCCATCGTAAATACCACATATCCTTGTTGAGCCAGAAAGTTAAAAAATAAGTTAGCTCCTCCTAACCATGAATTAGTAACTAATTGTGCATGAGGTCCACCATAAACATAAATAATGACAGGATATTTTTTAGTAGCATCAAAATCAGAAGGTTTAATTAAACGACAATATAAGTCGGTGCCATCTTTGGCTTTAATCGTAAGCATTTGTGTTTCACCTAAGTTGTATTCTTTTAAAGGATTTTTATCTTCCATGATGGTTTGTATTGCTTTACCTTCAGCATTAATAACCATAGTTTTCCGTGCAATTTCGGTATTACTGAATATATCAATAATATAATTGCCATTTTTGTCAATAATTGGACTATGAGTACCTTTTATTGTAGTAACAAGTTTAATTTCAGAAGATTTAATATCAACAACATAAATATCATTATCCAATGGAGTTTCTTTTGTGGCTGAAATAAAAACTTTATTACCTTTGGCATCAAATCCTTCAACGTCTTTCACCATCCAATTACCTTTGGTAAGTTGTTTAATAAGTTTTCCATCTGTATTATACAGATATAAGTGATTGTATCCATCTCTTTCACTCAACCATAGAAATTCATTAGGATCTGATTTCAGGAAAAACAATCCATTTTCTGGTTCTACATATTTATCATTTTTTTCTTCAAACAAAGTGCTTATAAATTCTCCATTTGTAGCATTGTATTTATTTATTTTCAAATGGTTTTGATCTCGGTTTAATACAGCAATATAAATACTTTTTTCATCAGGACTCCAGCTAATGTTGGTAAGGTATTGTTCAGCAGGTTCACCTGTTTTCAGAAAAATTGTTTTTTGTGTAATAGGATCAAAAACGCCAACAGTAACATGATGGCTTTTCATTCCTGCCATTGGATACTTAATGCTTTTTAATTCTGCAACACGAGGCTCAATATCTACCAATGGATAATCGGTAACCATGGTTTCATCCATACGATAATAAGCCAATAAATTACCTTTAGGTGACCAAAAAGTTCCTTTTTTGATACCAAATTCATTGCGATGAACGCTTTGGCCATTTACAATCCCTTTGTCTTTATCGTCGGTTACTGTTATTTCAGTACCTCTGTATGAAATATAAAGGTTGTTGTCAATAGTATAGGCAATATTATAAGTATTGGGTTCAATATCTGTATTTTCTGCTTTTTCCGGGTATTTATTCAACTCAGAAACTTGTTTTTTTGCAATATCAAAATTAAAAAGTTTACTACTGCTACTAAAGGTAAAATTGGTTTTATTTATCCAATTGATAGCAGGAAATTTTTTTACTTCCTTTTCGGTAATTGCTTTTAAACCCTGATTAATAGCTTCGATACCAAGGATAGTATCTTTTGTCTCTGTTTTTATGTTACCTTTCACTAATTTATTATTGACAATCCATGTGTAATTGCCACTTTCGTCCATCCATTGCAGATTGTTAAGCATAGAAGGATACAATTTGCGATTCGTAATCAATTCATCCAGTTTTAATTGTTTGGTTTGAGCAGATAAAAAGCTTGTGGCAAACATTAAAAATGTCAATACCCATAATTTATTGAAGTGTTTCATATATTAATTAGAATTAAAATCAGACGGCTAAAATAAAGAAAATTTGGCTAAGCAGAATCAGGAAACGAAATTATTCGATGAAAGTAATGTTTTTGCCGATGAAATTTCAAGACAATTTCTTAGTTTTGTTTGAGTTTAATTTATTTGACGAACCTATAACGATTATACGTTCTTAATTAAAAAGAGAAAGAGTAACTTAATCCAGTAACAAAATAATTGTAAGGATCTTTCTGATGATATTCATTCTGAATGAGATAATATAATTCAAAAGACTTGCGCTTGTTTATTTTATACTCGGCTCCTATACAGTATCTCATTTTGGTTATGTCAAAGAATTGAGTGTGCTTTTGGGACGGAGACAAAGAATTATAAGATTCAAGATAAAGATAAGGTTTGATTCTTTTCGTGAAGTTATATTTTACTTGTACTTTATTGAGCCATTGATAATCAGGTATCATTCCTTTGACAGAGGTTAAGATGTCTTTATACTCCATTTCAGCACGGGTTCTTAGCTGAAAAGTAAATAAGTAATACGATTTTTTGAATGATACATCGAGATTAAAACGATGTCTGATAGAGTAAAAATCTTCATTTTTACGTTTTGAAAAATATCGATATCCTCCTGAAAGCACCCAGGTTTTATTGAGTTTATAATCCATTCCGATTTCGGAATATGCAGTTCCTGTTTCTGATAAGTTTTCGCTGAATCTAAGCCCACCTTCTATATAGGCAGTAATATTACTATTAAATTTATGATCAATTTTTACATCTGTCCATAGTTGAGCATCGTTGGTTTGTGCAAATACTTTATAAGCACTAAATATAATGGTAATGATTATAAAAAAGATTTTTAACTTACTCATCAAAAGATTTTTTCTATTTAAAATTGGGTTTCAGTAATTGTATTTATATGATTATCTGAATAATAGTAAACATTAATTGAGGCTGTATCTTTCAAAAAATCCATTTTGTTTACTGATACTCTATGAATATTTAAGCCAGTTCTTTCTTTAAGGTCTTCAATAAGTTTACTGTAATTTTCAGCTTTAATAAATTCAATTTTTTCGTATTGAATCTGTCGATATGACTCGTGTTTAAAAATAATATTGCCATCGAGTATAAGAGTTGAAAGAATAAGAATACCATTAATAATTCCCAGTTCATAATATTCGAGTTGAATAGCACTAAGTAAACCAATAGCAATAACAATAAAAAGGTAGGTCATGTCTTTTACTGAGATACCTTCGGTTCGATAACGCAGCATTGAGAAAACGGCAAACAGTCCGAATGCTGCCCCCATTGACATCTTGACCTGATTGAGTAAAAACGTCAATAAGAAAATAGAGATATTAAAGGTGAAATAAGTAAAAAAAAGTTCTTTGTTACGGCAGTTTCTAAAGTAGATGAAAATAATAATAGTTAGAACCGTGAGGATATCTATCAACAAATCAATATAAAATGATTCGGTAATTTGGAGTTCTTTATTCTTTTTTTTCTTTTTCTTTTCTTTTAACTCTGAGTTATCTGAATTTTCATTATTATCATTTTGTTGTTGAAGTATTTCTGTCGCTTTCTGTGGTGACAAATCCTGAGTTTGTGCTTGAGTTGAAGAAAAAGGTATCCAGCTCAGGGAAATAATAAAAATGAAAATACTTAATTTAGTAAAGTTCATGATTAATTTTTTTAAGGGTTAATAGTTTTGGTTTGAAATTGTTTTGTTTTACGTTCTGGTACAGATTAATAACTCCTAAGCAATATTTACTAATCGAAAGTTCTTTTATTGCATAAGATTTAATTATTTCTGTAAAAGCTGATTTACACCTTTTCTCTTGCTTAAGTTCGGCTATTACAATATTACTCATGTATTTTGTAGCATTATCATTTTTAAAATGAAGATTAAGATCAAGTGTTAAACGTTCTGTCTGAGTTTTATTTACTAAAGTAATACGCGCATAATTTGCCCATAATTTAGGTTTTAAATCAGCATCATTGATAAGAGCATTATTATGATAGAATGCCAATGATTTTTTATTAATCTGTGGTGAATCTTCAATGATTTTTAAGCGAGTTTTAAAAGTGATATCCTTATTATTTTTGTTTTTTATTTCAAAAAAATGGAGGTCCGACTGCACATAGGTTCTGTAACGAACTTTACTACGGTTTCCTTTACCACATCGATGATGGTTGTAAAATAAAAAATCATCGGTATCATAATATAGTGTATGATAGTCTGTAATGTTGTGGCCATTAACATTCAACACACGATAATTCAGAGCCAGCTTTTGCAAAATTTCAGGGAATAATTCAAGATTGAATACAAATTTAGTATCCATCCTGCTCATCAGTTGTACATTGTCCATTTCTGTCAATGTAATCTGATCGAAGCCTGATAAAATACTTCCATATTCATTCATCGCGAATTGACTATCGTTTTGTATAGACATATTTCTTTACAGATATCAGTTTTTTATTGCCATCAAAAATCTTTTTTTCGACTTTAAAACCTTTAGCATCATAAGTTGTATAACTTTGTTTAAGAATGTTTCCGCTACCATCGTAATCAATTTCACCTATTTTTTCGTCGTTGGTGTTATATATATATGAAGTTTTGGAGATAAGTTTCCCTGTTGCATCATATACAGTTTCTTCAATTTTATTTTTGTTAGCACTATAGGTGTGTTTTTCAGTCGTTTTAATTGCACCATCTTTGTTATAATCTATTTTTTCAATTGCATTCCCATTTTTATCATATGCGGTATACGAATCTTTTATCTCTTTACTATCCGCTGATTTAGTATTATATACCGTTTCTGAGGTAATTTTGTTTTCCCGTATTTCTTTTTTGCTTTGTGCAAATACGCTGGTATGCAGGTATAACAAAATGAATATTAAATTTAAAATTTTCATGTCTTTAGAAGTATTTAATTTTTATTATGTTATTGTTAATTTTGAGGTGTGTCTGCAATCACTAAATCTTTTGTAGTAACAGTTGCGTCATTTTCGGAAATAGTAACATCTTCAATAACGGCAAATTGCCCGGATGGATTCGTTAAAGTTGTGTCTAAAGAAAAAGTATAGACTTTATATTTGCCTTTACGCAGATATTTAAACTCAAAGGTTCCACCTTCATTTGTTCGTTGTTTATCGCCATAAGCAACATTGTCGCCATAACAGATATAAACATATTTATTTGGGGCATAACATTCACCTAAAAAACTGGTAAAGGTTTTGTTATAATATCTGGCATATACTTTACCTTGAATAGAAGAGGTTCCACCTTCTCCGGCATCTTTTGAGCATGATATATTGGTTAACAAAAGAATAATTGTGCTAAGTGTTAACCACTTTTTTTGAATGTTCATATTGTGATTTTTTATATGGTTTACTGTTTGATTATCTTTTTAATTTCACTGTTATTGCCCCAACTTGCTTTTAAAAAATAGACACCTTTTGCAAAACTGCTTAGATCTATTGTATTATAAGAGGATGTGGTTGCTGAATTAAAATCAAATTGCGTGCTTATAACAGATTGTGATAAAGAATTAAATAATTCAATTTTTACTGTTACGTTTTGAGCATTCACTTCAAAATTTAGCTCACTACTTGTTGGATTAGGATAGACCCACAGAAGCTCATTTTCTGATGTTGGTAAAAAGTTATAAGATGAAAATGAAGGTTTCATTACCGTAAAACTACCTGTTCCGTTTGGATAACGCCCAAAACTTAAATTTACAGGTAGTTGGGCATAAGATATTGCATCAATTTCATGTCCATTTTGATAAGTAATATATAGGTTTCCGTTGGCAGAGGGTAATGAAAAATTTATATTCACACTATCATTTGCAAATGAATTATTTAAACCCAATATCATATATTTTCTTGAAGGAATAATAGTATCTGGTAGCTTCCACTGAAGACGATTTGAGCTATCGTTTGACAAAAAAAGATTACATAGTAATATATTTTCATTCGTATTGTTGAAGAGTTCAATCCAACTTCCTTGTTCTAATGTTGTAATCCCATTATTATTCGATTTTATTTCATTAATAACTACATCGCCTTTAATAAGCTGAGGTTGGATTGAGTAGAATTCATATTCAGCTCGTTCTGGAGAAAAACTACCTGTACTATCATTTTCAGCCCAAATATAATATTGTAAAACTTTTCCTTCCGACACTATTTTTGCACCATAAATTCCATCCCCTGCACTTTCATCGTGATGGTTTCCATCGTCATACATTTCTATGGATGTAAATGGAGCTTTGCTATGATTTCGATATGAAAGTAATGTTGCTGATGAATTTGAAATTTGTGCAGAAACCCAAACCTCAGAATTTTGCTCAACTACTGTAGGTTGATGTTTTACGTCAGTAATAATAGGATAATTTGAAAATCCCACATAAGATGATAAATAGGATAAACGTGCATCCATAAGACTTTTTAGTCCTGGTATTTTTCCAGATGTCGGACCTGCATCTACTGTAAGATTGTTTTTATAATCTGAGTAAGTGTAAAATTTATTAGTATCAAGGTAAACAGCAGAATCAATGATATTTTGGTATTGTGTGGCGAGATTAAAATACTCATTGTTCTCCAGATTTTCTTTTACAATAGTTCTAAGATGAGCCAGATACATTTTTTGATAACGTGGAATAACAAAAAGTTTCTTCATCAGAGGACGAGGAGTATAGGAATTATAATAAAGATGCTGTAATGGATCTAATTTCCCAATTTTGTCAATGGTAAGACTTAACGAAATTCCATCAGTATTTCTGAAACTGCCAAAAGACATATTTAAATCCCATGGAATGGTGTTAAACCTATTGTAATCGTCTTTGTAGAGGTAATAATTTTGCGAGTAACCAATATAGCTGTCAAGATTAAGTATTGCATAATTAAAAGCGTGCATCCACAATGCTCTGTCAATGTTCAATACTTCTGAGATATGTGTAGTATCAATATTTAAAACATAGATAAAATTAAACAAATCTTTCCAACCGTAGTAATTCGATTCGAGTTTGTAATAAGGAATATAGGCAGAGAAATCAGTTCCGTGTGTATAGGCAAGATTAGCATTTTGACCAAACGGATATTGTAATACTGCAGGACTACCTTTAAAGAAACTATTTCCTGATGATTTGAAGAATTTTTGAGTAAAATTGTCATCCACTGATTCAACATTTGTATAAAGTCCGATATAATAATCATTCACATATACTTTGGCAAAATTAGCCTGAGATGCCGGCATGTATTTCTGTGCTATTTTATAGGATACCACTTCGCGAACAAAAGAGGGATCGTATATCACGTTTGCCAATCTTAGTTTTGTATTTCCTTGATAATTAAGTTTTTTAAATGTATAATTAAGATCAATACTGAATGGATTTTTCATGCGACTTACATCATAAGAACTATAACCTTTATACCGAAGACCTGATTTTGGAAAAGATTTCCCGTTTACGGTAACGTCACAGACCAAGCGTCCCTCTTCGCCAAAATTAACAAAAAGGCTATCAAGTATTTCTCTCCAGTTGGACTCCTTAATGCTGATTTTTATTTCCTGCATCTCATTGATATCAAATAAACTGCTTTGAGAATAAAGTGAATGATTCCAGCTAAATAAAAGCAGTATTAATGAGATTAGTAATAATCGCAAACAGGATTTTAAATTCATATTATTTATAGTAATTATATGATTATCTTACAATTATTTTTTTAGTAATTGAGTTGGATGAATCGGAAAGTTGTATAAAGTACAATCCAGATAATAAATTTGCTATATCAATTTTGTTTTCAGAAGACTTTAACATTTTACTGAGTATAACTTTTCCTTGTGCATCCATAATTTTTAAATAATATGAATGATTGTAACTGTTGATTATTAGAATATCTTGTGCAGGATTTGGGTAAATATCAACAAAAGAGTTTGTTGGAATAGATTCTATCCCAACAGTACCATTAAAATAAGAGACACCACCACCAGTGGCTATCCATGGCTTTTGAAACTTATCTAAGGCTATGCTTGTAACTTGTGTATTCACCAAGCCATCGGTAACGGAATATGAAACCCAGTTCGTTCCATCGAATCTACTAATACCACCATCAAAATTATAATCAGCAAATACGCCAACCCATATATTTCCATCAACATCAGTTTTCATATCACGAACAAAATTGTTGTACAAACCATCATTTGCTCTATAGTTTTTAACCCAAACATTAGAAGTGTTAAGTTTAGTGATACCATAAAAAGTGCCAATATATCGGTTGTTATTAAGGTCAAAAGCAATTGCGAAAGTATTGTCATCGAGTAAACTATCTGTTGTTAATTTTGTAAAATTTGTAAAAGTTGTTCCGTGGAGCTTTGAAACACCTCCCATTTGGGTGCAAAACCACATATCACCAGTTAAGTCAGAAGAAATATAAGAAATAGAGTTCGTCGAAATGCCATTACTAGTAGTATAATTGGTGAATGTTCCCTGATTGAATTTGGAAACCCCACTTTGAGTTGCAAACCAAACACTTCCATCTGGAGCTCCATAAATATAATTTACATTATTATCTATAAGACCTTGTGTTGTAGTAAAATTAGTCCATGAAGTTCCATTAAACTTACTAACGCCATTATTTGTTCCTACCCATACGTTATTGCTTTTATCTGTGGCAATACAAACTGCATAATTATCTATTAAACCATTAGTAGTTGTATATGAAGTCCATGTTACATCGTTATATTTTGCAACACCAGAAGTAGTAGAAACCCATTTTACATTATTAGTATCTATTGCAATTCCTGTTACAAAGTTATCAATAAGCCCATTTGTTGTTGTATAATTAATAAAATTCTGACTTTTCCCATTCGAATAAGAGAAAAGCAAAATAAAAATCATTGAAACCATTAAAAAATGATTCTTTGATACATTTTTAATTTTTAACGCTGATTTTTTCATTTTTTCTATTTTTAAAAATTATTTATTCAATACAATTTTACTTTGTTGAACCAATTTACCATCAACCTTTATCATAATAAAATAAATCCCGTTGCTTAAATCAGAAAGATTCAGGGTTGATTGGTTGCTGTTTTTCAGAACCTCTTTTCCATAAATATTGATAATTTCGGTTTCAAAGCTATTGATTGAAGCGGGTATTGATAAATTTATAATGCTTTGGGTTGGGTTTGGATAAATTATAATTTTCTGAGTTAAACTGTTATTTTCAGGAATACCCACTGTAGGCGTATAAGCAGATGAAATAGAAGTACAACCATTAGCATCTGTAACCTGAACTTGATATGATCCAGCTTGGGGAGGAGTATACGTATTTCCTGTAGCACCTTGAATAATGTTGTTGTTGAAATACCATTGATTTCCAGAGCTGGCACTGGATGTCATTGTATTTCCTGTTTGTGAAATTGTTGGTGTTACAGGTGACGAATATAATATAACAGATGTTGTATTGGTAGCAATATCTGAACCACTGGTTACAGTAACTGTATAACTTGTATTAGAAGTTGGAACTACTGTAGGATTTTGTAAAGTGGAAGTAAATCCAGCAGGAGATGATGTCCATTGGTAGGTATAGGAAGTTCCTCCACTTGGAGTAGAATTTAATTGAACTGTTGACCCTGGACAAACATTTACAGGCATTGCCGTTGCACTTACAGTTAAAGTGCTACTTCCTGTAATATTTACAGTAACAGAGGCTGTATCGGAACATCCAATAGCAGTATTGGTTATAATTACAGTATAAGTAGCGTTAGAAGTTGGAGAAATACTAGGATTTTGTTGCGTTGATGTAAAACCGGAAGTTGAAGTCCAAGCATAAGAATAAGTGGGACTGGATTCTGTAACCGATGTTGCTGAGGAACTTAAGGTAACTGCTGTGCCCGAAGTTACTAGAGTAGAAGAAGCACTTGCCAAAGCAATTGGAGCTCTTACGTAACATAATTCATATCTATAAGCATGAACAGATTTTGCATTTGAAATAGTTTGTAAAGTTGTTCCGTTTGGACTTACCTCGAATACACTACCACCAGGATTACATACTAATTCATTTCCATTTCCTAATTGTTGCGAATTTCCCATATCACTTGCAGTAAATGAAGGAATTGTGGGGTTAATAACTGTTGTAGGTCCAACAATTGAACCAGCTGTATAGGTGTAATTATATCCATTATAGGGAGGATTCCAAATAGCAACTTTTACATTTCCACCGCTATTATTATTATAGACACACATATAATTTGGATATAATGGATTTGTAGATGGGATCCAATGTGCATCATGAATTACGTTAAATCCACTATTGTTAGCTGTTGAAGAAAGTCCATATGTTGCAGGATTCCCCCAACGATATAGGAAATCACCACCCTTTCCGGAATTTCCTCCAGTATGTGTTGCAGCTTGAGCTGTTGTAGTACTATGGTCAATTACATAAATTTCGCTCAATGCATGAGAGCTAATCATAATTTGGTCTAATTGAGGATTGTAATCAATACCGTTCATGTGAAACCAATCTTGTTTAATAGAATAATTTACGTTCATTCTTTCTGGATGTTCAGACACATTGGTAACATAAGTTGATGTTACACTCGAATATACGCTTTGGCACAAATGATCCCACAAATGCCATTCCCAAACTATGGTTCCAGTTGTAGCACCTGTAGGTTTAACTTCTATAATTTTTTCTGACCAAACAGTTATGGTTGATGAACAGCCTACGGTAGTTGGAGATGCACTTTTTGTCTCATAACAAACCAATAAGACGTTACCATTTGGTAATGCACAAACATCGTGGTGCATTTGTGTTGAGGCATCTGATACTGCATATTCCCAAACAGTAGTTCCTGCCCAATTGACTTTTCTCACTTTACCTGTAATACCACCTTGACCAATACTTCCCGATTGATATTTGACCGTTTGAAGTATTGTGTCCCCTGGCAGAAGATAAGCAGAATATGCAGTAGATGAGCTTAAAGCCCATGTTTTATATGTAGTTCCTGTAGTATCAATCAACTTTGCCTGAGTCGTGTTTTGAGTTGCGTAAAAGGTATACATTCCCCATTTTTGCGACATTACTTTTGTGCAATTTATCGAAATAGCCCAAAGTATTATAAATGATAAAATCGTTTCTTTTCTCATACTAAAATTTTTATTTTTTTATATCAGTTTATTTTTAAAAGTAATTCTAACTTATTTTTTAACAATATTAAAAAAGTGATATGTTTATACAAAACTTATTAGGGGTTTAGTGTTTTTTTATCGGTAATTCTGTATAATTTATCGATAAACTATACTTAATAAAATAATTGAATTTTAAATAAATTAAAAAATCATTTTCTTCTAAATTTTCTTAAATGTTTTTTTAAATTTAATCTTTTATATATTTTACGATGCAATATTAATATAAACTTAATGTTGGAATGTTATAACATTATGAAAATATGTTATGAAATTTTAATAGAATAAATAATCTATCTTATTTATTCTTTTGTGAAAACTTTTCTGTTTTTTTGCTAAATTACATTGTGTCGCTTAATATATTTTGGAGATACATTGCGGGAGAGTGTAAATTATTAAGTAAAATAAACTTTTGATGTTTAATAACTATTTGTTTTCAAGTTCGAATAATAATTTTAGTTGAAATAATTAAAGAACATAATAACTTATTTCCTGCTTAAAAGAAAGAGGTTAATATATATCCTAAAAAAACAAATACAATAACTACTGTTTATATTTAACCAACTATATACAATAAAAAAAGGACTGTTTCCAGTCCTTTTTCATTATAGAGTTTTCATTGATATTAGTATCCGAAGATATCTTCCATTTTTAAGTATTTCACTTTTCCGTATTTTTTCAATACATTAAAGTCAATTTCCTTTTTATCACCTAATACCAAGTAAGTGTGTTTCTTATCTTTAATATATTTGGTGTGGAATGTTTTTACATCATTAAAAGTCATATTTGGGACTTTAGCATATACATCCTTACGAAGATCATAATCAACGCCCAATTTTTTAGCACTTTCGTATTGCCATAAAATATCAGATTTGGTTATTCTATCGGTTCTCATTTTCTGAATAATACCATTTTTAGCTAGAGTAAATGCTTTTTCAGATTCCGGCATATTATTTAACAAACTGGTTAAAGCAGCCAAAGCATCATTTAATTTGTCATTCTGAGTAGCAATATAAGAAATCCCCATATAAGAATTATCTTTTTTATTAGGACTTTGATACATTGACATAGCAGTATAAGCTAAAGAACGTGATTCTCTTAATTCTTGAAATACGATAGAATTCATACTTCCGCCAAAATATTCATTGAATAAATTTACATCAGCAGCTATATTTTTATCATATAAACCACCTTTATTTAAAAGTAACATTTGTGATTGCTTAGCATCAAAATCAACATGATAAACAATATCTTTTTTTGTTTCTAGTTCAACAAATTTTACTTCAGCAGGAACTGTTTTTAATTGTGCAGGTGTTTTGTGATAAGTATTCAGAATCTGAGTTAATTCTTCTGGTTTCTGGCTTCCGTAATACATAATATGATGTTGATATGAAAGTAAACCTTTAATAATAGTAACAAGTTCTTCTGGCTTTAATGATTTCAATTCAGCTTCGGTTAGAATATTAGTCATTGGTGATTTAGCACCGTATTTTCCATAGTTAACCATCGCACCAAAAGCTCTTTGTGGATTTAATTTGGCATCGGTTCTTTTTTTCATGATGTCTTTAATTACATTATCAAAAGCTTCCTGATCGGGTTTACAATCAGCTAAAACTTCTTCAAATAATTGCAACGCTTTTGACATATTTTCGGTTAAACCGCTTAAACTTACATAAACCTGATCCGCTGCAGCAGATACATTAAAAGAGCAACCTAATTTATAATACTCTTCTTTTAATTGATCATCAGTATATTTTGAAGTTCCTAAGAATTTTAAATAATTAGTTGCAACACTTAACTTTTTATCGTTATTACTTCCCATTTCAAAAACATAGAAAATATCAAACGTTTTATTTTCAGTGTTTTCTTTATAAGTAACAGGTATATTGTTTTTAACAGTAAAGAATTGTAAATCTTTTTTGAAATCCAAAAATACAGGTTCAATTTCAGCAGGTTTATTTGCCTGTATCATTTTTAAGAAATCAGATTCAACATCGCGGTTGATTTTAATAGGCGTAATTTTAGGTTTTTTTACTTTTTTGATAGATTCGTCTTTACCTTTTCTTTTGTAAACAACTACATAATTGTCTTTTAAATTAGTTTTAGCAAAATCAACAATTTCCTGTTTGGTAATTTTTGATAATTTATCAATATTTTCAACAACATCTTTCCATGATTCGTTTTGGATAAAAGCATCAACAAATGCCATAGCTCTGTTGCTGTTACTTTCATATTCTTTAATTCTGCGAAGTTTTAAATCATTGATGATAGCAGGAATTAACCAATCAGGAAATTCACCTTTTTTTACCAATTCTATCTGAGAAATTAATAAATCTCTAACTTCATCTAAAGTTTGACCTGCTTTTGGTTTTCCTGTTAGCATTAATGAAGAATAATCATGCATGATATTAGGGCTTGACCCTGCACTCATTACTTTTTGTTTCTGATTCAGGTTTAAATCAATCAAACCGGCAGTACCATTGGTCAAAACCATATCAATCATAGTAATCATATCTGCTTCTCTTGAGCCACTTCCAGCAAAACGATAAGCCATCATCATATTTTCCGCATCTGGACCAAATACTTCTTTTACAATAGGTTTTGTTATTGGTTGTTCTTGTCCAAAAGTAAATGGAGGAACTATAGAATTTTTCAATGCACCAAATTTGGAATCAATAACTTTGATTACATATTCAGGGTCAAAATCTCCTGACAAACAAATTGCAATATTATTTGGGACATAATATTTAGCAAAAAATTCTCTGATATTTTTCATCGAAGGATTTTTAATATGTTCCTGAGTTCCAATAGTAGTTTGGGTTCCGTAAGGATGATTTTGGAATAAACCTTCCAAAACTGCAGTATAAACTTTACGTCCATCATTGGTTAAGGTCATATTTTTTTCTTCATAGATGGTTTCCAATTCCGTGTGGAATAAGCGTAATACTGGATCACTAAAACGATTAGCCTGGATAGTTGCCCAATTATCTATTTGGTTGGAAGGAATATCATCAACAAAAACAGTTTCTTCTAAGGAAGTAAAAGCATTGGTTCCATCTGCTCCGATAGCCGACATTAATTTATCATATTCGTTTGGAATTGCATAAGTAGAGGCAATATAAGAAATACTGTCAATTATTCCATACATTTGTTTTCTTTGATTTTCATCTGTCATCAACCTATATATTTCAAATAAAGAATCAATTTTTGCAATATAAGGAGCTTCCATTTTCCAATCTTTTGAACCATATTTTGAAGTACCTTTAAACATCATGTGTTCAAAATAGTGAGCCAAACCTGTAGTTTCGTGGGGGTCATTTTTGCTGCCTGCTCTAACAGCAACATAGGTTTGAATACGTGGTGCGTCTTTGTAAACAGTCATATACACTTTTAGTCCGTTATCCAGTGTATAAATCCTAGCTTTCAAAGGATCACCGGGAACTGTTTCATAAGTGTACTGTTTCTGAGCATGTACATTTACAACAAAAAGCGAAATGCTGATTAAAGCAATTCCAATAAATTTTAATTTGTTTTTCATTTTTTAGATTTGTTAATAATATTTGATACTTGTTTTTTCTTTTCGTAAAAAAATTTGCCCAAAATATCTAATTTTGGGCAAATTTTTGCTTTTAATTATTTAGCCTCTTCGGGCATTAAAACTACTCTTACATAATGGTCTTTAGTAAAACATTTTAAAGATAATTGTTTCAAATCTTCAATAGAAATTGCTTTCAATCTATCTTCAAACTTCAAGGTAAGATTAATATCATCACCATCAAAATAAGCAGATTCTAATTTCTGGAGCCAATAATTATTTTTCTTTAAATTAGTTTCTCTTTCTCTAATAACAGCTTCTTTGGCTTTATCAAAGTCAATTTGAGTTGGACCTTTTTTTAATAAATCTTTCATTATTCCAAAAACAGCTTTGGTTAATTTATCAGCATTTTTAGGTGAACAACCAAACATAACCATTATATTATATTCTGATTTTGGGTAATGCTCCATATTTATCATTGCCTGAGGACTATAAACACCACTCATTTTTTCACGAATAACTTCAACAAGTTTAATATCAATTATTTCTTGTAATAAAGCAATTGATAGTCTGTTTTTGTCGTTCCACTCAATGTTTCCTGATATAAGTAATCCAACCATGCCTTGTTTTTCGGTACCTTTATGAAATTTAATTTCAGTTATACCTTTTGCAAATTCAGAACTTACGTCTTTCCATGTTTCTTTTCTGTTGGTAATAGGCAAGCTACCAATATATTTTTCAATCATAGGTGTAATAGAATCCACATCAAAGTTACCCACAAAGAAAAATTTAAAATCGCTTGCATCAGCAAATCTATCCTGATAAATCTGAAATGCTTTATCTAGTTTTATTTGATTTATTTGTTCTTCATTGGGAACAATGATCAATCTTTTTGCTCCCGGATAGGATGATTTATATAAAGTATCATAAAAAGCAAATTGAGGATTAGCCTTAATAAATTTCAACTGATTTTTCATTTGAGATGCAAAAGTACTAAAAGCAGCTGTGTCTTTTCTTGGCGATTTAAAATAAAGGTAAGTTAATTGTAATAATGTTTCAAAATCTTTTGGTGTAGAACTTCCGGTAAATCCTTCTTTTATATCAGAAATATAAGGACTTATCTGTACAACTTTTCCTTTTAATTTCTTTTCTAATTGTACATTGTCAAAATTACCAATTCCACTTTGGTCAACAATTTGGCTTGAAAAATTTGCCGAAATAAAATCTTGATCAGGATATAAAGAATGACCACCTGGGCTGTATGCTGAGACTAAAATTTCATCGTTTTTAAAATCGGTAGGCTTCAACACTACTTTAATGCCATTAGCTAAAGTTAATTCAGTAAAACCAACTTCTTTATTTTCTTTTTTTGAAATAACTTTTGATCCTTTAATATTCTCAGCCAAAAGAGGTTCTGTTTTGAAATTGTCAATATAAGGTTCTATTTGTTTGGTTTTTGAATTTTTAATAATACTAAGGATTTGATCATTAGTAGGTACTTTAACACCTTCTTTTTCAGGAGCATTAACTACTAAAGCCATATTATCGTCTGACACCCATATTTTTGCTAATGCATTAATTTCAGCAAGTGTAATTTCCGGTAATAATTTTTTAGCATATTTTAATTCATTTTTTACACCGGGAATAGGTTCTTCCGAAAGAAAATTGCTGGCATATTCAGAACAAAAATTTGCTGATTCGGTTTTATCTGCTTCTTTAGCAGCTTTTTCCATATTACTGAGGATATCTTCTTTTTGTCTTTCAAATTCAGATACAAGAAAACCGTATTTTTTAACTCTTTCGTTTTCCATCAATAGAACTTCCAGCGATTTATCTATTTGATTTTCTTTTGCAGCAGCATAAGAAGAATAAGCATCTCCACTACGAGCTAAAAATTGGCCATAAGAAGTTGAGGCGCCAATAAATGGAGCATCTTGTTTTAAAGAAATTTCAGATAATCTGGCATTTAACATTTCTGTATATAATTGCTCTATTAAATATTCTTTATAATCGGCTAAGGTCTTTTTAACAACATGAGGGTGTTTGTAGAATAACATCACCATATTACTAGTAGCTTCTTTATCTGTTGTAATGGCAATTAATGGTTCTTTATTTGCCGGTAAATCAAAGGTTGTTCTTGGTTTAGGATTTTCAGGATTTTTGATTCCTCCAAAATGTTGTTTTATCTTTGCTTCCGCTGAATCTACATTTATATCTCCAACAACAATAACAGCTTGTAAATTCGGACGATACCAATCATGGTAAAATTCGCGTAAAGTTTCATGTTTAAAACTCTGCAAATTTTCGTAAGTTCCGATTGGAACTCTGTCGGCATATTTAGATCCTTTGAAAATTACAGGAAAATATTTTTTACGCATTCTATCATTGGCTCCTAATCCTAATCTCCATTCCTCGGTAATTACACCTCTTTCTTTATCAATTTCTTTGCCATCCATTGTTACATTGTGTGCCCAATCTTCAATGACTTGATAGCCTTTTTCAAGCAAACCTTCTTTATCAGTAGGAATTTGAAGCATATACACGGTTTCGTCGAAACTTGTATATGCATTAATATCAGCTCCAAAACGAACACCTATGGTTTGTAAGAAATTCACTAATTCATTTTTAGGAAAATGGGTTGTGCCATTAAAACACATGTGTTCGGTAAAATGTGCTAAACCTTGTTGGATATCTGTTTCCATTATAGAACCTGTGTTAACAGCTAAACGCAATTCAACACGTTTTTCCGGTTTTTTATTTTGACGAATGTAATAAATCAATCCATTGTCTAATTTTCCAATTCTAACTTTTGGATCAACAGGTATTGATTTATTCAAATCAATTTTGGATTCTTGTCCAAATACGCTGGCAACCATAAATGCCAGTAATAAAAGGCTTAAAAATTTAATTTTCATTTGTTTATATTATTAATTAGTAAAAGTGTTATTTGTATTAAAATTCAATTTCAAGATTCAAATCATTCTTTAATTTAATTATTTCAGGATTCTTTTCCGCCATTTTTTTAAATTTATCATTATCAGTATAAGCTATTTCGCTTATAGACTCAGAAGCAATTACATGTGTATCTATTTGAAGAGTATAATTACCTGTTTTATTTCTAAAAAAATCTAATAAATCCCCTTTTTTCTGCTTTATTTCAATTTCTTGAATTTTGTTATCAATTGTTATGTCAATAATATTTTTTTGTAATAGTGGCTTATTTTTTGTTAGTGTTGCATACAAACTTGGTGACGATTCTTCAATAGTACTCATATATTCCGTCCAAAGCTCTTCAAACTTCTTTTGGGAAACTTCATATTGAACCTCCGGTTCTTGAGCCATAGTTAATGCTTCATTTTTAACTTTTTGTTCTGGGTTAGTATTTTCTGTCATCATTGATTTTACAGAAATTCCACTATAATTAGAATCTTTGTTTGTAGATATTGGTTTTATTATTTCCTGTTTAGCAATAGTATCTGGATTCTGCTTAGATATTTCTACTTGCGGCTTAGGAATTTCCAATAATGGTTTTGTCTCTTGTTTTGGTGGATTTATCTCTTGTTTTTTTACTATTTCTGAATCAAAAGATGCACTTAATAAAGAACTTAATTGCATTAGCATAATTTCAATGCTCAACCTTTTATTGTTACTAATTTTATAGTTTAAATCGCACTGATTTATTATTTCTAATGATTTAAACAAAAATGGAATCGGGCATTTAGCAGATTGCTCTTTATATCTTCCTTTTAAATTTTCTCCTATTTCAAGCAATTTGATAGTTGCAACATCTTTACAAACCATAAGATTACGAATATGTTCGCCCAATCCAATAATAAAATGCTGACCATCAAAACCCTTTTCAATTACTTCGTTGAAAAGCAGTAATGTATTAGGGATTTCATTTTCAAGAAAATAATCGCACAATTTAAAATAGTAATCGTAATCGAGAACATTTAAGTTTTCAATAACAGCCTGATACGTTAAATGACTACCTGCAAAACTTACCAATTGGTCAAAAATAGAAAGCGCATCGCGCAAGGCACCATCTGCCTTTTGTGCAATAATATGCAATGCATCTTTATCTGCAATAATGCCCTCTTTGGCTGCAATATAATCCAAATGATGAGCAATATCTTCTATTTTAATTCTTTTGAAATCAAAAATCTGACAACGTGATAATATGGTAGGTATTATTTTATGCTTTTCGGTTGTAGCAAGAATAAATTTTGCATAAGCTGGTGGTTCTTCCAATGTTTTTAAAAAAGCATTAAACGCAGCTGTTGAAAGCATGTGAACCTCATCAATAATATAGACCTTATATTTTCCATTTTGCGGTGGAATTCTTACCTGTTCTACTAAGCTACGAATGTCATCCACTGAATTGTTTGAAGCAGCATCTAACTCATATATATTAAAAGAAGCCGAATTATTAAAAGAGGTACATGATTCACAACTATCACAAGCTTCTATTTTATCAGTAATATTTTGACAATTAATTGTTTTTGCTAAAATTCTGGCGCATGTAGTTTTTCCAACACCACGAGGTCCACAGAATAAAAAGGCTTGAGCCAAATGATTATTCTTAATAGCATTTTTTAATGTATTAGTGATAGAGGCTTGCCCAACAACCGTATCAAATGTATTAGGTCGATATTTTCGAGCTGAAACTATATAATTTTCCATCAATCCTATTTAATTATAATAGTTTCCAAAATTATAAAAAATATTAAGTGTTTGCTTCAACTACTTGAAAGTTTTTAGTTTTTTTATATTTTTAAAAAGCTTTATTTGCACTTTGCGAGCTTTAACTTTGCTTATGCAATATTATGATTTATGTAAATCGTGATTAAATTTATTAGACAAATGAAGCTTTTATCAGCTTGAAGTAGTATTTTTTAAAGATAAAAGCCCAAAGAGTGAAAAAAAGTTTTTTTTCACAAAAAAATAAATACTTTTGCATAGTATTTGAAGAAATTAGTTTTATTTTAACAAACAAAAACACAATGAAAAAAATTTACTTTTTATTATTTTTAGGTATGTTTATGATAAACAATACCTTTTCGCAAATGAGTTTCAAAGGAAATTCCACTCAAAAATCAGCATTTGATTTAACAGAAAAAAAATTGAATATGCTGAATAATAAAAATTTAGACACCAAAGTTCTCATTACTGCTGAGGAAAATGATATGATGGCAAAGAGAAGACGCAGTAGTCGAAGCAGAGGTAGTTCATCTGAAGGAGGATTATACGCAAGCTTTGGATTAGGTTATGGCCTTGGATTAGGCTCGCAGAATATTGATGGGTTTACTGATCAAACTTCTACCAAAACATCAACAACACTTCCTGCTTCAACAACAGAAGATCAAATAAACTTTTCTTTAGGTAAAGGTTTATGTATTAATGGAGCTTTTGGTTATATGATTAACGGCAATTTAGGATTTGAATTAGGATTTTCATATCTGATAGGAGGTAAGAACACTGCTACAAATACTGAAAATGAAAATACTACTGAAACTATAGTAACTTATACTACTAACACTATTAAAAAAAATGAAACAGTAACAACATACAATGCTTCCATGTTTAGGTTAAGTCCTTCTGTAATTATTTCTTCCGGTATGGAAGGCATTAATCCTTATGCAAAGTTTGGAATGACTATAGGATTTGGATCATTTTACAAAGAAGCATCGGAAAATGGCAGTAAAAGAGTGATTAATAAAAATTCAGGTATTTTATTATATGATTCAACTACTATCTCCAGTAGCTTAAGAAAAGACCAATATAGCGGAGGAGTTGCTATTGGGTTTAATGCTACATTGGGTTGTGCTTTTACTGTTAGTGATAATATTTCGATATTTGCCGAATTTAATATGATTAATATGTCGTATTCACCAACGATGAGTGAAGTTACAGAATACAATGAAAATGGCGTTAATCAGATACCATCATCTATAACTGCTGCACAAAAACAAACTTATTATTATGATACATTAACCTCCAGTACAACTTTCGATCCTAATGCATCACCTATAGCGTTAAAACAATCATTTTCTTTTGGCAGTATTGGGTTAAATATTGGAATGAAAATTAGCTTCTAACTCTTTAAAATGATATCTTAGTCTGTAAACTATTATATATTTATCAACTATTTATTAATTTATTAATCAAAAAAATGAAAAAAACATTACTTTTAGTATGCTTGGGTATGTTTATGGCAAACATTACTTTTTCACAAATGAGTTTCTCTGGAAACAAACTTAAAAAATCAGCTTTTGACTTAACTGAAAAAAAAGCTAACTTTAATGAAGACAATTCTTTAACAACAAAAGTAGTCATTACTGATGAAGATAATGACATGATGAAAAAAAGAAGAAAAAAAGGTGGTCACAGAGGTGGCGGTAGTGGCGATTATAGCAATAGCATAAAAGTCAATCCATTATCTATGATTTTTGGAACCTTTAGTGGAATGTATGAAAGAAAAATAAGTGATAATATTTCTTTAGGATTATCAGCAGGATTTGTTTCAAGATCTACTGGTATTGCTAGTATTATGGAATATACTTATAGTGGATTTACACTTGCACCTGAATGCCGTTACTATTTTAGTGAAGCTATTCAAGGTTGGTACGGTTCTGCTTTTTTCACATTCTCTTCAATTACTGAAAAAATGACAGTAACAGGACAAGATGATTTAAAAAATACTATTACTGTTATTGGTGGAGGAGTTGTTGCCGGACATCAATGGATATGGGGCGGTTTTACACTTGATGTATATGCAGGAATCGGTTATACAAGTATGAGTGTTTCTTATGATTCTTCTTATGATCCTAATCAAGTTTTAGGCGCAAGTGGATTGTCTTTTAGTGGAGTTTTACCAGCTTTAGGTACTGCTGTTGGTTATTCATTCTAAGTTAAGAAAAAAATTTTAAAAGGCTCTCAATTTTGAGAGCCTTTTTTATTTCCTATTAAAAGTTGTATTATAAGCCGAGCTATCTGTATTATTCTTTACATAATAATGCCAGTTTATAAAATTTTTATTTTCCATATTACCATACCCTTCAATTGTATTGCCACTATATGTTTGTTTTGGAAGAATCACACTTTTCCCATTTACGATAGCAAAAGCAGTATCATTTAAACTTGCAAAGTTTGAAATTCTTATATTACTTGTTGTAGTAGCATCAATAAAAATGGAACAATCAAAATTTAAATTTTTAGCAAGAGGTACCTCAGTACAAGACCAAGATCCAACATAATCGGCTCGGGTAATTGTTTCTGTTGGAGTCGTCGGTGTATCGTCTTTTTTACAAGCAGCTATGCTCATAGTTATAAGTAATCCTATAATAAAAATGTTTTTTGTTTTCATTTTTGTAAATTTTTAGATTATAAAAATACAATATCTATGCCAATTATTTTACAAACTTATGAAAAATATCTTTAATGAAAATAAAAACAAACAAATCGTTGTTATAAATATAAAAGTTTAGTTAGGATATTTTTAATTGTACTATCTTAGCAAACAAAATCAAAAGCTTTTAAAAACAGGCTTATGTAATGATATTAAAATTCTGCAAAATAAAGACATTTAATGTATTAAGGATAATAATATTTCTTTTTTTAAGTAATATTATTCATTTTGGTTTTGCCCAATTTTATAGTGGATTGCAATTGAATTTTGGAAAAAACCGTGTACAATATGATGATTTTTTTTGGACTTATTATCGCTACGAAAAATTTGACGTTTATTTTTATCTTGGAGGTAAACAATTTGCCAATTATACTGCCAACTACACACTTAAGCATTTAAAAGAAATTGAAACAAAACTCGATTTTGAGATAGAAGATAAAATGCAATTTATAATTTTTAATAAACTATCAGATTTTAAACAAAGTAATATTGGTTATGTAAATGATGAGAGTTACAATACTGGTGGACTTACTCATATAATGGGAAACAAGGTTTTTCTTTATTTCAATGGCAATTATTCTGATTTTCAGCAACAAATACGTGCAGGTATTACTGAAGTAGTTTTTAATCAATTAATGTTTGGAAGCAGTTTAACGGCTCAGATAAAAAATAAAACAATTTTCACCATACCTGATTGGTATTCTAAAGGCTTAATTGCATATATTTCCAGTAATTGGAACACAGAAGTTGATAATATTGTAAGAGATGGGGTTTTGACAGGTAAATATAAGAAATTTAATTCATTAACGGGAGAGGATGCTATTTATGCAGGTCAATCGTTTTGGAAATTTATTGCTGAAAAATATGGTGAACAAAATATTTCTAACATTATTTATATGTCGAGAGTAAGTAGAAATATTGAAACAGGATTTTTATATGTTTTGGGTGTTTCATATAAAGAAATTGTAAATGAATGGATTGCATACTATCAAGAAAAATATTCACAATCTTTCCAACGTAACTTACCATCTTGTGAACCAATAATAAAAAAAATAAAATCGTCAAGAGTTTACAATAGGCTTAAAATCAGTAATGATGGGATACATTCGGCTTATGTAAGTAACGAAATGGGACAATATAAAGTTTGGATATATAACACAGAAACTCAGAAAAGGAAAAAAATAATGAAATCGGGTTATAAATTAGACGATAAAACCGATTATTCATATCCTTTACTTGCATGGCATCCTTCTGGCGAAATACTTTCTATTATTGTAGAAACCAAAGGTTTAATTTATCTTTACCTTTATAACCTCGAGGAGAAGAAGTTTGAGAAAATATTACTGCAATACTTTCAGAAAGTATTGGATTTTTCATATTCACAAAATGGACAATTGCTTGTTTTATCTGCTGTACAGAATGGGCAATCAGATATTTTTGTATATAACATGGCTTCACACTCTTCCGAACAAATCACTAAAGATATTTATGATGATGCAACACCCAGATTTATCAATAATTCAAAAGAAATTATTTTTTGCTCCAATCGAATAAGTGATACTCTCAACTCAAATGTTTCTCTTAACTCAAATTTAATGGAGAATAAAGATATTTTTCTTTATGATTATGCTCAACATAAAAAAATACTAAGAAGAGTTACAAAAACATCAAATGCAAATGAGGTATTCCCAATGGAATATGAAAATGGTTATATTAGTTATTTAAGCGACGAAAACGGAATCTACAATAGATATGTTGCGCGTTTTGATAGTGTTATCAGTTATATTGATACTACCACGCATTATAGGTATATTACAAAATCTTTTCCAATTACAGATTATAAACAAAATATTATTGAGCAGGATATAAGCCCAAGAGCTAAAAAGACTGCGGAAATTATCTATACAGATGGTGTTTACAAAATGTTTCTTGAAGATAATAGTGCTTTTCGTAATCTTTCCTCTAAAAAAATAAGCAATACTTATTATATCAATCGTTTACTTGCTGAAAAAGAGAATTTTAAAAAAGATACGCTGAAAAAAGAAAATGATAAAGTCTTAAGCATAAAGAAAAAACTTCGTAACGTATATTACTCTGACATAGAAAAGGATGAACAAGATACAGACAACATCAGTGTAAATTATTACAAACAAGCCTTTTTGGAAATTAATTCAAAAGATAGTAATAATATTCAAGATGATAAATTGTTATTTTCTCAAGAAACTCAACGAAATTATGAAGTTGAATATACTGCCAATGAAATTACTACTCAACTTGATTTTAGTTTTTTAAATGCAAATTATCAACAATTTTCAGGTGGAGGATCACCTATTTATCTTAATCCAGGGTTTAATTTTCTTATGAAAATCGGACTAAGTGATTTAATGGAAGATTATAGAATAACAGGTGGGTTTAGATTTTCTTTTAATTTCGACAATTTTGAGTACTTGTTAAGCTATGAAAATCTGAAACATAGACTTGATAAACAAATTATTTTTCATCGACAATCGATAGATAATAATTCATATTATTATAAGTCTCATCAATATACACATTCTGTTTATTACATATTACGTTGGCCTTTCAACAACGTTATGAGTTTAAGGGGAACAGCCTATTTACGTAATGACAAAGAAGTTTTTCTTTCTACAGATCAACAAATGCTGGAACAACGAGATATCAATAATAATTGGTCAGGGTTAAAAGGAGAGTTTGTATTTGATAATACTCGAAATATAGGTTTAAATCTTTATTATGGAACTCGTTATAAACTTTGGGGGGAATATTATCAATCAATTGATAGCAAAAATCGGAATCTTTTTGTAATTGGCTTTGATTTTAGGAATTATCAAAAAATCCATAAATCATTTATTTGGGCTAATAGGTTTGCAACCAGTACGTCATTTGGTAAGAATAAATTAATATATTATATGGGAGGTGTTGATAATTGGCTATTTCCCAAATTTAACAGAGATATTGATATTGCTACGGATCAAAATTATACATATCAAACCTTAGCTACAAATATGCGAGGTTTTACACAAAATATAAGAAATGGTAATAGTTTTGCTGTTTTAAACAGTGAGTTGCGATTTCCTGTGTTTAGATATTTCTCTAATAAACCAATGCGTTCCGACTTCTTATATAATCTGCAAATTATTGGGTTTGGAGATTTGGGTACAGCATGGACAGGCGCAAGTCCTTGGGATAAAAACAACTCTTTTTTTACTAAAACTCTTTATGGAAATCCTTTTGTTGTTACATTAGAAAAAGAAATAGATCCTTTGGTGGGTGGTGTCGGATTTGGTGTAAGGTCAAGATTATTAGGATATTTTATGCGGGCTGACTATGCATGGGGTATAGAAAACGGAATTGTAAAATCAGGTATTTTTTATTTTTCGTTAAGTTTGGATTTTTAATAAAGAGGAAGTGCTAAACCTTTACATATTTTTAATGGCAAAATCCATTGGATAATGGATTGAATACAAAGCATTAATTCTAAAATTATAATGAACATATTAAATTACTTTGAATTCTTAATTCGGACTTTCTTCTTAACAATTAACAACTTAATATTATGGATATGAATACAGTAACAGTTTTAATCTTATTAGCAATCGGACTATTTGCCGGTATCTTTGGCGGAATGGTTGGTTTAGGTGGTGGTGTAATTATGATACCGGCTATGATTTATTTTTTAGGAGTCAGTCAACAATCAGCACAAGGCACAAGTTTAGCCGTAATGTTGCCTCCCGTTGGTTTAATGGCTGTAATGAATTACTACAAAGCTGGACAAATGAATTTTAAATATGCTGCAATTATAGCTATAGCTTTTTTTGTAGGTGGGTATTTTGGTTCGAAAATTGCATTAAATATTTCACCTGATAAAATGAAAAAAGTTTTTGCTATAGCTTTAATGCTAATCGCAATAAACATGTTAATCAAAAAATAATAAATTCAAGTAAATGAATAATATAGAAACGAGAATAATCGATTTCATTAGCGAACATCATATTTTCACTCTTGCTACATCATACAACAACCAACCCTATACATCTACTTGTTTTTATGTTTATATTGCAGAATTGAATATGTTTGTGTTTACATCTGATATTACGACCAAACATATTACGGATGCAATTAATCAACCTTTTGTCGCGGGTGCAATAGCTCTCGAAACAAGTATTATTGGCAAAATCAGAGGTATACAATTTACTGGATTTATTAAAAAGCTTGAAAAAAAAGAACTCTCTGAGGCTAAAAAAGCATATATTATTAGGTTTCCAATAGCATTATTAGCTAAAACAACACTTTGGGGAATAACACCTAACTATATAAAAATGACCGATAACCGCCTTGGATTTGGTAAAAAAATAATTTGGGAATCCCCAAATTAATAAAATTGTGCTGGGGGTTAAATATTTATTAACATAGTAATCGTATAGTAATTCAGCGTTATAACGCATATCTTACATGTATTGTTAATTACTCTTTTTGCTGGATATGGATATACATTTGTATATTTACAATCAAAATTTTTGGTAATTATTACGCTGATATTCAGTTTTTAAAAATTAAATAATAAATATTTGATTCATTTTATGGAAAACTCACTTTTTGCAGCACTGGAAATCAACACTCTAAACAAAGAGAAAGAAGCCAATTACAATGGATTTATTGAATCTAGAAAATTACCAAATATTTTTGACAACGGAAATGACCCAAATACCAAAATAGAAGTAATGATTGAACCAACCAACAACCTTAAAGAGCCTCAGAAGTTTACTTATGAAGAAGTAATGGAAAAGTCTACGGCTTATTTTCAAGGAGATACATTAGCCGCAAGTGTATGGATGAATAAATACGGTCTAAAAGACAGTGCTGGCAACTTATATGAGTTATCTCCTGATGATATGCACCATAGAATTGCTTCTGAAATTGCCCGTATTGAGAAAAAATATCCAAATCCAATGTTGGAAAATGAGATTTATGATTTACTTAAAGACTTTAAATATATTATTCCTCAAGGTAGTCCAATGGCTGGAATTGGGAATAATTTTCAGGTTGCTTCTCTTTCAAATTGCTTTGTAATAGGTAATAATGGAAATTCTGATTCCTATGGTGGTATTATGAAAATTGATCAAGAACAAGTTCAGTTAATGAAACGTCGCGGTGGAGTTGGACATGACTTATCTCACATTCGTCCATCAGGAAGCCCCGTAAAAAATAGTGCTTTAACTTCAACCGGTATTGTTCCTTTTATGGAAAGATATTCAAACTCAACAAGGGAAGTAGCACAAGACGGGCGAAGAGGTGCATTAATGTTAAGTATTTCAATTAAACATCCTGACTCTGAAAATTTTATTGATGCAAAATTAGAAGAAGGAAAAGTAACCGGAGCAAACGTTTCTGTGAAAATTGATGATGAATTTATGCAAGCTGTTGTTGAAAATAAAATGTATCGACAGCAATATCCAATAGATTCTAAAAATCCTGCTGTAATAAAAGAAATTGACGCACGGCAATTATGGGATAAAATTATTCAGAATGCTTGGCAATCAGCAGAACCAGGGATTCTTTTCTGGGACACTATTTTAAAAGAATCAATACCTGACTGCTACGCTGATTTAGGTTTTAAAACTACATCAACTAATCCCTGTGGAGAAATACCACTTTGTCCTTATGATAGTTGTAGACTTTTAGCTATCAATTTATACAGTTACGTCGAAAATCCGTTTACACCAGAGGCTAGTTTTAACTCAGAACTTTTTGTAAAACATGCACACATGGCTCAGCGTATGATGGACGATGTAATAGATCTAGAACTAGAAAAAATAGAAAAAATATTAGAAAAAATAGATGCTGATCCGGAAGAAGAAGAAATAAAAAGAACTGAAAGAAATCTTTGGCTGAATATCAAAATGAAAGCTCTGGAAGGAAGAAGAACTGGTTTTGGAATTACAGCAGAAGGAGACATGCTTGCAGCATTGGGTTGCAAATATGGGACTGAAGTTGCTACCGACTTTTCCGTTGAAGTACATAAAATGCTAGCTCTGGAAGCTTACAGATCTTCTATAATTTTAGCAAAAGAACGTGGTGCATTTCCCTTATATGACACTCAAAGAGAAATGAATAATCCTTTTATTCTTCGTCTAAAAGAAGTGGCACCTTTGGTTTATCAAGATATGGTAAAGCATGGGAGAAGAAACATTGCTTTATTAACCATTGCACCGACAGGAAGTGTAAGTATTTGTACACAAACAACTTCTGGGATTGAACCTGTTTTTATGATTTCTTATAAAAGAAGGAAAAAAGTTAATCCAAACGATAAAAATGTAAATGTTTCTTTTGTTGATGAAACTGGTGATTCATGGGAGGAATACAACGTTTTTCATCCAAAATTTTTACAATGGCTTAAAGTAAATAATTATAATGTTGATGAAGTAAAGCTTTATAATGAAGCACAACTTGAAAATATTATTAAAAAATCACCTTATTACCAAGCCACTTCCAATGATATTGATTGGGTTAGCAAAGTCAGAATGCAGGGTGCTGTTCAAAAATGGGTTGATCATTCTATTAGTGTTACTGTAAATGTACCCAAAGATACTTCCAAAGAATTGGTAAGTAATATATATCAAACAGCTTGGGAAACAGGTTGTAAGGGAATTACTATTTATAGGGATGGGTCTCGTGCAGGAGTATTGGTTGCTCATTCTGATACTAAAGAGGATGATTATGAATTCAGAGAAACAAAAGCACCTACTCGCCCTAGGAAATTAGAAGCGGAAGTTGTTCGTTTTCAAAATGATTACGAAAAATGGATTGCTGTAGTGGGTGTTTTAGATAATAAACCTTACGAAGTTTTCACAGGAAAAGCTGATGGGTTTTATCTTCCACCATGGGTTACAAAAGGATATGTTATCCGAAATAAAGAAGGTAATGAAAAAGCTCGTTACGATTTCCAATTTGAAGATAAAGAAGGTTATAAAGTTACGATAGAAGGACTTTCAAGGTCTTTTAACAAGGAATACTGGAACTATGCAAAATTAATTTCAGGGATTTTACGTCATGGTATGCCATTGCCTTTTGCTGTAGATTTAATTTCTAACCTAAACCTTGAAATAGATTCTATCAACACATGGAAAAATGGAGTGGTAAGAGCACTTAAAAAATATATACCCGATGGAACATTAGCTTCAGAAGCGTCTTGTCCGGAATGTGGCGCGAAAGGAGGCTTAATTTACAAAGAAGGTTGTTTAGCGTGTAAACATTGCGGATATTCAAAATGTGGCTAAAAAAACGGGCTGTCTCAATTTAGAGACAGCCCGTTTTTTTAACATATTAACTTATTTTCTTACAAAAAAATCAAAGCCAGTATCGGTACTACTAATCCTGCTAAAACAAACCAAATACCGCGTTTGCTAAGACTGTTTTTGCTTTTGGCAATAATAAACAATCCACTTATAGCAATAATAATCATCCCTACACAAAACAAATCTGAAAACCACAGCCACCACTTACCAGGGTTGTAATGAAGAAAATTAACTTCAAAAAATAAAGGTCTTTTGCTTATTTTTTCAATATAACCTTCTTTAGTTTCTATATTTAAGGTAACAGAGCCATTGTCAATAAAAATTTTCAATGTACGACTATCAGGGAAAAAGTATTTTTTATAATGATCTTCTTCATGATAATTTTTCAGAAGTTCCATTACCCAGTCTCTATTTACTGATGCTTTATCGATATTTTGATTAATGGCAAACTCTTTGTAAGTGATATTATAATTAGGATTCCAATCTTTTTTGTGGTTTAATGCAATACCTGAGATGCAATAAATAATAGTGAGTCCGAAAAAAAAATAACCAATATCCCTATGTAGAATTCTATTCCATTTCCTAAAAATTCTCAATCTGTTTGATGACATAGGAGCTATAAGTTAGAAAAGAAATTTATTTTTTAATAGCTTTTAAGGTTTTGCAATCAATTGCATATATAGAGATGTAGGTTTTCCCACTTTCTTCCAATTTTTTGCGAAATTCTTTTACACTAGCATAAGGATCTGTTTCTTCTGAAGTCTCTTTTACTTGAGCTTCGCCTTTTTTGTTTTTCTGCCCTTTTAGAGCTTTGCCATCTTCTGTGCAAACTTTTTGATCTTTATCTTCTAAAGAAGCTTTGATTTCAGCTTCCCAGTCATTTAAAAAGTTAGCATCAACTTTTTGATCTTCTATAACAGTACCTGTAATTTCGACATCAGTGCCTTCATATTTAAGATCAAAAGTTGACATTTCTCCACCTGCGTTCACTTTAACAGTAGTTTCAGGATCAGCACCAAAGAGAAATAATTTCTTTCCACTGTGTTTGCAAATATGAGAAACAGTACCTGTAATAACAATATCTTTACCAGCCCAGGTTTCAGGTTTAACTAAAAAACTGTCAACAGTAATTGCAACATTGGTTGAATCAGTTTTCTGCTTTCCTTTGTTTTTACAACCAATGTTACTTCCAATAATAAGAATTCCAATGAATAATAAAAAAAATATCTTTTTCATGTTTTTAAATTTAAATGTTTTATACTTTGCAAAAATAGTAAATTTTTATTACAAAATTAACAGAAATTATAAAATATAAAAATATAAGGCATGAATCAATTTTATTAATCCATGCCTTATATTCAATATTTCTGTTTAAATTTATAGAAATCTTTTTTATTTAACTATCTTAGCATCTTCCATAATTACTTCATAAAAGTAATCATAACCTAAATCTTTGTTTAATGCAATTTTGCCTTCTAAGGTAACAATATCTCCAACTTTAGCAGTAAATTTACCTGTAATAGTTAAATCGAATTTGCCTTCAGATTCAGTTCCATCTTGGATGTGGATCCAGTTTTTTTCCATAATATCTGGACTAAACTTTGTAACTTGTCCTTTAACCTTTATAGTTTTACCAGAATAAGATGCTTTTTTTGCATACAAGTCTGCAATTTTAACACCTCCGGCAATTGGATCAATTTTAACTTCAATTTTAGTCATTTTAGGTTTTGCGCCATTCATAACATTTGAGTCTGATGATGACATATTTCCATGAGCAGACACTTCAGCCATTTCTTTTTTTACAAAATCAGATGTTTTACTTAAATTATCCAGAAATAATACTTCTTTAAAAGTTCTGTTAAGTTCTTTACTTACAAAGTCTTTCATGGGATAACCACCTTTATAATATAGTGTTTCTCCTATTTTTGAGTCCGTTTTCGGAACAGCAGCCCATAATGTATCTTTTTCATTTACTTGTGGATTACCTTCTTCTTTTAATCGGAAATAAGTGTATTGACTGGTTTGTATTATTTCCTGAACAGTAACTGTGTGAACGCCGATTTTTAATAATTCAGCTTGTTTTGGATCCATTTTTGATTTACAACCAACTAAGCCTATTAAACCTATAAATATTAGTTTTAAAATATTAGAATAAACTCTCATTTTTTATATTTTTTTAATTTATATGGATGCAAAAATACTGAATATATTTTACAAACCATAAGGCGAAAGACAAATATCATAATCGAAATGATATTTGTCAAAAACAGATGCTTATTATGTAACAATAGTTTCTTAACAACAAATTGCAAAATACTGTTATACTGTAATTAGAAGTTTCGTATTTTAATTGAAAAAGAAAAGAAATACTCAATATTAAGAAGTTTCTAAATGATAAATAAAAAAAATTAGATGAAATTTACTTTGTTTTTTTTGTAATATTGCAAAGAGTTTAGGTTAAACTTTATTCTTTAATTAAATATTTTCAATGAAACGCTTTTTAAACTTTTTTTCATCCTCAAAAGCTACAATGATATTGCTGTTTATTTTAGCATTAGCAATGGCTGTAGCAACATTCATCGAAGATAAATATGATACCGTATCTGCCAGAAGTATAGTATATAATACAAGGTGGTTTGAATTATTATTCGTGCTACTTGCTCTAAACTTAATAGGACATATTAAAACATACAACTTGATTTCCTGGAAGAAAATAGGTGGACTTATATTTCATCTTGCTTTTATTTTAATGATTATTGGTGCTGGTATTACAAGATATTTTGGATTTGAAGGGAATATGCATATTCGTCAAGGCGAAGCATCAAAAATAGTGTATAGTGCAGATCCTTATTTAATGATATCATATACTGATAATAAGCAAAATTATAACTATGATCATCCCATTCGAATTGGTTTAATTACAGATAATTCATTTCACATAAGTATTCCAACAGATGATAAAGGAAATATTGATATAAAGTTTAAAGAATTTATTAGCAATGCAGTTGAAAAAATAGAAGAAAATGTTGCTGGAGGAAAGAATATGATAGAACTTTCTGTATTAACATCTTCTGGTTTGCAAAATGTTTTCATAAATGAAGGAGAGGTAAAGAATTTGGGGTTAATTAAAATTTCTTATAATAATAGTAGTGATAATGATGCCGTTAAGTTAGATGAAAAAGAAGGAAAACTTTATATTTCTTCGCCTTATGATATTCGACAAGCTACAATGGATGAATCAGTTGTTGATACTTTAATGAAAGATTCTTTATCAATTTTTCAGGAAAAGAAAATTTATAGTACCAATGGTTTATCATTTGTGTGTAATAAGTTTTATAAAAGTGCCCTAAAGAAAATTGTTTCAGGAGTTTCTACTAATATGGAAAGTAATGGAAATGATGCAATCGTTCTTGAAGTAGCTATTAATGGAAAAAAACATGAGGCTATTGTGATGTATAATGCCAGTTATTCTTCTGGGTATAACGATTATAGTTTTGATGGTACTAATATTAAAATTGGTTTTGGAAGCAAAACCATTGAACTTCCTTTTGCCTTGTATCTGAAAAATTTTATTTTCGAAAAATATCCCGGATCTGAAAGACCCTCTTCCTATAAAAGTGAAGTTACATTAATTGACGATAAAAACAATGTCAAAGAAGATTATAGCATTTTTATGAATAATGTTTTGGATTATAAACAATATAGATTTTTCCAATCTTCCTATGATACAGATGAGCGAGGTACAATATTGTCTGTAAATCATGATTACTGGGGGACTTTTGTTTCTTACTTAGGTTATACATTATTGACCATAGGTTTTATCATTACATTATTCAATAAAAACTCACGTTTTCTTTCTTTGAGAAAATTTATAACTGATGCAAGAAATAAACGAAAATCTATTTTATTGTGTATTATTTTCTTATTAGGATTTAATGGAATTGGTTTTTCTCAAAATAATTCAGCTAATATAATAGATGCTTTTCATGCAGATAAATTCGGACATTTACTTACACAAACTTATGATGGACGTTTTGCACCTGTACATACCTTAGCTATAGATTTAATGCACAAAATTGCCAAAAAGGACAATTTCAATATTGAAGGAAAAGGTAAAATGAATGCTATGCAGGCATTCATTGATATGATGGCTGAGCCTCAGTTTTGGCAACAACAGAAAATTATTTATGTTCCTCAGAAAGCCATAAGAGATATCATAGGAATTAATACTGAATATGCATCTTTCCTTGATTTCTTTGATGCAAATCAGCAATATAAAATGGATAAATATATCAATGATGCTTTTCGAAAAAAACAATCCGAAAAAAACAAAGTTGATAAAGAAATTTTAAAAGTTGACGAGCGATTAAACATCTTTAGTATGATTATTAATGGAAGTATTCTTAAGATATTTCCTGAACAGAATTCAAAAAATAATAAGTGGATAAGTTGGGACGATAATTCCTCAATGATTCCCTTAACAGGAGCTATTAGCATTATTAATAATGATTTGCAACTGAAAACGTTTAATTATGCTAATATCATGCACGCCTATATTTTTGAGGTACAGAAAGGTATTAGCACATCAGATTATTCAAAAGCAGATAAAATTGTAGGTTATATTTCTGATATCCAGAAACAAATCTCAGATCCAAGCTTATTACCATCTGATACAAAAAGAAATGCTGAGATTTTTTATAACAATGCCGATATTTTTATCTTTCTTAAGAATGTATATGCTTTATTTAGTGTATTGCTTCTTGTTCTGGCATTTATTGAAAATGTAAAAACACAAAAGAGTAAATTTATTGGATATACTTTAAATATCTTAACAATACTTTTGGTGATAGCTTTTTTGTACCACACATTAGGAATGGGATTAAGATGGTATATCACTGAACACGCACCTTGGAGCAATGGTTATGAAGCTTTAATCTTAGTTGCTTGGGGAGCATTACTTGCAGGATTTAGTTTTGCAAAAAATTCAAAACTCACATTAGCAGCAACCACTTTATTAGCTTTCTTTGTGTTAATGACGGCAAGTCATAGTAGCTATGACCCTCAATTAACAAACCTGCAACCGGTTTTAAAATCCTACTGGCTTATTATTCATGTAGCTACACTTACAATCAGTTATGGGTTCTTGGGTTTGGGATTTATACTTGGTTTAATGAATCTGTTTATTTATTTATCAAAAACAAAAAGCAATTCTACTCGTCTAGATTTGTTAATTACTGAAAATACCTATATTATTGAAATGAACTTAATCATTGGACTATTCTTAGCCACTTTAGGAACATTTTTGGGAGCCGTATGGGCAAATGAATCATGGGGAAAATATTGGGGATGGGATGCTAAAGAAACATGGGCTCTGGTGATTGTAGTAACATATTCTATTATCATACACATGAGATTTATTCCAAAGTTTAATACTAAATTTGCCTTTAATGTTGCATCTGTATTAGGGTTTTCAAGTGTAATAATGACTTTTGTGGGTGTAAATTATTATTTGTCAAAAGGAATGCATAGTTATGGTGCAGGAGATACTCCTGTTTTTCCATTATGGGCATGGGGCACGATTATTGCTATTATCATACTTATTATCTCTGCTGGAATAAAAGAGAGAAATAATAAATTAAATTAATACTAACCTAAAAAAAGAACGACAATGAAAAAAACGTTAATTGTAATAGCTTGTATGCTATTTTTATTAAGTAATGGGTTATTAGCTCAAAATAAATATGTAGGAGCTAAAAACTGCAAAATGTGCCATATGGCAAAAGGCAAACAGTATCCAACATGGTCTGAATCAAAACACGCAAAAGCTTTTGAAACACTAAAAGGACCTGAAGCATTAAAAATTGCAAAAGAAAAAGGTATTGCAGATCCTTCAACAGATGAAAAATGCTTAAAATGTCATTCAACTGTTGCTTCAATTGATGCCAAATTGAATGGAGGAATTACCAAAGAAGAAGGCGTTTCATGCGAAACATGCCATGGAGCCGGAAGCGCTTATAAAGCTCCTGCTGTTATGAGAAATCATGATGCATGTGTTACCAATGGATTGATTATTCCTGATGAAAAATTATGTTTAAAATGCCATAATTCAGGAAGTCCTACTTTTAAAGGGTTTGATTTTGCAACATATAGTGCAAAAATAACCCACAAAAATCCTAAATAGGAAATAGGAGAACTTCAAATAGCTGAAGTAAAGAAGAATAATCCGCATTCTGTTGAATAACGGAATGCGGATTATTTAATTATAAACTATAAATAAAATTATATATGAAATTACCACGTACATATTACAATAATATTTCCTATTTTGGAACCATTATTGCTATAATAGCTTGGATAACACTAATATTTTTTGTTATTCAAATTAATATTTTCAGAATTAATAATGTTTATTTTGATTTATATACATTTGTTGTAACTCCTGCTTTCTTGGTAATAGGACATATTCTTATTCCCTTTGGAATGTATAGAACCAGGAAAAAACTTAAAAAAGGACTCCCTGTTTCAAATGATAAATTATTTGTTTTAGATCTTAAAGATTCAAAAACAAGAAATGCTATACTGATATTTTCTATTGTATCTGTGTTTTTTGTTATTTCAACCATAGTTGGGAGCTATAAAGCTTTTCATTATACTGAATCTGTTGAATTTTGCGGAAAACTTTGTCATAAAGTTATGCAACCTGAATATGTTGCTTATCAGAATTCTCCGCATGCAAGAGTAAAGTGTGCCGAATGTCATGTGGGCGAAGGTGCTGATTTTTACGTAAAATCAAAAATGTCCGGTTTACGACAAGTTTATAAATATATTTTGGGAACTTACCCCAGACCTATTGCAACACCAATAGAGAATTTACGTCCAGCAAGAGAAACTTGCGAAAAATGTCACTGGCCACAAAAATTTTATACCAATGCCTTACGCAAGGAAAAATATTATCTTGCAGATTCAGCTAATACTGAATGGAATATTACTTTAAATATGAAAATTGGAGCCAATCATCAGGCATTAGGATTAACAGAAGGAATTCACTGGCATATAAATCCTAATTTCCAGATTGATTATAAATCTAATCCCAAAAGAAATGAAATATATTCAGTAAAAATTACCAATAAAAAAACTGGTGTTGAAACCATCTATAAAAATGATGAGCTTGAAGTAAAACCAGATGCTATTTCAAAAATGGAATCAAGAGGAATGGATTGTATGGATTGCCACAACAGACCTTCTCATGAATACAGATCTCCTTCGAAATATATTAATACCCTACTTGCTTCTCAGCCTCAATTAGCTTCTATTCCATGGTTAAAAAGTGCTGTGATGGATGCCGTTAAAGTGCCTTATTCTACCACTGATTCGGCTGCAAATGAAATTAAAAATAAAATCATAAAGTATTATAAAGAGCAATATCCTGCTATTTATAAAAAGAATGGTAAAGAAATTTTAAGTGCTATTGAAGAAATTAAAACAGTATATTTTAAAAATACTTTCCCCGAAATGAAAGTTGATTATAGTGTTTATCCGAGACATATTGGTCATCTTGAGTCTAATGGATGTTTCAGATGTCATAATGATAAATTTAAATCACCTACAGGAAAGAAAATTTCTAAAGATTGTAATCTGTGTCATACTATTGTTGCCCAAGGTAAATCTAATGATATGAAATATACCGGAATAAATAGCACTTTGGAATTTATGCATCCTGTTGATATTGGAGATGCATGGAAAGAATCAAATTGCATGGATTGTCATGCTGAAATGTATAAATAAATATTTTAATCAATTAAATTATATTATGTCTATGAAAAAAAGGATTATTTTTTCAATTATGGTAGTAATATTAACTATCAGTTTTAATCTATTTACAAAGAGTTTGCAAGCTCAAACTACAGGAAATTTGACCTTTAGTGTTACAACAACATCTACAGGAAACTTCAGCCCCAGGCATGTTATTGCCATTTGGATTGAAAAATCTGACGGTACTTTTGTAAAAACAAAACTTAAAAAAGCAGCTGCCAGGGTTCAATATTTGAATCAATGGGTTGCCAAATCAGGATCGAATGTTGTAGATGCTACTACCGGAGCTACCGTTAGTGCTCATCAAACCGAAAGTATTACATGGAATGCTACCGATGTTACCGGAGCTACAGTTGCTGATGGCGATTATAAATTATGGATACAAATGGCATGGTCTAATAATAATGGACCTACTTACAGCATTGCTTTTACCAAAAATGCTACTGCTGCTCATATTACTCCTGCTGATCAGACTAACTATACAGGAATGGTTTTGGATTGGACTCCTAATACCGCTGGTATTGCCGAAAATCAAAACCAAAGCACTTTTACAGTTACTCCTAATCCTGTTACAAGTCAAAGTTCAATTAATTACTCATTAAAAGAATTAACGGATGTAACTATAGGATTATATGATGTTACAGGTAAATTAATAAATGTATTGTTTGATGATAACCAAACTGCAGGTAATTATAGTTTATCTTTAGCTTCAGAAGAAAAACTAAAACCAGGCACTTATTTTGTAAAAATGAATACCGGCAAAACTCAACATACCGAAAGAGTTTTGATTTTAAAATAAATTTGTTTCAATTTATTTAATTAGAGATTGAGAAATATCATAAAATTGTTTTGCAATTTTATGATATTTCTCAATTTGCTTTTACTGTGTTTTTTTTTGACGTTGACAGGTCTTACACTCCTTCTACCACTATTTTCGCGAGGCTAAAGGTAAATTCCTGTTCTTCGTTGTCGGAAGTTAGTTCTACGCCGCTTTGTTGGAAATCTTTGTAACCAACAGCCGTAATTTTAATGGTGTATGTGCCCGGTACTACTTCGTCGGTGTAAAATTCGCCATCCTCATCGGTAGTAGTGCTGAGGGTAGTGCCCAAAATTTCAACCATAGCATCTTCTATTACTTCTTCGGTTTCGGCGTCGGTAACTGTGCCTTGGAAAATGGCAGCATTTACTTCTGCATCGGCTAATTTAACCGTCTTCTTTTTAGGCGAAACGTCTAAAATATAATTGTGTTGATTGTCGGGATCGTCTTCAAAAATCAATTTGCCGGCTTTGGCAATGGTAGCGGTGAGTTTCCACAATTCGTCGTAAGCCTTTACCCTGTTGCCGGTGGCAATGTAGCGGGCTTTTTTGGCCTGTTCCTGTTGTATATTAGCGGTATCCAAATCGGAGGAGAGGTGAGTAATTTCATCAATAGTGGTTTGCGACAAGCCTTTTTGCAAAAGCACAGTTTTGTACTTATTCAGCGTAACCACAAAGTTTTTTAGAAACAATATGAGCTTGCTTTGGGTGTTGATTACCTTTTTTAGTTCGGGATAGCCAAATTCGTAGAGGTGAAGATGATCGCCCGGAAAAACCTTTTCTACGTAATACCTTATGGTTCGTACGGCGGCAATGGCTGAGTTGGAGAACGTAATTACTTTCTGAGTTTCCTGCATTTGCAGGGCTAGCAACACATAGTCGGCTGGAATGGCTTCTACTTCGCCAATTTTATGGATAAGCTGATTGGAATAATCGGGACTCAATTCGGGATCGAAAGCCGTAAATCTCGCAAGATCAGTCTTAAATGATTGATGAATGTTTTTCGAAATTTCCAGTTGTCTCGATTGAGAAATGCCTTTGGAAGTGTGTTGTGATGTTTTCATTGTGTTTAGTTTTTAAAAAAAATATAACGAATGCTTAAGATTTTTTATTGTTAATGCAATCACAAAAGTAATAAGAAAATTTATTCCAATCGCATTTTTATGAATTTTTTTTTGCGAAAATATCAATTATTTTCCCCTGATACAAAAAACTGCATAAAATGCATATATTCAGTCGGTACGAACATATATTCTTGTCGTACATTCGCATATTTATGCAGTACATATATAGAATATTGCGGTACGTACAGCAAATAAAAAAAGCTGTGTAGGTACTGTTAAATTTTACGTACGTACCGAGCGAATACTTATAGGTACTGGAAGAATATACAGAAGTACAGGAGGATTGTATAAATGTATTGAAAAAATCTCAGGGAAAAGATGTAGTATTTAATTTATTGAAAAGGGAATTTATTTGCGGATTTTAAGAATATACAGGCATACATAGCAATGCCGTTTTGCATTCTATTGCTTCGGTTTCCTAATTCTCAAATTCCTAATTAAACACCGTAAGGCTTCCTTTGTAGTCTTTTACTTTCCCACTTCTGAGGCTTTTGGCGGTGAGCAGGTAGTAATAGACTCCATCGGCACAGCCTTTGCAATTGTAATCGTTGGTGTAGTGGGCAGTTTGATAGATAAGCGTGCCCCAGCGGTTGTATATTTGCAGGTTGATATCGTACTTATCGGCATTGCCTATCTGGAAAT
>JACABE010000022.1 GCA_013377005.1 Bacteroidota bacterium
TTTAAAATTCAATGAACAACTTTTTTTATTTTTTTCTCTAAATGCACAACGGGTGATAAAAGTAATAATCAATATGAACGAATAACCCAAACATTTAATAATAATGGAAATGTGCTTATTAAATTATTATAGGATTGGCAAAACAATGCATGGGTAAATAGTTCAAAATCCACTTTTTCTTATGATGCCAATGGAAATAGGCTTACTTATTTATCGGAACAATGGATAAATAATGCTTGGGGAAGTAGTTTCGTAAATACTTACACTTACGATGCCAATGGGAACTCAATAACTGGAATAAATGAAGAATGGATAAATAATACTTGGGTATTATCGTTAGGCGCTTTGGACGTTTATTCTTCAAAAAATAAAATTTACGAAGTATCTAATTCTATTCGGTATGATGCCCATTTTGTTTCGTTTACAACAGGAATAACAGAGAACAAAACATTATACCATTAAATATCTACCCCAACCCAGCCACCTCCAAGCTAACTATAAACCTCCAACAGCTAACAAGCTTACAAAACACCACAGTTTCCATTTATGATGTGCAAGGGAAACTACTATTACAACAAAACATAACACAGCCACAAACAGAACTTAATATAGCACCATTAGCCAAAGGCATATATATACTCAAAGTTAATAATGATACTAAAAGTATGCAAAGTAAATTTGTGAAGGAATAAATTATACTCAACCCTTTCAGTGTTTCAAACGCTGGCAAGGTTAATATTTATATCATTGTCCTTAAAAATTTCATACCGTAGATTTACATTCTTTTTTTTATCTTTGTACTATACGAATCAATTTAATTTCGGGACATATTGCCACTTAAAACAATCTTATTAAAATACTGGGGTTATAGCCAATTTCGTCCCTTGCAGGAAGATATTATTCAATCTGTTCTGGATGGGAAAGATACATTGGCATTGTTGCCCACGGGTGGCGGTAAATCCTTGTGCTTTCAAGTGCCTGCCATGGCAATGCCCGGTATATGCATCGTAATAACTCCGCTCATTGCACTGATGAAAGATCAGGTAGATAATCTTAACAAACGAGGTATTAATGCTAAAGCCATTTATTCGGGTATGCATCCCAACGAAATTGAGATTACGCTTAATAACGCAGTATATGGCGATATAAAACTGCTTTATGTTTCGCCAGAACGCTTGCAAACCGACACTTTTCGTGAGCATTTGAAAAAGATGAAGGTAAATTTAATTGCTGTTGACGAAGCCCATTGTGTTTCGCAATGGGGTTACGACTTTCGTCCACCTTATTTAAAAATAGCTGATATAAAAGCTCTTTTGCAAAATGTTCCCATACTTGCACTCACCGCCACAGCTACATCTGAAGTGGTTGAAGATATACAAAACAAGCTGGAGTTTAAACAAAAGAATGTATTTCAAAAAAGTTTCGAACGTAAAAACCTTACCTATTTTGTTATCAAATCAGATGATAAGCTTGCTCGTTTGCTTCGGCTTATTAATAAAGTAAAAGGAACAGGTATTGTTTATGTGAGAAGTCGTAAAAAAACCGTTGAAGTAGCAAACTTCCTTAATAAAAACGGCATTAAAGCTGGTTATTATCATGCAGGATTAGAAACAAAGATACGCAACGAACAGCAAAAACTATGGATGCAGGACTCTAATAAAGTTATTGTTGCAACCAATGCTTTTGGGATGGGAATTGATAAGCCAAACGTTCGTTTTGTTGTGCATCTTGATTTAACGGATACCTTGGAAGCTTATTTTCAGGAAGCGGGCAGGGCAGGAAGAGATGAACTTCCTTCATTTGCTATAATTTTACACGACAATGCCGATGTGCTTGCACTCGATCAAAACTATCAAAACGCTTATCCTGAGAAAGAATATATAAAGAATGTGTATCAAGCATTGGGAAACTACTTCAAAATACCTGAAGGAATTGGTAAAGACCAAAGTTATAATTTTGATTTACGCGATTTTTGCGATCAGTTTCGTTTCAATCTTATTACTGCTTATAATTCATTGAAGTTTTTAGAGAAAGAAGGCTACATCATCTTAAATGAAGACCCGAATCAATCATCTGTAATACATTTTACCATTGGTAAGGAAGATTTATATCGTTTTCAAATAGAAAATCCATCTACTGATAATTTTATTAAAATCATTTTGCGTTCGTATGGTGGTGTATTTGCCGATTTTGTTAAAATCAGTGAAGTAGAAATTGCCAAACGCAGCAACAATGAGGTTGAGAAAGTGCAAAAAATGCTTCATTTATTAACAAAAATGCAGGTATTAAATTATGTTCCGCAAAGAAACAAACCTTACATAACTTATTTAATAGAAAGAATTTCTACAAATGATGTTTTCCTTTCAAAGGAAACCTATGAATTTCGTAAGAAAAATGCACTTAAACGCATCGAAGCTGTGAAAGAATACATTGATATGTCAACCAAGTGTCATAGTCAGTTTTTATTGGAGTATTTTGGTGAAACCAAAAGCAAGCGATGCGGGAAATGTGATGTTTGTCTCGAACGGAATAAAATGGAGCTTAACGAATATGAATTTGATAATATTCTGGAACAGATAAAGCCACTCTTAAAAGCTAAAGTACTCACAGTAGAAGATTTAGTAAATGAAATTGATGCTGATGAAGATAAAATATTAAAGGTGTTGCAGTGGTTGCTCGATAACGATAAAATTAAGAAAGCAGGAGGAATGGAATATACTTGGAAGTGAATTTAATTATTAATTATAACCATTAACCATTAACAAATAACCAATAACAAATGAGATTAGAAAAAGCATTCTATTTAGGTGATGATGTAGTGCAGATTGCAAGGGATTTGTTAGGAAAATATTTATATACAAATTTTGATGGATCCATTACGGCTGGTATCATTACCGAAACAGAAGCTTATGCAGGTATTACCGATAAGGCATCGCATGCTTATGGCGATCGTCGTACACTTCGCACCGAAATTATGTATCGAGAGGGAGGAATAGCTTATGTTTATCTATGTTATGGAATGTATTCGCTTTTTAATGTAGTTACCAATATAAACGGGATTCCCCATGCTGTTTTGATACGAGGCATTCATCCCGTTGAAGGACTTGAAAAGATGAAAGAACGCTATTCTCAAAGAAAGCAGAATAATTATTCAGTAGATGGACCTGGCAAGCTTTCCAAAGCACTCGGTATTCATTATTCACATTCAGGTATAGATTTACAGGGCAATCAAATTTGGATTGAAGAAAAAGGAGTTACCGTTAATCAGGAAAACATATTCGTGAGCAAACGAATAGGAGTGGAGTATGCAAAAGAAGATGCTTTATTACCTTATCGATTTGTTTTAGGAAATTATGAATTATGAATTATGAATTATTAATTATTAATTATTAATTATTAATTATTAATGAAAACCAATAACCAATAACTATTAACCAAATGAAAACATTACATCTGGAACAAAAGAAAGAATTCTATAGCTATCTTACTGCTTTTGTTTCCGACAATAAAAAATCAAAAATAGATGAAATTGTATTATCACGTACACGACATTTAACGGTAGTGTTAGAGGATATTTTTCAATCGCAGAATGCAAGTGCAGTATTACGAACTTGTGATTGTTTTGGTATTCAGGATGTACATATTATCGAAAATCGTTATCCTTATGAAATTAATCCTGATGTGGAATTGGGTTCTGCAAAATGGCTGAATATGAACCGTTATAATACGAGTGAACATAATACATTGGAAGCATTTAATGCATTGAGAGAAAAAGGATATAAAATAGTTGCCACATCGCCTCATAAAAATGATTTAATGATACAGGATTTACCCATTGACAATAAAATAGCATTGGTATTTGGCACAGAAAGAGAAGGATTATCAGAAATAGCGCTTCAAAATGCAGATGCTTTTGTAAAAATACCCATGTATGGATTTACCGAAAGCTTTAATATTTCTGTTTCGGCAGCTATGTCGGTTTTCTATCTTTCAGAAAAAATCCGCAATGCTGGCATCCAATGGCAACTGCAAGAGGAAGAAATCTACGATATTAAGTTAAACTGGATAAGCAATGTTATTAGAATGGCAGAGCTAGTGAAAGATGATTTTTTGCTTAAAAAAGGATGGATTTAATAATAAAAAATATATTCGACAATTTAATTTCACTACCTATGTAAAACTATGCTTAAAAAAGTGTAATTTTACCAAATGTTTAGTACAAATAATTATTAGTTAAATATTTAAATTATGGGAAAAGGCGATAAAAAAACAAAAAGAGGAAAGATTATCTTGGGTTCTTCGGGAATAAAACGTCCTAAGAACAAGAAGAAATCTATTTCAGTTGAAGTAGTAGCTCAAAAACCTATTAAAGAAGCAGCAGCTCCAAAACCTGCTAAAAAAGAAAAAGTAGAAACAGCTGAGGTAAAACCGGCTGAAAAGAAAACTACTGCGAAAAAAACACCAACTGTAGAATAACAAAAAGAGAGGATTTTCAAAATCCTCTCTTTTTATTTATAATAATGCCTTCAGGCATTTAATGTTTATTGAAAAGATAGCAAGATGTTGTTAATATTAGTGCATTTAGGTGAAAAAGCCTTATAGAAACAATATAATATCCCTAAAGGAATATAGGAATATAAGTTGTAAAATATTAAAGTGTTTTTTAATAAATATATCACTTATTCATTGGATCGACCTAAAATAATTTACGCTGCAAAACAAGCATTTAAAATAGTGTGAGCCTTGCAGTAAGCAATACACGAGTAGCGAAGTAATTGAAATCAACAAAGACGAAAATGTTTCTTTCGCTACGGCTTGTATTACGAAGGGATTTTAAATGCGTAGTTTTGAAGTAAATTGTTTTCAGTCTTGAATTTTTGTAACTTTTTGTTCAAGCAAAAAGCTATTAAATCTAAAAATATAAGTTTTTTGATAGTGTTATTACGTTCTTTTGTCTTGAAACAAAAGAACCAAAAGTTCAAGACTCCGAATAATTAATTTGCAAAACTACGGCTTTAAAAAGCCACGCAATCCAAGCCATTCCGAAACAAATAGATTTCCATTGTATATTCATTTATCCTTCGGAATTCGTGGATTGCTTGCAAAATACCCTCGCATTTTTTAAAGCCTTGTTTTGCTACAATTAATTATTCAATGTCAGTGTTAATTCGAGGCTATTTTCTTTTATTTATGTAATTCCAAATTACTAAGTTTCAAATATACATTGTGTATTTTTACTTCTCAGTATAATTGCTTGTTCCTTTCTTAGTATCCTCTTTTCTTTCCGCTTACTTTTTCGAAAACAACCTTAAATAAAGCTACATTGGTAATGGCTGGAAGCGAATATTTAAAATCGCGTTGGGTGTATTTTTGCATAATCTTATTCATCCATATTGTTTTTTCGGGAATATCTTCAATAAACTCAACTTTTCCGTAAACAATCACACTTTTAAATTTCATACTATAGCTGCATGCAACTTCCACATCGTGATGATGCAATTGATGGGCAGTGCTGAATACAATACATACATTGGGATTGGCTTTTAATATTTCCATTTTCTTGCCAACAGGAGCTGAGTGAAAGTACAACACATTGTCTTCGTATGCAAAATTGAAAGGCAGGTTGTAAGGCATCCCTTTTTCGTCAACCATACTCATATAGCAGGCTTCGCATTGATTGATTACTTCTTCTATTTCCGATTTTTGGGTGATTATATTACTCTTCATGCTTGGTTTTTTTTATAATTACTATTTTGCCTTCTTTAATTTTATTGGGTAGTTCGAGCAAATAGCTGACAATAGATAAAATAACGCTAAAGGCAAGCGCCCACCAAAAACTATCAACCTTAAATTCGGGAACCAAACTGGAAGCAAGCAATATGATAAAAGCATTTACTACCAGCAAAAAAAGCCCCAAACTAAATATGGTAGCCGGAATGGTAAGTAGTATTAATATTGGTTTTAAGAAAATATTCAGCAAGGTGAGCACTATGGCTATCACAATAGCGGTAGTATAATCTGGTACATGAATACCAGCCTTGAGCAAATAAGCCGTAATAATAACGGCAAGGGAAGTTACCAGTATTTTTAAAAGAAATTTCATAGTTTCGTTTATTGATTTTTCTGATACAAATCTACATATTTTATGTGATTCCGAAGGAAAGAATTTGCAGTGAATTTACTAATAGTTGCATCTTATCCGTTTTTTTGCGAGAGATATATTTGACTCACGAATGCTCTTTCGATAATTATTTAAAATACCCCAATCAAAGCTATCTGTGAGTTTTTTTTTCGGAATTATAAACTAATTGGTTGAATAAAAAAAATTACTATCTTTGGATAAAATTTTAACATTCAAAGATCTGAAAACAAAAGAATTAATAACAAACTTTACTTTAGGAATAATAATTAATATAATAAGTTCTCTAATAATAGGAGCATTTACAGTAGAAAAATTTTTAATTACAGATATTCGTATAAATGGATTTATTTACTTAGGATTTTTAATAATTCTTATAAGTTTAATTATTTATAAGGTAATACGAGTTGAAATTTTAAAAAACAAAATAAAACAAGAAATCATTAATAATAAAGAGATTTACGAGAAAAATTACAGAAAAAGCCCAGTAATTAATAAAGAGCATGAAAAAGAATCTATGTTTTTGATTTTATCTGATGCTTATTGTTTTTTGACTGTAAAAAAACTAAAAAAATACATAAATGAATCTTATTGAAATTTCAAATAAATACCCAACAGAATTAGAAGCAATAAAGCACTTTGAAAGTGTAAGATGTAATAAAACAATAACTTGTCCTTATTTTAAGTCAAAAAATATAGGCAGTAGAAATATAGATTACCATTATCATTGTAAAGATTGCCAAAAGTATTTTTCTGTATCCACAGGAACAAAAATACATAACACAAGATTAGAGCTTAAAACATGGTTATATGTTTTTTCATTAATAACCGATGCAAAAAAGGATTATCAGCATTACAAATACAAAGGAACTTAAATATAAGTTATCCTACTGCATTATCAATGTGTCATAAAATTCGTGAATTAATGATGATTGAAAACAACAAAGTTGAATTATCAAATATTGTTGAAATGGATGAAACATTTGTAGGAGGTAAACCAAGAAAACAAGCCAATTATGAAGGATTAAAACAAAAAAGACAAATTGAATACGATTTAACACTAAGACACCTAAAAGAAGAGGGTTTTAAAATAGAAAAAGGTAAAAAGAAAATGAAATCAGACATAGGAATAAAAAGAGGTAGAGGCTCAGAAAAGAAAACACCAGTTGTAGGTATGGTTTCAAGAGATGGCGAAGTAATTGCCCAAAGTAATGAAAAATCTAACTTACAATAACCTTAAAAATATGATAAATAAATACGTTGATAAAGATGAAAGTATTTTATTTACTGATGATTATAAAGGATATCGTAAAATTGATGAAATTATAGAATATGTAAAAATAGACCATCATAAAATGTATTCTTACAAAGGTATTAATACAAATACGATTGAATCATTTTGGGCTATTGTTAAACGTCAAATAATAGGACAGCATCACCACGTTAGCGTAAAGCATTTACCTAAATATGTTCCTGAAACTGTCTTTAAATTCAATAATCGTAATGATGATGATATGTTTGAGACTTTAGTTAAATTTAGTATGTTAACCAATTAATTTATAATTCCGTTAAATAAATTACATGATCATTTTGTAAAAGAGAAAGTCCCTATCAGAAAGGGACGATCCTTTGAGAGAATCATAAAAAATCGTCAATCAAAAAGTAAACACAACACACAACACACAAAACCTTTACTAACTATAAACCTTCATTTTAGATCCTTAACTTAATGAAATTGCCCGTCGGGTTGAAGGACTCTAGGATATAGATAATAAGGATTATCTTTTATAAACTTTAAATTCTACAATTATGAAAAAAATTAGTATGTTTTTGTTGTTTGGAGTAATCTTCTTACAATTTTCTTTTAGTCAAAACTATGTTTCCTTTCCGACAGCAACTGCACATTGGAATTGTTTATTCTGGCATCAATGGCAACCAGACAATTATAATTTGACAAACTATCAATATTTACAACAAGGTGATACACTACTGAAGGGTAAAAATTATAATAAGATTTACCTTAAACTAGTTGATATGCCCGAACCAGCAATCTATATCGGAGGTTTGAGAGAGGATACTGTAAAACAAATTTTCTTTTTCCCTGCTTCAACCACAATTTCGACACCTGGTCCTCACACATTTCCAAATGATACATCCGAACAGTTGTTATATACATATAAGAATCTCAGTATCGGAAAGGTTTTATTAATTAATCCTTTACATGATTCAGTAAAAGTCCTTGGAATTGATTCAGTTTTAATCGGAAACACATACAGAAAAAGGTTCGAAATACAAGGAGGTTTACTATTGGGACCTGAATATTGGATTGAAGGCATCGGGAGTACAAAAGACTTATTGTCTTCATATACTTACGAATTCGAATGGCAATACTTTACGCTCTGCTATGGTGACACAAACACATATTACATTAATTCACCCAATGGAAATGATTCATGTCATTATTCAAAGATTACAGGGATTTCAGAAAGCAAGTTTTCTAACATAAAAGTTTACCCAAATCCAACCTCTGATTTCCTAACTATAGAAACTCCATTTGATGGCACAATAATCAATGCAGCAATTTATTCTATACAAGGACAGATGTTGCTAAAGAAAGAATTTAATCATCAAACCGAAATGGATATTCGAAAACTAAACGTCGGACTTTATTTTCTGCATATTAAAGCTGGAAACAAGAAAATAATCACCCGATTTATTAAGAAATAGGAATTAGGCACTACTCCCCAATAAATCAATTGAATAGAATTTGATAAAGATAAATACAAACTATACATGTATTTATTTGTTTTTGTGTTGAAATATTTAAAGCAAAGAATAAATGCTTTATAAATTAATACAACAATGAAACAAGAAAACAGATTATATGAAAGAGCTTATCAATTAAGTTTGTTCACAATATTTTACAATATTATTGAAGGCATTCTCTCAATGATAATGGGCTATAAGGATGAAACATTAACTTTATTCGGGTTTGGGATTGATAGTTTTATCGAAGTAATATCGGGTATAGGTATTGCAATGATGATAATGAGAATAAGGAAAAATCCAAATAGTCAGATAGATAAATTCGAAATTAAGGCGTTAAAAATTACAGGATATTCTTTTTACATTCTCTCAATAGGATTATTAATAGGGGTTGTTCTGAACATTTATTTTAAGCATAAGCCTGAGACAACATTATGGGGAGTTGTTATTTCATTAGTATCAATAATCATTATGATTTGGCTGATGATTTCTAAAAGAAATATTGGCAAACAATTGAACTCGGAACCTATTTTATCAGATAGTAATTGTACAAAGATTTGTATTTATATGTCAATTATTTTACTCTTATCAAGCCTTATATACGAATTAACCGGATTTGTATATGCTGACACCATTGGCACATTAGGATTGATTTATTTCTCTATAAAAGAAGGAAAGGAGGCTTTTGAAAAGGCTCAAGGTAAATCATGTTGTAATAATTGTTCTTGTTAAAATAAATATTTATAAGAAAATAAAAAGAGCCCTGATATAACCAGAGCTCTTTTAAAGATTATTTTAGATTGAACTATTATGCACCCAAAGTAGCTACCATAACAGCTTTAATTGTGTGTAAACGGTTTTCGGCTTCGTCAAAAACAATTGACATCGTTGATTCGAAAACGTCTTCGGTAACTTCCATACCATCCAAACCATATTTTTGGAAAATATCTTCGCCCATGGTAGTTTCGCGGTTATGGAAAGCAGGTAAGCAATGTAAGAATTTTACATGAGGATTGCCTGTTTTCTTCACAACATCCATATTCACCTGATAAGGTTTCAGTAATTTAATTCTTTCAACCCATACTTCAGCAGGTTCGCCCATTGATACCCATACATCTGTATATAAGAAATCAACACCTTTAACACCTTCGGCAACATCTTCAGTCAAGGTAATTTTAGCACCGGTTTCTTTTGCAATTTCGCGGCATTTAGCTACTAATTCTTCGGTTGGCCAACAAGCTTTAGGAGCAGCAGCACGAAAATCCATACCCATTTTAGCAGCACCTACCATTAATGAATTGCCCATATTGTTTTTAGCATCGCCTAAATAACAAAAAGCTACTTTGTTTAAAGGTTTGTCGGTATGTTCTTTTATGGTTAAAAAGTCAGCTAAAATCTGGGTAGGGTGGAACTCAGTTGTTAAACCATTCCAAACAGGAACACCAGCATATTTGCCTAAGTCTTCAACAATGCTTTGTCCGTAACCGCGGTATTCGATACCATCATACATTCTACCCAAAACGCGGGCAGTATCTTTCATTGATTCTTTTTTACCGATTTGCGAACCTGAAGGTCCTAAATAAGTAACATGAGCTCCTTGATCTAAGGCAGCTACTTCAAAAGCACAACGTGTACGTGTAGAATCTTTTTCAAAAATAAGGGCAATGTTTTTACCTTTAAGTTTTTGTTGTTCGGTACCTGTGTACTTTGCTGTTTTTAAACTTGCAGCAAGTTCTAATAAGAAATTAATTTCCTGAGGAGTAAAATCCAATAATTTAAGGAAATTTCTGTTTTTTAAATTAAAAGCCATTTTTATATATGTTATTAAGTTATTATTTTATTGGTTATAAGGTAGCAGAATTTAAGATTGATTGCTTTTTACCTGATTCCTAATTCCTAATTCCTAATTATAAATAACCGTTCCGCCGTCTTCTTTCCCCAATTCACTGGCAGTAGTTATGATACACTCTTTTCCACCGTTTTCAACAAAGTAAAGAGCAGCTCTTACCTTAGGAGCCATGCTGCCTTCAGCAAAATGACCTTCGGCTAAGTATTGTTTTGCTTCAGCTATAGTGATTCTGTCTAATCTCTTTTCTTCAGGTTTATTGAAATTAATGCAAACTTTAGGAACATCTGTTAAAATATAAAATTCGTCGGCACCAATTTGAGTTGCCAATAAAGAAGAAGCCAAATCTTTGTCGATAACAGCATCAATTCCTTGTAATTTATTAGGTTCAACATGGAAAACAGGAATACCGCCACCACCGACAGTAATTACAATTTGTCCGTCTCTTGCCAATTGTTTTATAGAGTGAATATTGTTTATTTTCATTGGTTTTGGCGAAGCCACAACTTTACGGAAACCTCTTCCTCTTGGGTCAGCAGCAAATTTAGCTCCGGTTTCGGCTGCATATTTATCAGCTTCTTCTTGAGTGTAATAAGGTCCAACTGGTTTAGTTGGGTTTTGAAATGCTGGATCGTTTTTATCAACTTCTACTTGTGTGATAATGGTAATGATATCACGTTCCATGTGTTCTTTTTCCAATACATTACGCATTTGTTGTTCTATCATATAACCTATAGAACCTTGGGTTTCGGCTACACAAAAGTCGATAGGCATGGCAGGAATACCAAACATTTTATGTCCGCCTTCGTGTTGTAATAATACATTGCCCACCTGTGGTCCATTACCATGACCAATTACGATATCATAATCTTTTTTTAATAATTCCAATAATTGAGTACATGTATTGAAAACATTGGCTTCCTGTTCATCAATAGTTCCAATCTGATCACCTCTTAAAAGTGCATTTCCACCGAATGCAATAACTGCTAATTTTTTCATTGTTAAATAGAATCTTATATATTTAAATAATTAATTTTATCTGAAAAAAATAACAGACTTTCTTAGCCTTTTTGTTCATATTGAACGCTTAGTATAAGTAAGCCTGTAAATGTAATAAACTCTTTAATAAACAGTAAGAGTTATAATTTCGGCAAATTTACATATTTTTTTTTGAAAATAACAAAATTTTCTAACTGTAAATTTAAAAAGAAAGAGTAAGGATTTCTGATTTCAATTATTGATGCTGTCCTGTTTCAATTTTTCCTGTATTGGTATCTAATTCAGACCCGAACATGCTGTGAGGAATCATAAAAATTGCCAGTAAAACTACCATTGCAACTATAGCAAAACTTCTTTTTTCACGATTTCTAAACATCATATAAACTGCAATTATCCAAAATATAAAGGCTACAGCAGTTTTATCATCAGTAAGATCTTTGCCAAGTGGCCAACCTGTCCAGTAAGCTCCAAATGCATATTTTTGAACAATTGGACCTAATATAATACCACCTAAGAATAAAGTTATTGTTGTAACCAATGCGTAATTAAAAGTATGTTTACCTTTTATAATTGCTTCAATACCTGCTCGGGTTGAAAAAAGCATTGCCAAAAACATAAATAAAATATGTGGCAATAAAATATACTTTGGAACTTCTCCTGTAAATCTGATTACAACAGGTTCTACATTAAGCGCATAATTTTCGTTCCCATATTTAAGAAAAACCCTGTATTCTAATTTTCCGGCTGCCGGTTGAGATGGAAGACTACCTTCTATATTATCTCCATTCTGAACCATACCAACTTCTATCCATTCTTCAGAAGTCCTATATCTCTTATATAGAATTGAACCTCCGAATATTTTTGATTTGTTTTCTATTTTAATTACAGCATCACAACTTACGCCATCTTTTGTGTTTTCCTGCGAACGCAATAATTTATATTTAACTTCTTTATTAGCAATTGTAATACTCCCTTTTTTGGGATAGGTGGGGCCTGTCATTCTTTGATAAACAGCAATAGATAAAGTAAAGACTACTGCAAATATCCAAAAGAGAATTGATTTAACAATGTAACTCATAATTCCTGTATTTTAATGATTAATTTTTGATTTGGTTTAATATGTCATATATATGCTGATGAATATCTGTACGGATATTCATTTTACTTAATTTCCCATTAGATGCCTCTGGGTTTACTCTGTTGGAAAGAAAAATATAGAGTAGATTTTGTTCTGGATCAGCCCAAACATAAGTTCCTGTAAAACCAGAATGTCCGAAACTTTTTTGAGAAGCACTTATACATGCAGGTCCATTTTCTGATGGCTGCAATAATTGTCTGTCAAAGCCCAATGCTCTCCGATTATTATTTTCAGGATATTGCTGACGCGTAAACCTTGAAATGGTTGAATCATTTAATAGTTTTTTTCCACCATATTCTCCATGCTGTAATAATAATTGGAAAATAATTGCTAAATCACCAGCATTAGAAAAAAGTCCAGCATGTCCCGAAACACCTCCCAACATTGCTGCACCTGGGTCATGCACATAACCTCTGATTAATTGTTTGCGAAAGACAGTATCGTTCTCAGTAGGAATAATATTTTCCAATTTAGTACTGTTTAATGGATTAAAACATGTATATCTTAAACCAAGAGGAATATAAAATTGTTCATTCAAATATTGTTCAAATGATTTTTCTGTAATTTTTTCAACTAATTCTTTAAGTAGATAAAATCCTAAATCACTGTATTCATATTCTTCTTTCTCATTCAAATCAGAATTTATAATAGATTGAATAATATTCTCTTTATAATTCTTTGAAATGTACAAACTGTCTGCAACTTTAATCGTATGCTTAATATCAAGTATTTTGCTGTAAATAGTACTATCGAGAACTCCATTAATCAATGTTTCTTTATAAAATGGAATCCATGATTTTAGTCTTGCCTGATGACACATTATTTGGCGAATCGTAATATTTTTCTTATTTGAATGTCTTAAATATTTTAAGTAATAGGATAGTTTTTTATCTAAATTAATTTTCCCATCCTCATATAATTTCATCATAGCTAAGGTAGTGGCAGCAACTTTAGTAACAGATGCTACGTCATATAAATCTGTATTTCTTACTAAGACATTACTGTCATAAGTTGTAGTTCCAAATGATTTTTTATAGAAAATCATACCATCTTTAGCAATAAGAATTTGACAACCAGGGTATGCTTTTTCTTTAATTCCTTTATTCGCAATAGAATCAATAATATTTAATGACGCTGCATTTATTTTTACTTCTTCGGGCAAACAATCACCCAATCTGGTTTTTGGTGTAATTATTTGAGTATTTATTGGATACTTTCCTGTGATAGTAACAGGAAGTGTTCCTGAAGATTGAAAACCTCCAAAGAGTAATTCTGCAGATAATAATTGAGTTTCGGTTTTGTCTTGATTAGAAACAATAATAGCTGAAGCATTCAGAGTTCCATTAAAAATACTTAAAGCATAAGGATAGGCAAAGAAATTAAGAATGAGATTGGTTGTTTTTGATAGCGTGTCAATTAATTTGATAGTTTGCTTAGAAAAACCGAAATTTTTAGAAGCCAAACTACTGGTGTTATGAACCGCAACAATGAGTAAATTGTGACGATGAAATAAATTAAACAGACTATCTATTGTGTTTTCAGTAAAATCTTTAGGGATATTATAATTAGTTGTATTTGTGTAATTCTCAATAGATTTTTGAAAGTCAGTTTTCAAGCTATCGCCTATCGAAAGTACACCAATATTATATTTTCCTAAATCTTTTAGTGGAAGTATTTTATCTTTGTTTAAAATGATAGTAATAGCCTGTCGAAATGATTCGTAATTGATAATATCAGCAGATTTTGTATTAACATTTCTATATAAGCTTTCAATATTAATAGGTTTATAATTATTTAAACCTGCTAAATATTTGTATTCTAAAACTTTTTTGCATTTTTCATCCATCTCTGTTTTACTTAAGTAATTACTATCAATGGCTGTTTTAATACTGCTGATGGCAATATCAATGTTTTCGGGTAAAAGTAAAATGTCATTTCCTGCTTGTAATGCTTTTACCTCAATTACACCGGGTTTAAAGTAATTGGTTACACCTTTCATTTCCAATGCATCCGTAAAAATTAAGCCATTAAAACCCAATTTTTTTTTCAACAAATTACTTACTATCGTTTTGGATAAAGAAGTTGCAGTATTAACAGTTATCGTATCATAAGCTGGTACTAAAAGATGAGCAACCATTACACCTGTAACCCCATTCTCTATTAGCTTTTCAAAGGGATAAATGTCAAGTGTATCAATAGTTTCTTTCGAATGGTTAATAGTGGGCAATGTATGGTGCGAGTCGGAATCTGTATCACCATGCCCTGGAAAGTGCTTTGCGGTAGTAATAATTCCATTATCCTGCATACCTTTCATATACATAATTCCTTTTTGGGCGACTTTCCATTTATTCTCACCAAATGAACGACTATTGATTACTGGGTTTTTAGGGTTTGAATTGATGTCAACATCCGGGGCAAAATTGATATGAATACCCATCATTTTACATTGGTTTGCAATTTCTTTCCCCATGTTGTATATTAAACTGTCGTTATCTAAAGCACCTAAAGTCATTTGTTTGGGAAAAGCTGGAGTGCTGTCCAATCGCATATTTAGACCCCATTCGCCATCAATTGAAATAAACAAAGGCGTTTTTGCAGATTTTTGATAGTAATTAGTAACATTAGCCTGAGCAACCGGTCCTCCTTTAAAAAAGCAAATTCCTCCTAGGTTATATTTTGCAATTGATTTTGCAATTGAATCATAATATGACTGACTTTGATCGGAAAATGACCTTATAATAAAAAGCTGGGCAATTCTTTCAGTTGGCGTAAGTGAATTAAAAACAGAATCAACCCACTTCTCTCTTTCAGTGTCGTTTTTTAATGGTAAACTGATTTTTTGAGAAAAACTATAATATGATAAAAAAAGTATAATTAGGAAAAGGATGTGTTTTATATTCTTCATTGTCATATAGATGTCTCAAGTGGGAAAAATAAATTTATAGCGACAAAGATAGTTTTTCTCTGTTAAAATTACAAACTGAAATGCTAAAGCGGATATCAAAAAAAAAGTCCCGTTGATTTCGGGACTTTTTTTTGATAAAGAAGTAGATTATTTTACTTTTCCAGCCAAGTCATTTCCAGCTTTAAATTTTACTACTTTTTTAGCAGCAATTTTAATTTCTTTACCAGTTTGTGGGTTGCGACCTTTTCTAGCTGCTCTTTTAGCAATTGAGAAAGATCCAAAACCTACTAATGCTACTCTATCACCTTTTTTTAATGATTTAGTAGTTGCACTAATGAAAGCGTCTAATGCTTTTTTGATGTCAACTTTAGTCAATTTTGCTTCAGCTGCCATTGCGTCAATTAATTCTGCTTTGTTCATTTTTGTAAATGATTTAATGATTAATAACTATATTAACAGGACAAATATAAGCATAAAATAACGAAAGTCAAGTGATTTGTAATAAAAATAATAGAAATGTTAATAAAATAGCTGTTTTGTTAATAACTTTTCTGAAAAATGCCCTATAACAAGGAGTTTTAGGCTTATTTCGTTAAAAAAGTAACCAATTATAAGGCTTTCCAATTATTGTTAACGGGATATCCCCTTAATAAGTCGGCAATTGTCATTCTGTTTTTTCCTGCAATCTGTATTTCTGATAAAAAAACATAGCCATTAGGCGTTGAAATTTTAAGATAAGTTTTATTATCAGTATATATTTTTCCTGAAAATTCATTATTACTTGAAATATTTGCCGTTGCTTTATATATTTTAATATAATATTCAGTTAAATCTTCAGAAATAAGAATTGTATAAGCAGCAGGTGCAGGACTTAAACCTCTGATTTTATTCACAATATCATTGCAGCTATTTTTCCAGATGATCTTACAATCTTGTTTATGAATTTTGGGAGCTTTGTTTAGTTTGCAGTTGTTAATAAGGATTTCTTGAGAGATTGGTTTTACATTATCTGTAAAGATTGCTTCTACAGTTTTTATGATTAATGTTGAGCCTATTGATTTCAATTTATCATATAATTCTCCATAAGTTTCATCATCGTTTATCATAACCTTTTTTGAAAAAATAATTTTTCCTTCATCAATATTTTCATTTAAGAAAAAAGTTGTGACACCTGTTTCTTTTTCTCCATTCATAATAGCCCAGTTAATAGGCGCAGCTCCACGATAGTCTGGCAGAAGAGATGCATGTAGGTTAAAAGTTCCTAAGCGAGGCATTTGCCATACTTTTGACGGAAGTTTTCTGAAAGCAACTACAATGAATAAATCTGCATTTAGTGATTGTAAGCTTTGCAGAAATTCCTCATCTGAGAGATTTTCTGGTTGAAGTAGGTTAAGAGTATTTGCTACAGCAAATGCTTTTAAAGGAGAAGCAGTAATTTTTTTTCCTCGTCCGCTTGGTTTATCAGGTGTGGTTACTACTGCTTTAATATTAAACTGATTTTGTAAAAGTGCTTCTATCGATGCTACTGCAAAATCAGGTGTTCCAAAAAAAATTATTGATTGTTGAAAAATCATAAAATCTTACTAATTAGGAATTTTCTTCGATATCTTGTTGAAAAGCGATCATTTTAATAGCTGTAATTGCAGCTTCAATACCTTTGTTGCCATGCTTTCCCCCCGAACGGTCTTGAGCTTGTTCAATAGTATTTGTTGTTAACACACCAAAAATAACAGGTGTATTATAATCAGTGTTTAATTTCATTATGCCATCAGCAACTGCATTGCAAATAAAATCAAAATGACGAGTTTCACCTTGAATTACACATCCTAAGCAAATAACTGCATCAACATCTGTATTTTCCAATACTAATTGAGCACCCATAACGAGTTCAAAACTGCCAGGGACATGTTTAACTATAATATTTTCTTTTTTTGCTCCATTTTCAATCAAGCAGTCAAGAGCTCCTTTATAAAGAGATTCAGTAACTTGCTCATTCCATTCAGAAACTACAATACCAATAATCATATCTTGGACCTTAGGTATAGTTTGTGAATTGTAAGTTGATAGATTTTTGAGATTTGTTGCCATATCGTTAATTTTTTATTTTAAAAAACAATGGGCAATTTGCTTATTATATGCAAATTGCCCATTGTTTATGATTTTTTATTATATATTATTGATTTAACATTCCTTTTGCTTTTGCAATGTATTTATCAATTTCTCTGCTTTCTTGAGATTTGAAAAATTCTTTTTTAATTCTTTCATAAGTTTTTAAAGCATTAGTCCAGTCACCTTTTTCTTCATACACAAAGCCAGCTTTCATCAAACTTTGAGGAGAAGAAAAATTATTGATATTTTGATCTGCAGCTTTTAAGTAATATTCAAGAGCTTTATCTAAGTTGTTCAATTCTATATATGCATCACCAATTGATGATGTAGCTATTGATGCAACTATTTGATCATCACCATTAAACTTTTCTAAATAATTGATAGCTTCTTGAAATTGCCCTTTTTTAAGATAAATAATTCCAGTATAATATTTTGCAAGATTTGATGCTTTTGTAATCCCGTAATTATCAATAACTTCAAGAAAACCGATATGTTCACCATCTCCATTTAAAGCTAAATCAAGAGAGTCAAGTTCAAAATATTTTTCTGCATAAAACATTTCAGCATGTGCTTTGACTTCCTGAGGTTTGAGATAAAATTGTTTAACTCCAAAATATCCCAAAACCAATGCCATCAAGGTTACTAGAACAATAATAATAATCTTTTGATTTTTTTCAATAAATTGTTCTGTTTTACCTAAAGCTTCTTCTACTGCAATGATTTTTCCTTCAGTACTGTTTTGTTTGTTTGCCATATTTTTTTAAATTTAGAGTGCAAAATTAAAAAAAAAATTAGAATACGTAACAATATTTTTATACAATGAATTTTTTAGTTTAAAAACATTACATAAAATTCTGAAATTAAATGAATAATTCAAATCATACTATAGAAAGCATTTTAAAGAAAAATCATTAAAAAAATGAATAATCTTTTTGAAATCAGTTTTTTATTTAAAATACTTTTCATAATTTTGCACTCCAATTTTTGAATTATGTTTTTACTATATTAATGTATTCATAATCTACAAATTGAGTATATAGTTAACTTTATTTATTAACCAGGTAGTTTTGACTACCACAAAAAGAATGAAATGACAGACGAATTAAATGTCAACCAAGAAGCTGAAAACAGCGAAGAAATCACAAATCAATTAGACGAACAAGTTGTGGATGCAGCTAAAGAAGAAGAAGTTGCAATAGCTGAAAATGCTGCGCAAGCAGAAGCTGAAGAAGTTGTTCCTCAAATTGAAACAGTAAAAGAAGAAGTTGCTGTTGTTGAAGAACCTGTTACTAAAGTTCCAACTAAACCTCGTTACGTTAAAGAAGTAATTTCTCTTGAAGATTTCGATTGGGATGCTATCGGAAAAAAACAATTAAATTATTCTTCCGATGAAAGAAAAAAATTAGAAGATGTTTACGACAAAACATTTAGCCAAATTGTAGAACAAGAAGTTGTTGATGGTATTGTAGTTGCTAAAAATAACCGTGAAGTTGTTGTTAACATTGGTTTTAAATCTGATGGTGTTATTCCTCTTTCAGAAACAAGATATAATCCTAATTTAAAAATTGGTGATACAATTGAAGTATATGTAGAAAGTCAAGAAGATGTAAATGGTCAATTAATACTTTCACATAAAAAAGCAAGATTATTAAAATCATGGGATAGAGTTAATAAAGCATTCGAAACTCAGGAAATTATTACCGGTTATGTTAAATGCAGAACTAAAGGTGGTTTAATCGTTGATGTTTTTGGAATTGAAGCTTTCTTACCAGGTTCACAAATTGATGTGAAACCAATCAGAGATTATGATATTTTTGTTGAAAAAAATATGGAATTCAAGGTTGTGAAAATTAACCATGAATACAAAAATGTAGTTGTTTCTCATAAAGCTCTTATCGAAGACGAAATTGAACAACAAAAAGCTGATATTATTGCTAAACTTGAAAAAGGACAGGTACTTGAAGGTACTGTTAAAAATATTACTTCTTATGGAGTATTCATTGATTTAGGTGGTGTTGACGGTTTAGTTCATATTACTGATTTATCATGGGGTAGAATTAATCATCCAGAAGAGATTGTTACATTGGATGAAAAAATCAATGTTGTTATTCTTGATTTTGACGAAAACAAAAAACGTATTGCTTTAGGTTTAAAACAATTAACTCCTCATCCTTGGGATGCTTTAGATGCTAAGCTTGCTGTTGGTGATAAAATTAAAGGAAAAGTTGTTGTTATAGCTGATTATGGTGCATTTATGGAAATCGTTCCTGGTGTTGAAGGTTTAATCCACGTTTCAGAAATGTCATGGTCGCAACATTTAAGAACTGCTCACGATTTCTTGAAAATTGGAAATGAAGTTGAAGCTGTTATCTTAACATTGGATCGCGAAGAAAGAAAAATGTCATTAGGTATTAAACAATTAATTCCAGATCCTTGGACAAATATTGCTGATAAATATCCTTTGAAATCTAAACATAATGCTGTTGTTCGAAACTTTACCAATTTTGGTATTTTTGTTGAATTAGAAGAAGGTGTTGACGGATTAATTCACATTTCTGATCTTTCTTGGTCTAAGAAAATTAAACATCCAGCTGAATTTACTAAAATTGGTGATTCAATTGAAGTAATCGTATTAGAAGTAGATAGCGAAAACAGACGTTTAAGTTTAGGTCATAAACAATTAGAAGAAAATCCATGGGAAATCTTCGAAACTGTTTTTACAGTTGATTCAATTCATAAAGGAACCATCGTAAGTTCATCTGATAAAGGTGCTATTATAGCTTTACCTTATGGTGTTGAAGGTTTTGCACCACTTCGTCATTTGGTGAAAGAGGATGGAAGTAATGCTAAAACTGATGAAGCTATTGATTTTAAAGTCTTAGAATTTTCAAAAGACAGCAAGAAAATTATTGTTTCTCATTCTAAAATTTTCCAGGATGTTGCCAATGAAGAAAAATCAAAAGCAGATACTGATAACAAGCGCAAAGAAAGAGATCAGAAAAAAAGCGTTAAACAAAACAACGATAATTTAGAAAGATCTACTTTAGGCGATATCGAAGCTTTATCAAACTTGAAATCTGAAATGCAAAAATCAGAAATGGAAAAATTAGAAGCCATGACAAAAAGAGCTGAGGATAAAAAAGCTAAAAAAGTTGCACCAGAAGTTGTTGAAGAAAAAGAAGCAACTCCTGAAACTGAAAATACTCCAGATGTAGAATCTACGATTGAATAAGAGTATTCTTAACTATATTAAAATCCCGGCTAGCCGGGATTTTTTTTTTGGCTTGTCTTATTATTCTTAAAAAGAATGTAAATTTGTAAATTAAAATCATTTCTATGAAACCTTTTTCTGTTACAATATTGGGTTGTGGGTCTGCAACTCCTTCCAAAACAAGAAATCCAAGTGCTCAGATAGTTAATATTCACGACAGATTAATGATGATTGATTGCGGTGAAGGTTCACAAATGCAAATGCGTAGATTTTACATTAAAAATAACCGAATCAATCATATTTTTATCAGTCATTTACATGGCGATCATTATTTAGGTTTAATGGGCTTATTGTTTACTTATCATTTGTTTGGGAGAACTGAAGAAATGCATATTTATGCTCCGCAAGAATTGAAAGACGTTATTGATTTACAATTGAAAGTTTCAAATTCACAATTATTATACCCGTTGATTTTTCATCCTATTACATCCAATACTAAAACGTTATTACTTGAAAACAATACGTTTAAGGTGTTTTCGTTTCCGGTTCAACACAGTGTTAACTGCTGGGGTTTTGTATTTGAAGAAAAAAATTGTGGATATAAAATTAATAAAGAATTTATTACTCAGGAAAAGCCAACTATTGAAGAGATTCAAAGCATTAAGCAAGGTGCAGACTTTATTAATTCGCAAGGTGTGGTTTTTGAAAATTCTGATATTGTATTGCCTGCTGACTTGTTAAGGAGTTATGCGTATAGCTCAGATACTATTTATGATGAAAATATTATTCCATTTATTGAAAACACTTCATTATTATACCACGAAGCTACTTTTATGCATGACAAAGCTGACGTAGCCAAACAAAAATTTCATACAACAGCCAAAGAAGCAGCTACAATAGCTTATAAAGCTAAGGCTAAAAAGCTGATTATTGGTCATTTTTCAGCCCGTTATGATGATAATTTGGCTTTATTAGCCGAAGCTCGCGAATATTTCCCCAATACCATTGCTGCTGAAGATGGGTTAAAGGTGGAAATAAATGTTGAGTTATGAATGATGAATGATGAATGAGTTTGTCTAATTTATTCCTTCACAAATTTACTTTGCATACTATTAGTATCATTATTTACTTTTACTACATATATGCCTTTGGCAAAAGATGCAATATTAAGCTCTGTTTGTGGCTGTTTTATGCTTTGTTGCAAAAGCAGTTTTCCTTGTACATCGTAAATGGAAACGGTGGTGTTTTGCAGTTTGGTAAGTTGTTGGAGGTTTATAATTAAGTTAGAAGTGGCAGGGTTGGGGTAGATTAATATGTTTGGAGTTATCATTTCATAATTATTTATTGATAGAGTTGTAGTATCTGGAAACCCACAGGATACCGTATCTTTTTTATAATAAACTAGATAATATCCATCATCAATTTGTGGATATCCTGCATATTGATGAATGGATTCAACCAGTCCCAAACCCTCACCATATTGATAGCTATAATAATTACCTTCAAAAATGCAATGTATGCATGCCGTATATTTATAAGTTAATTTCCCGCACCATCGGGATGAATATGAAGATAAATAACTAAACGAATTGCCTACTGTATCATAAATAGGCCAATTTATATATGCTGAATCAAAAGTTGTATTAAGATCTGTATAAAAAACAGTATCATTGTATGAGTTGAAGAAATAATCAAGATGAGAAACAGGATTGCTGCTAAATTGAGTATAATAATTGTTAAAATGCCTTATATAAAAGACCGTATCGTTTAGTGCTGAGAAATGTTTTCCAACAATAGTAAATCTTGTAGCATTAATAGGAGTGTAAGAGTCTTTATAATGAAATTGATCATAAATATTGAAATCATAAATTTGTCCTTTTGTTAATGTAGTTTGACCCTTTAATAAAGGGGTTATGATTATAAATAGTATTAATATGTAAAGTTTTTTCATAATCATTGTTTTAGGTTGTTGTTGTTTGTGTATTTGTATTGAAACCTGACAGGTTTTTAAAACCTGTCAGGTTTGAGTTTTGTTTATTCCTTCACCAATTTACTTTGTATGCTATTATTATCATTATTTACTTTTACTACATATATACCTTTGGCAAAAGATGCAATATTAAGTTCTGTTTGTGGCAGTGTTATGCTTTGTTGTAAGAGTAGTTTTCCTTGTACATCGTAAATGGAAACGGTAGTGTTTTGTAGCTTGGTTATTTGTTGTAGGTTTATGGTTAGTATGTTAGTGGCAGGGTTGGGGTAGATGTTAATTTGTTTATTATTGTTTTCTATTATCCCAGTTGTAAACGAAACAAAGTGGGCTTCATAACGAGAAGTTGGACCTAAGTCATAAATGAGCCCTTCAGAAGAATAAACTCCCAAATTAACACCCATATATAATAGCCAATTATTATTTTGCCATATTTCATACTTACCTGTTATTGAGTTTCCATGTGTATCATAAATAAAGGTAATTTTATTAGCATTTAACCAAGTATTATTTTCCCAGCTTTCACATAATTTACAAATCAGATTTTTATCTATATCGTATGTATAAGTATTTTTAGGAAAAACTACCCATGAATTGTTTTGCCAGTGTTCCCATAAAACAGTAAGATAATTTCCATTGGCAACATAAGTGTAAGTATATTTATTATTATTTTCCCAAGCATTATTTTGCCATACTTCATCTATTTCAGTAAGTAAATTGCCGTTGATATCAAAAGTATATATTTCATTACTACTATTTTCCCAAACATTGTTTTGCCATACTTCGGATAAAGAAGTAAGCAAATTTCCATTGGCATCGTATGAATAAGTTTCTTTAAAATTATTTATCCATGCGTTGTTTTGCCAAAATTCACATAAAGAAGCAAGCCTATTCCCATTTGTATCATAATTATCTGTGAATTTGGAAAAATTTACCCATGCATTGTTTAGCCAAGATTCATGTAATTCATTAATTATATTCCCATTAGTATTGTATGTATAAGTAGATTTAAAATAATTTACCAATTGATTGTTTTGCTCTTCTTCCCATAATTCAGTAAGCTGATTTCCATTTGCATCATAAGTATAAGTATATTTATTACTATTTATCCAAGTATTGTTATACCATAATTCTGATAATTGAGTAAGAACATTTCCATTATTATTAAATGTTTGTGTTATTCTTTTATAAAAATTATTGCTAATATCAAAGGTAACTATGGTATCATAATTCCAGGTGATTGAATTGGTCGATTTTTGTTTAAGGTTTTTATGATTAGGGAAATTATCGTGGAGTGGATTATTAATTGCTTCCTTGCCTAAGTTAGTTATAGGATGATTTTTCTGCTGTGCATTTGCAATATTAAATGCAAATAATGCAATCATTAATATGTAAATTCTTTTCATAATCTCTTTTGTTTAAAATTGTTGTTTGTGTATTTGTTTGCGAAACCTGACAGGTTTTTAAAACCTGTCAGGTTTGAACCAAAACATTATTCTGTTTCGCTTATATTTTCATTATCGTCTTTTGCATTGCGTCCTTTGCGTTGGGCAAGGAGGTGGTTGTAGTTTTGGATGCGGAGGTTGAGTTCTTTTACAAAATTGGTGTAGTGGGTTTCGCCGTTCACTATGATAAGGGCATTGATGCGTTTTACAATTGTGTGATAAATGCTGTCTATCGCAGTGCGTACTTCTTTCATGCGAAGCTGGGTTTTGGCAGCTTCTTCGGTGTAGCGTTTGCTTTTGATGGTTTCGAACTGATTGTTATTATTTATTAATTCAAGCACCCAATCTTTAATTCCGATAATGGTAGCATCGTTGGCATAAGTGGTTTGCAGGTCGGTGGTTAAACTTTTGATGGCGGCTGTTTCTTCGTCGAAAGGCTTGCGGGCGAGGTTGCCATAATGGTCGAAAACGGGTTGCAAACGAGCCGCAGCTTTTTTTACTTCGGGATTAAAATGGCGGGAGGCTGCATTAACGGCATCGCTTAAGCCACGGAAAGTAGCGTCGCGGATAATGTCGGCTTCGGCTAAATCTTCGGTGGAAGCACTTTTGCGGATTACGTCCAATGCATCTGCTTCATCTTTAAACTGCGGAACATAATCGTGAAATTGGGCATCAATGCCCAAGGTAGCGGCTGTGTTGGTTTCAACCAATGCTTTAAATTCGGATTGAAACTGAAAATGTTCTTCGTTGCGAAGATTGTTTAAGTTAAGACTTTGAATTTCCATAATTGTTTGATTTAATGAATATATACTTTATTTAATAGTCATTTTATAAAATTTCATGGTAAATGTGTATGATATTTTGTCCGGAATAGTATGAATTGGCAAAACAGGTGTGCATTGAACATTCAGAATACTCTGAAAGTTCGCCGTAGATTTTCTGTATATATTTATGCTGTATCATAGCACTTTAGTGGTTATCTATTGATAATTTAAATACAAAAAACAGTATAGAAGTAGTTTTTAATTTTCCAATTGAGGATACAAATGTATGAAATTTTAGAACGTATTAACAAAATATTGAAAAATATTTTGTTAATCTTAGGGTTTCTGAAAACAGTCAGGTTTGATTACTTTCTTGTTCAAAAAAATAAAATCATCAACTAAAAGAAAGTTTTATATTTGCATCAAAAAAAATAAACCAATCCTATGCAAGCACTCAAAGGAATAAATATATTGCTCAGGGCTATGGAACCCGAAGATATTGATACGCTATACAATTGGGAAAATGATACCAATGTATGGCATATATCAAACACTGTAGCTCCTTTTTCGCGATATGTAGTAGAGCAATACGTTTTTAGCATGCAGGATATTTATACTGCCAAGCAATTGCGACTAATGATAGAGGCTGATAAAAAGCCTATTGGCTGCATAGATATTTTTGATTTCGATCCCACAAATAAAAAAGCAGGCATAGGCATATTGATAGCCGATGAAATGCAAAACAAAGGCTATGCCTCTGACGCTTTGCAGACTTTAATCAAATACTGTTTCAATGCCCTGCAGTTGCATCAATTGTATTGCAGTATTCTCACCGACAACGAAGCCAGCTTAAAATTATTCACCAAACATGGATTTACCGTTTGCGGCACTCGAAAAGATTGGCTAATTGTAAACAATGTGTGGAAAGATGAGCACTTTTTGCAGTTGCTAAACGAATAGATAGATTGGTTTTGTCATATTTTTTTAACTTTGCATCCCGAAATACCAAAGCTTAATAATGAAGAAAAATAAAAAATATATTTTAACAGGCATTGTTGTATTATTGCTTGTTGCATGCACTATTGGGTTTATATTTTATTTAAAAATATTTTCGCCCAACGTTGCAAAAGAAAAAGCCTACCTATACATTCATACCAATGCCGATTTTAAGCAGGTAATGCAAACAATTCAGCAGGAAAATCTATTAAAGAGCACAACTTCTTTTGAATGGCTGGCCAATAGAAAAGGCTATACAAATAATGTAAAAGCCGGGAAATACTTGTTAAAAGCTGGCATGAATAACAATCAAATAATAAATATGCTTCGTTCGGGCAATCAGGAAGCCGTAAATTTGGTTTTCAATAATATTCGCACCAACGAACAATTAGCCGGTAAATTAGCCAAGCAAATAGAAACCGATAGCACAACTTTAATTCGCCAATTCAACAATCCTGATTTTCTTTCCACTTACAAAACAACTCCTGAAGAACTGCGTTTACTATTTATTCCCAATACGTACAAAATATGGTGGAATATATCAGCCGAAGAATTAATGAGCCGCATGCAAAAAGAATACGAAAAGTTTTGGAACGACGATCGCAATGCAAAAGCCTACACCGCTGGATTGAATCGCAAAGAAATTGCTATCATTGCTTCCATAGTGGAAGAAGAAACCAATCAGAAAGCCGAAAAACCAACAGTTGCAAGCGTATATGTTAACCGACTCAGAAAAGCTATGTTGCTACAAGCAGACCCTACGGTAAAATATGCAGTAGGTGATTTTACAATTAAGCGCATACTCAACAAACATTTATCTACCGATTCGCCTTATAATACTTATAAGTATGCAGGTTTGCCTCCCGGACCTATTTGTATTCCTTCTATTTCATCAATAGATGCAGTATTGGAAAACAAAAAGACTGATTATTTGTATTTTTGTGCCAAAGAAGATTTCTCAGGCTTTCATAATTTTGCTAAAACCATGGACGAACATTTGACAAATGCACGTAAATACCAGAAAGCACTTAATCAACGAAAAATATTTTAACATAATTATCTAACAAAAATAAAGTATCAAATGAAAATATTAACTTCATTATTAGCAGTTATATTATTAACAAGCACTAGCTTGTTTGCCTTAAAACCTCAAAAAGAATACAAAGTATTACCCGATGAATTTGGTTTAGCTTATGATAAGCTGACTATACCTACCAAAGACAATATGCAATTGGCAGCATGGTTATTTAAAGCACCATCTGAATCTAAGAAAGTAATTATTTTAAGTTACAATGGCGAAGGCAATATGTCGAAAATGATTGAAATGGCTAGCCAGTTTCTAACCCTGGGTTACAATGTAATTACCTATGATTATCGTGGCTATGGCGAAAGCAGCGAATTTAAAATCAACAATAACTTTTACATGTATGCTCAGTTCGAAAAAGATTTGAATGCAGTTATAGATTATACCCGTAAATATTATTCAAAATTTCGCCAGCTCGATTTGTATGGACAGGGTATGGGAGCAGGTTTATCAATAGCTATAGGATGTAATCGTTCAGAAGTAAATAAAATTATTGCCGACTCTCCATACAATACCTTAGAAAGTGTGCAAAAAAGAATAAAGGAAATAAAAAATGAGGATGTAATGATTCCTTTGGCATTTGATAAATATCTTATCGAACCCGAATATGCAGTGGCTGAAAGAGGAAAGAATGTTGCCGGCATACTGATTATATGGGGCGAAAAAGAAGAAATATGTGCTCAAAAGGATGTGCGTGTTTTACGAAAGCTTGCCAAATGTCCTACCACGGATTATAAAGTATTAGGTGCTACTGCTGAAAATACTTTCTCAATCAATAAACCAAAATATCTGGAAGAACTCAAAAACTTTACAAAATAAATATGAAGGCATTTAAAGCATACGATATAAGAGGTGTTTACAACACCGATTTTAATAAAACGGATGTGTATCGCATCGGTTATTTTTTACCATCATTATTAAAAACCAATAAAGTATTGGTTGGAAGAGATGTGAGAGAATCCTCTCCGGAGATTTATGAATTCTTATGCAAGGGAATTACTGATAGTGGTGCTGATGTATATAATATCGGCCTATCCACAACACCAATGGTGTATTGGGCTACCGCTAAATTCGGATTCGATGCTTCGGTAATGATTACTGCATCTCACAATCCAAGAGAATACAATGGATTGAAAGTATCCCGTACCAATGCATTGCCGGTGGGTTTAGATTCAGGTTTGGGCGAATTGAAAAAGCTAATAGAAACCGCTGATATTATCGTTGCACCTCAAAAAGGAAAGATTATTGAATATGAAGTAAAAGATAAATATCTAGATTTCCAGCGTCAATACTTAGCCGATATAAGCAATTTGAATATATCAATAGACTGTTCCAATGGAATGGCTGCGCTACTAATAAAAGATATTTTAGGAAATCAACCAATATATATATTCGATGATATGGATGGAACATTTCCTAATCACGAAGCCAATCCCTTGGAAGCAGAAAATATCGTTGATTTACAAAAAATAGTTGCTGAAAACAAAAGCGACATTGGAGTTATCTTTGATGGTGATGCCGATCGCGTAATGTTTGTAGATGAAAATAGCAAGTTTATCTCTCCAGATCTTATAATAGGCTTATTGGCACATTATTTCTTAGAGGAAAAGGGCTTAAAAGGAAATGTGCTGCAAGATATTCGTACATCAAAAGCTGTAGGCGATTACATTCGCAAATTTGGCAGCGAAATGCACACATGGAAAGTAGGTAGGGCTTATGCAGCTCTTAAACTTCGCGAAATAGATGGTATTTACGGCGGTGAGTTAGCAGGACATTATTATTTCCGCGACTTTTATTATTCCGATTCAGGAATTATGGCATGTTTAATAGTATTGGAAATAGTAAGCAAGTTAAAGGCAAAAGGAATAAAGTTATCAGAAGCTATTGCTGATATATCTAAATTTGCTAATTCGGGTGAAATTAATTTCAAGATCGAACAAAAGCAGGAAGCAATGGATGCCATTCGTGATTATTTCTCTGCTCAGGAAAAGCCAACTGCATATTTTGATTTCGATGGATACAGGGTTGAGTTTAAAGATTGGTGGTTTAACGTTCGTCCGTCAAATACAGAACCTTATTTGCGTTTTCTAGCAGAAGCTACAAATACCAGTATATTGGAAACTAAGATAGCAGAGGTAAAGAAGATTATCAATGCTTTCAAATAAATTAGATAATTTTTATTTTTCCCCTGATGATAAAAAACAATTTCAATTTCTTTAGACCTTTTCGCTTTATAAAAAAGCGAAAAGGTCTTTTTTTTACAATGATTGTACTTGTTTTTTTAGTTTTTTCACCAATTAACAGTTTAGCCCAATTAAATCCAGATTTATCAGATTCAAATAAAGTAAATAAAGCCCGTTTGAAAGGTGTAATTATTACAGAAAGTGCTTTGTTTGCAGCTTCAATGACTGGTTTGTATGCTTTATGGTATAAAGATTATCCTATGAATGGGTTTCATTTGATAAATGATAACGGAGAATGGCAACAAATGGATAAGATGGGTCATGCAACTACGTCGTATTATTTTGGCAAAATTGGTTATGAAGCATTAAAATGGTCTGGTGTTAAAGAAAATAAAGCAATCTGGTATGGAGGTTTGTATGGTTCTGCTTATTTATTAACCATCGAGATATTAGATGGATTCTCTGCTGAATGGGGGTTTTCTTTAGGCGATTTTAGTGCAAATACTTTTGGTTCGGCTTTATTTATTAGTCAGCAATTGGCTTGGCACGAACAACGGGTTATGCTAAAATATTCGTCGCATACAACGGATTATGCTCAATACCGACCCGACTTATTGGGGAGCAATCTTCCTCAACGGATTATAAAGGATTATAATGGATGTACTTTTTGGCTATCAGGTAATATTTATTCTTTTTTACCTAAGAGTTCAGGCTTTCCTAAATGGTTGAATGTGGCTATAGGTTATGGTGCCGAAGGTATGATAGGAGGACATAGCAATCCATTGGTGTACAAAGGAAATACAATGCCAAGTTTTGATCGTTATCGTCAGTTTTATCTTTCTTTGGATATTGATCTTACACGCATTTCTACTAAATCTAAAACCTTAGATTTAATTTTTGATCTTATCGGATTTATAAAAATACCCTTGCCAACATTGGAGTACAATACCAAAGATGGCTTTAAAGGGCACGGATTGTATTTTTAAATATAAAACTAAAAAGGCTACCTCTTAAAGGCAGCCTTTTAAATACTAAATTAAACCTTGTTTATGCTTTTCTTCTATGACTTTCAGCATATCTTGTGTCATAGCATCTAGGTCGAAAGCAGGTTGCCAGCCCCATTCTGCTTTTGCACAGCTATCGTCAATAGAGTTCGGCCAAGAATCTGCAATTGCCTGGCGGAAATCAGGTTTGTATGTAATTTCAAAATTAGGCATATATTTCTTAATTGATTCAGCTAGTAATTTAGGCGTTACACTAAATGCCCCTACATTAAAGTCTGAATGGTTTTTTAGTTTGTTAAAGTCTGCATGAAATAAATCAATGGTAGCTTTTAAACAGTCAGGCATATACATCATAGGTAGCATTGTGTTTTCGCTAAGGAAACATTCAAATTTGCCTGATTTGACTGCTTCAAAATAAATAGCTACGGCATAATCTGTAGTGCCACCACCAGGTAAAGTTTCGTTACTAATAATGCCCGGATAGCGTAAACCTCTGATATCCATTCCATATTTAGATACATAATAATCAGCTAATAATTCACCTGCAACTTTAGTAACTCCATACATAGTAGTAGGTTTTAATATCGTTTTTTGAGGAGTATTATCAACAGGAGTAGTGGGGCCAAAAGCTGCTATAGAACTTGGTATTAAAACTCTTTTTAATTCTTTTTCACGAGCAAGTTCTAACACATTTATTAATCCATTAATATTAATATTCCAAGCAAGCATAGGATTTTTTTCTCCAACTGCTGAAAGAATGGCTGCTAAGTGAATGATGGCATCTATTTGATATTTATCAATAATTGAACCCATTGTATCTTTATCAAGTACATCTAATTGTTCAAAAGGACCACTAGATTTTATCTTTTTACTTGCATTTGCACATTTATCTGATGCAATTACATTTTTGCCACCATAAGTAGAACGGAGTGCCATTACTAATTCGGATCCAATTTGACCAGATGAACCTGTAACTAATATTTTTTTTATCATTATTTGTTTGATTTTGTGAGTTTTGAAAAGCTGTTAATTTGAAAATAGCTTGTGTGTATAAAGGAGCAAAGTTAAAGATTTTGTCGGAAATCAATGATAAAAATCATTAAAATTTTCTTAGAATTCAATCATTAAATTTATCTAATTAGAATGATTTGTTTATTGCTTTTTCAATGAATTTTTGTTTGTTAAAAAATCATAAAAAGTAAGATACTAGTAAGATGTGCTTTTAATTTTAAAGTATTTGGCATAAATATTGTTTATTAAAAAATGTCGTTAAAAATAGTGTTTATATCTTATTTATTTATAATTTTGTAAACTAAATTTTTGACTTTAATTCACTTCATTAATAAAATTAAAAAACTAAAAAAATGAAAAAAGTAATCTTTTCTATCGTAATGTTTACATTAGCATTTGCTACAGTTAAAGCTCAGGATGCTGCTATTCCTGTAAATCCAAATGGACCGGATATTCAATTTGTTAAAACTGTACATGATTATGGTACAATTATCCAAGGTGCTGATGGAAATTGCGATTTTAAATTTAAAAACACTGGTAAAGAACCTTTGATTCTTTCTAATGTAGTTTCATCTTGCGGTTGTACTGTTCCAAGTTGGACTAGAGATCCAATTATGCCGGGCAAAGAAGGTACTATCAAAGTTAAGTATGATACAAACCGTATTGGTATGATTGGCAAACAAATTACTGTAATGTCAAATGCAAAAACTGAAAGAGTTGTATTGCAAATTACTGGTAAAATTGAACCAAAACCAACTGAACAAATGCCGGAAAAAACTGTGACGCCTGGAACAACTCCTGCTCCAATTAGCCACTAAGATTCATAGAACCTTATTTTATACAAATCCCGTTGGAATTTTTCAGCGGGATTTTTAATTATTAAACTTTAAAAATAAACCAAAATGCCAAAAATTTCAGCAAAAGGTAAAAGTATGCCAGAATCACCTATCAGAAAATTAGTTCCATTTTCTGATGAAGCAAAAAAAAGAGGGCGTAAAGTATATCATTTGAATATTGGACAACCAGATATTGAAACTCCTGAAGGAGCTATGAATGTGCTTAAAAATACAGATATTAAAGTAGTTGAATACAGTCATTCTGCAGGGATTCTATCTTATCGAAAAAAATTGGTTGAATACTATAAAAAATGTCATATCAACATTACTGAAAATGATATTATTGTAACTAATGGAGGTTCTGAAGGAATTATATTTGCGTTTATGGTTTGTATGGATCCTGGTGATGAGATTATTATTCCCGAACCTTTTTACGCTAACTACAATGGTTTTGCAACAGAAGCTGGTATTACTGTAAAACCTATTGTTTCTATTATTGACAATGGTTTTGCATTACCTCCAATAGAAGAGTTTGAAAAACTCATCACACCAAAAACTAAGGCTATCATGATTTGTAATCCAAATAATCCTACAGGTTATTTGTATTCGAAAGAAGAATTACAATCACTAAAAGAAATTGTAAAGAAACATGATTTATACCTTATGTCTGATGAAGTTTATCGCGAATTTTGCTACGATGGAAACGAGCATTTTTCTGCAATGAATCTGGAAGGTATTGAAAATAATGTTATTTTGCTGGATTCTGTATCTAAACGATACAGTGCTTGCGGTGTTCGTATTGGTTGTTTTATTTCTAAGAATAAAGAAGTAATGACCACTGCAATGAAGTTTGCTCAGGCTCGTTTAAGTCCGCCTACTTTTGGGCAGATATTGTCAGAAGCAGCCTGTGATACGCCTCAATCTTATTTCGACAAAGTTATTAAAGAATATGTAACTCGACGTGATTTAGTGGTAGAAGCAATCAATAAAATGGATGGTTGTTTTTGTCCAAATCCAAAAGGTGCTTTTTATGCTGTTGCTCGATTACCAATTGATAACGCTGATAAATTTTGTCAATGGTTATTAGAGGATTTTGAGTACAAAAACGAAACTGTAATGTTAGCTCCTGCTACAGGTTTTTATTCTACAAAAGGTAAAGGAACTGATGAAGTTAGAATAAGTTATGTGCTAAAAGTAGAAGATTTAAAAGCATCAATGAAATGTTTGGAAGAAGCTATAAAAATCTATCCAGGGAAAACGAATTAAGAGATTTAAAAAATATGAAAAAGGCTGCCAAAAAATGACAGCCTTTTATTATTTGTCTTTACCCTGAAGCCCAATTTAAAAGATGTCATTAATTATTTAAAATTTTGGAACATTGTTTTCAATGCAATTACACTTTCGCCTTCTGCTATTACTTCAAATTCTGGCTGGATAGATAATTGAACTTTATACATATTACTTGAATAGGATTCAATACCTTTTAATGAGCCTAAATTAGCAAGAAAGTTTTTGTTAATCAGTAAGAAGTTATCTATATCCAATAAATTAACAACTTCAGAAAATTTTGTATTGGTTTGTAAAAGTAAATTTTCAACTGTTTTAATATAAGTAATTCCACTATTAGTATACACATAAGCAATACTGTCAAAACTTATTTCAACTGGCTTCTTTGTATCATATAATACGATATATTTACCCAATAGTTTATTGTCTTTATAAACGAATTTTTTATTAGGTAAGCCTTTTTCATCATACCAGAACCAAATTCCGTCTTTTAAATTATTTTTATACTTACCTTGATTTCTTAATTTTCCTTCAGGAGTAAAAACCTGATAAATTCCCTCTAATTTATCATTTTTAAATTGAGTTTTTAATGTACCACCAGAATAATTCTGTTCCCATATACCTTCTCTTTTCCCATTTTTCCAGTTTATTCTGTCAGTTAAAGTTCCATCATCATAATAGGTTTTCCACTCTCCATTTTTTAAAGTAGCTCGATATGACTCTTCTCTTATTAAGACTCTATTTATATTGTAATACTTCCATGTACTGTCTTTATGAGTGCTGATATAATACCCTTCCGACATCAAATTTCCATTTGGGTAATAGGTTGTGGTATTAGAACGAAGCCCTTTTTCAAAAAACTTAGAAATTGCTTTTGTCTGTCCATCTTCATAATAATATTTAAATTCACCAATAGGATAATTGTCTAAAAAAGAGCCTTCATATTTTAAGATTCCTTTTTCATCTTTCTTTTTCCAAAAACCTTGTTTTTTACCAGATTTGTCGGTTTTATTTATTGTATCGGTTACTTGTTGTGAGAAAACAAGGGTAGAAAAATAAAACAAAGAAAGAAATAATATACCATTTTTTTTTGACATAATGCTTTTATCTATTGTTATTAATAAGTTTTGCAAAATCAATTAATGATTTTGAAATAAAATCAATTAATTCAGGATATTGTTTAGCTTTACTCAGATTATCAGAAATAAAAACTGTTTTCATTCCTAATTTTTTGCCAAAAATCATATCGCTTAAAGAATCGCCAATCATTAATGATTTTTTGAAAATAATTTCTTTAAAATCTTTTTTTGCCTTTAATCCCATACCAATATTAGGCTTACGATAAAAACTTCCACTTTCTTTTAAATCAGGACAAAAATAAACTTGGTCAATTCGTCCCTTATTATTTTTAATTTGATGAATCATGTCTTGATGAATTGAATGTAATTCATCTTCTGTCATCAATCCTTTGCCTATACCTTGCTGATTTGTTACTATTACTATTTTTCCGAAAATTAAATTAAAAATTTGTAAAGCGTTTAACACACCTTCCTGGAATTTGAAATCTTTTGATTTTTTTACATAATCATCTACTAATCTATGATTTATAACCCCATCTCTGTCAATAAATAAGGTCCAGTTATTGTCAAAATTTGTAGGAAAAGTTTTCATTTATTTGGGGAAAAGATTGGATTCAACCAATTCACATATAATGTGCCCAATTAAAATATGAGCCTCCTGTATGCGGGGTGTATCATTAGAAGGAACATTTATTAAATACTTTGATAAATGTTTCATTTTACCTCCGCTTTCACCGGTAAAACTAACTGTAATCATTCCGAGTTCATTGGCTACTTCAAGTGCTTTTACAATGTTTATTGAATTTCCTGATGTAGAAATACCTAATAATATATCACCTTTTTTTCCTTTGGCTTTAACTAAACGAGCATAAACTTCATTGTAAGAATAATCATTGGCAACAGCTGTTAAATAGGAAGTATTTACATGTAATGCTTCTGAGTTTAAAGGAGGTCTGTCATAATAAAACCTACCTGAAAATTCAGCTGCTAAATGTTGTGCATCAGCTGCACTTCCTCCATTACCACAAAACAATACACAGCCATTTTTTCTGAAAGTTTGAATAATTTCTTGAGCAATTTCACGGATAGTTATTAATAAATGCTCATCCTTTAGTAGTTTAGTTTTAAGATCGATAGATTGTTGGATAGATTCTTTTATTCGCATTTTTTTGTTTATTAATCAATTCTTTTTTCAATTAAATATGTATTTCTTATAGAAGAACTTCTACCTATCATTTCGGCTAAAAATCCAGCTAAAAATAATTGCACACCTATTATCATAGATGCTATTGATATGTAAAAGTAAGGGCTATCGGTAACCAAAGGAGCTCTCATTTGATGATAAAGTGCATATAATTTTTCGCTACCCAACCAAATTGCAGCGAAGAAGCCAACGATAAAAATTAAAGTACCTATTAAACCAAAAAAATGCATTGGTCGCTTGCCAAATTTTGAAACAAATGTAATGGAAATTAAATCAAGATAACCTTTTATAAATCGGTCCAGTCCAAACTTTGTAACACCATATTTTCTAGCTTGATGTGATACTACTTTTTCTCCTATTTTTGAAAAACCTGCCCATTTGGCAATTACTGGAATGTATCGGTGCATTTCTCCATACACTTCAATACATTTTACTACATCATTTTTGTAAGCTTTTAAACCACAATTAAAATCGTGTAATTTTATTCCCGACATTTTTCTTGTAGTCCAATTATAAAATTTGGTAGGAATTGTTTTCATAATAGGATCAAAGCGTTTTTTTTTCCAACCTGAAACTAAGTCGAAGTTTTCTTCTTTAATCATACGAAATAACTCTGGTATTTCGTCAGGGCTATCTTGTAAATCGGCATCCATTGTGATAATTACATCAGCTTTAGCAGCTTCAAAACCTACATTTAAAGCTGCAGATTTTCCATAATTTCTTCTGAATTTTATGCCTTTAATGGCTGTATTCTGATCCGAAAGTTTTTCAATCACATTCCATGATTGGTCATTACTTCCATCATCCACCATAATGACTTCATAAGAAAAATTGTTTTCAATCATAACTTTATCAATCCAGGCAGCTAATTCTCCTAAAGATTCATCTTCGTTGAACAGAGGTATAATTATAGAAATATCCATTCTATTTTCTTGTTATTAGGTAATATATTAATTTAGTTAATGATAATTAGTTAATTAATCTGCTTATTTCTGGTGTTTATAAAAAACGGATATCAATAAAGGTAAAAACAGACTTAATAAAAGCAATTGTCCGAAGGCATAAATTCCTATAGCAAATGGTGTTATTGAATGAATTTGTTGCTGAATTTGTTTCATTTCTTCGTTTGTTATATCCTTATTATTTATTAACGTATTTATGCTCACAAAATTTTTGATAAATTCAATATCTATATATTTTGTGTAAAAAATCATAAAAAATGCAAATACTATGGAAGTTGTTATCCCAATAAATACACCGGAAATATAAACTTCTTTAAATGTAATATTACCTTTGATTTTTTTTTGTTGATAACTTCTTATGCCCAAAAACATCGCAAATAATAAAATTAAATAATTCCATATCAAAACAGGAGTATGACCTGACCCAAAAGTAAAATAATATATCGTGGTAAGCAATGCCATTAAAATACCTGAACTCAGACTATAAATGTTTGATATAAATGCAATTTTTTTTAGAAAATCCGTTTTTTTTGAAGGCATTCGTATTAATAAAAACTATAAAACAATAGGTTCTTCTTTTTTTACAAAAAAGGCTATAATTAAACTTAAAATTACTGAAAAAAATGCAGTAGAAAGAAGTCCTACAATTGCCATAATTTCTGGACGCATAAATATTTTTGTATATTTCATTGCCATATCCATTTGTTCCTGAGTCATATTAGGGTTGCTTTCAAGCATTCCTTCTTGTGTTTTTTCTAATATTTGATTAATCATTCCTTTATCAATAAACTTTAAAAATATATAAGTCCAAATGAGCATTAAAATTGAAGCAAAAAGTCCAATCAGAAAATTAGATAGAAATGCTTTACCATAAGGTAGATATCCAGTATCAGTATATGAAGTTCTGTATTTTGTACTTCCTATATACATAGCAGTTATTAATAAAATATAGCTAACCCATGATAATGCTTTGTTCATTGACAAATCAAAAGCGTAAAGGATTACAGAATAAACTATCATAGCAAATCCAACCATAATACCATAAGTCATTGCGTTTGCTGCAATACTTTTAGTTTTTTGTGTATTAATAATTTCAAAATTTTCCATAAAATATTTTTTAGTGAATAAGATTAAAGACTAATGTTGTTTGACTTTCCATGCAAAAATAACAATTTTAAATAAGATTTTGCAGAAACAATAATAAAACTTCGTCAAATTTTAATGCACTTGAATAAAAAATCAAACTTTACAATAATATTCTAACATAAAAGCCTTAAAATAATTATTTTACAATTATTTTTTGCCTCAAAATTTCTTTTTTGCTGTTACTTAATTGTAATAAGTAAATTCCTGATTTTATATTATTTAAGTTAATTTCCTCTTTAATTTTTCCGAATAGATTTTTCCTATTTTCTGAGTATATTAATTTCCCTTCCATTGAATATATATCAAACATAACATCTTGTTTATCTGTAATATTCATCATAATATTTAAAGTTTTATCAACAGGGTTAGGATAAACAAATATATTTTCAATTCCAGTAATCGCATTTATTCCTACATTCGAGGATGTATAGCTTATTTCCCAACCTGCAAACTCATTTTCATAGTCACTTATCCATTCTATTATAGCTTCATCTGAGTTTACTGTAAAATCCTGTGGAATATTACTTCCTGAGAAAGTTGCCAATACTGAATCAGGGAAAAAAGTTTTCACTCTTAAAATATCCTTATTAGCTTCTGTAGTAAAATTAATAAAGTGCAAAGTAATATTTGTGGTAGGTGTGTTTGGTGAAATTTTCCATGTACAATATGTATTTGGATTGTATTTTTTATTACCACTTCCATCAGTAAAAGTTCCTGAAGTAGTATTCAAATATTTATAGCTACTGCAATAATCAGGAGTAGTAGCTTTATAATTGATAAAAAAGCCAGCAAATAAACTATCGTTGTCTGAAGTAAAACTTACAAAAGCTTCCTTTCCATTGAATGAAACAGATGTTGGAATACTATCTCCAGAATAACTGCCCATCAAAGGTGCTGATGAATTAATACCTTTGTAAATCTTCACAATACCATGATTAAGTTTTGTTTGCAATGAAGAAAAATTAAAATTTAGAGATGAAATAGAATCTCCTACAGGTGTTATTAGCCATATACAATTGCTGTTTGCCTGATAATTATTAATAGGACCACTTCCATCTTCAATGCTACCTTCAGTGGCTGTCAAAGTTTTTTGTCCGCCACAATAAGAAGGATAAGTATACAGTGCTGTGTCTGGATAAATGTTGATAATTAATTCCTGTGCAAGATTAAAATTATTATTTCCTGGTGACAATGCATTCAGATAGAAATAACCGTCAGAAACACCACTCCAGCCAAAATTGAAATGAAAATAAGTAGTATCCTGATAACCATCACACACAAAAGCATGTCCATCTACATTGGGTACCGACCATCCTGCATAATATAAAGGCATCTTTTTATCAAGTTGTGTTATCATCAAACTATCCCATCTCAAATTAGTGCTATCACGAAAAACATAACGAACTGCTGGAGAATACTTGAAATAAGTTTTTAAAACATATGCTGCTGAATGGTTATACATTCCCGAACTATTTGCGCTATAATGCATATCAACACCTATGCCGCTTTGTGAAATCAATTCGCTGATAGCTAAATTTGGCTTTGTTGGTACATCGCACATTGCATCCCATTTATAATAAGTGTTTTCATAATCAGCAGAAAGATTTCCGTAAACATTATGTGTATATGAATAATTTCCCTTTCCATGACTAGGAAATCTATAATAATACATTAACTGCCCAAGGCAGGTAGCTACACATCCTGTTACACAATGTCCTCCAGGACCGGCAGCATCAGCTGGGCATTTGATATTAAAGTTATTATCTTGATCCCATTTTGAATGTATAAATGGACTTACTGATTTAGAAGAGTTTTTTTCATTATTAGTGTTAGTTATGCTTAACCATCTGTTTTTTATTTCATTATTTGCTGATAAATTGTTTTTTCTTGCATATAAAATACTTTTTTTATATGCATCCATCCACATTTTAAAAGCAGGAATTACATTATTTGGATGATAAGTACTCTCAAAAGAATAAGCCAAAATAGGAGTAGTGTTATTTTCTCCAGAAATCAATATATATCCATAATCAGCAATGTTAAAAATGTAAAAAACTGCAATATTATTATCACTGATAGTATAACTCTCGCTGATAAAAATATCCTTTGTAATAATTTGTGAATTAGCTTCTTTAAATTTCTGAGCATAAAAATTCAGAGCTAGTTTCTTTGCAGTTTCTATCGGAACAATAGCTGCATATTGCATATTAATAAACGATACAAAAAATAAGAAGAATATAATTTTTTTCATAAACCTAATGTATTAAAAGAATATTAAATGCAAATCTACAAAACAAATTCATTTACAAAAAATATATAATCAAAATTACAGGGCAAACACATTTTAAATAAGTAATGTCAAATGCGATTTTAAAGAATTCTTTCCAACAAATTAAACTTATTTAAGTGATTAATGACATTTATTTTAGACAATATTTTTCCATTTTTCTCCGATAGTTTCTCATTCTATTTTCGGTCCAATATTTTACTTATCCTTTTATTACAATCGATTTCTAACAACACATAATCCGTTAATTATCATTACATTATTTTATAAAGTGCAAATGAAATGTCAAAATTTTAAATCATTTTTTTATATTCTATTATCAATGATGGGCTTAAGTAAATATTCTAATCCATTCAACTTAATTTCATATAATGTTTCAAGCATTATACCCAATTTCCCGGTAGGAAATCCTTTTTGTTTAAACCAAACCAAATAAGGTTCAGGTAAATGGCATAATACACAACCTTTATATTTTCCGAAAGGCATTTTCATGTTTGTAAGTTCAACAAGAATTCCTGAATTAGCTGAAAAATCAACTTCTTGCATAGGTTATATTATTAAATATGATTCTTCCTCAAAAGTAAATAAAATATTGAAGATAAAGCGAAGGAAAATACTTAAAGCAGAACAACCCTAAACAAAAAGCGTCTTATTTTTTTATTTTAAATAGAATTATATAATCACAACTATTAATATTGTTATTTTTGCAATTCAAATACAATTCGAAAAATTAAAAATGCAATTCATTCAACAACCCTAGATATGAAAAAATTTGTAGCACCATCCTTATTATCAGCTGATTTTGCTTGCCTCGAAAAAGATATTGAAATGATAAATCAAAGCCAAGCAGGATGGTTTCATATTGATGTTATGGATGGTGTTTTTGTTCCTAATATTTCTTTTGGTCCTCCGGTTATCAAACATATTAAAAAAATTGCACAAAAACCATTGGATGTACATTTAATGATTATTAATCCTGATCGCTATTTTGAGGTTTTTAAAGAAGCAGGTGCTGATATACTTACAATTCATTACGAAGCATCTCCTCATTTACATCGTTCTGTATCAGCTATTAAAAACCTTGGTATGAAAGCTGGAGTTGTACTTAATCCACATACTAGCGTAGCTTTACTCGAAAATATTATTATTGATGTTGATTTGATATTACTTATGTCAGTTAACCCTGGGTTTGGCGGACAAAAATTTATAGAAAATACTTATTATAAAATATTTCAACTAAAAGAAATGATAGAAAAGCGAAATCCTGATTGTTTGATAGAAATAGATGGAGGGGTTGATACAATAAATGCTGCTAAATTATATCAAGCCGGTGCTGATGTATTAGTTGCCGGAAATAGTATATTTACCTCAAATAATCCAATAGAAACTATTAAACTCTTAAGCTATTGATTTTAATTTTACTCTATTTTTGATTTTATTTGCTATTCTTTATCTGGCTGTATATTTTTTAATATATCAACATTTTTTATATCTTTGTGGTAAATAATAAAAATAATTCTTATGATGTCAGTAACTCATCTTCATCCACTTTCCGTTCATTTTCCAATAGCATTGATTATTGTTGGATTTTTTGCAGAAATTGCATTTCTAATTTTTAAAAAACAATCATACTTATTTGATTTGGGCTTTTATCTACTAATAATAGGCACAATTTCTGCTACCCTTGCCTTATTTACAGGTGCTATGTTTACTTCTGAAATGAAAGGTATAGCCGGTGAAATTCAGGAAACACATGAATTATTAGCATGGATTACTATATCTATTCTTGTTTTTACTTCTTTACTTCGTATTTTTCTTAAAGCAAAAAATAATAATAATTACCGTTTAAAATGGCTTGTATTCTTTTTATATTTGCTTGCAGCCGTTTTTATAGGTCTTACAGGTTATTATGGAGGAACACTTGTTTACAATTATATGATGCCACTTTAATATTTAACCCTTAAATAAATTTAATCATGAGAAACATTTTTTTAATCGCATTCGTAATTTTAATTGCATTAACGGGCTGCAAACAAAGTAATCCTGTTAAAACAATAGAAAACCTCAAAGCAGGTATCAAAGGAGAAACAACTGCTAGTGCAAAATATGCTGCTTTTGCGCAAAAAGCAAGAGAAGAAGGCTTCAATAATATTGCAAAACTTTTTGATGCCAGCTCTAAATCGGAATCAATTCATGCTGCAAATCATAAAAAAGTATTGGAAGATTTAGGTAATAAAATGGATGATTTTAAACCAGAATTTGAGGTTAAATCAACTGCAGAAAATCTTCAAGCTGCTATTGACGGAGAAACCTATGAATCAACAACAATGTATCCTCAATTTCTTGCAGATGCTAAAGCAGAAAAAGTAGAGAATGCTCAAAAATCCTTCACGTGGGCATTTGATACCGAAAAAAAACATCAACAATTTTATATCAAAGCATTGGAAGCATTAAATGCAAATTCTGAAAAAACTTTACCTTTTGAATATCTTGTTTGTCCTGTATGTGGTAATACATACGATAAAGCCAATGTTGATGAAAAATGTGCATTTTGCCAAACAAGTAAAGAAAAATTTATAATTTTCTAATTTTTTTCAGACTAATAAATCTATGACAGATAAATCAAAAGAATTAACAGCATCAATTCATCTGTTAAATGAAAAACTTCATTTTGAAGGTAATGTTATAGGAAATAACCCGATTTCTATTGATTATACTTTTCCATTGGGCGATAATCTTGGATACACTTCTCTTGAGTTACTCCTTCTGAGCCTTTCTTCTTGTGTAGGGAGTTCAATGCTTGTTTTTTTACGAAAAATGAAAAAGAACATTAGCGGATTGGATATCAAAACTATAGGAATTAGAAAGGAAGAACATCCTACAGCATTTAAAACAATTTATCTTGAATTTATTTTAAAATCTAAAGATACATCTTCAGAGGATTTTGATAAAGTTATTAAACTTTCTGAAGAAACGTATTGTCCTGTTTGGTCTATGATTAAAGGAAATGTTGAAATAATAGTTACGCATCATATTGTTTCAACATAAAAGCTGTGAAATTATTCCTACAAAGATGCTTAATATTTCTTGTAAAATATTTTTTAAAAAAGGAGAAGCTAAAACTTCTCCTTTTTTTATACAATCTTTTATAATAACCTTCTAATAAATTAAGCTCTCTTAATTTCAGATTTTCAGAAATATTCTATTTTATTTGAATAAAATAGGAATTAATGTAATATAAATACCTGCAATAATTGCAGTTGTTATTACTCCGCATATATTTGCACCTAAAGCATGTTGTAATATTACAGATTGTGGATTGGCTTTGGTTACTTCTTTTTGAGCAACTTTTGCAGTTGTCGGAACACAACTTACAGCAGCAATGCCTATTACAGGATTATATTTTTTTCCGGAAATAAAGTACATAGCGTATCCACCTAATATGCCTCCAATTCCTGATATAAGCAGTGCAACTATTCCCAATATTAAAAGCATTAATATTTTTGGGTTAAGAATTAAATGGGCTTCGCACAAAATCCCTAAAAGTAAACCTAAGAAAAAAGTAGAACCATACAAAAGAGGACCACTAATAAATTCAGCAATATGAGTTAATCCTGATTCTCTTACTGCAACTCCTATAAATAAAGAGAAAAATAAAGGAGATGCAACAGGAAATAGCAAACTAAGAATTACACATATAATCACAGAAAAAGCTAATTTTTGATTAGAACTTACAGGTTTCACTTTGCTAATATCTGATTCCATTTTTATAGCTCGTAATCGTTTAGGTATTAATAACCTTATTAAATAGGGATATCCTCCGTAAGTTAAACCCAAATATAGGTATGCAACCACAGTAATAGGCACAAATAATTCTTTAGATAAGCTAAGCGATGTAAATAATACCATTGGTCCATCAGCTCCACCCACCATAGCTACAGAAGCAGCGTCATTAGCTGTAAAACCAAGAGCCATTGCAATTGGTATTGTTAAAAACGTTCCTAACTCACCGAATAATGCGAGAAACATACTTACAAATGGACGTTGTAGTAAAAACCCAACATCTAATAAAACACCAATTCCCATAAATACAAAACATGCTATCAAACCATTACTAAATGTAAATGTATATATTGGTTGCAACCAATATAATTGCAATACATCTATCAATTGATTAGGATTGGTAATCAATGGATCGACAAATAAATTCCCTTGTTGTCCGTTAGGCATAAATAAAATGCCTGCGTTAATAGTAGCCATACCTAATCCCATAGGAATCATAAGCAATGGTTCTAATATTCCTTTCTTACCAAGATAAACCAATAATAATCCTAAAAATATTAGTACAATTCGTGCAATAAAAATATTGGTATCAGAAGCTGCTAAAGTTGCTATACCTTGAAACAGATTTAAAAAATTATTTCCCATAATAATGATCAATTAGTTCGTTAGAATTGTTAGTTTTTTTTAATTTGAAATGACCCTCTATGTTCATTCCGTATCTATTACTTAATATTTCGTTACTATTCATTGTATCACGATACAATCTTCTGATACGAATTTTTTTTATGTTCCTTGCTCGTCGAACATCTTTTAAATACTTGCGGTCATATTTGTGCAAGTCTCCAGATGCATTTATTATCAAAACTATAAGTTTTATTATAAATGCAATAAAAAAGCCTATTACAATGGTTAATGCCATTAAATAGGCAACTTTTGTTAAAATATCTAACATATTATTTGTTTGAAATTATTTAAAATATTTGCTTGTACGTTAATCACTTAATTGATATATTTGTAAAATATTGTAACTGTATAATTTATACTTAAATGAGTAATTAATATTTAGTAAAGCTAAGAAGGCTTGAATAATCAAAAATATCAAATTAAGAGCACGCCTGCCTTAAGATAAGAAACTTGCAAATTACGTTGTGTAAATTGAATAATTTTAGTAGGTAAGTGTGTGTATTTTAGTGATTTTTTTTTGACTAAATTGGGTATAATAAAAAAAACTGTTTTATATTCGTTAACGAAGCGAATTTGAATAGGTTCAACTTTTATTCCTGGTAAATTTTGAAAATTAGGTTCTGTTATTGTTTCTTCATTGATGATGTAATTAAAATTTCTATAATTAGTTTGAGCATAGATTGTTTTATTACCATAAGAGAAATTACAATAACATACGTTTACACAAGTCTTAAATACAAGTATAATCCCTAAAAAAAGAATAATATTCAATAAATTATATTTCAAAGATTATTATATTTTATCTGATGCAAAAGTAAAAAACATTTGTTAAATTTACTTTAAAATTGAATACATTTATTTAAAAAAAATAAACTATTGTTCAAAAGAACTTTATGAGTTTATTTAAAGAGAAAAATCTAACTTGTGCTCTAAGAAACTATTTTTATTTAGAAATTTAAAACATTTTTTCTCAATAAATCAATGAAGTTACAACTTATCAAAAACTGAATTATAAATCCGAAAATTACCATTTCAATGGATTTTTTTATGATAGGTTATTTATACAATAATATCTAATTATTTAATTTAAATAATTTAAAATCAGTTATATAATAAACTTTTATTAAGTATGAGCTAAAAAAGAATAATATTTTTAAGTTTTTTTATAGAAATTACTCTAGAAATATATATTTTTGCTTAAATTTGAACACATAAACTATAAAAACTTAAAGATTATGGAAAATACTACTGACAAAATCAACAGTTTCTTTAGATTTGAGGATTTGAGGATTTATCATAAAGCAATTGATTTTTTTGATTGGGTTCAACAAACAATTAGCTTTTTTCCAGAAGATGCCAAACTTACTATTGGAATGCCAATGTCTAAAGCAGCTCAAGCAATTGTGATAAATATTGCTGAGGGTTCTGCTCGTAATAAAAGCCAATTTGTTTATTATTTAAAAATGGCTAAAAGTGCAGTAAGAGAATGTGTCGTTTATGCCACAATAGCTAAAACACTTCATTATATATCAGATGAAACAGATGAAGAAGGCAGACGCCAATTAATGGAGCTTACTAAAATGACAGGTGCTTTAATTGCTTCTTTGCAAAAAGCTCAATTAGCGAGTGGACAAATAGACGAAAAATTAAGCGATGATATTAATTTTGATGATTAATATTTGTAATTGCCCATTGTATGAAAATTCTTATTTTATAATTTAAATCATTAATATTTTTATTAAGTAGTATTATTATGGCTATACTTAAAGCATTTAAAGGACTGCGTCCTCCTGTTACTATTGCAAAAGATCTTGCTTCTCGACCTTATGACGTTTTAAACTCTGCAGAAGCTCGCGAAGAAGCAAAAGGTAATGATTATTCTTTACTTCACATTATCAAACCAGAAATAGATTTACCTCTTGGAATTGATGAGCATGATCAAGTTGTTTATGAAAAAGCAAAAGAAAATTTCCTTAAATTCCAAAACAATAAATGGTTAGTTCAAGATGAAAAAGAAAAACTTTACATTTACGCACAAACTATGGATGGACTTACTCAATATGGAATTGTTGGTTGTGCAGGAGTTGAAGATTATATGAATGGTATTATTAAAAAACACGAGTTAACTAGGAAAGATAAGGAAGAAGACCGCATGAAACATGTTCGCATAACCAATGCAAATATGGAACCTGTTTTTTTTACTTATCCTGCTGTTGAAGAAATAGATATAATAGTCGAGAATATTGTAAAAAATCAAAAAGCAGAATATGATTTTACCGCCAATGATGATTTTGGTCATCATTTTTGGGTAATCAACGATGACATTATTATTAACAAAATCATTGAATTATTTAAATTAAAAGTTCCTTATACTTATGTTGCTGATGGTCATCATCGTACGGCTGCAGCTGCATTGGTAGGAAACGAAAAGAAAAGTAAAAACCCAAATCATAATGGTTCAGAGGAATATAACTTTTTCTTGGCAGTTCATTTTCCTGATAATCAATTAAAAATCATTGATTATAATCGTGTTGTAAAAGATTTAAATGGACTCACTTCAGCTCAGTTACTCGAAAAGTTAGATAGATCATTTGTTTTAAAAGAAGAAGGCAATGAAATTTACAAACCGTCTAAATTACATGAGTTTAGTATGTACTTAGATCATAAATGGTACTCACTTGTTGCAAAAGAAGGCACTTATAATGATATAGACCCTATTGGAGTTTTGGATGTAACCATTTTATCAAATTTAGTCTTAGATAATATTCTTGGGATTAAAGATTTACGTACCGATAAACGAATTGATTTTGTTGGTGGAATTAGAGGCTTGGGCGAATTAAAACGTAGGGTTGATAACGGCGAAATGAAAGTTGCATTTGCTTTATATGCTGTTTCGATGAAACAATTGATTGATATTGCCGATACTGGTAATATTATGCCTCCCAAAACTACTTGGTTTGAACCAAAATTGCGAAGTGGATTAATAGTACATGAATTAGCTTAACGAAATAAAGTTATTATTGTACAATAATTAATAACTTCTTATTGTAATCAAATAAAAAGCTCTTACTTAAAATTTGGTAAGAGTTTTTTCTTTAAGCCCAAATTCATTTAACTTATTTAAACACTTATTTTGAGCTAATATTTCTAAAATTTGCTTAGGTTTGCATATTAAAATCATTAGATAAGTGAAAAAGATTTATTTATTTGTAATAAAATTGTATTTAGGTCCTTTGGTAATGACTTTTTTTATTGCCATGTTTATCCTATTAATGCAGTTTTTATGGAAATATATTGATGATTTTGTTGGCAAAGGCTTAGAATGGTATATTATTGTAAAATTAATGTTTTATGTATCTGTTACATTTGTTCCTATGGCTTTGCCATTGGCAATATTACTTTCTTCGTTGATGACTTTTGGAAATTTAGGGGAAAAATATGAACTTACAGCCATAAAAGCTTCCGGTATTTCCTTGCGAATTATAATGAAACCGCTGATAATGATATCAATAATTATTAGTGGAATAGCTTTCTACTTTTCTAATAATGTAATGCCTTATGCCAATTTAAAGTTTAAAACCTTGCTATATGATGTTCAATCAAAAAAACCTGCTGTAAATATTCAGGAAGGAATGTATTATGATGGAATTGATGGTTTCATAATTAAAATTGGCAAGAAAGATAAGGATGGAAAAACCCTTCATAATATTATGATTTATGATCATACAGAGCGAAGTGGTAATTCTAAATTAACAATTGCAAAATCAGGCAAAATGGAGCTTACCTCTGATAATCGTTTTCTTTTCTTTACATTGTATGATGGCAATAACTATAATGAAAATTTGAATACTTATGAAAATATGCAAACACGTCCTATGATTCGTTCAAGTTTTAAACAAGAATTTCGTAGGTTCGATTTGTCAGCTTTTGCTTATTCAAAGACGAATGAAAATTTATTTAAGAATCATTTTCAAATGCTTAATTTAAAGCAATTAACACAAACAGAAGATACTCTTAAAATAGGCTTGAAGAACAAAAAAACTGAGTTTTATAAGAATTCGATGAATCGTTTTCAGTTTTTAACATCTTTATACGATACTACAACTAAATTTAAAAAAGACACAACTCTTAATTTAAAAAATAATATTCTATCTTCATTTGAAGCATCAAAAAGAAATACATTGCTTGAAACAGCTTTGCAATCAGCTCGAGCAGCGAAAAATGAAATAGATTATTGGTCAATTGATTTTAAAGATAACGAAGAATATATCCGTCGTTATGATATAGAATGGCAACGAAAATTTACATTGTCAATTGCTTGCCTGATTTTGTTTTTTATTGGAGCTCCATTAGGAGCAATAATCCGAAAAGGAGGTTTTGGTTTACCTGTCGTTATGTCTGTATTATTTTTTGTAATATTTCATATAATATCTATGATTGGTGAAAAGTCAGCTCGTGAAGGTATTCTTGGTGCTTTTCAGGGAATGTGGCTATCATCTCTTATCTTTTTGCCGATAGGTATTATATTAACCTTTAAAGCAACTACAGATTCTCCTCTTTTTGATAGTGATGTATGGGCTAGGGTAATAAAAAAGCTTATTAGGAGAAACTAATAAAATTACGATTAGAAATTAGCATACAAAGTTCAATAGTGAAAATTTAAAATTATGGGGAACCAATAAATCAGTAGCTTAATAATTTAAAATATAATAACCAGATAACTAAGCAATGAATATTCTGCAAATCTGCAATAAACCTCCTTTTCCTCCACTTGAAGGTGGTTCTTTGGCAATGAATGCAATTACCCAAGGTTTGCTAAGCAAAGGACATAAAGTAAAAGTTCTTTCAATTAGTAGTTTTAAAAATCAGGTTTTATTAGAATCTTTTCCTGAATGGTATTTAAAATCTACTCAATTTGAATCTGTTTTCATTGATTTAAAAATAAAAATTTTACCAGCTTTTTTAAATTTATTTTCTTCAAAATCATATCATGTGCAACGATTTATTTCCAAAGATTTTGAAAGAAAACTAATTGAAATACTAAAACGAAATACTTATGATATTATACAATTAGAAACTTTATACATTACTCCTTATCTTTCAGTAATTCGTAAATATTCAAATGCTAAAATTGTTTTCCGTGCGCATAATGTTGAACATTTAATTTGGGAGCGAATAGCAAAAGAGGCTAAAAATCTTTTTAAAAATTTGTATTTAAATCATTTAGCATTAACTTTAAAAAAATATGAATTGTCGGTTTTAAATGAATACGATGGAATTGCCGCAATTACAAAAAATGATGCAGATTTTTTTAATAATTCAGGATGTTTTAAACCTCTAACGGATATTTCATTTGGAATAGATATTATGAAATATGCATGTGATTATGACTATAATAAAATTGATTTATTTTATATAGGAGCAATGAATTGGATTCCGAATCAACAAGGAATTCATTGGTTTTTTGATAGTGTTTGGAATTTAATTTGTTATAAAATTCCTGATTTGAAATTTTATCTTGCAGGAAGAAGCATGCCTAATTGGTTGCTACAATCAAAATATCCAAATATTGAAATTCTAGGTGAAGTTGAAGATGCGAAGGCTTTTATAAATTCAAAATCTATCATGGTCGTTCCTTTATTTTCTGGAAGTGGAATTAGAATTAAAATTATAGAGGCAATGGCTATGGGTAAAGTAGTTATTACTACCAGTATTGGTGCCGAAGGAATAAATTATACAAATAACAAGGACATAATAATTGCTAATACGATTGAAGATTTTAAAAATGCAATTATTGAGATTGTTAATAATATGGAAAGAAGAAAAATGATAGGTGAAAATGCTCGAAAACTAATAGAAAAGGAGCATACAAATAACTTACTTACTGATAAATTAATTGCTTTTTATGAACAAATATTGAAAAAGAGTTCGTTATGAAAGTATTTGTTGTCTTATCAAGGGTTCCTTATCCATTGGATAAAGGTGATAAATTAAGAGCATTTAATTTTATTCGTTATTTATCTGAATACCATGATATTTATTTATGTTGTTTAAATGAACATCCCTTACATCCTAATGCTTTATCAAAAATAAAACCTTTTTGTAAAGAGATTTATATCATCAATATATCTAAGATTAGTATTTTTTTTAATCTTTTTAAGACTCTTTTTACAGGAAAACCTTTTCAAATAGGATACTTTTATAATAATAAAGCTAAAAAGCGAATCGACTCCATTATAAAAACCATTTCTCCAGATCATATTTTTTGCCAATTATGTCGTATGGCGGAATATGTAAAGGATATTAATATTCCTAAAACTATTGATTATCAAGATGTTTTTTCTTATGGTATTAAACGCAGAATTCTTACCGATGAGTTTTATTTGCAAGTATTATTACACTCTGAATATAAGCGGTTGATTAAATATGAACATGATGTTTTTGATTGTTTCGAGCATAAAATTATTATTTCTGAAACTGATAGAAATTTGATTCCTCATAATCAGAATAATGAAATTCATGTTATACCCAATGGGGTTGATACTTCTTATTACTTTCCTATTGAAACAGAAAAGAAGTACGATATTATTTTTACAGGCAATATGGCTTATCCTCCTAATATTGATGCATGTCAATATCTTGTAAAAGATATTTTACCTTTGGTAATGAAAAAGTATCCTAATATTAAAGTATTGCTTGCAGGAGCCAGTCCTCATTTTTTAGTCAGAAAGTTAAAGTCAAATAATGTAGAAGTAACAGGATGGGTGAATGATATGCGCAATTGCTATGCAAAATCTACTATTTTTATTGCACCAATGCGAATAGGAACCGGATTGCAAAATAAATTACTTGAAGCTATGGCAATGCGATTACCCTGTATCACAACCACTCTTGCTAATGATGCATTGAAAGCAATGGACAGTAGAGATGTTTTGATTGGTAATACACAGGAAGAACTTGCTCAACATATTTGCTATTTACTTGAAAATAAATATAAATCTAATGAAATAGCTCTTAATGGATATTATCTTGTACAGTCAAATTTTAGCTGGGCAAAAAACATTGAAGAATTAAATCAAATAATTACTAATACTAAATAAGAATGCTGGTTTTAAAGAAAATATGGAAAGAAAAAACATTGCTTTGCATTTTAGTTATTGCATTTGTTGTGAGATTAGTGGCAGTAATTTTTGCCAAAGGTTTTGGTATGCATGATGACCATTTTTTAGTGGTTGAAGCAGCCCAATCGTGGGTTGATGGAAGTGATTATAATAAATGGTTACCTTGGTCGCCAGGAAATCAAGGTCCTGATGGGCATAGTTTTTTTTATGTAGGGATTCACTATGTTTTGTTCTCTCTTATAAAATGGCTGCATATTGATGATCCTCAATCGAAGATGTTCGTTATTAGATTAATACATGCATTTTGGTCATTATTGGTTGTGTATTTTGGATATAAGATTGTTGAAAAGTCTGTACACAAAAAGCTTGCTATTCAAGTTGGTTTACTATTATCGTTGTACTGGTTTTTCCCATGGATAAGTGTGAGGAACTTGGCAGAAGTGTTTTCTATTCCGTTTTTAATGTGGGCAATTTGGTTGATATATAAAAAACAAGAGTTTAATGAGTTTGCTAAAGAGTTCTTTTGGGCAGGATTTTTATTTGGATTAGCTTTTTCAACAAGATTTCAGACAGCTTTGTTTATTTCGGGTGTTGGATTGGTATTATTGATTCGCTGGCAATGGAAACCAATATTGTTTCTTGTGTTGGGCTTTTTAATGTCTGTTTTTTTATTTGAAGGAATTATTGACTGGATTTTATGGGGAAAACCTTTTGCCGAAATGCAGGTTTATATTCAATATAACATTGATCATTCAAATGATTATATTGTATCTGCATGGTATACTTATTTTTTGTTGTTGGGTGGAATATTGCTTCCCCCAATAAGTTTATTCCTTTTTGCAGGTTTTTTTAGAAGCTGGAAAAAATATTTATTATTATTTTTACCAACGTTTGTTTTTCTAATTTTTCACAGTACTTTTCCTAATAAACAAGAACGGTTTATACTTACCATCGTCCCATTTTTTATTATTACAGGAATTTTAGGTTGGGATTTGATTGTTACTCATTCAAAATTTTGGCAACACAGAAAAAAAACACTAAAAGTTTGCTGGATAATTTTCTGGAGTTTAAATTTAGTTTTAATGCCTTTTATATCGACTCATTATTCGAAAAAAGCTAGGGTTGAATCTATGACATATATTTCACATTATTTGAATAATGATGTTAATAAAGTGAAGTATAGAGACTTTCCTTATTTAATGCTTGAGAACAGTAATGCTTCAAGTACTAAAATTGCTCCAGAGTTTTATTTAGGGCAATGGATATATACTTATGATGTATGCATAACTTCCCCTATAGATTCTATATATAAATTAGATGCGAATAAAAAAAATGAATTTGCACCTCGCTTTATACTGTTTGAAGATACTAAATTACTTAATCAGAGAGTAGATAATTTAAGGAAGTATTTCCCTAATATTGAATATGAAGCTACTATTGAACCTGGATTTATTGATAAATTATTGTATCGATTAAACCCAATTAATCAGAATCAAACTATAATAATATATCGAAATAAAGATTTTTATCCACAAAAATTACAAATTAAATAATCTATGGATATTCGTCAGGTTGAAAAAAGGATTGATGAGTTGATAGAACAGCTTAATCTTCATAATCATAATTATTATGTATTAGATCAACCAACAATAACTGATTTTGAATTTGATACAATGCTGCAGGAACTTAATTGTTTGGAAAAAGAATATCCTGCATTGCTTAGATTTGATTCTCCAACGCAAAGAGTTGGCGGGGAAATTATTAAATCTTTTAAGCAAGTTAAGCACACTTATCCTATGCTTTCACTTGGAAATACTTATTCTGAAGAGGAATTGAAAGATTTTGACAGCCGTATCCAGAAATTGATTGTTGATGATTTTGAATATGTTTGCGAACTTAAATATGATGGTGTTGCCATTGGTTTAACTTACGAAAATGGAGTCTTGATGCAAGCTGTTACCAGAGGTGATGGAGTGCAAGGCGATGATGTTACTGCAAATGTGAAAACTATCAGGAGCATTCCTTTACAATTAAAAGGAGATTATCCTGAAAAATTTGAAATTCGTGGCGAAATTATTCTTCCGCATGCTGGTTTTGAAAAAATGAATAACGAGCGCATAGAAATAGGAGAGGAGGCTTTTGCAAATCCACGCAATGCTGCTTCGGGTAGTCTTAAAATGCAGGATTCAAAAGAAGTGGCTCATCGTCCGCTTGATTGTTATTTGTATTTTTTGCTAGGTGAAAATTTGCCTTATAATTCTCATTATGAAAACTTGCTTAAAGCTAAAGAATGGGGTTTTAAGATATCCAATTATATGGTAAAGTGTAGTAATTTGGATGATGTGTTTGATTTTATCAATTATTGGAATAAGGAAAGAACCAAGCTTGGTTTTGATATAGATGGGATAGTGATTAAAGTAAATGATTACCAACAATGGAAACAGTTGGGCTTTACTGCCAAATCGCCTCGATGGGCTATTGCTTATAAGTTTAAAGCGGAAAAAGCAATATCTACTTTATTATCTATAGATTTTCAGGTGGGCAGAACGGGAACGGTTACGCCTGTTGCTAATCTAAGACCTGTTCAACTAGCTGGAACTGTTGTGAAAAGAGCTAGTTTGTATAATGTGGATTTTATACAGAATATGGACATCAGAATAGGTGATTTGGTATATGTTGAAAAAGGTGGCGAAATTATCCCTAAAATTGTTGGAGTATTGATAGATAAGCGATCTGATAATACGAATTGTTTTGAATTTATTTCTACTTGTCCTGAATGTGGTAGTGAGTTGATTAGAAAAGATGGTGAAGCTGCTTATTTTTGTCAGAATGAGAATAGTTGCCCGCCACAGATTAAAGGGAAATTATCGCATTTTATTCATCGAAAGGCAATGAATATTGATAGTTTGGGTGAAGGTAAAATAGAAATGCTTTTTGATAATGCTTTGCTTAATGATGCCGCTGATTTATATGATCTGAACTATGAAAACCTGATTGGACTCGAAAAAATTATTGAATCGGGCGACGATAAAAAGCAAAAGAAACTAAGCTTTCAGGAAAAAACAGTTGCCAATATTCTGAATGGGATTGAAAAGTCTAAATCGGTTGGTTTTGAAAGGGTTTTATTTGCTTTGGGGATTAGATATGTGGGCGAAACGGTTGCTAAGAAACTGGCCATTCATTATCAGAATATAGATAATTTAATGCTTGCAAGTGTTGATGATTTGATAACTGTGGACGAAATTGGTGAAAAAATTGCTGAAAGTATTATTGCTTTTTTTGCCAATAAAAAAAATATATTGATTATTGACAGGTTGAGAGCTAAAGGTTTGCAGTTTGCTATGTTTACTGAGGCTGTAGATTTAATATCTAATGTGTTGGAAGGCAAATCTTTTGTGGTAAGTGGTGTGTTTGAGCAATTTTCGCGTGATGAGCTAAAGCTTGCCATTGAGCAAAATGGGGGTAAAAATATAGCTTCCATATCCTCCAAAACCGATTATGTGTTGGCAGGCGAAAAAATGGGACAGGAAAAACGAAAGAAAGCAGAAACATTAAAGATTCCGATTATTTCTATTGTTGATTTTCTGGAGATGGTACGATGAATTGCAAAAAGAGAATAAAAATATTATTCATAGTTTTAATATTATTTGTAAAAATTTTAGAAGCACAAATAATTGATGGATTTTCTTTTGAGAAATATAAAGTAGAAAAATTATCTACTTATCAAAAAGCTAAAATAAACTACTTAAGTAATCCTACTGTAAAGTATTTTAAAACAAGAATTACAAATGGCTACAAAACTGGCAAAATTGACTTTGCAGCTTACTACATTACAATTACGTGGGGCTGTGGAACTGGCTGTATTGATGGAGCCATGGTTGATGTCAGAGATGGAAAGGTATATGATTTACCTTTAGGTGAAAGTACTTATTATTATGGCTGTGCTTTAAGCGACACAGAAAGTTGCGTTGAGTATAAACCAAACAGCAGATTATTCATTACTGTTTATTGCAGTGAAATTGAAATCGAAAACTCAAAAGACAATGAACAAGAGAAAATTTTCTTTATTAATGTTTGGGATGAAAAGAAGAAAGAGTTTGTGCAAATTGATAAATTTACAAAAAGTAAAATAGTTGGAAGAGATTGATTATGCGAAAATAATGAACTTGTTTTACCGTTAACTTAAATTTTGCTACCGTTAACTGATTCGTATTAATTATTTTTTATATTAATTTGCTTTCTGATTCAAAAAAAGTACTTTTATACTTTATTTTAACCATAATAAAATAGGAGGAATCATAATGAAAAAAACAACTACATTAATTTTATTTTTTACATTGCTTTTTATGAATGCTATGCCACAACAATTTGAATGGGTGAAAACCTACGCAAGTTCAATGGGTGAATTACGTTGTGTAATTATTGCAAATGACCATAATTATATTGCTTGTGGTCAGAAACCTAACTCCATAGGTTATATTTTAAAAACTGACACTTCGGGAGCTTTAATCTGGAATAAAGCTTATAATTATTTGAAAGAAATTTTTCAAATAGTACAAACCAACGATGGAGGTTTTGCATTATATGCTACAAATAAAACAACAAACAAAGGAATGTTTATTAAAACTGATTTGAATTGTGATACTTTATGGTCAATAACATTAAAAGGTGTCTCACGTAATAATAAATGTTTCATTCAGACGTCTGATAATGGATATGCATTAGCCTATACTAACACAGATACATTATTTTTAACTAAATTAAATTCATCAGGTAGTCAACTTTGGTCAAAACAATTTTATCATGTATTTAATGCTACTTCTATTTCTCAAGCTTCCGATGGTGGGTTCCTGATAAGTGCTAACATAACTAATAATGGATATATTTTAAAAACAAATTCTGTTGGAGACTCTCTTTGGGCAAATATTGTTAATATTTCAGGTACTCAGGAATTAATGGGTGTAGTTGAATCAAATGATCATAATTACGTATCGGTTTATAATATCTATGCTGGTTGCGATTATATAACAAACATTAGAAAAATGACTTCATTCGGGTCTGTTTTATGGGAACATAGAATATTGGGTACATATTACAGTACAGCTTGGTCGTTATGTAATACAAAAGACCATGGATTTATAGTTGCAGGTTATTTTCTAAATCCGAATATAATTGGAGGCTTTGAATATGCTATTAGTAAAATTGACAGTATTGGCGTAGAAAAGGATTTATATTTATACAGTGGTACTGGTAGCGGTTACTCATATTCCGTCGTACAGGAAAACGATTCTATTTTTATTACTTCTGGATATACTAGTGATGGAAGTGCAGGTAGCGGTCTTCCTATACCTTGTTTAGCAAAATTAAAAGCAAATAAAAATTTATTAGCAATCACTGAGTTTTATGAACCTACTCAATTGTCTGTTTATCCCAATCCTGTTAAAGAGGTTCTTACTATAGAAACTAATTCTAATAAAAATCAAAGTGTAGAAATATTTAACCTTTTTGGGCAAACAGTATATACTAACATTATTAATAAGAAAGCAACAATAAATACTTCTACTTTCGCAAATGATGTTTATATCATAAAGCTTAGTTCAGATAAAGAAACAGTGGTAAGGAAGTTTGTAAAAGAATAAAACTTTATAATTAGGCACGACATTAAGGTAGTGTATATTTATACTTAGAAGATTTTAGCTTAAGTCTAGTAATTTATTCGCATAAAACAACGACCTAAAGGAAGTTTAAGGAAATTCGGATGAAAAATCTATTTACTAATTGAAAAATAGGTTTTTCATTTATTATAAAATTATGGGGTTTGAAATTATTTAAACGAAATAAAAACGGTTATCAAACAATAATATTTAATATAATACTTCATTACACTTCTTAATTTAAACGAGAGCTCGGGCAATAGTTCTCACTACTGAGAATGCTTAAACGAGTGCTCGTTCTCAAAATCTCAACATTTTAAACCATAGAAATTTTATAGCTTTGTACAACTGGAAACATAGAAGGCTTTCCTGATTCTTAATTCCTAATTAATTCTTACTTTTGCATTTCTAAAAATACATGCGAAATGAATACCATAGAAGTTTGTTTTACTCCAAAACTTTACAGCGAAATTGTTACCAATAATAATTTTATTGTGGTAATGGTAGATATATTACGTGCCAGCACTTCGATATGCGCTGCTTTTGCGAATGGGGTAGAGGCTATTATTCCCGTGGCATCGCTGGACGAAGCCAAAGAATATAAAGCCAAGGGCTATCTGGTGGCTTCGGAAAGAGAAGGCATCGTGATGGGTTTTGCCGATTTTGGCAACTCTGCCTTTAATTTTATGACCGAAGCCGTCAAAGGCAAAACCATAGCTTATAGCACCACCAATGGCACACAAGCCATCGAATTGGCTAAAAATGCCGAAGGACTTGTAATAGGTGCTTTTTCAAATATCACTGCACTAAGCCGATGGTTAATCAATCAGCATTCGAATGTAGTGATATTATGTGCAGGCTGGAAAAACAAATTCAATCTGGAAGATTCGATATTTGCAGGAGCTTTGATTGAACAACTGCTTACTTCTGCTGACCTTAAAATGGATTGCGATTCGGCCGAAGCTGCCTTGGATTTATGGAGTATTGCAAAATCAAATCCTCTGGCATATATTCAAAAAGCAGCCCACCGCGAACGTTTGCGTAAACTTAAGCTGGATGATGTGCTTGAATTTACTTTTCAGCTCGATACTGCCAATGTAGTACCTATATTGAAAGATGGGGTGTTGGTTAATATACAGATTTAATTTTTTTGAATTAGCATACACTCAATAAAACAGAAGCCCGAAGTATTATTCTTACTTCGGGCTTCCGCTTTTTATTCAGTTGTTTTTTCAGGTTCTGGTGTTGGTTCTTCACTTGTAGCTCCGGCAGCTTGCATGCGCTTAATAAAATCGTTGCGTTTGCGTTCTGTAGAAAGATAATAGGAGTAGGCAGGCAAACCATTATCAGCATCTAAACGTCGTTTGTCAGGTTTTTCTTTGGTAATATAATCGTTAAAATCTTTTACCGACGAATAAGCCTGCATCAAATTATTGCTGTAGTTGAAGAAATACCATTCCGACTCATCCAATTCGAGATACAACGTTAAAATATCGCCACTTCGCTTTTTAATGAGCTGCAAATATCCTTTCACATATTTATTAACCTGAGTTTTTCCAATATTTCCTACACCAATTTCGCCCAAAGAAATAAACGATTTTGTGGTAGAATCGTACCTGAGCTTAACATCGGTAAGCAACATGGTATAATCCAGTTTGTCCGGAACTTTGCGCAAAGCACCGTACATATTAATTTCGTTTACTACTTTTTCCGCATCTTTTTCGCCTAATATTTCGGTGAATGATTTTTTAACTTTAGTTGCTGTAGAATTTTCAATTGACGTCAAGCTATTATTGGTATATAAGCTTTGTCCCATCAATTTCATAGCATCGGCATTGAAAAAGAAGTTTAACGGCATCACCAGATCAAAAGTAGCTTCATTGCTCCTCATATTATTGGTTACATTCCCAAAACTACTCATTTCAACCCTGCCCAGCTTGGTTCCCAAATTAATATTTCCCTCTCCGCTTGTAACACAACTGTTCACATCCATCACAAGCATATTGCCAGCAGTATCCGGATTTAATAATTTAGTTTGCGAAGCTATTCTGTATTCTTTTTTATCTTTAAAATACATCATAAAACCATTGGCAGAAACCACAGCGGTGTCGCTGTAAAAACGTTTGCTGTTGGCAAAAGAAGTATAAATTTGTCCTGTATTTGAATAAAGAACTGCGGCAGCCATTTTCTTTCCATTAATGTCTTTAGGTTCGCTGCCAATAGGAATCATTATCTTTTTGGGATTAATTTCGGCACTGAATTTTAACCAACTAAGCGCATCTTCGCTGCAAGTATGATGAATTTGAGTTCCTCCAGTGAAAAATAAAAACTCATTAGCTGCTCTTAACTCTACATTGCCGGTAAAATCAAAAGCAGGACTTAATGCAAAATCGCTGGAATCGGAAATATATCCTTTGGCTAATGTTTGCCTGTTGCTGTCAACAACTATTTTATTGAAATAAATCTGATGTTTTAAATCGTTTTCGTCTACATAATCATAGTTTCCATTGGCTACGTAAGCGTATTTGCCTTGAATAGTAGCATTAGCCTGATAAAAATTATGAAATTTTGTAGCGGTGTCAGCCAATATATTTGCATTAACGAATGGTTGCATTTCAGCTTGACGCAAAATCACAACCTTGCCTTTGTCGGGAGCTATGGCAGCATCAGCAACTCTTATAAATTTAACATCTTCGGCAGTTAAAATATAATCTTTCATATTAAATACTGCTCTCGGCGACTTGAACTTTAAAGAATCCTGAGCCGGATGGGTTGACACAAAATCAGAACCCGGCAAATCAGCCGATAACAATTCCTTTAAAGACAATTTATCAATACCTTCAGTTCCGGGTTTTTGAGTGTTTCTCAATGCAATTTCATCTTTATCCATCGACCAGTCTAAGAAATCCATATAACATTGATATCTGTTAATCGGGAAATTAACTTTTGAAACGCCTCCATTTGATTTGAATTCGCCATTTCGCTTTTTAAAATCAATATGAGATTTGTAGTTTTCGGTATTAAATGCTAAATCTGTTAAATCAAATGTTCTTAAACGGAAATTAGCAGTATCGGCATCAAATAAATGTTGCTTAAATTGATACATATTCGATTCCATTTCTGCTTTTTCAAACACCATATTTCCGCTTCCTGTCAATCCTTTTGGTGTTAAAATTACACGACCACTAAGTTTCGATTCATTGTTGTACATTGCAAAAGCACTATCAATCTGATCAACAATTAATGAATCCTGATAAGGTCTCCAGTGTTCTTTTACATTATTTGAAGATAATTGGGGATATTCCATTAATGCTGTTTGCTCTTTAATGTCGAATTTCTGAGCAATGGTATTCATTGAATCGGGGAAGAATATAAAATTATTCGATTGAGAAGTTGAAGTTATATATTCTAATTTTCCATTACCTCTAAGACCTTGATTACTTAAATCGATTTTATCAAAGTATTTGCCTTTTCCACCATAGTTTGCCAATCCTGTGGAAGGCGTTTTCTTAATAAATCCTAAGGAATAATCGGGTTGAACTTTGAGTGGTTCTGTAATTTCAGGGAAAATACCTGCCGAAGTTAGGTTGCCGTTAAATGTAAGGCTATCGGTTGGAATTCTATCCAGGTTTTCAATTTTAAAAGGCTTCACACGATAAAAGAATTTATCTTTTGTATATACACCATGTTGAATACTTGGTTTGTTATAATAAACATAAGATTCTTCGTGGCTTGTAAAAACCGGATATTCAGGATGCGATTTTAAACCCGATTTATTGGTAGGATAATCAACCAAAAGTTCTCCTTTTAAGTCCTCTATTACGGTGTTTAATCTCACCAACGGACGTTCGCCTTTTTCGTTAGTAGTAAAAGATAATACTCTAACACTCATTGAATCTATTACCGGCATATTTAATTTAAAGTCGTCGTATTGAAATGAACATCCTTTGGCAAAATAATCAAAACGACCGGCATGAATACGACCGGAAAATGTAAAATCTCGGTTCTTTTTTACCAAAATTTCTTGCTTACTTGGATAAACAAACACACTTTGCGAATCGCTTAATAATACAACTGGAATACCTTTTATTTTTAAATCGAAATTCAACAAGCTTAATGAAGCATTAATTCCATCATCAACCGAGGAATAAAACTGTAATGCATCATAATCGGTTTTTTTATTTAATGCTTTTATATACTCGTTTACTTTATCTTTAACGAAAACAACTTCATCATCAGAATCGTATATTAAAAAGCCCATGTTTGCAAGACGAATGAGCATTACCTTAACCTGTTCAGGTTCAATTTTCATTTGTTTTGAGAGGTCACTCACATAAATTTGCTGTGTGTCATAGCTATCTACATATTTTTTTATCCGATATAAGGGATTAATTTCATCTATTCCTTGCAATTTTGCAAAACGTGCTTCTGAGTAATAGTTAAAAGATTCAAAAGTTGCCCGACTACTTCTTCCAGGTGATCTTATCATACTGAAATCAATTTTAGGCTCATCCGTTTTCCAGTACATCGCTTCAAAATACATATCCAATTTATGATAGGTATTAAAAAACGGACTTTCTGAAATATCATTCATACCACGAATTAAAGTTAATTCTTTAGTTTCACTCATATATTTCATTTCCAAGCTAGGATGGTAGATCGAATCTCCTTTCCAGTATATTGTTACTGAAGCAAGATTGGATGAAATTTTATCTTTGTGGATTGTAAATGATTTTGAGGCTGTCACTACAAATTCTTTCTCATCTTTCTTAAATCTTAAATAGGCATCCTGAAATTTATCGCCTGTACCTAAAATTTTAACCCCATTCATTGCAAATCCTCCTTCGTAATCAATGTTTGGAAAAATGTTTTTAATGCTTAATCGTTTATCATAAGAATTGAAGCGGGGGTAAGATGCTTTATCTTCGGTAACATCTGCCATCACTTTTTCTTGAATACTACCCAATAAAAAGGTAGAAAAATATGCAGGATAAAAGAATTTAGCTGAGTCGGATGAAAATTTGGAAAAGCGCATATCAACCTCATAATTGGCAATTTGAGCATACACTTCATCGGGGCCGAAACCTGCTCTTTCCCATGTAAGTTTTCCGCCTTCGCCTATCCATTTATTTTCTATGGGAAAGTAAGTACCCTTTGTATTTAAAATAACGGAACTGTCTTTATTTGCTTGGCAAATTAAATCCAATGATGGAAAAACAACTTTGATGGTACTATCGTTTTCATAGTGAAAATCATTACTTGTTGAATACCATTTTATTGCTTTTGATGTAAATAAATAATTGGTTTTTAATAAACTTCGGGTGTTTTCCATGAAATCTACAAAATACCTGCTCTTTTTAAAGTCGAGTAAGCTAATAACACCCTTAAACCAAGCATTGTAACTTTTTTCATTTTGATCGCTTTTTTTGAAATCAATGATGCAACTGAGAAAACTAAAGAAATGCGGAAATGCACGCATTTTTGCTTTCAGCATTAAATTGGCAGCGGAAAGGAGTTGTATTTTTTCATTATCATCAAAACTACCTGAATTCCATAATTGCTCAAAATTTACTAACATGGCTTCTGCCGAAGCTTTTTGGTCTTTGTCAGCGTTTTTATCTTCTTTGAACAGGGATTTCATCTCTTCAATATAAAAACTTTTGTCCTTTGAAAAGCTTTTCATGTTTTGAGAAAACGAATTTTGAAATGAGAACAAGACAGAAATTAACATGAACAAGAAGAAACGTTTTGCCAACATTTTGTTTAATTTTATTTGATAAATCTTACAGCTACCCAATTATTTTTTGATATATAACGCTCAAAAGCTATATCATATTTTGCACATTCTTCTTTAATTATAGGAATATCTTGTTCGTAAAAGCCACTCATCAGTAATACACCATTGCTATTTAACGATAAAGCATAAGCTTGAATGTCGTTTAGTAAAATATTTCGGTTTATATTTGCAATGATTACATCAAAATGCATGGAGGGCAATAAGGAAGCATCTCCTAAAAATACTTTAATGTCGGGCACATTATTCATTACAATGTTTTCGAGTGAATTATTATAAGCCCATTCATCGTTATCAATAGCCACTACATCTCTTGCTCCTAACTTAGCTGCAAGAATTGCAAGCACACTTGTTCCGCAACCCATATCTAATACAGATTTGTTTTTCAAATTTTCTTCAAGTAAGAATTCTATCATATTGGAAGTGGTTTCGTGATGAGCAGTTCCAAATGACATTTTTGGCATAATTACCAAATCAAATTCAATATCTTTATTTTCGGGATGAAATGGAGCTCGAATACCGCATCTGTTGTTGATAACTACTGCATCATAATTACTTTCCCAAACTTCGTTCCAGTTTTTATCTTCCATTATTTGAAATGTGTAGGAAAAAAGTGAAGGGTTTTCTTTTATTATTTGCATTTTAGAAATGGACTGCTCATCAAAAAATGTTTCCTGTATATATGCAAGCATACCATCTTCGATATCAACAAAACTTTCGAAACCCAATTCACCCAATTCTACCATTACAATTTCCATTAAAGGGTTTTCGGGATTCATTTTAATATTTAATTCAATATAAACCATTATTTTTATTTAAAAAGAGTCAATAATTTTTAAAAAATCTGTTGCTTTTAGGCATGCTCCACCAATTAATCCACCATCTACATCGGCATTGGCAAATAATTCTTTTGCATTTTGAGCATTACAACTACCACCATATAAAATGCTTGTATTTTTAGCTATTTCTTTTCCATATTTATCGGAAATTAGGGCACGAATATAAGCATGCATCTCTTGTGCTTGATCTGGTGTGGCTGTTATACCAGTTCCAATAGCCCAAACGGGTTCGTAAGCAATAATAAGCTTTGCAAAATCCAATGGATCTAAGCCAAACAATGCATTTCCCAATTGTTGCTTTACTACATCAAAATGTTTGGAAGCTTCGCGATCAGGTAATAATTCACCACAACAGAAAATAGGAAGAATATCATTCTTAAGCAATAGTTCTGCTTTTTGAGTGAGTTCATGGTCGGTTTCTTTGAAATATTTACGTCGTTCGGAATGCCCTATAATGCAATATTCTACACCCATTGAATGTAACATTTTTGCAGATACTTCGCCTGTATAAGCTCCGCTGTCGTTATTACTTACATTTTGAGCACCTACTGAATATTCACTTTCTTGTGCATAGTCAGTACACAATTCTATGTAAGTAAAAGGAGGACAAATTACTACATTAATATTTTTTTGATTGGCTTCATCCAAACCATCTATAATTTCGTTGATTAATTCATCAGCTTCCTGAAAAGTTTTATTCATCTTCCAGTTTCCTGCTACAATTTTTCTTCTCATGTTATATTTTTATTTATTTAGGACAATCTAATTCTTGGATCTAACATTCCATATAAAATATCTACAAAGATATTGATAATTACTAATATTATTGAGATAAAAAGTAAAACTCCCATTACTACTGGGAAATCATATTTTTCAAGTGCATCTACTATTACTACCCCAACTCCTTTCCAGTCGAATACATATTCCACGAATACTGCGCCTGCCATTAAAGATGCCAGCCAACCAGAAACTGCTGTAATAACTGGATTCATAGCATTTTTTAAAGTATGTCGGGTAATGATGTGGTAGGGAGATAATCCTTTGGCTTTGGCTGTTCTTATGAAATCCTGTGAAAGAACGTCTAGCATTGAGCTTCTTGTTAGTTCAACAATTACAGCTAAAGGACGAATTCCTAAAGTGAAAGCCGGTAATATCAGATTCTTTAAATCGAGGTATTCTCCGTTTCCAAAATCATCTACAGTGTACATGCTTCCAAACATACTTAATCCTGTGTATTTTGCTAATACAAATGCAAATAACCAGGCTATGAGTATGGCAGCAAAAAAGGAGGGCAGCGACATGCCAAAGGCTGATAATACCAATGATATTCTATCGAAAAATCCATCTTTCTTGATGGCTGCTAATACTCCAACTATGACGCCTATTATTACTGCAAACAACATTGCTACTCCTGCCAGTAATACTGTTTTTGGGAAGGCTTCAGTTATAATTTCAGTTACCATGCGTTTGCTTTGATAGGATCGACGCATATAAGGCATTTTTAGTATTAATGCATAATTACCAAAAGGAATTAACTTAATAGCAGATGTGTATTTGGTCCTATCAAGGTACCAGTAATTGTTAGTATCGCTAATATTGTGGATAGATAATATGGAAAAATCATTTAGATAATTGAAGTATTGAGTAGTCAATGGTTTGTCTCTTCCCAAATCTTTGTTAATGGCTTCAATAGAATTGATATCGGCACGTTGTCCTAGCATCATGCGAGCTGGATCGCCAGGCAAAACATTGAACAATAGAAAAACAACTGTAATTACGCCTAATAAAACCAGAAATCCGTAAAACAATCGCTTAAGTAAGAATTGGAGCATTCAAAATTTAATTTTAATTTAAGCAAATTTGATTAAACAAAGTTAATCATTTTTCTAAAGTTTTAGCATAAAAAAACCTGCTAAATGCAGGTTTCTTGTAATTATTTGGTACAACTCATGTTTTCTTTAAAACAGCTTTACAGAAATAAGCACTAGGTTTGGTAAACTTACTTTTATCTATCTTAACCCATTGTGCATTTAGGAAAGATTTACTTTTAAATTGTTGGTAGGTCTAAAAAAGACGAATTTATTAAGAAACTGAATCATTGTAATAGAAGTTATTTTAGATAAAATTCTGG
>JACABE010000023.1 GCA_013377005.1 Bacteroidota bacterium
TTTTCTCATAAAGCTCAAGCATAGCTTCATAACCTCTTTTGCGTAAACGGTCTAAGGTAATAGTTGTAAGCTTGCTATATATTTTACTAATTATAACAATATATTTATCAAGGTTTACTAAAAAAGTATTATTTTTGAGTAGAATTAATAAAAACAAAGGTTATTAGACGAAGTGACGTTAAGCAATCATTGGAGAAAAGACAGACAAAGCATTGAAACATAAAAAAAAAGATAAACTAAAATATATTTTATCAATTTAAAAAAGGAGGTTAAAGATGCGACACAAAAAGTTAAAATTAAATGCTGTACTTTTGTTAGGAATTGGACTAACAGGATTACAAGCCCAAGAAAGCATTAACGCCACAGGTGGCAATGCTGCGGGTAGCGGAGGCTTTGCGAGCTATTCTGTAGGACAGCTTGTTTACACCACCAATACAGGAACAAATGGTTCTGTGGCACAAGGCGTGCAGCAACCATATGAAATTTCGGTAGTAACAGCCATTGAAGAAGCCAAAGGCATTTCGACATATCCAAACCCTACAATAGATTATATTACATTGGAAGTCAAAGATTATGAAATTTCAAATCTGAGCTTTCAACTATTTGACATGAATGGTAAGCTTTTACAAAGTAAAAAAATTATAGGCAACCAAACAAAAATTGTTATGAGCAATCTTGTTCCAGCGAATTATTTTGTAAAAGTAGTTCAAGGAAGCAAAGACTTAAAAACATTTAAAATCATTAAAAATTAAGGAGGATAAAACAATGAGAAAAATATTTACAATATTAGTAACTGTTCTATTAGCAGCTACAGTTTGGGCTCAAAGTCCAAATAAAATGAGCTATCAGGCAGTAATTCGCAATGCAAGTAATAATTTGGTTACAAATACTGCTGTTGCCATGCAAATAAGTATTCTACAAGGTTCAGCTAGTGGAACAGCAGTTTATGTAGAAACTCAAACACCAAGCACCAATGCCAATGGTTTGGTAAGCATTGAAATTGGTGGTGGAACAGTGTTAAGTGGTAATTTTTCAACTATTAACTGGGCAAATGGACCTTATTTTATTAAAACCGAAACCGACCCCGACGGTGCAACAGGAGGCATATCCTATACCATTTCCGGCACCAGCCAGTTGTTAAGTGTACCTTATGCTTTACATGCAAAAATGGCGGATTCTATCAGCGGAGGGATTATTGAAAACGATCCTATTTTTACATTGTGGAACAAAAACTATAACGATCTTATCAACAAACCCAACATTGCCGACAGCGTCAGTGTTCATGGATTTAATGGACAATACGTTAGTTTGACCGGAATTCCCTCTTCCTTTACACCGACTGCACATAATCAGGCATGGAGCACCATCACCAGTAAACCCACTACCCTTGCTGGTTATGGCATTACGGATGCTTTTAACGGTACTTGGTTAAGTTTGACGGGAAAACCCTCTTTTGCAACAGTTGCAACATCGGGTAGCTACAACGACTTAAGCAACCTTCCTACTATTATTAACAGCCAGTGGGTTAACTCTGGAAGCGATATTAATTACAGTGCCGGAAACGTAGGCATTGGAACAGCAACTACTCAGGCAAACCTCAATGTGTATGGATCGGTAACAGTGGTGAACACCCCCACCATAAGCAATGCAACCAAAATGTTGGTTAAAAATGCTACGAACAACCAAGTCAGTGAACAAAACATAGAACTCGGAGGCTTAAAAAGTGTAAAAACTTATAGAATAGCAACAAATGCACTTTTGCAAGATATTGACGCCGGCGGGGGCTTATTCCTGACCTTTGATAACAACTATGTGCAAACCTCTGTGAATGTTAAAATGAAAGCCAAAAGACCATCCGGTTCATTTGTTTCAACTGTGTTAACCACTCGTTATTATACAAATACTGTTAGTGGAGAAATATTAAATTTAACTATTGGTTCAAATTATGTTTTAATTCAATCCACTACAACAGAAGTCAATTGGTGTTACACTCAGTTCAATTATGAAATAATAAATTGTAACAGCAACGAAAAATGGAATGTTAAATTGCTGGTAGATGGTCAAGCCAACTTTAATATCACTTCACAATATTATAAAGGGAATTAAATTGGTTTGTTAGAAATTCTCGCAGATGGCGTGGATGAGACGCTAAAAAACCCACAGTAATTTGTTGATAACTTTTATGGTGTAATTTTCTTATTTTCATTAGATTTAGTAACTTTAATGTATGAAATTCATACAAGGAGAAAACAGGAATCAAATACATCTTTTTCCACAATCGTTGGAAGCATCCATCGCTCTTGATAATGAAGTAAGAGTAATAGACCTTTTTGTTGATAGCTTGTCATTAAAAAAATTTGGATTCGACATGGACTTTATCGAAAATTGTCGCCCTGCGTATCATCCTGCAGATTTACTCAAGCTTTTTATTTACGGGTATCTTAACAGGATACGTTCTTCGAGAGACTTGGAAAAAGAATGTAAAAGAAACATCGAGTTAATGTGGCTTATGAAAAGCCTTCAACCCGATCATAATACCATCTCTAATTTCAGGAGAGATAATCCCATAGGGATAAAAAGAGTTTTTAGGGCAAGTGTACAGATAGCCAAACATTTTGATTTGATTGGGGGTAAGCTGATAGCCGGAGACAGCACCAAGCTGAGAGCTCAGAATTCAAAAAAGAATAATTACAATCAGGGTAAAATAGAAAGACATTTGGTTTATATTGAAAATAAACTGGAAGAATATACAAAGATGTTGGCAACAGAGGATTTAGAAAACAGGGCCATTATAGAAAAGGAAATAGCAAAGCAGCATCAGCGAAAAGCCAACTATCAAAGGTTATCACAACAACTTATTGAAACTAATGAAGAACAGATATCAACTTCTGATCCTGAAAGCCGGCAAATGATTACCAGAAATAATATAACAGAAGTAGCCTATAATGTTCAGACAACAGTAGACGGCAAACATAGTATCCCAATCGATTATAAAGTTACAGCCAACAACGACAGTAAAGCCAAGGGTAATATGTTGCAACGAGCCAAAACTATATTGCATACCAATGAATTTACTGCACTTTACGATAAAGGATATCATACAGGCAGCGAAATGAAGGTGGCAGAGGATCTGGGGATCAATGCCATTGTTGCTATACCGGATGTAGCTTCCAATGCACCTGATGAAAGATATAACGTTGCAAATTTTCAATACAACAAAGAAGATGATGCTTATATCTGCCCCGAAAATAAGGTTTTAGAGACCAATGGAAATAATTAAAACAAGAACAGAGGAAAACACAGAGCAATAATCCTGGTAAAACACTATAAAACTAGTGTCTGCAAAATATGTTCTAAAAGAGAACTCTGCACCAAAAACAAGAGTGGAAGATTGATAGAACGCAGTCAATATGCTGAATATATAGAACAAAAGAGAAAAAGGGTAGCAGCCAACCCAAAACTCTATAAACGACGGCAATCTATAGTGGAGCATCCCTATGGAACCATAAAACGTCAATGGGGATTCTATTCTATACAAACAAAAAAAAGCAAGGCAAGGGCAAGTGCCGATATAGGACTTATGTTTATAGCCTACAATCTGAGACGAATAATGAATATTTTAGGACACGAAATCTTCAAAAACTACCTAAGAGTAGTTTTTTCTACTGTTTTATTGTTTTTTGGACTCATTCAACGCCGGATAAGTCATTTTAAGCTTGCTATATATTTTACAAATTATAACAATATATTCATCAGGGTTTGCTAAAAAACATTATTTTTGATGAGAATTTGATAAAAACGGAGGTTATTAGACGAACTGAAGTTAGCAACTATTTTAGAAAAAGACCTTGCAATCTTAAAAAAGACATTATACAGTTTGAATGAAAACAAATTTACATATTATATGTTTACATATTATCTTTGCACAGATAATATATTATTAATTCAAAAAAATCAAACGTATGTGGACTAAATCTCATTCAATCGTAACGAAAGAAGTTACAAAAGAACAAATGTGGAAATTGATATCCGATGTAAATAATTGGCATACTTGGGACCATGGAATAGAATTTGCCAAAATGGAAGGGGAATTTAAAAAAGGAAATAAAATTCTTTTAAGACCTAAAGGAGGCCCAAATGTAAACATTGAAATTTTGGAAACTAATAAAAATAAAAGGTTCTATGATGTTTCTAAAATGCCATTAGCCAAAATATATGACGATCATATTTATGAAGACACTGAAGATGGGCTTAAAATTACAGGAATTATTTCTGTTACAGGAATTTTAGGGTTTTTATGGGTAAAGTTAGTTGCTAAAAAATTGGCTGATTCTTTGCCAACCGATATACAAAAGCAAATTAATGTGGCTTCAAGTTTATGAAATCAACAGATAATACATTTAGTGTTGATAAACCTGAAGAAAGTTCAGGTTTCTTATTATGGCAAGTAACAAACCTCTGGCAACGAGAAATTAAAAAGGCATTAGAAGATTATGGATTAACGCACTCTCAATATGTATTATTAGCAAGTATTTATTGGCTGACAATTCATAAACAAGAAGTAACTCAAATTGTGTTGTCGGCTCACACGAAAATTGACCCAATGACAACTTCAACTGTTTTAAGAACGCTTCAACAAAAGGGTTTAATACAAAGACAGGAGCATATGACTGACACAAGAGCCAAGACAGTTGGTCTTACCGAAGATGGGAAAAACATGATTAAGAAAGCTGTTGTAACTGTTGAAAAATTTGATGCCGATTTTTTTTCTAAACTCGGGACTAAGGCAACAGAATTTAATGACAATTTATTAGTTTTACTTGAACCGAAATAAAAACGGCCGCTAACATACGCCTATGTCCATTGGCTGGCTGAAGTGCATTTAGCGGTCTTTGCTCCTGCAAACCACCAAATAAATATAGCCTCGGGCGTTAGCAAGTATTTAGGAAAAACACTAAAAATAAATTATTATGTACAAATTTTTTAAAATACTTTTAATATTAGTTTTTGCAATTATTTTTAAATCATATTCGCAAGAAGTATTTATACCAAAATATTTTACTGTCATTTCTAAGGAAAAAGGGAAGCAAATGTTGAATCAATGCTCAAGAGCAACACCAAGAAAAGTTAAAAAATTCTTCAATTTGACTCAAAATGAAATTCAAAAATTAGACACTTGTTTTTTAAATTATTTCAAAAAAGAGTACTTAGAAATGTATGCATTTCAGTATATTGGATTAATAATAAAAGGTAAAAAATATATTAATATTAATGCTTTTGCAATTGATAATGACATTATTAATAATTCAAACAATAAATGGAAAACAGAACCAGTTGACGTTTGTGATGGTGGAGGTGCATTCTGGGGAATATTGTTTAATATTGAGAACTGTTCATTTAGTCAATATGGTTCTAATGGAATAGCATAAGAATTAAAACAATAAACGCTTGCTAACAGCACCTTGCTGCTAGCAGGGTTAAACAAAAATGTGAAATGAACAACATTAATAAACAAAGCAGTAAACTGAAAGGAAAGGACTGCCTGAAAGCAAGCTGCGGAAAGTTGGGGCAAGTTTTAAATTATCGTACTAAATAAAAATATTTATGGCAAAAGAAATAATTGTTGAAAAATCTATTATTATAGATAAACCAAGTTTGGAAGTATTTAATTTACTTAAAATTACAAAAAACCAAGAGAATTTTAGTGTATGGAACATGAAGGACCCAAATAAGGAAACTACATCGACAGGAACTGATGGAACTGTAGGTTTTAATTACACATGGAATAGTAAAAACAATAGCGTTGGAGCAGGCAGTCAAAAAATCATTACGCTTATTGAAGGTGAGCTTATTGAATATGATTTAAAATTTGAAAGACCAATGAAGAATGTGGGCAAATCAAAATTTGCTATTCAATCATTGTCGAGTACACAAACAAAAGTTACATGGACTTTTCTAGGTCCAACAAAATTTCCAATGAGTTTATTTAAAAGAATATTTCAGAAAATGCTGGGAAAAGATATAATCCAAAGTCTTGAAAACCTTAAGATACTTTTGGAAAAATAAACCAGCCTATAACAGCACCAATGCAAAATGATAAGGACAGTACGAGTTGCATATGTTTGTCACAGCGATATAAATTTATTTCTAAACAGTTGCAAGCCACTTTTTGCTATTAAATTACATTTGTAGTAGCAGGCATAGGACAGTGCAAGTAAATCCGCACTTCGCTTTAGCTGCGGAACGTTCATTAAACCCATCAACAAAAAGCAAGGAAACTTTTTTAACAATTTTTCCCTCCCCATGCAACCCTTTTCGCAATAATTATGTCTAAAAGGCAATTATTTCATTTTATCAAACAAATTAAAACCTTTTATGAAAAAACTAAGTTTTACATTACTTCTATCGCTTTGCGTATTACTGATTCAGGCTCAAAGCACAGCTTATCTCAAAGTAGCTAACAACGGTTATTTTGAAAAAATTGAAAAAGTTTCCTCCGGTGGATATATCACTACGGGTTTCGACAGTGCCTACAAAGTTCAGGTCATTCGTTGGGACAATAGTTTTAACATGACATGGAAATATGTTTTCAACGATACCAACATCATGGTTGGTTCACCCAAAATAGTGGAAGCTAATGACGGTAGTTTTTATTTTTTAATGGGTTCGCATGAATATACAGCATCTACCTGGATTGTGAAATTCAGTTCGGCTGGTGCTTTAGTATGGCAGAAAATATATTACCTGACTTCGGGCAATATGAATTCAATAGCCCTATCGAAAGCTTTGCCCGGCGACAACGGCTTTTTGATAGGAGGCGGGCAGAATACCTTATCTAATTATATCATAAAATGTGCTGCCGATGGCACAATAGAGTGGCAAAACCAATATTTATATCCTTTGAGCACAGGCGTAATTACCTGCTATAGTATTATAGCTGATGGAACGGGGTATGTGGTTTCGTCGAGTTACAACATCAACTCTTTATTGACCATGAAAATCAGCGCTACAGGAAGCATCAGTTCGCATTCGGCTTATACTTATACAGGAATGCAGATAATCCCTAGCCGCATTGTGAAACTAAATACTACCGGTGGATATGCCATTGTGGGAGGATATAACAATACCAACAACAATAAAACTGAATTTGTGGCAATTTACAACGCTGCACTCAGCTTGCAATCGTTCAACGAACTTACGGTAACTTATAATCAGTTTGTCCTTAATGATATTACAGCTATCAACAATGGAAGAAGCATGATTGTTGACGGAAGTATTTACGATAACTCGGCTTTTACCATTGCCATGATTAATCTTTCGAACACCGGCTCTGTTATCTGGAAAAAAAGAGCCTACGGAAACACTACTACAACCAATAAAAATGTTGAATTCAGGGGTCTCACCGAAAACGGAATTACGACGGTTCATGTTGGACAAGGAATAAATGAAGGCCGTGTGATTGCTGTGATTGATAGCAATGGAAATGGTTTGTGTAACAACGATATGGCATTTAATATGACCAATGTTCACCCAACCCTCGTTTTGCAATCGCAAACCATGAGTGTGGCAACGGCCAATGCAATGAAATCTAATGTTAGTTATGCTTACTCGAATTATGCTTCGTATAATAAACAGATTTATTGTGGAAACCTTTTGACAATTGATGACAATACAGGAAACCAGGTTATAGTTTCCTCCATTTATCCTAATCCTGCCACTGATATGGTAAATCTGAATATTGAAAACCCCGACAATGCAAAACTGACATTAAATATTTATTCGATGACCGGCAAATTGATCAGGACTGAAATGCTAAAACAGAATCAGAGCCGGATTAATATTGATGATTTAAATAATGGAATCTATATGTTTGAAATCAAATCTGATGAATGGAGAACTACTCAGAAACTGCTAATAAATAAGTAATAGGGAGTATAGATGGTTTAATATTAAATACCAAAAAATACTGATTATCTTTAACCCGAAGTGTATGCTTCGGGTTTTTTTGTTAAATGAATTTATTTTAAGTTTTGGTGATAAATATCGTTTATATTTGTGCGGAAATGTCTGACAATTATCAAGAAAATCCTACCGAAAAAGGAGGTAAGGGATGTATTTGTTAGACGTATAATAATGTTATGCACTACATATGAAAAAAGCAACACTAATCTTAATATTTATCTTTTTGACAATATTAAGTAAAGCTCAAGAGGTAAAAATTAATTATAATGATAGTAACTTACTAATGTCGACATGGAATAAATTTATTCAAGCAATTGACAACTCTGACAGAAAAACAATTAAATCACTATCAAAAGACTCTGTTGAATGTTATTGTGGGAATGACAGTATTGAAAGTGACAGACCAATATGGGCAGTAGATAGCTTTTCTAGATTAATCATTTCATATTTTGAAACGAATCTAAAGCTTAACAAAATAGTAAAAACAGAAACACCTCAATTAATAGCTAATAGAGTTGATTGGGTTAAAAATAAACCTGAGATAATATATTCATTAGTATATGTATTATATAAACCAAATGAAATTGCTCCTGGGCATGAAGGTGGAAGTATCTTTTTTGAATTCAATAAAATAAAAAACAAGTTTGTTTTTAGAAGCATTTCAACCGTACCTTGACAAAAATATATGCAGTGCATAACAGCACCATGCTTCAATCATGTTTTAACAACAAAGTGAAATAAACAACAAGTTATAAATATAGCAGCGGGCTGAAAGGAAAGGAATTTTATACACACGCCTGACAACAAGCTGCGGAACATTAGCCACCATTTTAAAACAGAAAAATGAAACAAGGAGTATTAATAATGGCTATAATCTTGTTCGGATTACAGAGTTGTAATGTTGGGACATATGATTCTGTTTCAAATGAAAAAATTGATGCTCAAATTAAAAATGAAATCAACGATTTAGACAAAATAGTTGTAAAATCAATTTTTGAAAATAATCCAAAGCTTATTAAAGGGATTATGTCAGATATTTTAGTAAAGCAGAGTGGAGATAAAATAGATGATATAATACATCAAACAAACAGTTTGGTGGATAATAAAGAAGTTAGAGTTTTAGACCAATTTTATGTAAAAAATACGACAAAAGGGCTATCAAATACTGTAATGTCTGGACTAAATGGTCAAAATGATTATATAATTCATTATAAAGCAGAAAATAAGGAAATATTCATTTCTCTTATAGTTCTGAAAAATGGACTTGATGAATTGCTGTCAACCAATATATATGGTAAATATAAAGAAGGCTGGAAACTTAACATTATTCATATTGGGGAGTACACTCTTAATGGCATGACAGCCACAGAACTTTACAAAAAAGCAAAAGAACAATATGAAAATGGATTTTTGGTTGACGCAGCTAATAATATGTTTTTAAGTTCTCAAGTCTTAAAACCTGCGAATGGATATTGGCAATACCAAATTGAGCAAGAAATGAAAAAATTCTATGAGCTTATGATAGGTAAAACTAAGGACAAATACCAATTTCCGATAACTCTTATGAAAATTGAAACCAAGCCTCAAATATTAAATATTTCACCACAAGGCATGAATGAAGGTTACTTTCCCTTGATAAATTATCTAACTAAAATAGACCTTAAAGATACGTTGAGAACTAGAATTGAAAATGATAAAATACATAATTTGATAGGTACTATTTTTAAAGGAATTGATTTGGATAAAAAATATATTTTTTACAAAGCTTGGAATGAAATTCCGGATGGTAAAAACTCTAAACCTAATTATGGATTTGTGAAAAAATTGGAAATAAAAAACGGTGTATAACAGCAAAATACGAAGCCACTTTTAAATTATAAATTTTTTTCGGCAAAATACTTTTTCTTACTTATATTTTTCTTACTTTTGAAAAATATACTGCAATTATTTTTATTGATACTTATTATTGTTTTAAAAAAATTATGAGTAAGAAAGCAAAAAAAATCAATGAAATTGCCACAAAGCAAGCACAAAAAGTGGTATCTTCAAAAAAAACGATCAACGTTTATACCACTGCTCTTATCTGTTTTTTGTTTGCATTTATGCTGTATTCTAATACGCTGAAGCACGATTATGTGTTGGACGATTATGGTGCGGTTGCCGATAATTGGGTAGTAAAAAAAGGTGTACAAGGCATTCCCATTATTCTTACTACAACATACAGGTATGGCATTAATCTCTTGAGTGATAATTTATATCGTCCGCTATCGCAAATTATGTTTGCTATCGAATGGCAAGTATCGCCCAACAATCCCTCTTTAAGTCATATAATTAATGTCTTATTTTATGCCTTGTCTTGTTTTTTGCTGTTTATAGTCTTGCGCAAATATATGAGCAAAGTGCATCCGGTAATTCCTTTGGCAATTACATTGCTGTTTGCAGCACACCCTATTCATACCGAAGTGGTAGCTAATATTAAAAGTCGAGACGAAATTATGTCATTCTTCTTTTTATTACTGACTATGTTATTGTTGCATATATGGTTTACAAAAAAGAAGTGGTGGAGCCTGATTGCTTCAATGCTGATGCTTTTTCTCGCATTCTTGTCCAAAGAAGGTATAATTACCATGCTGTTTTTGTTTCCTTTTTTTGGATGGTATTTTACCAATGCCAAACGCAAAACCATAATTACGGCATCTATATTACTTATTATTCCGGCTATAATATATATCGCTATCAGGCATCAGATTATATCAAAATTTAATGCTACTTCAGCAATATCTATTACCGATAATTTTTTAGTGGCTGCTCCCGATACAGCTTCTCGTTTTGCAACAGCCATAATGCTGCTTGGCAAATATTTAATACTTACTGTTGTTCCTTACCAATTGGTTAGCGATTATTCTTTTAATCAGACACCCATCATTGGATTGGGCGATTTAAGGTTTATAATACCTTTTATGGTTTATTTAGCTATGGGGATTTACGTTGTTTTAAATCTTCGCAAAAAAAACATGATTGCATTTGGCTTTTTGTTTTTTCTGATTACTACAAGTATTTATAGTAATATTCTGTTTATAGTGGGTACTTCTTTTGGCGAACGCTTTATGTTTTTACCATCGCTGGGTTTGTGCATGGCATTTGTTTTTTTTATTACTCAATGGCTTAAAATATCTGCAAGTAATAATGAATCGGAGATAGATATAATAAAATCCAAACCAATATTTACAACAATCTGTGTTCTTATTCTATTTTTATTTGCTTTTAAAACCATTGTTCGTGCAGCTGAATGGAAAAACCAAAGCACTCTTTTTGAAAAAGATGTAACACGTTCGCCTAATAGTGCACACATGCATCTATACTGGGGTCTTGCACTACGAGACAAGGCTATGAAAGAAGATGATATACAAAACCGAAATGCCATTATGCTCAAAGCCGTAGCAGAATTTGATAAGGGTATATTAATATATCCTAAATATACTGATTGTTACGAACATTTAGGCTTGGCTTGGTATCGGTTAAAAGATATAAACAAATCCTTGTTTAATTATGAAACTGCATTAAAACTTAATCCCAATAAAGCTGTAACCTGGAATAATACAGGTATTATATATTTTGAACAAGGAAATTTGCAGAAAGCAATGGAGGTGTACAAAAAATCATTAAGCCTCGACCCTAATTTTTCAGATGCACATTTAAATCTGGGAAGCATATTGGGGACAATGGGAAAGTTTCAGGAAGCCATTGAAGAATTTAAGAAATGTATTCAGTTTGATCCTGAAAACATTATGGCACACAAATACATTGGCATAACCTATAAGAGTTTAAATAATCCTGAAGAAGCAAAAATTTGGTTAGAAAAAGCTCAAATGCTTGAACAGAAAAAGCCTCAAAAAACAACCAATGAAAAAACAGCTAAGTAGAATACAACTTGTTTATTTCTACTCTCTCTGCTCCTACTTAACAATCTGAAAAATTTAAATAGAAATGATATTGTAAAAACTAAACATCTTAATAAAAAATTAGTAATTTTGAGGAAAGATTTAAAGCCTTATGTTACTCAAAATTTATCCCGAAAATCCTAATCCCCGTGATATTAAAACCGTAATAGAATGCCTGAACGACGGAGGTATCATCATCTATCCTACTGATACCGTATATGGTATGGGTTGCGACATTTTTAAAAACAAAACCGTTGAACGTATTGCTGATATTAAAGGCATCAAAGTTGAAAAAGCCAACTTCTCTTTTGTTTGTTACGATTTGAGTCATTTATCGGATTTTACAAAACCTATTAGTAATAGCACTTACAAGCTCATGAAGAAAGCATTGCCGGGTCCTTTTACTTTTATACTGGATGCTAACAATAAAGTTCCTAAGCTTTTTCAAAGCAAAAAGAAAACAGTGGGTATTCGTATTCCTGATAATAATATTGCCCGCACTATTGTTGACGAATTAGGTCATCCTATTATGTCCACTTCTATTCATGATGAAGATGATTTAATAGAATACACTACTGATCCTGAACTTATTTACGAAAAATATGGAAACCTAGTAGATATTGTAATTGATGGCGGATATGGAGACAATGAACCTTCAACTGTGGTAAGTTGTATCAATGATGATTTTATTATTCTCCGTCAGGGAAAAGGTATTATTGAAGAATATTTATAAGCAATTATCATGACAAAGAATCTGTTTGAAAACATTAAGCCCACTTCGGACAAAGAAGTGATTAAAGTACTTTTGCAAAACAAAAATATAACAATTGAACGCATTGTTTCTTATGGATTTCACACACCCGATGGCTATTGGTACAATGAGGACAAAAACGAATGGGTAATATTGCTTGCAGGCGAAGCCGAATTAGAATTTAAAGATGGCGAAATTAAAAAACTAAAAGCCGGTGATTATGTTTTAATACCTGCAAATCAGGAACACAGAGTTAAATCTACAAGCAGTGAACCTAATTGTATCTGGTTGTGTTTTTATTATATTTAAAATTAGTGATTGAGTGATATTTTTGTCGTACAAAACAAAGACAAAGCACTTCATAAAATAAGCAATATTCATTAATCCATATCAAAATATGAATCAATTACCACCACTTGCCGAGCAATTACGTCCAAACTCTCTTGATAATTACATTGGACAAACTCATTTGGTGGGCGAAAAAGCTATTTTGCGAACAGCTATCGAATCAGGAAGCATCCCTTCTATGATATTGTGGGGACCTCCGGGAGTGGGCAAAACTACACTTGCTTTTATTATTTCGCAATATTTAAACAAAGAATTTTATACCCTTAGTGCCATCAATTCGGGTGTTAAGGATGTGAGAGAAGTTATAGAAAAAGCAAACAAATCTGCTCATAACGCCATTTTGTTTATTGATGAAATTCATCGTTTCAATAAATCTCAGCAGGATTCGTTGCTGGGAGCTGTGGAAAAAGGTATTATTACACTAATAGGTGCCACCACAGAAAACCCTTCGTTTGAAGTGATTTCACCTTTACTTTCGCGCTGTCAGGTGTATATTCTGAAAAATCTTGAGAAAGAAGATTTATTACAACTCTTAGAAACAGCAAGACTATTTCTGGAAAATCAACTTAAAGTTGCTATTACTATCAACGAAACCGAAGCATTGTTAAGAATTTCAGGCGGTGATGCCCGTCGCTTGCTGAATGCTATTGAGCTGGTGGTGAACATGGAAAAGAAAAAGGAGAAAGTAGAAATCAGCAACGAAATGGTACTTAGAATTGTACAGCAAAATCTGGCTTTGTACGACAAAGGCGGAGAAATGCATTACGATGTAATTTCAGCATTTATTAAGTCTATCCGTGGCAGCGATCCCAATGCAGCCGTTTATTGGCTGGCTCGTATGATAGCTGGTGGCGAAGATCTTAAATTTATTGCTCGTCGTATGCTGATACTGGCCTCGGAAGATATTGGAAATGCCAACCCTAATGCACTGTTGCTTGCCAACAGTTGTTTTGAAGCTGTGAATAAAATTGGTTATCCCGAATCGAGGATTATATTGTCGCAAACGGCTATTTATCTGGCTACCTCAGCTAAAAGCAATGCCAGTTATGCTGCTATTGACGAAGCATTGGCATTGGTGAGTAAAACAGGCGATTTAGCAGTTCCCCTGCATATTCGCAATGCTCCTACCAAATTGATGAAAGACATAGGCTATGGGAAAGACTATAAATATGCCCATAGTTACGATAACAATTTTGTTGATTTAGAGTTTTTACCCGAAAAAATTAAAGGGAAAAAGTTTTACGAACCTCAAAACAATCCCAGAGAAAACGAAATAAGAGCCCGTCTGAAAGGACTCTGGAAATCAAAATACAATTATTGAAATAAGTTTTCTTGAGTTCAAAAATTGATGTTAAATACTATGTTGTTAGTTTTTTGCTTTGAACTGAATAGAAAAATAAAAACCAATATAGTTTATACTAACGTTTTGTTTGATTATGTTTTATTTTCCTAATCTTTATTCATATTGTTCGGGAGTAACACATATTGTGAACAAATAAACACCCGATTTATCTTTATAGTAATAGTTTACCGTTGTTTTATAGTCTCTGATTGTTTTCATCTGAGGATTAGTTTTGACAAAATTAACAATACCCGGTTCCAAATAAGATTTCACTTCATTAATATTTATTTCATCTTTGAGCATGCTGATTATGGTGTAATTATACTGAAAAACATTATCAGGCATTGCTATTGCATTATCTAAACGGGTAATATTATCTATCATTACCGGACAGGTTTTATTAATTTCTTCAGCAGTTTTCATCAATACTTTTTCATACAGTGGCTTTTTGATAAGACCAATAATCCTATGACCACCAAAACTAACAATGCTAATAAAGGCGATTAGCACAACGGCAATTATAATCCAGAACTTTAATCCAATTTTTTTTAAAGATTTTGGTTGAACGATAGGCCCCAGATTGAGCTCTGTTGTACAAACTTGGTTTTTATAATCATCAAATGATTTCTCGGCATTTCGTTTGCTCCATTCAGAAAAGTTATTTTCCAGCTTTTTGTTGCATTGAATGCAAAATACCATATACTGTGTTTTTACTTCATTGAAGTGTCCGCAATTATTACATTTTAAAAAGTGCATAAACCCTTTAATTTATTTATTATCCATTATTACTTCCAGATTGGATTTAATCAATAAATATTGTCAATTCTTATATTTATCCTATTTCAATCTCCTGCAAATATAAATAAAATAATTATTAATTAATTGGAAAAAGAGACTGCAATAAGATTACAGAATCATTAACGGTGTTATTTACATTATCTGATATAAATACTTACAGACAAGCTTCAGAATTTTAAGACAATACACCCTTAACAAATTAACTGTTTATTTGAATGTAAGTGTGCTTAACATTCACTTTTTTTTTGAAATACTATAAAATAATAAATAGAAGCACGTTTATCTAATTTTAGCGTAATAATTAGCTATTTTTATCACTTATAATCTAAATTTTGTACATTTGTAGATGATTGTAATTAATAATATGTAGTATGTGTAAATTAGCTGATTTATGACAAATATTAAACTTTCAAAACTTCCGATACAAAGAATTATCATATTTATAATTATTATTGTAGGTATTTTCTATATTCGTTTCACATGGGTGAAAATTGAAAATGAGAAATTTGAATATATTTTGCAAATTGCCAAATCTATTGAAACTTCATTGCCCAAAGAGGATTTAAAAGCACTGGAAGCAAAGCCATCTGATACTGCAAAACCACAATATCAGCTTATAAAAAATACGTTGAAAGACATTATCCATGTTAATAAAAAAGCAAGGTTTGCATATTTATATACCATGCAAAACGGTAAAATATTTTTTATAGCAGATTCTGAGCCCGAAAATTCAATAGATTATTCACCTCCCGGTCAGGAATACAACGAAGCAAAGCCAGAAGACAAACAACCTTTTATTGATGGAAAAGATATTATTACAGATGCCCTTACTGACAGATGGGGAACATGGACAAGTGTACTTATTCCGATAAAAGATGAGCTCACAGGCAAAACCATTGCCGTATTTGGAATGGATTTTAATACAAAAGCGTGGAATAAAGTTTTACTATTTGAAATAATAGAATCGAGCATCTTAATTATCTTCCTGTTTTTTTCATTCATACTTTTTTTCATTGTAAAGACTAAGAATTCATCACTTGAAAAGGAAATAACTAAACGCAACAAAGCCGAAAAAATTAAAAAAGTAAGCGACGAAAAATATCGTTTGATATTCGAGTATTCACCCGTAGGTCTCTTATATTTTAATGAAAAAGGAGTTATTGATACATGCAACGATAAGTTTGTCGAAATCATTGGTTCTTCCAGCGAAAAACTAATTGGTCTTAATATGCTCAATCTGTCCGATAAAAAACTAGTTTCATCAGTGCAACAGGCTATAAATGGAAATGTAGGAATATATGAAGATACTTACCATTCATTAACTTCTGTAAAAGTTACACCAGTTAGAGCAATTTTTACACCTATACATGATATTGATGGAAATATATGTGGAGGAATAGGAATAATAGAAGACAATACCGAACGCAAAAAGGCTGAAGAAATACTATTTCATAGCAAAGAACGTGCTCAACAGCAAAGTAATGCCATTGCCCATATAGCATTAGATGAAGTAATTTCTTTTGGAGATTTAAATAGCTCTTTTAAAAAATTAACCAAGGAAGTAGCCATAGCAATACAGGTTGAACGTACAAGTATATGGTTATTATCCGATGACAACACAGAATTACAATGTATTTCGTTATACGAAAGCAAAACAAATACCCACAGTTCAGGAGGAATTCTTAAAAGTGCAGATTATCCGCATTATTTTGAAACTATTTATGATGAAAGCAGAATATCAGTTAGCGATGCACAAAATGACATACGAACCAATGAATTTACAAGAGCTTATCTTGTTCCACTCGAAATAAGTTCGATGCTCGATGCAGGTATATACATGAATGGAAAGTTGAAGGGAGTAGTTTGTTTTGAGCACGTAGGCGAAAAACGCAACTGGTATTCTGACGAAGAATCGTTTGCAAGTACAATTGCATCCATAGCCTCACAAATACTTATTAATAATAACCGTAAGCATGTTGAAAATACGCTACAAGATATTATTGATAAAAATCCAATGTCAATTCAAATTCTGGATATGGAAGGATATGCTATTCAATCAAACCCTGCATTTACAAAACTTTTTGGTGCAAACCCACCTGCTGATTATTCCATTTTTAAAGATACTCAGTTAATACAACAAGGCTTAGGCGATATGTTTGATCGAATTAAAAAAGGTGAAGTAGTTTACTTTCCTGATTCTTATTTTAATGTCCATGACATCGACTCATCATTTCCCGATTTACCAGTTTGGATAAAAGCTGTTGGGTTTACATTAAATGATAGCAATGGAAATCCCAATAGAGTAGTTTTAATGCATGAAAATATTACCAAACGCAAACAAGCCGAAGAAGCTTTGCTTTCAAAAACTGCTTTACTTGAATCGCAAACAAACTCTACTCCAGATGGAATTTTGGTGGTTGATGAAAACAACAAGCGTATCCTTACAAATCAACGAATGATAGAGTTATTTAATGTCCCTGAATACATACAAGAGGAAGAAGATGATGCCTTATTCCTCAATCATGTTACCAGTATGGTTATAAATGAGGAAGCCTTTCTTGAAAGAGTTATGTATTTGTATAAACATAAAGCTGAAACAAGTACTGACGAAATTGAATTAAAAAATGGAACAGTACTGGAAAGATATTCATCGCCAGTTATTGATAAGAATGGGAAAAGCTATGGTAGAATCTGGATATTCCACAATATTACCGAACGCAAAAAAGCTGAAAACAACTTAAAAGAGAGTGAATCAAAATACTTTAATTTGTATTCATTAATGCGTTTGATGAGCGATACTATGCCAGATTTGTTATGGGCAAAAGATAAAAATAATAGGTTTATCTTTACAAACAAAGCAGTATGCGAAAAACTGTTGAATGCAAAAGATACTTCCGAACCAATAGGAAAAGATGATTTGTTCTTTGCGTACCGCCAGCGCAACAAGCATCCCGAAAATCCTGAATGGTTTACTTTTGGCGAACTTTGCATTGATTCGGATGAGATTACCAAACAGGAAATGAAGCAAATGCAGTTTGATGAGTTTGGTAATGTAAACGGAGAATTCCTTTATCTCGATGTTCATAAAGCCCCACTGTATAATGAAAAAAACGAATTTATTGGTTTGGTGGGTTCTGCTCGTGATATAACGGAAAAGAAAAAGATACTAGCAGATTTAATTGAAGCTAAAGAACATGCCGAAGAAAGCGATAGGCTAAAAACAGCCTTCCTTTGTAATATGAGCCACGAAATCCGTACACCTATGAATGGCATACTTGGCTTTGCTGAACTATTAAAAAATCCGAGTCTCACAAACGAAGAACAACAGGAATATATCCGAATCATTGAAAAAGGTGGTGCCCGTATGCTCAATATCATCAACGATATTGTAAGTATCTCAAAAATAGAATCAGGAACAATTGAAGTAAATAATAAAGAAATAAATATTAATGAGCATATCGAATTTATATATAACTTTTTCAAACCAGAAGTAGAAGCCAAAGGAATGAATCTTTCGTTTAAAAACGATTTACTATCAAACCAATCCGTAATTATTACCGATAGTGAGAAAGTGTATTCAATTCTCACCAACCTTGTTAAAAATGCCATAAAGTACAGCAAAAAAGGTTCAATTACATTTGGATATGAGAAAAAGGACAATTATCTTGAATTCTATGTAAAAGACACAGGAATTGGCATACCAAAAGACAGACAGAAAGCCATATTTGAACGTTTTATCCAAGCCGATATCCAGGATAAAAATGCATATCAGGGTGCAGGATTGGGTTTGTCAATTTCCAAAGCGTATGTTGAAATGCTTAATGGAAAAATCTGGGTCGAAAGTGAATCAGGTGTCGGTTCAAGCTTTTATTTTACGTTACCTTACAATGTTGAAAAGGAAGAAAAGAATGTTTTTGAAAAAGTTGTTCCATTGGAAAATGAAAATAATCAAATAAAAAATCTCAAAATATTAATAGCCGATGACGATGATATTACACGAATGATTATATCAATGGCAGTAAAAAGATTTTGCAAAGATATTATTGAAGTTGAAAACGGAATAGAAGTGCTTGAAGCTTGCCGCAATAATCCCGATATTGATTTGATAATTATGGATGTAAAAATGCCTGAAATGGATGGTTATGAAGCCACCAAACAAATCCGAATGTTCAATACCAATGTAATTATTATTTTACAATCTGCCTTTACATTGTCTGGTGAAAAAGAAAATGCAGCCCTTTGCGGATGCAATGATTATCTTCCAAAACCATTTACTGCAGCATCTCTCATAGCATTATTAAATAAGCATTTTAAGAAATAAAAAAGTATACTTTTTATCAACTAAATTGGCTTTTATAATAATAAGCTAGCAGAAAAAAAAGAGGTTATTCTTATCGGAATAACCTCTTTTTATAATACAATCAGTAAAATATTCTATTTATTTACCTGATAAGTTTTATCGCCGGTTTTAATAAACTTAACGATTTGATGGGCAGCTGCCAAGCCTGCATTTACATTGGCTTCAGAAGTTTGAGCACCCATTTTCTTTGGTGTAAAGAAAAAGCGTCCAGTATATTTTTCGGTAATTTCAGCTTTACAACCAGGCTCAATATCCGATACATATTTGAAATCGGGTCTTTCTGCAAATACTTTTAACAATCCTTCTTCATCAATTACTTCTTTGCGGGCAGTATTTACCAAACATGCGTTTTTAGGCATGCTCGATAGCAATTCAAAATTGATTGATTTCTTGGTTTTATCATTGGCAGGAATATGTAAAGAAACATACTGGCAAGTTTTATACAATTCTTCCACTGAAGTCAAACATTTAATACCGTCTTTTTCCATAGCTTCTTTGCTTACAAAAGGATCAAAAGCATAAACATCCATTCCAAAACCCTTTGCAATTAAAGCTACATATTTTCCCACATTTCCATAAGCATGTATGCCAAGTTTCTTGCCTCTCAGTTCGGTACCTGATGAACCGTCGAAATTGTTACGAGCAGCCATCACCATCATACCAAATGCCAGTTCAGCAACAGCATTTGAGTTTTGTCCTGGTGTATTCATGGCAACAACTCCTTTTGCAGTGCAAGCAGCCAAATCAATATTATCGTAACCGGCACCAGCACGTACAATAATTTTCAGATTTTTACCCGCTTCTATTACTTCTTTGTCGGCAATATCGCTACGAATAATCGCAGCATCCACATCTGCTATTGCATTTACAAAATCCGACTGAGCAGTATATTTTTCCAATAATACAAGTTCAAACCCTGCATCTTCTACTATTTTTCGGATACCATCTACTGCAACCTTTGCAAAAGGTTTATCAGTAGCAATTAATACTTTTGTCATATTTTTAAAATTTTATTTTTTTATATAAAAAAGGTTGAAAAGTAATACTTTACTCTTCAACCTTTTGAAATTCTATTTAAAATTATGCATTTGCTTTTTCAAATTCTTTCATACAATCTACCAAAGCTTGAACGCTTTCGATAGGCAGCGCATTATAAGTAGAAGCACGGAAACCACCCACAGAACGGTGGCCTTTAATACCAACCATACCGTTTGCTTTGGCTAATTCCATAAAAGCATCTTCTTTGTCCTGATATTTTTCATTCATCACAAAACAGATATTCATTAAAGAACGGTCTTCTTTTTCGGCAGTTCCTTTAAACATTGAATTGCGATCAATTTCGTCATACAATAACTTAGCTTTTGCTTTGTTCATTTCATATATCTTTTCAACGCCACCCAAAGATTTAATCCATCTCAAAGTTTCTCTAACTGTGAAGATAGCAAAACAAGGAGGTGTGTTGAACATAGAACCTTCTTTAATATGAGTTCTGTAATCCAACATAGTAGGAATTGCTCTTTCTACTTTTCCAAGTATATCTTCGCGGATAATCACAAAAGTAACACCTGCAGGTCCTAGGTTTTTCTGAGCACCACCATAAATCATAGCATATTTAGAAACATCTACAGGACGGCTTAAAATATCAGATGACATATCTGCCACCAAAGTTACAGGGCTGTCAATATCTGTATGAAGTTCTGTTCCGTAAATGGTATTATTAGTTGTGATGTGGAAATAATCAGCATCAGCAGGGATAGTATATGTTTTGGGAACATAACTGAAGTTTTTATCAGCAGAAGATGCAACAATGTTAACTTCACCAAATAATTTAGCTTCTTTATTGGCTTTTTTTGCCCACACACCAGTTTCTAAATAAGCTGCTTTTTTGTTTAAAAGGTTGAATGGTATCATACAAAATTGCAAGCTGGCTCCACCACCTAAAAATAATACATGGTAATTTTCAGGAATGTTTAATTGTTCTTTAAATAAAGCAACAGTTTCGTCCATAATGGCTTGAAATTCTTTACTTCTATGAGAGATTTCAATTAAAGACATTCCAATTCCATCTAATTCCAATACAGCTTTGGCTGTGTTTTCAATAGCTGATTTTGGTAAGATGCAAGGTCCGGCATTAAAATTATGTTTTTTCATGGTAATTATTATTAATTGATTATTGTATTAAATGTTGTTGCAAATATGGAACAAAGGTATAATTTTTTTAATACCTAAACGGTTGAAATGATAGATTTTTTTTATTTAATTTTCAATCATTTTTTTGATAACAATAATATTTTTTTCATTCACAACAAACTTTCCTTCAGGTTTATACAAATATTCTATTTCAATACAATAACGTTCTGTAATTTTCCCTCTCACCATTTTCATAGTTGAATTGAGCATACGGTTTTGTTCTGTAAAGCTTTCTTCTAAGATTAAAAAAGATGAAGGCAACCATCTTTCCGGAAAAACTAATTTATGTTTCCCTGTTTTATTAATATGTTGTATCTCGTTTTGTAAATGAAAAAGAAAATGCTTAGATTTTTCTTCAATACTCTGTACTTGATGATGTTTATGATGATTTACAAAGTATCTTACTGCTTCTTTATTCAAAACTAACAAACCTATAGTATAAGCATTTTGATTATTATACAACATAACCTGATCTATAAATGGTAAATGCTCAGTAAGTTGTTCTTCAATGCCTTCAGGGCTATACTTTTCGCCATCATTACCAATCAACAAACTTTTGAAACGACCGACAACATGTAAATAGTCATCTTTATCCAAGTATCCCATATCGCCTGTATGCAACCAACCATTGGTAATAGTTTCGGCAGTTGCTGTTTCGTTTCTCCAATAAGCAATCATAACATTTTCTCCTTTTACAACAATTTCTCCTTTTTCGCCAATAGGAAGTTCACGGGCTTCGCTATCTAAAATTTTAATTTCCATTGGAGAAACCAAACTTCCGGAAGAACCCAATTTGTGTTTATGTAATGCATTGGATGATATAACAGGTGAAGCTTCGGATAAACCATAACCTTGCATCATAGGAATACCTATTGCATAAAAAAACTTTTGCAGGTCAATATCAAGCAAAGCACCACCTCCAATAAAGAAATCGAGTTTTCCTCCAAATCCTTCACGAATTTTTGAAAAAAGTATTGTATCGAAAAGATTAACCAAAGGTTTTAGAAGAAAACGCAAGCCTTTTCCTTTGTTCCAGCCTTCGGCATTATAAAGATATGCCGTTTTCAGCCCTATATTGAGCATCATTTCTGCAACTTTTCCTTTATTACGGATATTTTTCTCGACATTTTTTTTGAAGTTTTTTGCCAATGCAGGAACACTTAATATCAAATTAGGCTGGACTTCTTTTATATTGATTGGAATATTTTTAATCGTATCTAGTGCTGATTTACCTGACTGAACCGAGGCAATGCTCGCTCCTTTGTAAATAAAACTATATAAACCTGCAGTATGCGCAAATGAATGATCCCAAGGTAAAATTAATAAGTTACAATAATCCTGTGGAATTGTCATTAAAGTACAAGCTTGTTCCACATTAGCTGTGTAATTGCGATGAGTTAAAATAATACCTTTTGGATCTGCTGTGGTTCCTGAAGTATAGCAGATATTGGCATAATCGTTGGGTTTAATTCCCTCTTTCCGCTTTTCAAAATCACTGCCTCTTGTTGCCAGAAAGGCATCCCCTATTTCGTAAATACTTTCTTTATAAATTTCATCATCATTATAATAATCTTGTGCATCCAGATAAATGATTCTCTCAACAAGTGGACAATCAGAGCGGATATCCCTGATTTTTTTAGCTTGCCCATTTGAAACAATAATATATTTACTTTCGGAATGATTGATACGAAACTTAATTTCGGAAGCGTCAATCAGTTTTACAGAAAGAGGAACATTTACCGCACCACAATACAAAATAGCCAGTTCGCTGATTAACCAATCATTTCTCCCTTCTGAAATCAACGAAATTTTATCAGCTTTTTCAACACCCAGACTCATCAATCCAGCAGCAAATCGATATACCAAATCTTGTGTTTCCTGATAAGTAATAGATTCGTAGTTGGTCGTTCTCTTTTCTCTTAATAAAGGATTACCAGCGTGTTTCTTTACACTGTCCTCAAAAAGTTGGATAATAGTTTGCATGTAATTTATTTGTTTTCTTGACAACTACGCATCTTGATTATTTTTATCGGATTTACTTCGTAGGTAAATGCCGGATTATTAATTTCGGCATTGGTAAAACTGCCTGCCGAAAAATTTAATCCATTTTTACTTCCTTGCTTAGATTGATTTGGATTGAGGCACAAACTTACCGTATCACTTTGTTCTTTTATAATTCCTGATTGATAATAATTTACCTGCAGTTCAACTTTTACACAATAAGCATTGGTATTTTTAACTTTTACATTTAATTGTAATGGACTTTTCTTATTAAAACACTTGCTGGGTTTCCATTTATGCCAAAATTCAACACCATTTAAGCTCAACATATCGTTTTTAACTTCTTTTTGCTGCGAATAAACACAAAATGAAGCCAATATTAAAACAATAACAAGAGTAGTTTTTCGTAAATCAGCGTTTTTCATTGTCAGAATAATTTTAAGATTATATTATTGAATTACAATTTTTTTAGAGATAATTCCATCAAAAGTCAGGATATTTAATATATATATCCCTTTAGGATATTCTTGCATGATAAAGTCTTTATTAAATGAAGATGAACCACCAAAGTTGTATTTTTCATTAATAATCATCTGTCCGATTTCGTTGTATAAAAACAATTGAAAATCTGTTTTGATTCCGTTTATTTTTATTTCAAAATTTCCCTTATTAGGGTTTGGATAAACGATTAATTGTGAAGAATTAGTATTTTCAAAAACCCCAACATTAGAAAGCTTCACAGAATCCTGATAATTATCAGAGCCACATATATTTGTAGCTGTCAAGTTTACAAGATAATTACCAAATGTGCTATATGTATGTAAAGGATTAATCTGATTAGAAATAGGGCTGCTATCTCCAAAATCCCAAGAATATGAATTTGTATAAGTAGACGTATTCGTAAAGTTAACATTTAATACATTGATAGCTTTTGTAAAACTTGCAACAGGCAAACTTCTAATAACAACCTTTGAAGTATCATTTTGATTATTAGTCCAATTTACATCTGTTACAGAAATAAGTTTATATGTTGTAGAAATTGTCGGATTTACAATTAAAAGATAAGGTGTAGTATTAATATTATTAATATTCAGATTTGAACTTCCATTATTATAAACGATTGCCCAAGGTGATGCACCTGTAAGATTAATTTTTAAAGTATCTGAAGTTCCTAAACATATACTATCAACTATATTTTGAAAATCAGCAGTTGGAAATGCAGTTATCATTACAGTTAATGAATCAGAAACGAGGCTGTTGCCACATGAATTTATAGCAATTACAGATATTTTTGCAGTTCCTGTAAAAGTATTATTCCAATCGAAAGTTGCAGAAGTAGTTGCACCACTTATTAAGGCTGCATTCGTTGGAGAAATACTCCATTGATAAGATGTTGCATTTGAACTACCAGTAGTTGAATAAATTGAGTTAGGACTATTCTGGCTTAGATTTACTGGTCCTGTTGGTGTTCCTGGCTTTATAGGTAAAGAATTAATTGTAACCGTCAAACTATCAGAAGATATGCTGTTTCCACAACCATTAATACCAATAACAGTGATTTTAGCTATTCCGGTATAAGTATCTGTCCAATCAACAATAGCAGTAGTCGTTGTTCCTGTGATACTTCCTGCTATTGCAGGATAAATGCTCCATTGATAAGATGTGGCATTGCTACTTCCTGTGGTTGTGTAATTTGTATTAGCATTATTTTCGCAAAGCGAAGTTGAACCGGTTGGAGTCGAAGGTTTTAAAGGAAGTGGATTAACCGTAACAGACAATGAATCTGAACTTAAGCTATTCCCACAAGTATTGACTCCTTTTACAGAAATTTTGGCAGTTCCTATAAAAATTGTATTCCAAGTAACAGATGCTGATGCAGTTGTACTAGAAATACTTCCTGCAGTGGTTGGATAAATACTCCACAAATAAGTAGTTGCATTGGTACTTCCTTGTGTATTATAATTGGTTGGAGTACTTCCCTGACACAAAATACTTGAACCCGTTGGTGTTACAGGTTTCAATGGTAATGGATTTAAAGTAGCGGTCAATGTATCTGAAGCTATTCCTGTTCCGCATGTATTTACACCTTTAACTATAATCTTGGCACTTCCGGTAAAAGTATTATTCCAGTCAATGGTCATAGAAGTGGTTGTGCCGGAAATTGTTCCAGCGGTAGATGGATAAACAGACCAGTTGTAAGAAGTTGAATTAATACTTCCCGATGTTGTGTAAGTTGAATTTGAATTATTCTCGCACAAAACTGTTGTACCACTTGGTGCTCCCGGTTTTACAGGCAAAGAATTTATTGTAACCGTCAAACTATCCGAAGATACGCTGTTTCCACAACCATTAATACCAATAACACTGATTTTGGATATTCCTGTATAAGTATTGCTCCAATCAACAACAGCAGCAATTGTTGTACCTGTTATACTTCCTGCTATTGTAGGATAAATGCTCCATTGATAAGATGTGGCATTGCTACTTCCTGTAGTTGTGTAATTTGTATTAGCATTATTTTCGCAAAGCGAAGTTGAGCCGGTTGGAGTTGTTGGCTTTAAAGGTAATGGATTAATTGTAACAGACAATGAATCTGAACTTAAACTATTTCCACAAGTATTGATTCCTTTAACTGAAATTTTGGCAGTTCCTGTAAAGATTGTATTCCAAGTAACAGATGCTGTTGCAGTTGTACCAGAAATACTTCCTGCGGTGGTTGGATAAATACTCCACAAATAAGTAGTTGCATTTGTACTTCCTGCTGTATTATAATTGGTTGCGGCACTTCCCTGACATAAAGTACCTAAACCCGTTGGTGCTGAAGGCTTCAAAGGCAATGGGTTCAATGAAACTGTCAACGAATCAGAAGCTATACCAGTTCCGCAAGCATTTATACCTTTAACTAAGATTTTTGCAATTCCAGTAAAAGTATTATTCCAGTCAATGGTCATAGAAGTGGTTGTACCAGAAATTGTTCCGGCTGTAGATGGATAAACAGACCAACTATATGAAGTTGAATTAGCACTACCAGAAGTTGTGAAAGTTGAATTTGAATTATTCTCGCATAAAACTGTTGAACCGCTTGGTATTCCAGGTTTTGTAGGTAAAGAATTAATTGTAACCGTCAAACTATCCGAAGATATACTGTTTCCACAACCATTAATACCAATAACACTGATTTTGGATATTCCTGTGTAAGTATTGCTCCAATCAACAACAGCAGTAGACGTTGTTCCTGTGATATTTCCTGCTATTCCAGGATAAATACTCCATTGATAAGATGTTGCATAACTACTTCCTGATGTTGTGTAATTTGTATTAATATTATTTTCGCAAAGCGAAGTAGAACCATTTGGAATCGAGGGTTTTAAAGGAAGTGAATTAACCGTAACAGACAATGAATCTGAACTTAAACTATTTCCACAAGTATTGATTCCTTTAACTGAAATTTTGGCAGTTCCTGTAAAGATTGTATTCCAAGTAACAGATGCTGTTGTAGTTGTACCAGAAATACTTCCTGCAGTGGTTGGATAAATACTCCACAAATAAGTAGTTGCATTGGTACTTCCTTGTGTATTATAATTGGTTGGAGTACTTCCCTGACACAAAATACTTGAACCCGTTGGTGTTACAGGTTTCAATGGTAATGGATTTAAAGTAGCGGTCAATGTATCTGAAGCTATTCCTGTTCCGCATGTATTTACACCTTTAACTATAATCTTGGCACTTCCGGTAAAAGTATTATTCCAGTCAATGGTCATAGAAGTGGTTGTGCCGGAAATTGTTCCTGCGGTAGATGGATAAACAGACCAGCTGTAAGAAGCTGAATTAGCACTTCCCGAAGTTGTGTAAGTTGAATTCAAATTATTCTCACATAAAATTGTTGAACCACTTGGTGTTCCTGGTTTTATTGGTAACGGGTTGACAGTAACTGTTAATGAATCTGAAGAAACACTATTTCCACAAGAATTTATGGCTTTCAAAGAAATTTTTGCAATTCCACTATAAGTGTCTGACCAATCAACTGATGCTGTTGTTGTATTTCCTGTAATAATTCCGGCAGAAGAAGGGGTTAAACTCCACATAAAACCACCACTGTTTACAGATGAAGTTGAATAATTTGTATTTACAGCATTCTGACAAATTGAAGTTAAACCTGAAGGAATATTGGGTTTTAAAGGTAATGAATTAATAGTAATTAAAAGAGTATCGGATGATAAGCTATTTCCACAGGAATTTACTGCTTTTACTGTTATTTTAGCATTTCCAGAAAAAGTATTTGACCAATCAACTGATGCTGTTGTTGTATTTCCGCTGATGTTTCCAGCATTGGCAGGTAAAATTGCCCATTGATAAGATAATGCATTGTAAACTAAAGGAATAAAAAAATCAGTATTTGCATTGTTTTCGCAAAGTGAAGTGGAACCTGTAGGTAAGTCTGGTTTTGCCGGTAAATTATTGATATTCAAATTAAACCCATTATCAGAACCTACAATACTAGGATTTGAGCTTACAACTCTGATTCTGTATGCACTCCCAACCGATGTATTAGAAGGTATTACTGCATTTATTATTCCTGAAGCAAAACTACTTAATATTCCTATATTTAAAGGATTAGTAAAACTTCCTGTAGCATCTGACAATTGAGTAGTGAAAAAATTTCCGTTTGCCAAGACATCTGAAACCGTATAAGGTACTGAAATTGTTTGTCCAGCACAAAGTGAATTAGAAGTCAGCGAACTTGTAGCTAAAGAAATATTTCCAAATAGTTTAATATTTCCATTAATCAAATTTACAGGAATACTATTCAAATTACTATGAATAAATTCAATAGTAACGGGATTACTACTAAAGCTTATATTTGTATTACTTCCCGGAGTTCCGATCAAATTAAATTTCATTGAAAATATGATTGTGGAATCTGCCAATGTTTGCCCAACCATAGATACATCATACCAAGAAAATGTTAATTTCCCTATTGAAGTTAAGGTTGTTCCAAAATTATTAGCATCCATACCATTAACCCCAAATTGCTGAACAGATACAAACGAAGCTACCGTTTGATCAAACATAATTGACCCTTGTATTGAAAGTATATTGATAAAATCTTTAACTCTAATAGGAATAATGACCTGCCCGCCATTTACACCATTTACACTGTCAATTTTAAATGTCAAATTTGAAGGAACGGGTGTAGAACTTATTTTAATCACACCCGATTTAGCAGTAACAGAGATGGTGTTCAATGATGTATTCACAAACTCAATAGCAACAGGATTACTAGCAAAAGCAATAGCTGTTTGCAGTCCGACATTTCCTACTAGAGTATATTTAATAGCAAAAATGACAGAGGAATCAGCTAGTGTTAGCCCTGATAATGTTGCATCAGACCATGAAAACATTAATTTTCCATCAGTTATCTGTGTAGTTCCAAAATCAGATGCTGTCATTCCAGGAAGTCCGATTTGTTCTATACTTACAAAACTGGCAATATTATGATTGAAAGTAACAGTACCCTGAGCAGAAATCATCTGATTAAACTGTTTAACCCTGATTGGCATAATTACCTGTGAACCAATCAAACCTGACAAAGAATCAGCAAATAAAAAGAGATTGGACAGTGGAAGACCTGACGGAATAATAATCTTTCCTGAAGTAGTTGTTACTGAAACTGTATTAAAATTATTGTCAGCAAATTCAATAGTAGTAGGACTATTAACCAAAGAAATAAGAGTTTGCTGCCCTGCTCCCCCAACTACATCAAATTTTATTGAAAATAAAACTGATGAATCTGTAAGACTAACCCCATTTAAATTGGCTTCATTCCAAGAAAATAAAAGTTTTCCAGAAGCAATTTGAGTTAGTCCAAAATTATTAATATTCATACCAGTAATACCAAATTGTGATATCGTTGAATAGGTTGCAATAGCAGGATCAAAACTTATCGTTCCCTGAGCAGAAATAATATTTTGAAAGTTCTTAACTCTAACATTGACAATTACCTGAGCTCCATTAGAAACACTCACGCTATCAATTTTTACAATTACCGGATTGGTTTGAACTTCTGCATTTACATCCAATAATCCAATAAATAAAAATAAAAATATGAAATTTACTATATCTTTCATTCCTTAGTATTTTAAATTGATTTTTAATTAGTTATCGAATTAAAATCAATTTCCTGTTTGCAATAAAATCACCTGCCTGCATTTTCAACAAATAATTTCCGTTACTTAATTCTTTGTTATGCTGATTTTTACCATTCCACGTCAAACAATACTTTCCTTTTGTATAATTTCCACTAAAATTATAAACTTCTTCACCTAACAAATTGTAAATCGTCAAAACTACCTTCTGATTTTCAGGTAAATTAAATGTAATCAATGTATTATCAGAAAATGGATTAGGTGAATTTTGCAGTAAATAATAACCTTCTTTCTGATTTTCACTTATCGAAGTTGCATTGTTTATTCTGATGTTTGCTGAAGTTGCAACAACTGTCAGTTCATCTAAATTGCTATTATATGCTTCACTATGAGTTATTGATGAATTAATCTGAATAGAAGAATTTACTGAATTGTGATTAATTACTTTTAATTTCAGTGTAAACACAGTAGTACCATCTGCCAGGTTTTGCCCGTTTGTATTTTCTGTGCTCCACAAAGCAGTAATTTTCCCTTGAGAAGCATAATTTGTGCCATAATTACCAATCAGTGCTTCATTATCAATTGCAACAAATTCAAAATCATTGGGATTCCACTCCAAACTAAATTGATATCCACTCACATCATTAAAGTTGCTCACTTTTACAGGAATACTGATAATATCTCCATAATTTGCATTTTGACTTAATAAATCAAAATTAATATTCCCGACAGCACTATTTTTTGAAGTATTTGGATTCCAGCTATTGTTAACATCACCAAGTTTGACAGCAATAAAATTCTGATCGGTCAGATTGTTGGCATTGCTGTATGAACGTGTATTTTCATAAGGAAATGGTTGTTGAGGATTACTGAAAACATAATCGGAATTTACAAACTTCCATATTTCATTATTAGGGAAATTAGTAGCAGTTTGTAAAATTAACGATTTAATTAACAATATATCCATCGTAGAAATATTTCCAGATTGGTTTACGTCAGCTGCAATAACCTTATATGCAGAATTCAATGGCTGAATATTTAAAATATGTCGTTGAATCAAAATCAAATCCAATGTTGATAATCCGCTAAGTGCAGAAATATCATTTCCTTTTGAAGGAGTTATGGTATATGAATTTCCCTGTAAAACATTAAAATTATAAATTCCATTTGTTGAAGTTATTACAGAATCATTTGCACCTGAACCGTTTAATTTCAGTTTCACATTATTCATCAAATAATTTTGTTCTGTATGAACATTCCCTGAAATAACCACGTTACTTGCAACTCCAGTAACAGTTACATTTACTGTTGCTACCGGACTCTGACAAGTGTTTACAGTAGCTCTTACTGAATAAATTCCATTTAAAGCTGAAGTTGCATTCGGAAATAATGGGTTTTGTTGAGCAGATGTGAATCCATTAGGTCCAGACCACTGATAACTTGCATTTGGAATAGTACTTGCTGATAATTGAAGCGTTCCATATATTGCAACTGGAGAATTACTTGATGCAACAGGTGCAGCCGGCAATGAATTGACAGTGACACCAATATTGTTTGAAACAGCAGAACATCCTAAACTACTAACTGTCACATAATACAAACCACTTGTAGAAACCGTAATAGATTGTGAAGTCTGACCTCCTGGATACCAAAGATTTCCAGTTGTACTTGAAGAAGTCAAAATAACATTCCCTCCTATACAGAAAGTTGTGAGTCCACTTGAATTTATGCTGGCTGTGACACTTTGGGTGATTGTAAAGAAATTATTACTTAAATCAATAGTACTCCAGTTATTCGCATCCTTAATCCTGATTTTACATTTATTTGAATTAATATTGGGCACATTCCAGGCGTAAGTACCACTTAATGTATTGTAATTACTTATTATTGAATTCCATGTAAAACCACTATCAGCAGTGTATTCTATATTAAAATTTCCTGAGGCTCCTGATGAATTCCAGTTAATATTTTGTGTTGCACATCCTGTTAAATTTTCCCCTCCATTAGGAGATGTAATATTTATGACAGGTGCCGGCAAACCTATAGCAAAAGCATTATTGCTTTTATCAAGTTTACAGGTATTAATAAAATCAGTTACTTTAACAAGACAATTGGATGAAGATGCTGCAGGAACCAACCATGCATAACTATTACCCGGAATATTCTGATTATACACAATATTTGTCCAGGTGCTTCCACCATTAATTGAATAATCTATACTATAATAACTTGAAGAGCCAGTTGCTGCCCAACTTATATTCTGGATTGTACCGGGTTGAAGACTTTCACCACCATTTGGAGCATTGATTACTATAGCTGGGGTTATGGTAAATGTTGCATCACTGATATCGGTTTTTATTGCATAACTGTTATCCGTTACTCTTATCAAACATTGGGTTGAAGGAGTATTAGGAATAGTCCAGTCATAGGTATTATTTGAACCGGATGAGCTGTAACTACTTATAATAGTTGTCCAGCTAAGCCCGTTATCTATTGAATAATCTATTTTATAACTACCAGAACCACCGCCACTATTCCATTTGATAGTGGTTTGCGTACATACCCTCCATTCTTCCATACCGTTATCACCATTAGGTGAAGTAATTACAAGTCCCGGTTTAATGCTGAAAATGGCATTGCTGATATCATAATTTGACGGATTATTATATTCATTAACTTTAACAAGACATTTTGTTGAGAAATTATTGGGCACATTCCATGAATAACTTCCGCTATTACTAGTTACTGAAACTATGGGTAACCAGGTTGCACCACTATCCACAGAATAAGTTAAACTTACATAACTTGCATAGAAGTATTCACTTGTCCAGTTGATACTGTATGTTGAACCATAATATAATGATTCACCTCCATTAGGAGATGTTAGCATCGGAGTACCTGGAATTATTGAGAAATTTGCATTGCTGATATCTTTTATACAACTGTTGTCATAATCCACTACTTTTACCTGACAAGTTGTTGAAGGCGAATTCGGAATAGTCCAGCTATAATTTTGACTATACTGATAGGAATTAAGACTACTCCATGAAACACCATAGTTTGTAGAATAATATACTAAATACCTTGTTGAAGAAGTTGCTGAAACCCAATTGATATTTTGATAACTACCAGCTTGCCATTGTTCTCCTCCATTTGGAGAATTGATAATAATGTCATCATTTTGTTTTAAAGTAAATACTGCATCGCTTGAATCTTTGATGGTTGCATTGTTATAATCCTGCACTTTTATCAGACAATTATTTGAAGTTGGTACATCAGCCACCTGACTCCAGGTATAGGATGTAGAAGAAGTATTGGTTAAATAATTCCATAATTGTCCATTGTTGGTTGAATAATAAATTGCATAAGTACTTGATGTACCACCTGCTGTCCAACTTATACTTTTTGAAGTACAGCCTTCCCAATTTTCACCTCCATTTGGAGAGGTAACAACAATAAATGGGGGTACAATTTTGAAGACAATATCACTTTCGTCAAAAACTGACGGATTATTGTATTCACTTATACGAAATTTACAGAATAATGAATTGATATTTGGTAAAGTCCAAGTATAAGAACCATCATTTTCGGTTGGAGTTACTACTGTTGTCCAACTTGCACCATTATCAGAAGTAAATTCAATCTTTACAAAGCTAGAACTTAGGTATCCGCTGGTCCATTGAATAGTGATTGAATTATTGGCAAAGGTTGTAACATTCGTATTTGGATATGTTACGATAATATAAGGTTGTGGTGGTGCTATTGTAAAGTTGGCATTACTTACATCCTGAATGCAAGAATTATCATAATCAACAACTTTAACCAGACTATTGGTATTGGGCGAATTTGGTATAGTCCACGAAACATAAGTAGAATAAGTATAACTAGCTATTGTACTCCAGTTAGCTCCTCCATTAGTGGAATAATAAGTATAATATTTAGTAGAAGTTGGTTCCGAAACCCAACTTACGGTTTTGGTAGTTCCAACTTCCCAACTTTCACCACCATTGGGTGATGTTATGATAATATCGTTATTTTTAATCAAAGTAAAAGTCAAGTCGCTTGAATCCTTAATATTTGCATTGTTATAATCCTGAACTTTTACCAGACAATTATTGGAGGTTGGTACATCAGCTACCTGTGACCACGAATAGGAAGTTGAAGATGTATAGCTTAAATAATTCCATGATTGCCCGTTATTGGTTGAATAATAAATTGAATAAGTTCCTGAAGCACCACCGGAAGTCCATGTAATAGTTTTTGTGGAACATCCTTTCCATTGTTCACCGCCATTGGGAGATGTTACGGTAATGAATGGTGGCAATACTTTAAACACTACATCACTCATATCATTAACCGATGGATTATTGTATTCGCTGATACGGAATCTGCAATTTAATGAATTGATATTTGGCAATGTCCAAGTGTAGCTTCCGTCATTTTCGGTAGGAGTAATTACTGTATTCCAGTTAGCTCCGTTATCAGAAGTAAATTCAATCTTTACAAAACTAGAACTGAGGTATCCGCTGGTCCATTGAATAGTGATTGAATTATTGGCATAAGTTGTAACATTCGTATTTGGATAGGTTACGATAATATATGGCTGTGGAGGAGCAATAGTAAAGGTAGCATTGCTTACATCCTGAATGCAAGAATTATCATAATCAACAACTTTAACCAGACTGTTGGTATTGGGCGAATTTGGTATGGTCCACGAAACATAAGTAGAATAAGTATAACTAGCTATTGTAATCCAGTTAGCTCCACCATTAGTGGAATAATAAGTATAATATTTGGTAGAAGTTGGTTCCGAAACCCAACTTACAGTTTTGGTAGTTCCAACTTCCCAACTTTCGCCATCATTGGGTGATGTTATGATAATATCGTTATTTTTTATCAAAGTAAAAGTCAAGTCGCTTGAATCCTTAATGCTTGCATTGTTATAATCCTGTACTTTAATCAAACAATTATTGGAGGTTGGTACATCTGCCACTTGTGACCACGAATAGGAGGTTGAAGATGTATAGCTTAAATAATTCCATGATTGCCCATTATTGGTTGAATAATAAATTGCATAAGTACCCGAAGCACCTCCTGCTGTCCATGTAATAGCTTTTGTGGAACATCCTTTCCATTGTTCACCGCCATTGGGAGATGTTACAGTAATAAAAGGTGGTAAAACTTTGAATACTACATCACTCATATCATTTACCGATGGATTATTGTATTCGCTGATACGGAATCTGCAATTTAATGAATTGATATTCGGAAAAATCCAGGTATAACTTCCATCATTTTCTGTTGGTTCTACTACATCTGTCCAGCTTGCTCCATTATCGGAAGTAAATTCAATCTTTACAAAACTTGATGTCAAATAGCCACTGGTCCATTGAATAGTGATTGAATTATTGGCATAGGCTGTAACATTCGTATTCGGATATGTTACGGTAATATAAGGTTGTGGTGGTGCAATGGTAAAATTGGCATTGCTTATATCCTGAATACAACTATTGTAATAATCCTGTATTTTTACCAAGCTCGTTGTATTGGGGTTATTTGGAATTGTCCATGAATAAGATGTAGATGAAGTATTGGTATTTAATGCAGTCCAACTGCCCGGCATTGATGGAATAATAAACTCTGTAATTGGTTGTCGTGGGTTCCGAAACCCAGGTAATATTTTTGGTAGTTCCAACTTCCCAACTTTCACCTCCATTGGGCGAGGTTATAATAATATCATTGTTCTTTATCAAAGTAAAAGTAAAGTCGCTTGAATCCTTAATGCTTGCATTGTTATAATCCTGAACTTTAATCAAACAATTATTTGAAGTAGCTACATCCACCACTGTTGTCCACGAATAGGAAGTTGAAGATGTATTGCTTAAATAATTCCATAATTGCCCGTTATTGGTTGAATAATAAATGGCATAAGTACCCGATGCTCCTCCAGTTGCCCAGGTAATAGTTTTTGTGGAACATCCTTTCCATTGCTCTCCGCCATTGGGTGATGTTACGGTGATGAATGGTGGCAAAACTTTGAAAACTACATCACTTTCATCTATTATCGAACTGTTAGTATAGGCACTTACTCTAAACTTACAATTTTGTGAATTAATATTCGGTAGTGTCCATGCATAAGTTCCATCATTTTCAGTAGGGTTTACTACGGTTGACCAAGTAGCTCCGTTATCTGAAGTAAATTCTATCTTCACATAATTATCGGTTACATAAGCTGTGGACCATTGAATTGAAATGGAGTTATTGGCATAAGTAGTTAGATTGGAATTTGGATAAGTAACTGTAATAACAGGTGTAGGATTGGTAATGGTAAAATTAGCATTGCTGATATCGAATTTGCAGGTATTGTTATAATCTACCACTTTTATCAAAGCATTGGGTGTGGGTGAATTTGGCACCGACCAACTGAGTGTTTTTGAACTCGTATTTGAAATAATACTTGCCCAACTGCTTCCGCTGTTTAATGAATAATAAACAGCATAATTTGTTGATGTTGGCGCTGACACCCACTCAATATTTTTGTATGTTCCGGCTTCCCATTGTTCTCCGCCATTGGGCGAAGTGATAATGATATCATTGTTCTGATTGATGGTAAAGTTGGCATCACTCGAATCTTTTAAAGCGGCATTATTATAATCCTGAATTTTTACCAAACAAGTGGTTGAAGTCATATTCGGAATAGGATTCCATGAATAGGAATAACTGCTCGAACTTGCAATGTAATTCCAACTTAGTCCGTTATTGGTAGAATAATACAAGCCAAAAGTGCCCGAAGTACCGCCCGATGACCAAGTAATATTTTGTGCAGCACAACCCTGCCAGTTTTCAAATCCATTGGGTGAAGTAACGCTTATATAAGGTGGCGCAATGGTAAAAGGGGCATTGCTTTGATCGTAAGTATTCGGATTGGATAAATCGGTAACTTTTACCAAACAATTGGTAGAATATGTTGCGGGTACTGTCCAACTGTAGGAGCCCGAATTAGAGGTAGAAGTTACAATGGGTATCCAGTTGTTTCCATTGTCGGTTGAATATTCAATTTTCACCAAATTAGAGGTAACATAAGCACTCGACCACGAAATGGTATAGGCATTGTTTGCATATAAAATATTTCCACCATTGGGTGAACTTACTGTAATGGATGGTGTTGGAGGGGTAATCGTAAATAAATTATTGCTGATATCGACCATACAACTGGTATTGGTATGGTCCTGAATTTTTACTAAACATTGTGATGAAGGTGTATTGGGCACCGACCAATTATAAAGTTGTCCGGTAATATACTGATTGCTTATAATGCTGGTCCACGAAGAGCCGGCATTGGTTGAATAATACAAATCGTAATAATTGGTGGTTCCGTTGGCAACAAACGTAATGTTTTTTGAACTTCCTGCCTGCCAACTTTCGGCGCCATTGGGGGTAATCAGCAACAAAGGAGCGGTAATTGAAAAAGCATTATCGCTCATATCGTTGGTAGTTGGGGTATTGGAATCAATTATTCTGATTTTACAATTGGTTGAGTTAATATTGGGAACAATCCAGCTATAAGTGTTGTTGGTGATGTACAAACTACTGGTTACCGAAATCCAGCTTGCGCCGCCATCGGTACTGTAATCGATGGTGTAATTGTTTGAAGTTCCTGTGGCTGTCCAGGTGATTGATTTCTGGGTACATCCTGCCCATACTTCGCCTCCGTTGGGTGAGGTAATGGTAATTGTTCCTGCTTTTACCGACAATATTGCTAACGAAAAAGCAAACATGAATAGTATTAATTTTCTCATCATTGTAATAATTTTTGATTTTTTACAAAATAGTTGTGCTTTATTTTCAACCAACTTCTATGATAATCTTATCCAAAATAAATACATAATTTGGGGGCATGAAATTACAAAAAATATCAATAAGTACATGATATTTAACAGGAATTTCTCCTTTTAACATCTAAAATTAAAAAAACAAATTATTGACAATAAGTATAATAAATTATTATTTATGAATAGTAAAAGGTATCAATCAATTATAATAGAAGCCAAAACACATTGTTTCTTAAATAGTTAGCAAGTAATTTGAATTTTAACAAAAAATATAGTCATAAAGTAGCGATGAAATTGAAATTTAAATGATTACATTTGTAGTATAAATTGATACCCTATGAAAACTTTATCATTCTTACTTTTATTTTTGCTTTTTATTTCAGATGCTGAATCCCAACCAATACCAACTATTAGACAAATCTACGACTTTAATGTAAACGATGAATTTCAAACAAAGGAAGACAATAATGTTTATGCTCCTTCCTATAGGTATCAAACAATAATAAAAAACAAAAGCTATTCAATTGATAGTAATTCTGTAAATTACACCTCAATTCACAATTCATATTCAGTTTATTATCCGCCGGGAAGTGCAAATCCGGTTTACAGCTATCATTCAGATACTACCAATTATTCAATTTCTAACTTAGATTCATTAATTACAAAAATAATTCCGCATTTTCCTATAGATTCCTGTAATTCATTCCATGATACAGTATATATAGCTCCAGGCTATTGTAACAAAATTGTGTATAAAAACACCCGCTGTAATAATTGTTGTTTTGAAGGCACTTATTATCAAGAAATTTATGGAGTTGGTTTGGGTAGAGTATATTATTTCAGACAACATGCTGCTGATTCAGATATAGATATTTATATGAGTTATTTTAAAAAAGGAAATCAGTATTGTGGAACTCCTGACCCTCTATTTACTGGAATTAATTCTTATGATAAGTTCAATGATATTATATCAATATTCCCAAATCCCGCTAATTCAAAAATTAATATAATAACTAATTTGGATTACAAATTAACATTAACTGATATAACAGGGAAAAGCATATTAAATCAAATTTCAAGAAATAAAAATGAAACATTTTTGGATATCAGTTTTCTTAAAAATGGTATGTATTTTATTACTATTGAATCTCAAAATGGCATTTGTTCTCAAAAATTAATCAAAAATTAAATATTTCAATTTTGAAAGTTATTGATAGTGGCATGCCAGAAGAAAAATTATGGTCAACATTTTTTAATGTAGAGCTTATTTTATCTGAATTAGAAATTGATAAAAGCATAAATGATTTGGTTGAAATCGGCTTTGGCTATGGTACATTTACATTACCAGCATCAAAAAGGATTAACGGAACTTTATATGCATTTGATATCGAAGACAATATGCTTCAATTGCTCTCTCAAAAATTATCAGTAGCCAAAATTATTAATGTCACTCCTGAAAAACGGGATATACTTGAATCTTGCACAGGCATGGATGCTGAATCTGTAAACTATGTCATGCTTTTCAACATTTTGCATCACAATAAGCCCAATGATTTCCTTAATGAAGCCTGGCGAATATTAAAGCCAAAAGGAAAAATCGGCATCATCCATTGGCGTAGTGATATTCCAACACCACGAGGCCCTGAAGTGATCATTAGACCTAAACCTGAACATATTTCACAATGGATAGATTTTGCGAAATTTTATTTGCATAAATCCCCATTTATATTGGAACCTTATCATTTTGGACTAATTATTACAAAAAAATAAAAAATATTTTTTCTGGCTATTTTATCAGGAATAAAGTCTTAATAACTTAAAAAACAACTGTTTTGATGGTTTAATTTGTTTCTTTTATTTTAAACAATGGAACTAAAAAAAACTCCGCTGACTTTAAATAATCAGCGGAGTTATATAAAATGACAAAAAAAACAATTTTCGCCTATTTTTTGGTTGTTGATATTTTCTTTAAAGCATTAATTTTTTTAAATCAAAAAGCAGCACCCATCATTATTAAAAAACTTAAGCCCCCATCAATAGGTGCTCCAGGTTGATCAGTTGTTTCTCCATGAGTATAAGGTGGTGGTAGTGGTTGTGCAAATAATCCGATACTGCTAATTACAATAAGTGCTGTTAAAATTGTTTTCTTCATATACTTCCTTTATTTCCTCTCTAAAACCCTATCTCGATGCGAGAAATGGTTTAGTGTTTTTCTAATTATTATTTGTTTTTTATTATTTATTTCCAAATTAAAGAATATTTGTACATTAAAACTTATACCTTACATCTCTTTATAAAATAAAGAGATGTAAGGAAAGTTTTATTTAGTTATTTAATCAATACTTTTTCTGAATATACATTTTTATTCGTAATAACTCTTACAATGTAATATCCATCAACGTTTCCATTCATGTTAACAACAATCATGCCGTTAGTATTTTCAATAGTTTTTACTAACTGACCCAATGTGTTATATACAGATATTTGCTTAACAGTTTCATTGCTAGTTATATAAATATTATTGTTATTTGAATAAATAGAAGTATTCTGAATTTGATTATCTGAAATTCCTAATGGAGAAGCTGCAAATATTAATTGAAAACGATCAGCATTGTCATTGGTAGTAGCTGCAAATGTATAGTTAGCATTTTGATTCAAATCAACAATGGTGTTAGTTTTTAAATCTTTTAAATACACATAAGTAGTTGAAGCAAAACTATTCAATTCACTTGCTGTAATTGTATAATTTCCGTTTACACCTGCTTTAAAACTAACAGGTATAGCTGTATTATCAGCTATTGAAGTAAGATTGCTGATGCTCCATTTTTTATTCAGTTTGCATGAATATATACTTGGAGCAGTCGCTTCGATACTAAACATTTTTTCGGCACCACCCTGATTGCTAATATTCCCAAAACTGACAATCAGTTCGTCACTATAAGTATTTCCAGCATTTGTAACTTTTAAACGAATCATTTCATCAGGTGTAGAAGATTTAAGAAATGCCTGATCAGCATGTTCTCTCACTTCATTATTCATCGCAAGACTTCCTGCAGTAGTTGCTTTTACCCAAAATCCCTGTGACGTGGCAACATTTCGGCTAACACCATTGGTTGCAGCATCTGTGTTTGAAATAAATGCTCCGTAATTAGCTGCCTGAGCATTCCAAACCCAAATTGCTTTTTCATTGGGATGGTTTATTGGATCAGCGTTTTCCAACATACTTCTATTCCATCCACTGCTTGCATTCCAGTTGATGGCTGAAGGATAAGGATTAGCTACAAAATTCCAACCACTGTATAAACCAGCAGTAACACTAAGCGGAATGTTTATGGTTCCTGTATTCAAATTGCCAACAAAACTTTTTGTTGTTGCAGTAGGATAAGATACCGCATAGCCTTTAGCAGGAATAAAATTACTTCCGCCATTGGCAGCTGCAAAATTAGTGGCATCTGCAAAATCAACCCAATTTCCTGTAGCTTCGTCCCAAACAAAAAAACCATAAGGCTCATTGAAAATAGGACTTATTGACTGAGCAGCTACCGGCGAAGAAAGCATGTGGAATTCATCGTTAAATGTATGCGGAATATAACGATCCACAATATTGGTGGATGAAAATAGCGTTCCATTGTCTATCAAAGAAGCACTTCCTGTTGTATCTGATTGTAAAGTTAGACTATCCTTTACAGTTAAATCTTTGCCAGCATTGATAGTAAGTTTTCCCAATGGAGCAATCGTTAGATTCTTACATTGACAATTATTTGAGTTTACAATGGCTAACTTAGTTGCAGCAATCGTAGCAAAAGTTGCAGCACTTGGAACACCATGATTCCAGTTGGCTGCATTTTCCCATGCATTGGAAATAGCAGCAGTAAAAGTAGAATTAGGTGCAGACGTTGCACCAAATGTAGTTGCTCCTGCAACTTTATAACAAGTATTTAAAGTATTGTATTCATAAACAGCAAAATGATAAGTAGTTTCCTGTGTCAGAGCCGTAATATTTACATTATTTCCTGTACCATTGTAAACAACAAAATTACCATTTCCAATCTGAGATCCACTTCCGAAATCAGAATTGGCTGAATAAATACTACCATTCAAAGGATCGCTGTTTACAGCACTTCCTTGTCTAGCTAAAACCAAAACAGCATTTCCATTTCCTCTTGACCATTCTGCTGAAATTGAAGTATTACTTAAAGTAGAAACAGTAAAAGAACTGGCCTGAATTGAAGGAGAAATGCAAGTAGTAAGAATTGAAAGTACTTCATAAGCACCAATGGTAGTTGGTATACCACGTTGATATGCAATAAAATCATCATCAACAATTCCCGGTAATGCTTGCCCGGCACCTATAGCTGGTGAATTTGATTTAGGAATAAGATTTGTCACAGAAGTAAACAAAGGATCCGTATTGAGTGATTGTAAATCATGCCCTGTAAATGTTCTCCACTGAGCGAGATTCATGTTATTTACCGGTGGTGAAACTGTACCAACCAATGCCACATAATTGTTATCGTAGTTAGAAACATAATATATATTATTGTTTATGTTTGCAAAAGGCGATGTAGCCGATTTACAATATATAGCATAACCCCAGCTTATTGTTGAAGAAGCACGTTCACCAACACTGTTTTGTAAAATATTGTTCAGCAAAGTAACACCTGAAACTCCTGCACCAACTTCAAGTGCTGTAAACCATTCGTTATTGTAAAAAACACCATTTACAGTATCTTTATTCATATTTATAGAATTATTATAAATATAGATACCTGATGTTGAATTTCCGTATAATTTAATACCAGCAGGTATAGTACCATTATCATACCCATCTGGACTTGAGCCTAAGCCTGCAAGATGACGGATAATATTATTGCGAATGATAATATTAGGGTTATCATTCATTGATTTGTTTGTTATACCCGAAGCACCATAATAACTACTTCCGGCATAATAATTATCATGTAGATTATTTTTTTCGATAATTGAATTGGTAACCGCTTCTAAATATATAGCGTGAAGATTTGTGCTGTTAGAAGCCATATAACAAACTTCATTTCCTTTAATGGTAAGTTGATCCTGATAGATAGCTTTAATTGCAATATTATAAATATACTGATTTAAAGCAGAAGTTCCCAGTACATTATTGTAAATAACATTACCAGAGCTTTGGTTCCAGTAAACACCATCGAGATTGATACCTATTGCACATTTATAAATGGTATTATTTTTTATGATATTATTTTTATTAGACCCCAAAAGATTTATGGCAATATAGTTTGAAGCACTTGATGTAGTGAAAATACAACCATCAATCATATTATTATTACATCCATTAGTAAAACATAAAGTATTTCCTGTATTAGAATTATTATTTGTAAACCAAAGCTTTTTATTTCCATTAATAGTTACCCCATCAGCACCATTAAATCTTATTAAAGTTCCCTGGTAATTTCCTGAAACATTATGAGCAAGAGTATCTCCCATTATAATGCTTAGATGATAAGATGTATCATCCACATTGATTTCGTTCAATGCATTTAAACCATCTTCATTTAAATTATTATATATTTTAACTACTAAATTCCCTGTCAAAACTTTATTATTAATGTCAGCAAACAGTCCGGATGCACCGGTTAAATTGGCATAATCCCCCGGAATATTCTTAATACCTGAAATCCCTGTAACAATTTTATATGTCGAAACATCAGTAGGAGGAATTGAACAAGAAGGCGGGAATGACCCATATCCACCAGAATTTAAAGAAGGATAAGAGCCGACATTTGAAGAACTCATTGTATCTTGGGCTACAATAAAATAGCTTACAGTATTACCTAATACCACACCAGAACCAAGTGAAAATTGGAAAGTACTATCGCTTACCCACACCCCGCTAACTATAGAATAAGGATTGTTGTTTATTCTCCAATATAATCGTGGTAGTCCTATTCCGTTTGTTGGAACAGAGCCATGATAATCATGAATATAAGCAGTAAGAGTTCTTGAACTTAATAAATGAGTATTATACAAAGGTTGATAGTTGATTATCGGGGCAGTTTTGTCTGCGCCAATTTCATAAGCTCCCATCGAAGTAGGAACTGTACGTAAAGTAGCATTATAGTCGTCGGTTAATGTAAGTGCACTGCAAACATCCAAAATAGCTGAACCTATATAAGGAATAAGATTTGTATTGCTGTTAAAATCAGGTGAAACTGATTTGGAGTTAACGTCTTTTCCTGTTGCAGTTTTCCAATTGGCCAAAGTAAGTTTATCACTTCCAGAATATCCAAGTACACCTTCATTGCCAGATACATAATAATCATTATAATCAAGATTAGTAAATACTGAAGTTGATGCAGCTGAATAAATAGCATAGGCTTTAGATATTCCTGTTGTATTTTCAATAGAGTTACTAAAAATATTATTTCTTATATCAATTTGAGAAACCAAATTACCTATATACATTGCAGCACTTATATCAGAAGTAGCAGTTGGGGAATTAATATACCCACTTAAATTTATCGAATTGTAATATATCTTAACATTGGTTGAAATTCCGTTTATTTTAATTCCTGCCATACCATAAGAACCAATATTCCCTGAACCCAATCCGCTAATATCATAAATAATGTTATTGGCAATGGTAACATTATTTCCTGGGCTCGCAAGATCTATATTAACTCCGGTACCGGGATTTATGTAAGATGGATTTCCAACTCCATGAATACTGTTTTTTACAAATGACATATTTTTAACTCCTACGCCCAAATGTACACCTAAAGTGGCATAATTGCCTGTATAAACATTTGTTTGTACTCCTTTAATTTCATTTCCCGATATTGTACCAGAAGTACTATAAAAAATAGCACCGCAATAATGGATGAAATAATTTGAATCAGCAGAACCTATGGTATTATTTGTAACTGATAAATTATCAGTTGTAAAAGTAGTATTTCCACCAATATACAGTCCATAAAAAGCCCTGCTAATTTCATTGTTATCAATAGTCAGATAGTCATTATCTTCGCCAACCGACCCTATAGCAGAGCCAACAGATAATGCATAATTTGCATTAACACTTGTATAGGCTTCACCTCCCCATATTACACAATTTTTAATAGTGTTATGGTTGGCTCCCAAAAATGAAGGTCCTGTAGAAATCTGAAGCGCAGCAGTACCATTGGCCGTGTTGGAATTTTCTACAGTAAGATTTCTGGAAGCAGCATTGCTATTTGATCCATTTATAATAAAGTAATCAGTTCCGTTTAAAAACAAGGTAGATGTTGTACTATTGCTTGTAATAATCGGACTTACACCATTGGCTGGTTTAAGAGTTATTGTATTGCTTAAAGATGCAAGTGGAATTTCAGTAAAAGTAATAGGAAAAATTTCCCCATTTGCAACATTGTAAGGAATAGAAGCGTTATTGGTAAGACTTAAAATTACAGGGGCATTTAGTCCGCGATTATTAATATGTAAAGCTGCTTCAGTTAAAGTTGCAAAATTAGGGTAAGTATTACCTGCCCCAACCAAATAAGTTCCACTCATTGGTCCGTAAATAATGCGATTACCAGCTGGTACAGTTATAGAAGGTATTCTCGGTACACCACCAATAGCTATACTTGTGCATTCTCCATCAATAAAGTTACCAGTAGAAGCTGTTTGTTTGATGTCATATACTAGCCAGAAATAATTATCACCGTTAATTAAAGTTTGTGCTCCTGATATTGTAAAGTTTGATATTGCAGGAGTAGCAGAACCAAATAAAATTCCGGGACCAAATATTGCTGAATTTCCTGTATAATATATCTTTGCAGGTGCAGTATTAATATCTGTTATATTGGTTGTGCCATTACTGTTTACATTAAATTGATTAACTGATAATGGGGATGCATTTCCGTCGACACTAACCTTAATCTGAATGATTGCCTGATTTGTATTTCCCGAAAACACATAATTTGACTGCTGAACTACTGTGGAAGACTGATAAGACATATTTGTAAAAGCAGTAAAATTACCTTCATCAGCACCTACATCAGGGGCTGTGCCACTTCCTGTATATCCGATTTCGGCAAACCGAATATCCCCATCATAGTCATTTGAAACAGCAATAGGTGTTGTAATTCTTAATCCGCTACTTTCAATTGCAGTTGGAGTTGATGCAGAAATATGCAAATCATGTCCTGCTGCATTAACAAATGGAGGTAATTCTGTAAAAGAATTAGTTTCGCGTGGACTTACTCTTACTTTCATCATGGTAACGGTTTGGTCTCCATTGGTTCCATCATAGTAAATCAGATTATTAGGTCCGGGATTACCCGCATAAAAACAATTATTATTGGAAGCTGATGAATAAGTTGATATTGTAGCTGAGCTTCTTCGATAAGCTACTGTATATGCAGGAGCAGTTATAAATACAGGTGTAGAATTATTAATGACAATATTATTCTTAAGTTCAATATTGTAATAAGTATCGGCATGTATACCGGAAGTTCCGAAAGTTGTTGTGGAATTACTGATGGCATTTATGTAAATACTATTATTATAACAGTAAAAAACATTTCCTGAAGTTGTTTTATTAATACCTTTTATTGCATTTGTACCTGTTGCTTGTGGCGTTTTTAAATCTGAAATAAAATTATTATAGAAATATATATTATTTCCACCTGTAATAGAAACTCCATTTACCATTCCTGTTGATGTAGTTGATGTTAAATCATAAATTGTATTTTTAAATATACTTGGTGTGCTCAAATCATGATACATACCAGTTACAGTACCTCCTGTAGAGGTAAGAGAATGTATGATATTTGAATAAGTACTTCTTGTCCCTCCTGTTGTATATAGGTGCATGCCATAAACATCTCCATTACCCTGATGATTAAAATCAGAGATTGTATTTGAGTAATATGTTTCATTGGTTGGACTTGAAACATCAATAATACCGTATAAAGTTCCACTACCAGTTGTAATATTTATATCGTGCAGGTAGTTGTTATGAATACTAAGTGTTCCAGTTTTTGCTTGCAAAGTATATAAATTTGAATTACCGTTTTTAGTCAGGTTATATAAAGTATCATTATATATATTTATATTAAGAGCTGAACCTGCATCCAACCCATATAAATTTCCTGTGCCTGGAATATTAATATCATGGATGCTATTATTAGTAATATTAATTGTACCAGGTCCGTTATTGGTAAACGTATTAAATATCCCGTAACAATATGCACTGCTTGCCGTAGGATAACTTACATTCTGTATAATATTATTATTAATATTTAATATGTTAGAGGAACCTGAGCCTCCAAAAGCAGAGTAAATACAATAAACGCTCTGACCACCACCCGAACTGTTTATGCTTATTGTATTGTTACTAACTGTTGCACTGGATTGTGTGGCTGTTCCTAAATAGATACCATAAATATTAAAAACAGAACTTGCCGCTATCGCAGAGGTTATACTATTGTTTGAAATATTAATATTATTCTGATAACTAATATTTATACCTGAGGGGTTTGTGCTACTACCATAATCTTTTATAACATTGGCTCCACTAACTCCAATTTCGTTGTTCTGATCGTATAATGAATATGGGTTCGAAGCATTATATCCATATAAGTAGAATCCATAATTAACATTTGATATGGTATCATTATAAAACTGACAATAACTATTTGCATCAGACTGTGAGGTTATTGTAAGTTGATTTAAGTTTGTTGCAATGTGATTACCACTATAAACTCCATATGCTCCACTTCCATTAGTTTTATTTAATGTAATATTACAATTCCTGATAACTACATGTTGGCAACCATCAAAAGGTACTGTGCTATTTCTTTTTACCAGACCGTAACCCCATTCAATAGTTGCATCGGTTGCCTGAATATTTATACCGTCAAAAGTTATATAATCAGTACCTGCGATAATAATTCCGGCATCAGAACTTACTCCCCATGCGCCTCCATAGACATATATTTTGGGATTAGCTGCTCCTCCCGGAGTTTTTTGAAACACAATTGGAGCTGATGCACTTCCTGTATTTGTATTAATTACATATTGCAAAGTACTCGTATTTTCATTTTCGGCATATCCTGAAGCAATATTAAAGGTAACTCCGGGCGAAGCAGTTCCATATAAATTTAACGCTGCTATTGCCTGTTGTATTGTTGGATAATCACCGGGTATGGTTTTTGTCCCTGTTAAGGGTTGGGCATAAGAGCCGAAGGTAATTAAAAATAAAATTACTGATATGTGAAATACTCTCATAAGTTTTCCGATTAAGTGTATTAAATGAATTATTAAATTTTTGCAAAGATATTTCTATGTTAGCTGAAAGGTAAACACTAATGTTGCAAATACTAATACTAATGTTGCAATTGTTGTTGCAACATTAATTTCATTTAATATCTATTGTATTGCTATTATGCGCTTTAAGGAATAGCGTTAATCAGATGAGATGTTCATCCTGCTGTAAAGTCATGTATTCACTTGGGGTCATCCGATAGATTTCTTTGAAACTTTTGGAGAAATAAGAAAGATTATTAAACCCCACCGAATACATAATTTCGGAAATATTTCCCGACTTCAGTTGAATCATTTGTGCGGACCTTTTGATACGAATTATTCTGATAAAATTACTTGCCGACTGTCCTGTAATTGCTGTTACTTTGCGATGCAACTGACTTCGGCTCAAAGCTGCTTCACTTGCCAGAACTTCAACATCCAGATCAGGATTGTCAATATTGTTTTCGATAATGTTTATCAGTTTCTGAACAAAAATTGCATCGGATGAAGATATGGATATGGCTTTTGGTTCCAGTTTTAATTCCTTTGTAAATAATTCTTTAAGGAATTTTCGTTGAGAAATCAAATTGTTAATTCTGGCAATAAGTTCTTTGGAACTGAATGGCTTTTCCATATAATCGTCAGCTCCGTTTTCGAGTCCGCTTATTTTGTCTTCCAAAGTAATAAGAGCAGTTAGCATTATTACCGGTATATGTTTGGTTTTGTAGTTTGACTTTAGCTTCTGACAAAATTCAATGCCATCCATTTTTATCATCATTACATCAGTTATAACCAAATCGGGTTGGATATTTAGTGCTAACTGTAATCCTTCACCACCATCGGTTGCTACTGTAATATGATAATCATCTTTTAGAATTTCATATAAATAAGTTCTCATATCAGGATTGTCGTCAACTACAAGTAATGATAATTTATCAGTATTTTTACTTTCAGCTTCTACAACTTGAACAATTGGTTCTGTGCTTAATATTTCCTGATTATTAGTTTTAATTTCAACTGATTTAAAATCGTAGGTCTTTAAAGCAATTACATTAATTATTTCTTCTGAACTGTAAGCATCAATTTCTATTGGAATTAATACAGTAAACAAACTACCTTCGCCTTCAGTGCTTTTTAGCAAAATTTGTCCTTTGTGCAGATGTATAAGCTCTTTTACAAGTGCTAATCCTATACCATAGCCATCGTATATTCCACTGGTATAATTATTAAGTTGATAAAATCTCTCAAATATTTCTTTTTGTTTCTCAACAGGAATTCCTTGTCCATTATCAGAAACATCTATTTTGATTGCTTTTAATTTTGAAAAAGATATGTTTTGAACTTTGAATTCATTTTCTATAAAGGCGATTGTAATTTCTACTTTTCCTCCTTTGTTAGTATATTTTATAGCATTTGATAATAGGTTACTAACTACTTTCTCAACAATATCAGGGTCAAAAATTGCTTCAATTCTTTCATCAGGATAATATTGATTGAATTGAATATTTTTAATTTTTGCATGAAGCATAAAGGATTCTGCAATTGCTGATATCAATGAACCAATATCACCTTTGGCAAGTTTTAGTTTCTGATTGCCACTATCGATACGTGTAAATTCGAGCAGCTGTTCGTCGAGTGCAAGCAAACGACTGGCATTTCGATGGATTAACTGCAGAAATGTTTTGTCTTCATTATTTGCTTTTTCGAGTAATTTCTCTAATGGTCCGAGCATTAGTGTTAATGGTGTGCGAAACTCGTGAGAAAGATTGGCAAAAAAGGCTGACTTTATATCATTAATCTCTTTTAGTTTGGCTTGTATTTTCTTATTGTTCTTTGATTGTTTGTAAAGAAGTAAAACTATAACTGTAACTATTACAAACAATCCGATAAATAGTAGTTCATATACTCTGGTACGTTGCAAACGAACTTGTTGTGATGCCGATTTTATTTGAAGTGCATTTATCTGGTTGTCTTTTTGCGAAGTTTCGTATCTGACTTGTATTTCGTTTAGTTCTTTATCATAATTTCGTTTAACTAAACTGTCGTTATACTGTTTGTAAAGCAAATGATACTTATAAGCTCCTGCATAATTACCCATACCGGCATAGGACTCGGAAAGTACACGATCAGCTTCTTTTATCATGAAAATATCTTTGTTCTTTTCTGCAATTTCTAATCCTTTTAATGTAAATTCAATTGCTTTTGTGTAGTTTAATGCTTTTAAATAATCATATCCCAGATTGATATAACACATAGCTATATCGCTTTCCTTTTTTAACTCTTTAGCTAAACCTAGGGCTTTAAGATGAAAATCTATAGCTTTTGCGGGTTCACCCATATTCATAAGAACTACGCCCAAATTATTATAACATTTCTGAATACCGGCTTTGTCGTTTAGCTTTTCTTTTATTTCGAGTGCTTTAAATATATAATCTTTAGCTTTCAGATAGTTTTTCTGAGCTTTATAAATATTACTGATATTAATATAATTAACAGCTATACCTATATCAAATTTTCGTAATTTATTAATCTCAAGTGATTTCTCATGATATCTGAGTGCATCAGTAAGTTTATTCTGTGTAGAATATAGCGAACCCAATGTATTGTATAATAATGCGAGTTCATTTTTTGCACCACCCGATTCATAAATAGTGCGGGCTTCATTTAAAACAAGAGTTGCTTTTATCAAATCCTGCTTTTTAATCAAAATATTTCCTTCGTCAATCAGGCAATCGGCATAGGAATTTTTCTCATTGCATTTTAAATATAAGGCTTTTGCTTTATTCAAATAAATTAAAGCATTTTCAATATCATTCTTTATTTTATATGTTATAAAATTTAAATAAATGGCATCAGCTTTGCCTTTATCATAATAGAATTGTTCTGCCAAAGCTATACTTTGCCGGTTGTATAAATCAAAAAGCTTGGAATTGGTATTAATATAATTGTCGGATATTTTATTGAGAATATCTATTTTCTTTTTATAGTCATTCGTAACCGAAAGTACTCTTTTCAGACTATCCGTATTAATTGCTTTCTCAGCAAATGAATAATAAGATAAAAAAAATAAGACTAAAAACGTGCTAACTCTCCTGATAAAAAGCCAGTTCTTTATCATCATTCTGATTATATAATTAATTTCAACTATGATTTTTTGATCCCATTTATTGCAAACTTACATAAAAATTAAAACCAATCAAAACTATAGTAACATGATAATAACGAAAAAGTTAATAAAAAAGAGAGCAATTAATCAAAATTAATTGCTCTCTAAAGATACAATAACACCTTTTAGTAAACCACTTCCTTTTTCACATACACATTGTATTCATTCACTAATTTAAACAAATACACACCAGCCGCAGGTTTAAAAGTATAAGATGTATTGCCTTCACCGGCTTCTAAAGTTTGAATTAATTTACCGTTTATATCATAAACATTCAGGATGGTTTTACCTTTCCATGGATTGACAATTGTTAAACTTTGATTGCTGTAATAAATATTTGCTGTTTTACCAAAAGCTTCATTTATGCCTGTAGAAGTAAAGTGCAACAGAAAACGATTAGGGTCGTCATTGGTTTGTGCATTGAATGAATAGTTGTTATTTGCAGATAAATTCTGCTGAGTTCCGGTTTTTAAATCTTCCAGCATCACATTGCCCAACGCCTGAACACCCATGGCAGAAATAGAATAATTGCCATCAATACCAGGTTTAAAACCAACAGGAATAGTAGTATTATTAGCCATTGATGTAAGATTGCTAATGCTCCATTTTTTATTTAGTTTTGATGAATATATACTTGGAGCGCTTGCTTCGATACTAAACATTTTTTCGGCACCTCCCTGATTGCTTATATTCCCAAAACTGACAATCAGTTCATCACTATAAGTATTTCCTGCGCTAGTAACTTTTAAGCGAATCATTTCATCAGTTGTAGATGATTTTAAAAATGCTTGATCAGCATGTTCTCTCACTTCATTATTCATCGCAAGACTTCCTGCGGTAGCTGCTTTTACCCAAAATCCCTGTGATAGAGCAATATTGCGGCTAACACCATTGGTTGCAGCATCTGTGTTTGAAATAAATGCTCCATAGTTGGCTGCCTGAGCATTCCAAACCCAAATTGCTTTTTCATTGGGATGGTTTATTGGATCAGCATTTTCCAACATACTTCTATTCCATCCGCTGCTTGCATTCCAGTTGATGGCTGAAGGGTAAGGATTAGCAACAAAATTCCAACCACTATATAAACCAGCAGTAACACTAAGCGGAATGTTTATGGTTCCTGTATTCAGATTCCCAACAAAACTTTTTGTTGTTTCAATAGGATAAGATACCGCATAACCTTTAGCAGGAATAAAATTACTTCCACCATTGGCAGCAGTAAAATCAGTAGCATCCGCATACTCAATCCAATTTCCAGTAGGTTCGTTCCACACAAAGAAACCATCAGGCTCGTTAAAAACAGGACTAATAGCCTGATTAACTACCGGTGAAGAAAGCATGTGGAATTCATCAGTAAATGTATGCGGAATATAACGCTCCACAATATTGGTGGATGAAAATAGCGTTCCATTGTCGATTAAAGAAGCGGTTCCAGAAGCATCCGATTTTAGAACCAATGAGTCCTTTACCGTTAAATCTTTGCCTGCATTGATAGTAAGTTTTCCCAAAGGAGCAATCGTTAAATTCTTACATTGATAATTATTTGAGTTTACAATGGCTAACTTAGTTGCAGCAATCGTAGCATAAGTTGCAGCACTAGGAACACCATGATCCCAGTTGGCAGCATTTTCCCAAGCATTGGAAACAGCAGCAGTAAAAGTAGAATAAGAAGAGAATGTGGTAGCTGAACCCAATAATCCCGGCGTTTTATAACAAGAAGAATTTGAGTTGTATTCAAAAACAGCAAAATGATAAGTAGTTAAAGCTAACAACCCTGTAATATTCGCTGAAGTGCCAATGCCTTTGTACACAACAAAATTTCCGTTTCCTAAAGCAGTTCCGTTTCCAAAATTAGTATTGGCAGTATAATAAACATAGCTCATAGGAGAAGTATTTACTACACTTCCCTGTTTTGCAATTACCAATACAGAATCTCCGTTTCCACGAGTCCAGGCTATTGTCATAGAAGAGTTTGAAATAGCTGAGGTAGTAAATGCATTAGCTTGAATACCCGGTATGCTATTTACAATAGCTGTTACAGCAATTCTGGGTGTTGATTTGCATGAATTATTATTTGCTTCTACATAATAAGTTGTAGTAGATGAAATAGTAGTTGAATAACTTGATGCCGAAGATAAAAGTACACCTCCAGTAGATTGATTGTACCAGTTGATGTTACCTACTGAAGCATTTGCCGAAAGTTGAATGCTTCCTGCTCCACAAATAGTATCAGCTGTAAAAGATGAAATTATAGGTGTTTGGTAAGCAGTTCCAGTAACAGTATAAACTGTACTTTCGCAACCACTTAATGAATTTACTGCTTTATAATAAACACTCAAAGGATTAGTTGTTTGAACAGATGGAATCGTAAATAAATTTCCTGTTCCTGCAATATTCATAAAATTATCCAATGACCATTGTACATTAGATCCGGCAGACGAAATTGCGTTAAAACTTAAAGAACCACTACCACATCTGGTTTGAGAAACTGCCTGTTGAGTAATAAGAGGAGCAGTATTAACAATTATATTAAATGTTGATTCCGGTCCGCTACCACAATTATTATTGCCTTTAACTTTAATCTGTCCATTTGCAGCTATAGTGTTAATGGAAACAATAATAGTATTTGTATTGCTTTGACCTGAATAACCGTTTGGTAATGTCCAAGTATAAGACGTTGCATCTGTAATTGGATCTGCAAAATAAACATTCCCAATGCTATTCTGACAAACATTTGCAGGCCCTGAAATTGCTCCACTTAGAGAAATTAAAGGAAGAACAGTTATCGTAGAAGTTGAGGTGTTTGAGCAATTAAATGCATTTGTATATGTATATAAAACAGTATGTGTACCTATTCCGGCAATTGTTGGGTCAAATATTCCATTTTGTATTCCAATACCACTAAATATACCACCAGAAGGTATTCCTGCCGTTAATGTGTAAGGAGAACTATTAGCACAAAGATTTGAATAACTTCCTTGCGTAACATAAGGTGTTGTATTTATAGTGACATGAATATTAGAAGCTAAACCATCGCTACAAGAATTTCTTCCAAAAACCTGAATATTACCTGAAACTGCATTTGTTGAAAAATGTACACGTATAGCATTGCTTCCATTTCCTGATACAATGCTTGCACCTGCTGGTAAACTCCAAATATAAGTTGTGGCATTGTTTATAGCAGGAGTTGTATAAAGTACCGTATCAGCACCTTGACAAACCGTAGAACTGCCTGAAATAACGCCAGCAGGCTGTGGTAATTGAGAATTTAAAATCAGATTAAAAGCGTCGGAATATGGACTATATCCACAACTACTAAGACCTCTCACTTTGATTGGAATTGTTGCAAGTGTAGTATCAAACCTTACCGCAATAGTATTGGTATTAAATCCGGCTAAAATAGTATGAGGAACAGGAAAATCCCATACATAAGATGTTGCACCGGTTAGGATGGGAACATAAAACACCACAGTGTCGCTTAGGCATGCATCTATCGGACCTGTAATAAAACCTGGTTTAGCAGGCGTAATTTTTACCTCTACTTTCATGCTGTCAGGTTTACTGTAACAGTTTCCTCCATTTAAGGTATATACTTTATAATAACCACTTTTACCGGTGTCAGCAATTATAACCGGATTCTGTAATACTGAAGTAAATCCATTTGGCCCCGACCATTCATAAGTAGCACCGTTAACATTACTGGCTTTTAATGTAAGTGTAGATCCCTGACAAACGATAGTATCATTAGCTGCGATAGGATTGGAGGGAGGTGTGCACATCATAAAGTTAGTTGAGTTCACAACACTCCATTTTTTATAATTATCCTTAACCCTTAGCCCAATTATATTGCTACCAAAGCTAGCTCCTTGTATAGAAATATTTGTATTGATATCTATAGATGTAGATGGATTGTTAATCGTAATTGGGATACCGTTTCCTATACCCGGATCTGTATTGAGAAAATACTCAGCTGCCACAATATAGGGCAAAGTATCTGGCAAAGGAATAATTTCAGGAGGATAAACATAAACCTGTTGATTACCTACTATACTCCATATTCCTGATGCTTCTTTTATACGTAAAAGAAAAGTATGAATACCAATACTTAGCCATGAAGTACTTGCATTAACTGAAATATTAATGCTATCACCCATACTTGTTGGAACGCTTGTCCCTAATCCGCAACCAGGGTCATTATCAAAAAAGTATTCTGCTGCAATTATTTTTGATAAATTTTCAGGAAGTTCGGGGATAGATAATGATTTGTTCACAATACAAACACCATCGCTAATATTAACAGTATATGTTCCTGTATGTACTCCTGTTATTGAAGAAAGTGTTGAAGCTGTCGACCACAAATAGGTATAAACATAACTATTTCCTCCAGATACGGCTACACTTGCACTTCCATTTGCTAAACCACTGTTTGCAAACCCAACAGAAGTAGTAATAATCATGTTGGGATGTACAATAACTTCTATAGGTTCCGAAACTTTAATAATTCCGTATAAATCAGTATATACAACATGATATATTCCGGATGTGCTAACTATTATACTATTAGTTGTTTTACCGTTGGGCCAGAAATAATTACTACCCGATGGTGCAGTTAGTGTTACAGAATCACCTGCACAAAATTCAAGATTCCCACTTGCAGTTATGGAATTTGATAAAAGAGGACCAATATTAATTTGCTTGATAACTGTTGATTGACAATTGCTGCCATTAGTTGCCATGAGTCTTACATTATAAATACCTGATGTTGAGTAAATGTAATTTGCATTTGCGGTATTGAAATCAGCATTAATATTATTACTTATATACCAGTAGTATTCAGTATTGGGATTTATATTTACTGATAAGTTAGTAAAGCTTACTACATCACCTGCATTGACCTGATTAAAAGTAAAATCAACATTTGGGGTCAGACATCCATTTTGAGAAATTATACGAATAGTTTTGGAATTTATCATACTCCAAATATTATTCAAATTTTTAACCCTGATTCCGATATAGTGAATTCCTGTATCTAAAGCAGAAGTGTTTACTGAAAAATTCTGATCTATTGTAAATCCTGGAATAACTGGAACTGTAATCCCATTACCTTGACCCGGATCATGATCGATAAAATATTCAGCCAGAATAATCGGTGTTTCCAGGTTCTCTATCTGTGGACAAATAGTATCAGGTCTTACATAAAAAATATTATTTAATAATATAGTACTCCAATAGTTTTTATCGTCTTTTGTTCTTACCGATACATAATGGAAACCTGAGCTTAACCCTAAAGTCGGAACATTAAAGTTATAATTAATCACGCTTGCAGGAATTGGTAAAGGAATTTGAATTCCATTTCCAGGACCAGGGTCATTATTGTCAAAGAAATATTCAATAGTAGTAATATTCCGGGTTGTAGTATCTGGTGGAGTGATAGAATCTGTTACAAAGAATGTAAGATTCATCGGAATACTCCACAAGCCTGTTGATTCTTTTATACGGATATATATAAAATGCAAACCGATAGATAATCCTGTGAGGGGAATATGAAAATTGCTATTAATGGTATCACCCTGCCCAAATGTAAAGTAATGCGACAGACCCAATTCGGGTATTGTATCTATATAATATTCACCATACATGATACCACTGTTTACATTGGCAATATTGTTTACAGTAAAAGCTTTTGTTTCAGGGCATTTTCCATCATTAATGAACACACTATATCCTCCGGGAGCTAAATTTACAGCTGTTTGTAAAGTTTCACCTGTAGAATATTGGTATTGATAAGACCAAGTGTTTCCACCACTAACATTAGCAGAAGCACTTCCATTGGATAAACCATTGCTCGCATCATCAACGGCAACTGTAATATTCATCAACGGATTTACCTTTACCTCCAACATATCTGATAAACGGTTTATACCATTTAAATCGGTATATGTAAGTTGATAAATTCCAGCTATTCCAACAACAATACTTTGTGAGGTGTCTCCACAAGTCCATTGATAATTGCTACCTGAAGGAGCTGTTAATGTTACGCTTCCTCCATTACAAAACTCCTTAGGTCCATTGGCAGAAATTAAATTAGATAATTGAGTGCCAATTGTAATATAATGAATAACAGAACTGATGCAATTGCCTCCATTGTTAATTGTAAGTTTAACAGGATAAATTCCTGAAACAGGAAATGTATGAGAACAATTGAGTGTAGTATACTCAGCTATCGTATCATTATTCATATCCCACTTATAAGTGGAGGCATTAAGTTGAGTGCTGGTATTTGTAAAAATCACGACCTGTCCTGCTGTTGCAGAAGTATAAGTAAATTCGGGGATAGGTGGAGTACATGCAATAGAACTAACTATTGTAAATGATGCTGAACTCACAACACTCCATTTATCAACAAGATCTTTAACTCTTACATATATTTGATGGATTCCAGCAGATAAGCCTGTTAAATCAGTTGTATAGGTCATGTTAATAGAATCAGAGGGGATAACAAAAAGAGGTTTCCCATTTCCAATTCCGGGATCGTTGTCGTAAAAATATTCTGCATTTACAAGTCCGAAATTAGATTGCTGTTGAAAAGGGAAAATGTCTGTAGAAGGATTTATATAAAATATATTCCTTTCGATAACTCCCCAGCCGTATCTTCTATCAAAGGTACGTAAATTAATATAATGAAATCCTGGAACAAGAGTGTCGGGAACAACAATTGGAATATTCTGATCCAGAACATCCATACTATTTGCCTGTAAAGCTAATAATGTAGCTTTGTATATACCCGGATCAACATCATCGTAAAAATACTCAGCTTTTACCAAATTGTATCCTGTATCAATAGGAGGGGAAATGATTGAATCAATAGTAAAGAGTACGCTGTTTGTAAAACTCCATAAACCAAGTGAATCAAGAACTCTGACATATAAATAATGATAACCCGCTATAATTCCTGTTAAAGGAACATTACAAAAACTGTTGATGGTATCATTAAAATTAATTGTTAAGCTATGCGATGGTTGATTAATATTATCAATATAATATTCTGCTTTAACTATGCCATGCGGATTGCCGGAGATATTAGATACGGTATAATTTTTTGTAATTGGACATATCCCATCACTAACAGTTATAGAATAATTTTCTGGAGCAAGACCAGTTGCCATCATCGTATGTTCTCCTGTTGACCATGTGTAATTGTAAATATAACTGCTTCCACCATTTACAATAGCATATGCACTTCCATTTGATAAAGAATTATTTGCAGGACTTACATCAACTATATAATCTAAAACAGGATTAACTTTTACACTAATTTGATTTGAAACAGCTCCATAGCTATATGTATCCTTATAGATTACTTGATAAACCCCGGATGTTTTAACGGTAATTTGTTGTGTTGTATTTCCATTACTCCATTGATAATTTGAACCTGCAGGGGCAAGTAATAGTACGCTGTCACCATTGCAAAAAGTAAGGCTTCCTGTATTAGTAATTAATTTTGACAATACTGGCCCTACTATTACTTTCTGTTGCCAAAAAGAAGTACAGCTGTCAGTATTGCTAACTTTTAATATTACATCATAATAACCTGGATTTACGAATGTATAGTTAAAGTCTTTTGTAGTTGCGGTAATTGTATCATTTGGTTTTATTATTTTCCACAAATAGGATGTTCCTAGATTAATATTTGTAGATAAATTGGTAAAGTGAGTTATATTACCTGCATTCACTGTATCTGAAGTAAACAAAGCATTGGGTGACAAACAGGCTGTGTTTTTAATGATAAATGCTTTTGTTTCTGCTACACTCCAGTTTCCTGTAATATCTTTTACACGAACTCCAATGATATGATTACCTAATGCCAGCTGAGCGATATTAATAGTATAAGTCTGGTTCAATGTATCACCCGATAGCATGAACATAGAAACTCCATTTTCAACACCGGGATCAGTATCGATAAAATACTCAGCCTTGGAAAGCTGGAAGCTAATATTGTTGGTTATTTGTTGCGTTTCAAGAGGATTAACCAGGAAAAACTGATTGGAAACAACACTCCATATATTTAGACTATCCATTACCCTTACATAAAGGTAATGATAACCTGCATCAAGACCAGAAACATTTGCTGTAAAAGTAAAGCCGCTAGTGGTGTCTGCGATAAATCCCGGTATAGGTATTCCCATTCCAATCCCGGGTTCGGTATCGTAGAAATACTCTGCCTTTGTTATGTTTTGTCCATAAGCAAACTGAAGTTGCAAAATAACACAAAACCGCAAAAGCCAGGGTATGACTTTAAGGTTTATATTTTTCATAAAATTTCAGTATAAATGCTTATTTGCGCGTCTTTGCTTTAATATTAATCTGTAATGTTCCTCCTACAGGTACGGACGAAACTGGTACCGTAAGCTGAGTAACAACAGGTAGTTTTGAATTGCCTGGCAAATTGTGAATACAAGGAGAATTACCACCTGTGATTCCTATATTAGTATTATTGGTTCCTGTACCTATTGCAGGAGAACCAGACAATAAAGCAAAATCTTGTGTCCATGAAAAATTGCCACCCAAAGCAGGAAAATTAGTAAATAGTGGATTGGCTCCAGCAATATTTCCACCCCCTGCATTGTTGCCATAAGGTAAGGTATTGGAGTTGTTAAAATAAGTAAGGTTGTTATTAAAGGTACTTAACAAAGCTCCGGTGGGTTGGGCTTGATAAAAAATACAGTTTTCTATAACCAAACCTGTTGCACTTAATACGTCTGCTGTTCTATACATGAAATTACAATTACGTACATAAACTTGTCCATTTACATTATTGGTGGATATAATTACAGTGTTATTAGTTGAAAAAACAGAATTAGTAATTAAAAAATTAGTATATGTTGATGAGTTTAAATGTAGATAACCTCCGTTAAATAAGCAATTTCTAAGAGTGATATTGTTATAGATTTGTCCGCTCATCGAAATATAGGTGGTAAAAGAGCAACGATCAAAATCTACATTTTCTATTTTATTTTGACCAGCAAGCTGTCCTGTAAAGCTTCCATTCATAAAAACAGCACTAGTAAATGAAATTCCATAAAATTTTGATCCACTGGCACCAAAAGCATTGTTTACATTATTTATGTTTACAGTACCATCTATGATTGTGCTTTGCCCGTCAGGATTGTTCATGCCTTCGCCAAAAAAGATAAGCCTTCTGTCAATTGTTAGAGTTGCACCGTAAATAGTTGCCGAACCTGCAATAAGGATGGTGTCACCCATTGCTGAGGCATTAATTGCATTTTGTATTAATGTGTATTGTGCTGGTTTGTCAGCTCGATTACTGACAGTTCTGATAGTTGCATTTGCAATAAAAAAATTCAAGCTTAACAAAGCAGGTAAAATAAATAGTAATTTTCTTTTCATAAAATTGATTGTTTAATTGATAAATAAAAATATAAGATTAAAGATTAATTAAAAATTCATTTTTTGTTTTTCTCAAACACAAATTACAACCCAATTAATATTCCCAAGTGGGATAAGATATGCTTAAAAAATAAATAGTATAACTGCTTTTAATATTTAAAGCTATATTATTTCAATAAATTACAATGGGAAAGAGCTAATAATTTAAATGATTATCACAAGCATTGTTAATTTTATGACAACAAAGATAAAAGAAAAAAGTTTAAAAAAGGAAAAATAAGTAAAAATCCGGTTATTTCTAACCAGCTTTAATAAAAATTATATTGAAAAAGATATTTTCTATTTACGATAAAAATATAATGAAATTTTGAGTATAAAATTAATCAAAGGAATACTCATTCTTATTAATGATTAATAAACAACTTCTTTCTTCACAAAAACCTTATGTTGATCGACTAATTTAACAAAATACACACCTTGTGATATCGGAAGAATATAATTGTTATTCCCTGCTTTTGCATCAAACGATTGAATCAATCTGCCATTTACATCGTAAACATTTAAAGTAGTTTTATCCTGCCATGGATTATAAACATGGATTGTTTGATTGCTGTAATAAATATTTGGTGTTTTATCAACCGCTTCATTTATACCTGTTGAAGTAAAGTGCAACAGAAAACGATTAGGGTCATCGTTGGTTTGTGCATTGAATGAATAATTGCTATTTACAGATAAATTCTGCTGAGTTCCTGTTTTTAAATCTTCCAGCATCACATTGCCCAATGGCTGAACACCTAGGGCTGAAATCAGATAATCGCCATCAACACCTGCTTTAAAACCCAAAGGAACTACAGAATGCTGATCAATACTGCTTAAATAGTTTATACTCCAGTTTCTATCTAATTTTATTGAATACAAACTTGGAGCAGATGATTCGATACTAAACATTTTTTCGGCTCCACCAAAATCATTTTCATTGCCAAATTTAATAATAATTTCATCGCTGTAAGTATTGACAGTTGATGTAACATTCAGACGAATTCTATTGGAAACCGATTGCGAAGATTTTAAAAATGTTTGCGAAGAATGTACTCTCACAGCATCCGTCATGCTAAGCATTCCCTGAGTTGTTGCATTTACCCAAAAACCTTGCGAAACAGGGATATAATTTGAAACATTATTGGTAAAATCAGGTGAATTGCTGTTAATATATGTTCCATAATTACCAAGTCCTGCATTCCATATCCAAATTGCACTGCTATCTTTATGCGACAATACATTTCTGTTCCAACCACTGTTAGCAGCCCAATCAATGGCAGAAGGATAAGGATTAGCCACAAAATTCCATCCACTGTAAGTTCCTGCTGTATAAGTTATCGGAATATTAAAAACACCTTGATTAAGTTCACCGTAAAAATTCTTGGTAGTTATATTAGGATACGAAACAGCATAGCCTTTACCCGGAACAAAATATGCTCCACCATTGGTAGCAGCAAAAGTTGCTTCTGCATATTCTATCCAATTGGCAGTTGGTTCATTCCAAACGAAAAAGCCATCAGGAGCATTAAAATCAGGAGCAATTGCCTGAGCCGCCACAGGTGATGCCAACATATGAAATTCATCCGCATTGTTATGAGAAATATAACGTTGAACTGTTGCATTAACACCAGTATTATAATGAATTAATGATCCGGTACCTGTTACATCTGATCGAATTAGGAAATTTCCTTTTATATCTAATGATTTGCCATTGTTAATTGTAAGTTTGCCTAAAGGAGCAATTGTCAAATTACGACATTTATGATTAGAAGAATTAACAACAGCAAATTTATTTGAAGGAATAATAACATTCGTAATAGAATCAGGAATACCATCACTCCAGTTAGCACTATTTTCCCACGCATTGGATATTGCTTCTGTGAATATTGAATAATTAATTGTTACACCCATACCCGTTAATGCAGGTATTTTATAACAAGTACTTGTTGCATTATATTCGTAAACAGCAAAATGGTAAGTTGTTCCGAACATTAATCCGCTTATTTTCACTGAAGTTCCAGTTCCTTTATATACAACAAAATTACCAGTTCCTGTATATGATCCATTTCCAAAAAATGAATCAGGAAAATAAGAAATTCCTCTCATAGGGTCAGCATTTACTGCATCTCCTTTTCTTGCAACTACTAAAACAGAATCACCATTTCCTCTTGTCCACCCAATTTTTAATGAATCATTTTCAAGAACAGATGATGTAAATAACGTTGCCTGTATAGTAGGCTGAGTGCATGGCAATGGAATAACAAAAACAGCTTTAGAAGAAGCCGCTCCTATTCCACAATAATTGTTTCCGGATACACTAATATTACCCGATACAGCTGTATTAGAATAATTAACTGTAATTGAGTTTGTATTAAGACCAGAAACAATACTTGCCCCCGAAGGTAAAGTCCATGTATAAGAAGTTAAACTCGTATCTGAAGCAACAGTATAATTTACATTATTTTGTCCTTGCATAACAGTATCAGAACCTGTAATTATTCCTGGAGCAATAGGCAATGGATTTACTATAACCGGAAATGAAGATGAAACACCTTCACCACAACTATTGTAACCTTTAACAGTAATAATTCCAGAAACAGTAGAAGTACTAAAATCAACTATAATTGAATTAGTAAGACTGGTTCCACTAGTCCCTATGAGTAATTCCCATAAATAAGAAGTCGCATTGCTTATTGAAGGAACATTGTAAACAACATTATTTTGCCCTTGACAAATAGTATCAAGACCAGTTATAGTTCCGGCAGCAGCCGGTAATGGATTTACTGTGACAGATAAAGACGAAGAAGCGCCATCTCCACAACTGTTATTTCCTTTTACTGTAATACTTCCTGAAACAGCAGATGTTCCATAATTTACGGTAATTGAATTGGCAGAACTTGTTCCATTAGCTCCTGTGGGTAATATCCATACATAAGAAGTTGCATAACTTATGGCAGGAACAGTATAAGTTACACTGCTCTGTTCCTGACAAACGGTTGTTAAACCGCTTATAGTTCCGGCAGCAACTGGTAATGGATTTACTGTGACAGATAAAGACGAAGAAACTCCATCGCCACAATTGTTATTTCCTTTTACAGTGATACTTCCTGAAACAGCAGATGTTCCATAATTAATTGTAATTGAGTTGGTAGAACTTATTCCACTCGCTCCTGAGGGTAATGTCCACACATAAGAAGTTGCATTACTTATGGCAGGAACTGTATAGGTTACACTGCTCTGTCCTTGACAAACAGTTGATAAACCACTTATCGATTCAGCTGCAACTGGTAATGGATTTACTATGATAGATAAAGAAGAAGAAACCCCATCGCCACAACTGTTATTTCCTTTTACTGTAATACTTCCTGAAACAGCAGATGTTCCATAATTTACTGTAATTGAATTGGTAGAACTTGTTCCACTGGCTCCTGTAGGCAACGTCCATACATAAGAAGTTGCATTACTTATGACAGGAACTGTATAAGTTACACTGCTCTGTCCCTGACAAACATTTGACAAACCGCTTATCGTTCCGGCTGCAACTGGTAATGGATTTACTGTAATAGACAATGACGAAGAAGTTCCATCCCCACAACTATTATTTCCATTTACAGTGATACTTCCTGATACAGCAGATGTTCCATAATTTACGATAATTGAATTGGTAGAACTTGTTCCAGTGGCTCCTGTTGGTAATATCCAAACATAAGAAGTTGCATTATTTATTGAAGGAACTGTATAGGTTACACTACTCTGTCCTTGACAAACAGTTGATAAACCACTTATCGTTCCGACTGCAATCGGTAATGGATTTACTATGATAGATAAAGACGAAAAAGCGCCATCTCCACAACTGTTATTTCCTTTTACTGTAATACTTCCTGAAACAGCAGATG
>JACABE010000024.1 GCA_013377005.1 Bacteroidota bacterium
GTCTTGATTTTTATTGGGGTCGCTTATAAATCACAAATTTTTATGTAAGTTTGCATAAAATCTATGAATATGATACAGCAATTAAATATTAAGAATTTTAAATCAATTAAAGATTTAAAGTTTCCTTGTAAAAAACTGAATGTTTTTATAGGTGAGCCCAATAGCGGCAAAAGTAATATTATTGAAGCACTTGCATTGCGAAGTCAGAATGCATTTGGAATGGAATTAAACAAGGAAATGATCCGTTATAAAACCATAGGTGATTTGTTTTACGATTTCGATATCAATAAAGCTATTGAAGTTAATACTGGTGAAATATCTACTGTTTTGGAATATGCAATTCGGGAAAATGGCATAATTGATAATCAATTCAATTTTTTCTTTGATGCTAATAAAAATGAAGAACTTCCTTCTCACAGTTTAAGTCATAGTGGAAAAGTAATATCTTCGGGCAATGAAGGAAATACAAACGTTCATTTTTATGAATACAAACGTTTGCAGTCATTTTTTTATGGATATATGCCTCATTTATCAGTTCCTCATGGCGACAATTTGCCCAGTTTATTACTTGCCAATACCGAATATAAAAAATGGGTTTCAGATTTTCTGATATCAAAAGGGTTAATGCTTACCCTCAAACCTACCGAAAATGAAATAATGGCAAGTAAATTAATTGATGGTGAAATTTACAGTTATCCTTACTTTTCAATATCAGAAACATTGCAACGGATAATTTTTTATACCATTGCATTGAAAAGTAATAAAAACAGCATTTTATTATTGGATGAACCCGAAACGAATACTTTCCCATTATATACAAAATTATTGGCTGAAAGAATTGCATTAGACAAAAGCAATCAGTTTTATGTAACCACACATAATCCATATTTATTAGAGAATCTTATAGAAAAATCAAAAACAACTGACTTGAATGTTTGTATTGTTGAAATGAAAGATTATCAAACCAAACTTACAGTTTTAAACGAAAAACAAGTTTCTCAGGTTCTTGATTTAAATTCTGATGTTTTCTTTAATTTTGATAAAATATTAGGTAAATGAAAGAAATACATGTAGAATGTTTACCTGATGAAGCATTGGTTAAGAAACTTGGTTATACAAAAAAGAAAATAATCCATCATTCAGGTAAAGCCAAAGTATTTGGAAAACTAAAAAAATCGACAAACCTTATTGCAATGGTGGATGAGGACCCTAATAGTCCACAATCATCTTATGAAAAAAGATTAGTTTTAGTTAATGAAGAATATGGTGTAAAAGTATATAAAGATAATTTGGGCAATAAGATCATTATACTAAAAGTAAAACTGGAAGATTGGCTGATTAATGCATGTAAAATAAGCAAAATAAAACTTTCTACCTTTGGCTTACCCTCTAATGCAAATGACTTTCATGATGTAAATACGCATAAAATACCTAATTTGGAAAAATTAATAGATGAACTTCTGTTAAAAGAAAATCCTGCAATGTTGAGATTAAAAGAAAAACTTAAATAAATTAGATAATCACTTGATCGATAAACTGGCAATAAAGTAAAATAGTCATAGAGAAAAAAAACACTTTGCTTCGCTCGTAACCAATCATTGTCGGTTTAGCAAATATCTTTCGACTTTGCTCTGTGATAAAGAAAAATCTTTGTACAAGAATAAATTCAACTTATTGCTGCTTCTTCAGCCGATTAGCGGATAAAAAAATTTGACTTAAAAAAATACAAGATATAAATATGCAATATTGAATTTTAATAAAAATAAATAGTAAAGTTATAACATGTTATTTGATCCTGAATTTAAAAAAGCCTTACAACGGCTTACTGAACCTGAAAAAGATAAATTAATACTAAGGTTGTTGAAACACGATTTGGTTTTAGCGAACAGATTACACTTCGAACTACTTGATACCGATTCGGTAAAAGATAAAAGAGCGCAACTTGAAACAAGTATTATCAAAAAAATTGAAAGAGTTTCGGAAAGATATTATTCTCCTGGCTATTTATTAATGGATGCCCGTGAAATAAGTGGTGATATTAATAATCATGTTAGTATTACTAAAGACAAATATGGTGAAATAAGCTTGAATTGTTTGTTGTTGAAAAAATTGCTGGAGCTGAACAACAATCGTATCGAAACAGAAGAGTATGGAAAAGCGTATACACTGTGCACTTACATTGTAGCAAAAATATTTAAAATTCTATTGCTGATGCAAAAGCAACATGATGATCTGTATTTAGACTTTAGGGAAGATATTGAAACAATCGGGAAATTTATCGGCAACAATCCTAATTTAATGAAGATCGCTATTTATAATGGCTTAGATGTAAACTGGCTCATTCAGTTCAACATTCCTGAAAATATTTATGAAATATATAAAAATTTACGGCAAAACGGACAGTTGAAATAGTCATAGAGGAAGAGAAATACCTCGTTTTGATCGGCAACCGATCATTATCGGTTTAGCAAATATCTTCTCAACTTAACTTTGTGATAAAGAAAAATCTTTGTACAAGAATAAATTCAATTTATTGCATTGGCAATGATAGCTAAAAATCAAAGAAAAATAAATGCATAACAATCTATTTGAGCATATACGAAAGTTTATTGATATTAGTAAAACTGATGAGTTAGTCATCAATAAATATATTAACACACTTCATTTAAAAAAGAAAGCGTTTTTGTTTCAAGAGGGTAAGATTTGCAATGATTTATATTTTGTTGAAAAAGGTTGTTTGCGAATGTTCTTTATCAATAAAAAAGCATCGGAGCAAATTGTACAGTTCGCACTCGATGGTTGGTGGCTATCAGATTATATGAGTTTTATGAACAATACCCCTTCCGATTATTATATTCAAAGCATAGAAGCTTCAGAAATAGTTTCTATCAATAATCAACAGTTTGATGAATTACTAAAAGAATTACCTCAAATGGAAAAGTATTTTAGAATCATTTTGCAAAAGGCTGTAGCAGCAACGCAACATAAAAATAAATTGATGTATGAAATGTCGAAGGAAGAATTTTACTTACATTTTAGCACTTCATTCCCCCAATTTATGCAACGCATCCCTCAATATATGATAGCATCATACCTTGGTCTCACACCCGAATATATGAGCGAACTGCGTAAAAAGAAATCGTAAATTGAATTTCTTAAACCAGTTTAATATTTATCACCTTTATTAAGAGTATTTTTGTAGCTTAATTAATAATAATAACAAAATACAAATTAAATGGAAGCGAAAATAATTGTATTGGAAACAATGAAAAAAGAAGGAATTCCCTTAAATGCAGGAAAAATTGTGGACTTAGTAAACCTTGATCGTAAAGTAGTTGATAAAGCCATGGCTGAATTAAAAGCCGAAGGATTAATTGTTTCTCCTAAAAGATGCTTCTGGCAAGCAAAGTAATACCTTAATAAATAATAGTAGCAATAAAAATAATAATTGTAATAATGAACAAATTAAACGATAAATTTTTAGAAGTATTAAAACACGAAGGCGTTGTATCTATTATGTCGTGGGGTATCGAACCCCATTTGGTAAATACATGGAATTCATATTTAGTAATTACAGAAGATGAGCGCATTTTAATTCCTGCGTATGGTTTTAGAAAAACGCAAAAAAATGTTGAAGTAAATAATAAAGTAAAAATAAGTTTAGGAAGCAAAAATGTTTTGGGTTTCAAGGATTATCCCGGAACAGGATTTATTATTGAAGGTACTGCCAATTATATTGAATCAGGCGAAGAATATGATATGATGAAAACTAAATTTTCTTTTCTGACTAGGGTATTGGAAATAACTGTAGAAGAAGCAAAACAAATGTTATAGTAAAAACTTTAATAAGACATTTTTGATTTTTTGTATATAAATTCTGCACTATAGTAAACATTGAGGAAATATATCAATATTGAGAAATAAAAAAGTCCATAGCATACTTTTGTATTACTATGGACTTTTTCGGTATAATGATTTTAGATATTTATATCCATCTTACCAAACTAAAATCCTGGCGATGCGGCAAATCTTTATTCTTTGGATACATTCGGAAAGCATAATCGTAAACACCTGCAGTATCCAATGGAATATCGCATTTAAAAGTCAGTATATCGTTTCCCGATTTTTCAGCAATCATATCAAACACAAACGATGGTTCTTTTATTTCATCATTTACTTTTTGTCCAAACAAAATTTCAATTCCCAATTCCATACCCGAAAGCTCATTTAAACTTATTTGAATTTCAGCTTTAAAACTTTCGCCTAACATCAATGGTTTTTGAGTAGAATCGGGAAGCTGAACAGATAATATCTCAATACTATCCCATCCTCTCATCACCTTACGTTTCCATTTCGATATTTTTCGTGCCATCAAAAAGTTATCACCCTGCAACAAAACTGTGCGATTAATTAATTTATTATAATATTTATCAAAATAATCGTCCAATTGACGTTTCATCGTAAAATGCGGAGCTATCTCAGCAATCGTATTTTTTACATAGCCTACCCATTTTGAAGGAATATTGTTTCCATCTTTATCGTAATAAGCCGGTATTATCTCATCTTCAAAAACACTGTAAATGGTTTCGGCATCTAATTCGTTTTGGAAATCCTGATTTTCGTAAGTTTGTTCTTCTTTCAAAGCCCAACCTGCTTCCGGTTTAAAACCCTCAGCCCACCAGCCATCTAATACGCTAAAGTTAACTACACCATTCATAATTGCCTTTTCTCCACTGGTACCCGATGCCTCGAGCGGACGAGTAGGAGTATTTAACCATATATCAACACCACGGATAAGGTATTTTGCTAATTCAATATCATAGTTTTCAACAAAAGTTATTTTACCAATAAACTCAGGTTGTTTTGATACTTCCATGATACGTTTTATCAAATCCTGACCTGCATTATCGTTTGGATGAGCTTTTCCTGCAAAAACAAATTGTACCGGCTTATCTTTATTATTTACAATTTTAGATAAACGTTCTAAGTTTGAAAACAACAAATGCGCACGCTTATAAGTAGCAAACCTTCGGGCAAAACCTATCGTGAGAGCATTGGGATTAAAAGCATCCATCAATTTGAATATCAATTTTGGATTGTCATTTCTTTTGGTCATCTCGTCTGTTAATCGCAGACTTAAATAATCAATCAATTGTTTTTTCTGCTTAAGCCTGGTACTCCATATTAAATCATTGGGAACATCAAGAATTTTCTCCCAATATTTTGGATTAGATTGGTCAGCCAAAAATCCTGTACCAAATTCTTTTTTGTACAATTGCTGCCACGATTTTGACGCCCAGGTAGGGTAATGTACTCCATTGGTAACGTATCCCACATGTATTTCGCTTGGGAAATAACCCGGATATAATTTACAGAACATTTCCTGAGAAACACGTCCATGTATACGACTTACACCATTTACTTCCTGCGAAAGTTTAAAAGCAAGCACGCTCATCGAGAACTTTTCGTTAATATCATTTTCATTAAAACGACCTAAGTTCATAAACTGATCCCAACTAATATTTAGTTGTTCGGCAAAATAAGGCATATAAACCCTCATCAAATCTTCGCTGAAAGTATCGTGTCCGGCAGGAACAGGCGTATGTGTTGTAAACAAAGTAGAAGCACGTACTACCTCAACTGCTTCTTCAAATGCAAGTTTTTCGAACTGAATATATTTTACCATTCTTTCAAGAGTAATAAAAGCAGCATGCCCTTCATTACAATGGTAGATAGAAGGATTAATACCAATTGCATCCAACATTTTAATACCGCCTATACCCAGTAAAAGCTCTTGTTTCAAACGATTTTCCCAATCACCACCATATAAACGATGCGTAACAGATCTATCTGCATCAGAATTATCTTCAATATCAGTATCGAGCAAATACAAAGGAACCCTTCCAATATCTACCCGCCATATTTTCGCAAACAATCTTCTGCCCGGTAATCCAAAACTTATCTTTAACCAATCACCATTTGCATCTCTTATTGGAATCAAAGGTAATTGCGAGAATTTTTGAGGAGTATAATTTGCTATTTGATCACCCGAAATAGAAATATTTTGTTGAAAATAACCATATCTGTATAACAAACCAATTCCCACCATATTTGCATTACAATCACTGGCTTCTTTCAAATAATCACCGGCAAGCATACCCAAACCGCCCGAAAATATTTTTAATGTATCATGCAAACCAAATTCCATGCTGAAGTAAGCAATTTGGGCTTTGGGCTTTTCATCAATTTTAGCCATATAAGCATCAAACTGAGCAGCTACTTTTTTAAGTTTAGCAATAAACTTTTCGTTTTTCTCTAATGCTTTTAATGCTTCTATAGAAAGTGATTCTATTAAAGCAATAGGGTTATATTTTAGTTTTTTCCATAATTTGCAATTAAGCATTTCAAACAATTCAGAAGCTTCATAATTCCATGTCCACCATAAATTCTTGGAAAGTCGTTGCAAACTTTCCAAACTTTTAGGAATGCTTGGTTTTATAAGAATCTTTTTCCACTCAGGTCTTAATTCTTTATCTTTTTGTATTGCTTGAGTAAATTCTTTGTGCTTTTTAGTAATAAATAAATCTGAACGACTTAATGCGTTGCTTATTGCCAAAGAATAAGTTTTGTGATAATAAGTAATTAAGTTCTTCCACAAAGCACTCCGCGATATATCAAACGATTGTTTTCTAATTTCCAAAATGCTTTCGGGCGATTTTAAAGAACAGGATAAAACTGTATTCGCAATTTGATTCACAACTTCTAAATCATTAGTATCAGTTCTTTCGATAACATTGATACAGGATTGTGTTAAATCATGGTCAGTTTTTATCCACAAGCCAAATCCTGCAAGAGTAGTGGTAATAGTAGGAATATGAAATGCAAGACTTTCCATTGGTGTATAACCCCAGGGTTCGTAATAAGAAGGAAATACAGATCCATCAAACCCAATCAGGAAATCATAATATTCCATATTGAAAACACCATCGTTTCCATTCAAATAGGCAGGAATGAAAAATATTTTAACCTTATCTTGTGGTGAATTATTCAATCCATTTTTGCGAATATATTCTAAAACAGGATCTTTATCAGCATCATAGAGTCGATGTGTTAAGTATTTATTGCTAATAGGATTCGTATAATCAGGTTTTCCTATTCTATCAAGTAATTCGTAATTTAATCCTGCCTGATGAGCAGGAACGGCAATTACAGCAATAATTTCACGCGTTAAGTCTTTGCGTTTATTAAGTTCGCCCAAGGCATCAATAAATAAATCGATACCTTTATTTTTAAACTCATATCTTCCTGAATTTATAATCAACAAACTATCTTCTTTCAAAGGCTGATTAATCAATGCACTAAACACAGAAAGAATTTTTTCACGTGCATCTGCTCTTTTGGTATCAAAAAACTCAGTAGTTGGAACAAATGAATCTTCAAAGCCATTGGGTGTAACAAAATCAACTGCTTTACCAAAAAACTGTTTGCATTCATTGTTGGTTATTTCGCTAACAGTTGTAAAGCCATCGGCTTCTATTGCAGATAGCTTTTCAAGTGAATATTTTGAAACTACTCCAAATTCTTTTGAAATAACATCTGCATTATATGATTGCAGATTGTTGTACAATGGCAGTCCATTTCCTGCAATGCAACGTCCTAATACTGTAGCATGGGTTGTAAATACTGTACCAACCTGTGGAACAAACTTTTTTAGATACAAAATACCTGTGCCTGTCATCCATTCGTGGAAATGAGCAATTATTTTATCGTTGGCAGATAAGTTATAGTCATAAAAACTTTCAATAATTTTTGCAGCGGCATAACCAAATAAAGCAGGTTCAATATAATCCCATTGTCCCGAAAGAGAATCTAATTTATAATGCTCCCAAAAAGCAGCAAATACTTTATCTTTATCAGCAAAATAATGTGTAAAGTCAACTAATATAGTAATTGGATTTCCTGCTATATTCCATCTTCCTATTCTCAAACGCAAACCATTTGCCTCTGCTTCTTCCCGCCACGATTTATAAAGATATTTATCTTCAGTAAATTCAGGATTTGGAGTGTTTCCCATCCAAATATCCGGTCCTATCACTATGTAATTATCCTTATAATCATTAACTATGCTCAATGCCTTAGTCGATAATACGGTATAAATCCCACCTACTTTGTTGCAAACTTCCCAACTTGTTTCAAAAATATAGTCGGGTTTTATTAATTGTTTTGTCATAAAATTTATTCTCTGTCTTTCTTTGGTTTAGTATCTTTCTTTTTAGCTGTTGTGGTTTTTATAGGCTTTATATTTTCAGAAACAGAAGGTTTTGCTGATTTTTGAGTTGCTGGTTTTGATTTTGTAACTTTAGAAATCTCTTTAATTGCAATATTTTTCTTCTTTACTTCTTTTTCTTTCAAAGGAACATTATCATAATAATGATCCACCCTAATAATAAAATCGGATAGAACATTCATATAGTTAATAAATGCCTCATAAGGTGTTCCATAGGGATTAAAATATTTATGTACATCACCATCCGAAAACCATTTGGTACACATATAATAAAAATGGTCAGAAGTTTGTAAATATCTCCATTCAACTATTAGCTTAAAATCATTAATTGCTTTTACTTTATGTTCTATTGCATATACTGCATCAAAAGCTTCATCTTGTAAATCATTACCAAGCCAGGCCGTTAAATCACGCTCTTCGTCAGCCCAGGATATTGGGTTAGGAACATAAATAGCTGAAACTGGTTGTAATGCTGCCGAAACTTCAGATGGCGTATTAAATGTAAAATTAGAATGCGAAAATACTCTTGCAGGCAAAGCACGCATGAAGTCAAAAATACCGGTTTCCTGCCATTGATGTTCACCAAAGGTTTCATAATCCATAAATAAATTTAAAACTTCTTGTTTCTGATCTATTTGATTAATCCAATCAACGAATTTTTCAGTAGTTAGAGGCCAGCCTTCCCAACTTTGTTGTGAAAAACGAAATGCAATATCATCACTTAATTGAAAATTCTTAAGCAAAAGCTTTAATTTAGGATTTATTGAATTACAATACATGAAATTAGGACTTTTCCAACCTAAGATATGTTTAGCACCTTCGGTAAGCATGGTTTCAAATCCCATTTCAGCAACCATTTCGCCTATTCCATCAGAATAGATTAATTCTGTATTTCTGAATGTAGTAGGTGTTTGTCCAAAAAGTTGCTGAATCTTATTTCTATGAGCTAAAACCTGAGTAGTAAATTCATCTTTACTCTTTAAAGCTGATAAAGAGTGTGTATAGGTTTCAGATAAAAATTCAACACAACCTGTTGCAGCTAAACGTTGAAAACTCTCAATAACATCTGGTGTATATTTTTCAAATTGATCTAATGCAGTTCCAGAAATTGAATAACTTATTTTAAAACGACTGCCATATTCCTGAATCAACTCTAAAAGTAATTGATTTGTGGGGATATAACATTTATCTGCTACTCTTCGTGCAATATAACGGTTTTGAAATTCATCAAAATAATCATGATTTTTCCCAATATCAAAAAAACGATAAGTTCTCAACCTAAATGGTTGGTGAACTTGAAAATAGAAACAAATTGACCTCATATTGTTTGAAATTATATTTTACTATTTATTTTTAATTTAAAGCTTTTATATATAAATCCTTTACAGATTTAGCTGCATTATCCCATTTCATGTTATCTACTTCATCTTTTCCATATCTAACAAACATTTTAGATAATGCATCATAATGCAATAATCCATAAATTGCATCAGCCATTGCATCGATATCCCAGAAATCAATTTTTAATGCATATTTTAAAACCTCTGAAACACCAGATTGTTTGGAGATAACAACAGGAACATTTGAACGCATTGCTTCCAAAGGAGAAATTCCAAATGGTTCCGAAACCGAAGGCATCACATAAACATCGCTCATAGAAAACATTCTGTCAACATTTTCGGCATCTAAAAAGCCTGTAAAATGAAATTTATTGGATATTCGCAATTGAGCCACACGACGAATCATTCTATTGAGCATATCGCCAGAACCTGCCATTACAAAACGAACATTTGAATCCTTTTGTAATACTTTATAGGCAGCTTCTACAAAATAATCAGGACCTTTTTGGAAAGTAACTCTTCCTAAAAATGTTACAATCTTTTCTTTTACATGTTTTTCTTCAAAATAATAATCTGAACGTGTTGATGGTTCCACTGCATTATGAACTGTAAAAACTTTCTCAGGAGAAATTCCATAACGTTCAATGATAATATTTCGTGTTAAATTACTCACGGCAATTATATAATCAGCATATTCCATTCCTTGTCGTTCAATATCATATACTGTTTGATTTACGTTCTCGCCCGAACGATCAAACTCTGTTGCATGAACATGAATTATCAAAGGTTTGTTGCTTATCTTTTTAGCAGCAATACCAGCAGGGTAAGTTAACCAATCGTGGGCATGAATAACATCAAAATTGTTTTGAAAAGCAATCGTACTAGCTACCAATGCATAGCGATGGACTTCTTCCATTAAATTTTGTCCGTACTTACCCGAAAACTGATAAGTTTTACTAAGAACAGATTCCTGAGTAGAACTAACTGTTTGTTCTTTCTTATTGATAATATTATAAAATTCATCTGGAGACATGTAAGGCACTAAATTTGATCCTACTTCAATATATGAAATATTATCCCAATAGTCTTCATAAATTGAATTCTTAATATCAATTGAAACTTCGCTAGCATTTACCAAGTTAACAGCTTGTTGATTTTCGTCACCATAAGCTTTTGGAACTACAAAAATAACCTCCACCCCTTGATGTAATAGACCTTTGGTTAACCCAAAACATGCAGTACCTAAACCGCCAGTGATATGTGGTGGAAACTCCCAACCAAACATTAAAACTTTCATTATTATACTTTTAGTTAATGAGTTCGTTACAAATTAAAAATTCTTCGTTCTTGGTTCTTCTTTTTTGATCATTCATTTTCATATTTATCAATTAACCATTTAATTCTTAGAAGCTCTGCTACACTCCATGCCTGAGAGGGAGTTCCTCCTGGAGCATGTGGTGGATTTCCATCATAAACTTCAGAAATTGAAGCTATACCATGCTCTTTCATAACAGGTTCAAATCCATCATAAATATTTTTTATAAAAGACAAGCCACTTTTCCCATATATTTTCAAAAAGCCTTCCACAAAATGCCCTAATAACCAAGGCCAAACAGTACCCTGATGGTATGCACTATCTCTTTCTGTCTGATTGCCAAAATAAATATCTTTATAATCAGGGCTTTTAGGAGATAATGTTCTTAAACCTCTAGGCGTTAGCAATTCTTTTCTGATAAGTTCCAATATTAATTGTCTGATTTTCTCACTTAATGGTGAATATGGTAAAGAAGTAGCAAACACCATATTAGGTCTTATGCTCCAATCCTTAAAATCACCATCTACATAATCAGCTAAATAACCTTTATCTTTACACCAAAAAGTATCTTTAAAAGATTCTTTAATAATTAATGATAGTGGTTCCCATTCTTTAATGAATTTTTCATCTTTTGCAAGCTGAGCTACTTCAAGAGAAAACATTATTGCATTGTACCATAATGCGCTGATTTCAACAGGCAAACCAATACGTGGTGTAACGGGCTTACTATTTACAACGGCATCCATCCAGGTTAAGGCTTTGCCCTGTTCACCCGCATATATTAAACCGTTTTCAAGCATCTTGATGTTATGTAATGCTCCTTCACGAAAACCTTCCAAAATATTACGCATCTTTTTGCCATATTCTTTCCAAATTTTACTTTTAGTATTCGTAAAATCAGCATATTGTTGCAAAGCCCAAAAAAACCATAAAGGAGCATCTACTGAATTATATGCAGAGTTAGAGCCTTCTCCTATATTTGGAAACAATGGACCGTTCATTTCTGCTACCATAGTATCAATAACATCCTTGCAGGTTTTATAATCCTCTGTTACCAGTGTTAATCCAGGTAACGAAATAAAAGTATCTCGTCCCCAACGGCCAAACCAAGGAAAGCCTGCAATTATTTCGGTTTTCTTATTTTTTTTGACAATAAACTGCTGAGCAGAGTTTTTTAAACAGTTTTCAAAATTATCGCGAGGAACACGTTTTGAAACCTCATTTGTATAAAATCTTTTTAAATTGGCAGGATTAACTTCTTCAATACCAGCTGAAAAGTAAATACTTTCTCCTTTTTCAATTGAAAATTCAAAATAACCAGGTACAAATAAATCTTCCTGACAATCATAACCTCTCTCTTTCTCTTTTTGGTATTCAATATTATAATACCAATCGGGTACATGAACATAATCAGCTTTTTTAGAACATTGTAAAAAAAGATGAGAATATCCTTGATAAAGTTGCATCTTAATTCCATTATTTACGACTTCATAGCGTTTGTCAACATAATGATTGGCTTTTGATAAGCTATGAATATTTCGATATGCAAGAAAAGGTTTTATTTTTAGTCTTGTTTTAGAATTTGCCTGAACAAGTGTATATTTTATGATAACTCTGTCTTCACTTTTTGAAAAAAGCATTTCTCTTTCGAGTACAACGCCTCCGACTCTGTATGTTAAAATCGGTATTGGTTCAGTAATAAAGCTACGTAAATATTTATGTCCTTTGGGCATATAAACTTCTTCAGGATATTTATGAATTCCTAAATTAAACTCAGCATCTTGTTGAATTACCGTTTCATCCAAAGAAGAAAGAAGAATATGATTTTCGCCATCAATAAAAGGTTGTGGAACAACCAATAATCCGTGATATTTTCTAGTATTACAATTTATAATGGTTGTACTCGCATAAGAACCTGCCCGATTAGAACGAATGACCTCTCTGCTCAAAGAAAACTCCAGATTGACCAACTGTTCTTTCGTAAATGATATATAGCTCATATAAAAATGATTAAAATAAATATTTAAAAACTTAGATGAAATAATATTTATTATTTTTCGTCAATAAAATTAAACAAAATTTTGACTGATTAGTTGAATAATACGATAATTTAATACTTATTTAAAATTTACTACAGAAAATAATTCTTAAACACTTTTTTTCCAGGCATTTAAATTTTTTATTTTTAATTGAAATGTTTATTTTAAAAGTTAAACAATAAATTAAGAGCTATTAACGTAATTTAAATATTATTTATAACTTTGTAGTTCAATTTTATAGTTCATGGATAGAACCAAAAAAAAAATCTTAACTTATTCTGGTTTAATTATATTTACCCTAATTATAATATTATCTTCATGTAGGAAAGAAGAAGATTTTATTACAGACACCACTGCCAAAATAAGTTTTTCAGCAGATTCTGTTTTATTTGACACCGTTTTCACTACCTTAGGGTCTGTTACTAAGCGGTTAATGGTTTACAATCACAATGATCAGAAAATAAACATTTCTTCTATCAGACTTGCAAATGCTGCTGCTTCTATGTTCAGGATTAATGTTGACGGCACACCGGCACTTCAAATAAATAATGTTGAAATTGCCGCCAACGATAGTATGTTTATTTTTGTAAAAGTAACAGTAAATCCCCAAAATTCTGACAATCCTTTGATAGTTTCTGATGATATTATTTTCGAAACCAATGGAAATATTCAGAAAGTTAGCTTAACAGCATGGGGGCAAGATGCGTATTATCATGTCCCTAATCATACGATTACATTTTCGGATGGAAGTAAATTATATTATTCAATTGCTGATTGCAGTTCACCTTGGGTGAGTGGGAAACCTCATGTAATATTCGGTTATTGTGTTGTGGATTCAGCTACTACACTTACTATACAACAAGGAACTAAAGTTTATTTTGCTCCAAAAGCTGTATTATGGGTGTATAAAGATGGTTCATTAAAAGTAAACGGCAGTTTGCACAATGAGGTTAAGTTTCAAGGAAGTCGTTTAGACATGCCCTATCGGGATACACCTGGCCAATGGGGGAAAATATGGCTTTCGGCAGGTAGTAAAGATAATGATATTAATTATGCAATTATCAGGAATGGAAGCATTGGTTTGCAAGCTGATACCGTTGCAAATGCAAATCCTAACCTTAAATTAAATAATACGATTATCGAAAATATGAGCGTTGCTGGTATATATGCTCAAGGTTCTGTGATAAAAGCCACGAATACGATTGTTACCAATTGCGGAGAATATGCAATTGTACTATCTATTGGAGGAAACTATGAATTTTTGCATTGTACTATTGGAAACTATTGGAATTATACTAGTCGAAAAACGCCTTCTGTAGTATTGAACAATTATTACAAAGATAATAACGATGTAATTCAATTACGCCCACTTGTGAATGCTTATTTTGGCAATTGTATTATTTATGGTAATACTGATGAAGAACTTTTACTTGATAATAATGCAAATGCTAGCTTTAATTATAAATTTGACTATTGCTTAATAAAAACTAAACTTAGCAATGCAACATACTTCGACCATTGCAAAATTAATATAGATCCTCTTTTTAAAAATACTGAAATAAATGATTTACATTTATTATCAGGCTCTCCGGCAAAATTAAGTGGGAAACCTTCAATAGGTGGTTTGGTACCAATAGATTTGGAAGGAAATACTAGGTCTCCACCACCACCAAGCATTGGCGTTTATGAATAGTTGATGGTAAAATTATTTGGATGATTAAAATAAAGATTTATAATAAAACCAAGCATTGGATAAGATAAATTTTTTTTTCTTGGATTTTACTTAAAGATTGTAATTTATGGAATTATGGAATTTGAATGTCAATAAAAACAACTGATAATTTTAGTGCCGAAAAAATTCATAAATCTTTCAAATCCAATTCAAAAATTATATAAACTACACCTTAAATATTAATAAACGCAAGAAAAAGAATTGATATTTTAATACTCTTAAATTATGCTTTCAATTTCTGATTCGTAGGAATTATACTAAAACTTCGAAGTATTTATAACAAGAACCCTATCTAAAATAATATAAATTGCTGTAATTCAAATCTTAACAAATCCTTCTTTTAGACTTAAAACAATTTAAAAGTAAATTTTTACTAAATGTACAACAGGTTAAATTTACTATTTTTAAATTCAATAATTGATGTAGTTGCTTATTTTACCTAATATCATTATTTATTATTTTTCCCTAGAAATAATATTTTTCTTTTTTTAGTTGTTATCTTTGTATTACTCTATTATTAAATTTAAAAATTTCTTAAATTATGAAAAAAATCGTACTTGGAATTATTTTATTATTGGGAATCAACAATATTAAAGCACAATCTGATATGGTTGAATTGTTAGCTGTTGGAAAATTAGAAGCCAACCATCTAATTGGTAATTATGCTTCTCCTTTTTTAGAAACATTTGGCAATAATCTAAACAATGGTTGGTATACTACTGCTGCACCTTTAAAAACGGGTAGATTTACTTTAACAATTGGAGGAACAGCATCATTTGTACCAAAAGATAAACAAAGTTTTTTAATAAATCCTGCCGAATATACACATATAAAAAATTTAGCAAATGATAATACTTCAATTACTGCACCTACAGTTTTTGGTGACAAAACACCTATAACAGATTTGTTTGCATATTATGACAATGGAAATGGATCTATTTTAAAAAAACGAATTCCTCTTAAAGGCACTGGTTTTAACTTTTCTCCTTTACCAGTAGTTCAAATGAGTGTAGGCTTATTAAAAGGAACTGAAGTAATGATTCGTATTATACCAAAACTTGATTTGGGCGATTATAAAGCAAACTATTTTGGAGTAGGTTTAAAACATGATATTAAACAATGGATACCTTTTATGAGTAAATTACCTTTTGATTTATCTTTTATAGGAGCATTTACCAATGCAAACTTAGATATGAAAGGAAATAATTTCTTACAAGTTGAAGCTAGCATTAATAATCCAATGGGAGATATTTTTAACAATCAAACTATTAGTTTTTCTTCTTCAGCTTGGAATGCTAATTTAGCTATATCAAAAAAGTTTTCAGTTCTTACTTTAGTAGGAAGTATTCGCCTTTCTCACTATAAAACCACACTTGATTTAAAAGGGAATTACCCAATTACAACTTTAGATAGTGATGGTGTTAAAACAATTACTAATATAGTTGATCCAATTGGAATTGAAAGCTCTGCTACTAATATTGGATTTAATGGTGGGCTAAGAATTAAATTGGGATTTATAGCTCTTTTTGCTGAAGGCTCTTTTGTTCCTAGTGGCTATTCATCAGCAACTGCAGGATTAAATATTGGTTTTTTTAATTAATAATATCTTTTATTGAAACCTATAAGACAGAATATTAAATTAGGTTTTTACAAAAAAAACATAATAAGTGATTTACTTTTTCAAAACTTTGTAGCTTTGCAGCTTAAAATAATAATTTATTAAAATGGCAGCATTACCAAATATTATATCAAAAGTTACTACGCATGTTTTGCAAGAAATGAAGTTCAAGGGCGAAAAAATTGCGATGTTAACTGCTTATGACTATTCAATTGCAAAAATTATTGACAAGGCTAATATAGATGCAATCTTGGTTGGAGATTCTGCTTCAAATGTTATGGCTGGTCATCGAACCACCCTTCCAATTACATTAAACGAAATGATTTATCATGGAGCTTCCGTAGTTAGGGCTGTTAGCAGGGCTTTGGTTATAGTAGATATGCCATTTGGTACTTATCAGGGAAATTCTAAAGAGGCTTTGAATTCTGCTATTCGTATAATGAAAGAAACAGGAGCAGATGCTGTTAAGCTAGAAGGAGGCAAAGAAATAATTGAATCTGTAAATAGAATCCTTTCAGCAGGCATACCGGTAATGGGACATCTAGGACTTACTCCTCAATCAATTCATAAATTTGGTACCTATGTTGTAAGAGCAACACAAAAAGATGAAGCTGACCGTTTGATTGAAGATGCTCACCAACTGGAAAAAGCAGGTTGTTTCTCTATTGTTCTTGAAAAAATACCAGCCAGATTAGCAACTCAGGTTACCCAAGAAGTTAAAATCCCAATAATTGGCATTGGTGCCGGAGGTGGTGTAGACGGACAGGTATTAGTACTTCATGATATGCTAGGAATTACTCAAGATTTCTCACCTCGTTTTTTAAGAAGATATCATAATTTATATGAGGAAATTTATGGTGCAGTCGGTAGCTATATTCATGATGTAAAAACATTCGATTTCCCTAATGAAAAGGAAAAATATTAATCCTTCTGATAATTATGTCAAAACTTCCTTCAATTACTGATGTAATTGCAAAGCAAATCATTTACGAAGATAACCATTTAATAATTCTAAATAAATTATCCTCTCAGATTATTCAAGGTGATAAAACGGGAGATATCCCACTTGGAGAACTTGTAAAGATTTATTTAAAAGAAACCTATAATAAACCCGGTGAAGTTTTCTTATCTGTTATTCATCGCTTAGACAGACCTGTTAGTGGCGTTGTTATTTTTGCAAAAACCGACAAAGCAATGACTAGAATGGCTCATATATTTCAAAAGAGGGAAATTAAAAAGGTTTATTGGGCAATATCTAGAAATAAGCCCAAACAAGAATACGGTCATTTAATCAATTTCTTAAAAAAAAATGAGCAACAAAACAAATCGTATGTATATGATAAAGAAATACCAGGAAGTCACAGAGCTGAACTAAAATACCAATTAATAGATAGTAGTGATAGTTATTACTTGATTGAAGTTGAGCTAATGACAGGTAAACATCATCAGATTAGAGCCCAATTAGCATCTATTGGGTGTCCTCTCAAAGGAGATGTAAAATATGGTGCACTTCGTCCCAATCGAGATATTTCTATAAGTTTACATGCTCGCTCAGTAAGTTTTATACACCCTATAAAAAAAGAAAATTTTATTGTAATTGCGCCTGTCCCGGAAGAGACCCTTTGGCAACATTTTGAAAAAAATATTGAAAAAAGAAAATAATATCTTCAATGATATATTTTTAGCTCTTTTATTCCTTGAAATATATAAACTTATATTGCATCATGTAAATGGCGTTTTACAGTGCATGAATTAGCTGAATTTCTTAAAGCATTTTTCATATTTTTCAGAAAAATCTTGCTGCAACTGAAATTCAATATCAATTCTGTCCATAATTCTGTCCATAATTTTTTTCAGTATCAAATTCCTTGTGTTGTATTAATATTATTTTATCAGCATTAATAATTCTTTGATCACAAAAGATTTTTGTGAATATTCCCGCAAGGCTGCTTTTGTAAGCTAAAATAAATCAAAAGGCTTTAGAGAACTATCTTCACATACATCGTTTGTAGGTTGATTGGTTTTAATTGTAAATTCGTTAAAGTTTACATTCACTTTTTTGCATCGAAATCAATTTTCATACTTTTTTTTTTCTTTTTAATTCAATAAGTGTAATTTCGGGAAGAATTCCAATTCTACCCGGGTATCCAATTACACCCAGTCCCCGATTAACATAAAGATATTGAGGAGCAGCCGAATTTTCGTTAAGAAATAAACCAGCCCAATGTTTATACAGATATTTAGCAGGACTCCATTCGAAATTTTTGCCAACAATTCCCATTTGCATTCCATGTGTATGCCCCGAGAGTGTGAGCGGAATGTATTGATAATTCTTACTTATGATTTCATCCCAATGGCTTGGGTCGTGCGAAAGTAAAATTGTAAAAGTATTGCGATTAATGCCACTTAAAGCTTTATTTATATCTCCTTTTTTAGGAAATCTGAAATTTTTACCCCAGTTTTCGACACCTGCAATACAAATAAAACTACTATCTTTTTGAACTCTAGTATTTGAATTTAATAATAAATCCCAACCTATCCGCTTTTCGAAATTATACAAATCAATCATGTTTTGATTTTTTTCGTGCTCATTTTCCCAGATAACATATTCGCCATAATCATGATTGCCAAGTATCGCAAACTTTCCCATGGGAGCTTGTAATTTTTTTAATGCATCTTCATAAGGAATAGCTTCAGAAGTAGTATAATTTACTAAATCGCCTGTAAAGCAAATAATATCGGGATGCAAATCATTTATCATTTCAACAGCACGTTCTAAAGGAGGCTTTCCATACCATGAACCTAAATGAATGTCGGAAATCTGCACAATCTTTAAACCATCAAATGCCGCAGGAAGTTGATCAAATTCTATTGAAATCTTTTTAACTCTGAAATCAAATTCACCAAAAATCATTCCTCGCAATAAGATGATAAAAATAAATAATGAGCCTATGTTCCCAAAATACAACAATGGTTTCCAACGTGCATTATTAAATTTCTGACAAAACTTATTTCTTTTAAAAATAAAAGTATAGGAAAACTTTATCAATCTTACTAAATCAGCCAATAACAAACAGAGTATCGCAAAAATTTTAGGTGCATAAAATAACAACATCGAAGCTGTTAAGTAGGTTCGAACTAAATAGTTCCAATATTTAATATCAATGATAAATAAAGCAATAAAAAAAATGAAACTGAAAATAAGTGAAAGCCAATAAAAAAAAATTAAGCTGTATTTTAATACTTGAGTTTGTTTACAGATAAAGCTTTTGACACTGTACCATAAGTAAAAATCGGAAAGAATTAGTAAAATAAAAAAAATCATAAAGCTTCTATATTTAGGCATTTCGGTAGCTGTAATAAAAAACACCCCTATAAATGAAAAAAATAATAAACCAATAATTGTGATTATTTGTCTGGATTTTGAAGTTACAGGCATATTTTATTTTTTTAAACAACTAATTTAGCACGAATTTTGTCTATGCTATGCATACAAAGGAACAAAGTCTTAAAGATTGTTAAAACCTTCACAAATTTACTATAAATTTTGTTACTTTGTGTTGAAAATTAATAATAATAATTTTTAAAATAAAATTAATAATATGCTTACTAAAATAAAAAAATCACTTCTCTTCGCTTTGTTATTAGCTTCATTTTATTCTTTCGGACAGAAAGAAGGCTATAATATTAAAATTAAGCTAGATAACTATAATTTCGATACATTATATTTAGGTAATTATTATGGTAGTAGTCAGTATATAAAAGATACTGCTATCATTAATTCTAAGAAAATGTTTGTTTTTTCAGGCAAAGAATCACTTCCTGGAGGTGTTTATCTTGTAATAACTCAGGATAAAAAGTACTTTGAAGTAATTATTGATAAGGAACAATATTTCACAGTAGAATCTCAGTATGATGATTTTTATAAAAATATTAAGATTAAAGGTTCTTCTGATAATGAAGTTTATTGTCAGTTTGTAAATTATAATCGAGTGAAATATGAAGAATACTCTCCATATCAGAAAAAAATGGAGGCATTGAAAGACAATAAAGATACGGTAGAATGGTGTAAAAAGCAATTAGAAACAATAAACAATGAAATTGGAGATTATAAGAAAAAATTTATGGTTGAAAATCCTAATCACCTAATGACAATGGTTTTTAAATCATCCAAAGAAATTGATGTACCTACCGCTCCTAAAAATGCTGATGGCTCAATTGATTCTCTTTTTTCATATAGATATTATAAACTACATTATTGGGATAATATCGATTTTAAAGACGATAGGATTCTTCGTACTCCTGTATATCACAATAAGTTGGATTATTATTTTAAAAATCTGATTATACCAGCAAATGATTCAATAAAAATAGCAGCTGATGAAATTATAGAAAAAACACGCCCAAGTAAAGAATTATTTAAATATACAGTTTGGTATCTTACAAATAAATATGAGAAATCAAGTATTATGGGACAAGATGAAATTTTTGTGTATTTAGTTGAAAAATATTATATGAGTAATCAGGCATTTTGGGTTACACCTACTATGCTTGAATCAATTTCAAAACGAGCAATGCAACTAAAACCAATTTTAATTGGAAAAGTGGCGCCAGAATTAATTATGCCTGATACATCCGGAGCATTTGTTTCTTTTCGTTCTAGTCGAGGTAATTTTACGCTTCTGGTTTTCTGGGACACTGATTGCGGCCATTGTAAAGTAGAAATCCCTAAAATTAAGAAATTTTATGACGAAAATAAAGCTAAGTATGGCTTAGAAGTATTTGCTATTGATACAGATAGTGATCTAGAACGATGGAAAAAGTATGTTATTGAAAACAAACATGAATGGATTAGCGTAACCGGAACAAAAACTAATTTAGATTATCATAAAGCTTATGATATTATTAGTACTCCTGTACTGTTTATTTTAGATAAGAATTTTAGAATAATTGCTAAACATATTTCTATTGAAGATGCAAAAGGATTTTTGGATAATTATTTAGAAAAAGAAAAGCACAAGTAGATATTTTTAAAAATAATTAATCTGTAAGCCTAAATAACAATTCTAAATTTTTCTATAAAAACTTATATTTTAGGAATAAAAGATTATGCTAAAGCATTATTTCTACAATTATCAAAAATAATTAAAAAGTGAAGAAAAATAAATATTAAACAATAAAATTATTTTTCTTTCCTTTGGCTTAAAAAATTTTCATATTCTTTAACCAAATCATGCATTTTCTTTTTTTGTCTTTTAATTTTTTTCATTAATTGTATGAGTTTAAAAGCACCATAAATTGCCAACAAAACTACAAAAACTGCAATAAATATAAATATTTGCCCATTTATTACAATTTCAGTAAAAAATATTTTTCCAATCATATTTTTGTTAAATAAGTAAGTGGCTAAAATACAAAAAAAAATACTTAAATTAAAAAAAATAAACTTTTTTTAAAAAAATATATACACATATCAAAATTATTAGTATCTTTGTAGCATATTAATTACTAATTTTTTATATTATGTCAACTGGCACAGTTAAATTTTTCAACGAAAAAAAAGGTTTTGGATTTATTCTTGATGACGAATCAAAACAAGAAATCTTTGTTCATGTATCTGGAATTCTAGATAAAATCAGAGATAATGATCAAGTTTCTTATGATATTGCTGAAGATAACAGAGGCAAAAAAGCTATCAATGTAAAAAAATAATTATATTTTTTTATCTTATCCGAAAGAGGTTAATATTCATTATATTAGCCTCTTTTTTGTTTTTTAAAAGTTAGCGAAAATTTGTCTTCCAACAACATTTTTAAAATAAAAGAATATATTTTATGGAAATTAAAAGAATATTTGATATTCTTACTCATTATAGAGAAATGTATGATTGTGAAAGGACCATGCTTGCTGGCAGGATAAATGGGAAATGGAATGAGTATAACATAAATGAGTATATTCAATATGCTGATAATATAAGTTATGGGTTATTAGCAATGGGTGTAAAGAAAGGTGATAAAGTTGCCATTATTAGGGGTCACATTAATTTATTGGGGACTAAGCAAAAAGTTTATGCAGTCTGAATAGAAAAAAAGCGGTATCAGTAACCCCTCTTAAGTTAGCTCTAAACAGTTTTATTTTAGAGTTAAAAGATTCTGCATTTGCATTTGTATTTCGATTAATAAAAAAGTTAAGGATTTGTTCAAGATTATATTTTACAGTATATGATACAGTATTAAATTCCTTTATTTGAAGTTCATTTGATTTTTCTATCCATTCTAAAAACTTTTGCTTAGCATAGCTTCTACTATTGAGTTCATATATACTTCTAAATTCCAAAGTGTGTTCATACGCTTTTTTTAAGCTTGGATAATAACTAAAAAGCAGCTCAGCTCTTTGCTTTTGAGTTATTGTCCAGTCAGATGGCTTTTTAGCAATAATATACCTACATCGTGCTAAAAGTTGTTTAGGTGTATCTCCATTTTCTAATTCAACAGTGATATACTTTTTCCCTTGTTTTTTAGCTTCTTCTATAGCATTGTTCTCTTTATCTAATTCTTCCCATCTGTATTTTATTCTCAGATGTTGTAAGGCTTCCCTTGCCAATTTAACTACATGAAATCGATCTGTAACCAATGTGGAACAGGGAAATGATTGTTTGACGGCTGATTCCATATTTTTAGCCATATCTAAGGTTACTTCTTTTACTTTCTTTCTTAATTCAAATGGTAGTTTTTCTAATACGTTTATTATATCTTTTGCCAATGTTCCTTTGATTGATGCCACTAATGTTCCATTTTTACCTTTCCCATTTTTGTTGGTAATAAAGGTGTAGAGTTCTCCTTGTGAAAGAGATACCTCGTCTATACTCATGTATTCACCTATATTCTCTGGAAAAATCATATAGTTTTCTGCATGTCCTTTTTGATTCCAATCTTTATAACCACTACTATGCTTCTTATACTGTCTGCGTAGCTTATCTCCTTGAATACCATAATAACTTGCGATATTACTAATGGTATCTTCTCGGGTCTCTACCTGTAGCTTTTAAAAAATCCGAAAGTTCTTGAGTTAATCTTGAACCATCGGAAATAATGGAGTAGTCATTGTGAATGATTTCGGTCTTTTGAACTTTGTGTCGCCACCTTCTTCTTTTTATTGACAAATAAACGGCTTTGCCTCGTATCGGAAAATCCTGAATAACTGTTACTGGATAAAATCCTTTAGATTCATATAAAGTCGAATCATAGCCTTTTGGTATCGTATTTATCTCTTCTAATTCTATTTGAAGCACCATTCTTTTGGTAAATACTTCGCCTAATTCTTCAACATTTGTTATCCTAAAATACTCTAACAAACCATCAGGCAAAAAATAACCAATCAATTCTTTTTCCAAACTTTTTTTCCACAAAATTAATATTAATCCCCAAATATTTCACATGATCCAAGAAAAGTTTAAAGAATCCTCATTCATTGATAATATAATTGTTATCGGCGAGAATCAAAAATTTGCAGCTGCATTATTAGTTCCTGATTTTAATCATCTCAAATCATGGTGTTCTATTAAGGGTCATGAATATACTTCAAATTCTGAAATGATAAAAAATCCAATTGTTATTAAAAGAATTCAAAAAGAAGTAGATAAATACAATAAGTATTTCGGAGATACAGAAAAAATAAAAAAATATGAAATAATTGATTTTGAATGGACAGAACAAACAGGAGAAATAACGCCTACGCTTAAGCTTAAACGAATCTTTATTTATGAAAAATACAAAAATAGAATAGATAAAATATTTACTTAGTGTCTATTAAATAAATTACCCATGGCTTATTGCATTAATCAGAAATCTATTGAGCGGAAACATGGCTTTAAAAACATCTAAAACATATTGATAAAAATCGGCTTGCATTATCTGTTCATCTTTTAGGGGATGAATAATTGTATAATTCTTGAATTTGAGCAAGTCAATATCAGCAAAGTCTTTAGGAAAATCTTTAGGAGCATTTTTAAGCTTAGCATCGTCCCATATTTCAGTAAAATACTTTTTAAATGTAGTATCAGCAATTATTTTCTTAAATATAGGTGCATTAAAATAAATTTCATTGCGTAACATTTTTAGCTTATCAGCTGGAGGTAAATAAATTCCTCCACCCAAAAATGATTTATCTGGTTCTATATGCAAGTAATAGCCTGCATTCATAGCATTACGACCTCCTTTTGCAATAAATCCTCCGATATTGGTCTTATATGGTGATTTATCATTAGAAAATCGTACATCTCGATTGATGCGAAACATACAATCTTTTGGAGTAATGCCAACTACGGAATCGTCAAATGATTGCACACCGATTATCAGTTCTTTAATAAAATCCTCAATTGCTGATTTAGATTGTTCGTAAGCTTTTTTATTGGCTTGAAACCATTCACGGTTATTATTCGCAGTTAATTCCTGTAAAAATTGGAATACATGTTTTGGTATCATGATTTTGATATTAGTTGATAAGTTATTGTATTAAATATCTTGCTTTTGCAATATTTGTTCCTGTATTAAAATCAATTTTAAATTGGTTTTCTCTATAAAAAATTTTCAGATCTTTTATCTTATACATTTCGTTTAAATTAATTTCAGAAATAACTTCTTTAAAACCTGCTGATTTTGAAAGTTCGATAAACTGTTTTAAACTGTATTTTACTACAGGAATGTGCCAGTTTCCATTGATTTCATAACTATTTGTTATTGAAACCCATCCTTCATTTTTATCAAAATAATCAGAAAACAAAGTAAATAATTTTTCATTAGTATTTATATCTTTAATAATCACGTTTAAATGATTTTCATTACATTCACGTTCAAGAGAAATCTCATTAATATTAAATTCACTAATGTGAGCCATCTTTTTATTGTACAATTTTACCTTTATTATTATATAAATAATAGATATTACAATAATTAATAATATTAGAAGATAAAGAATTAAAGTACTATTAGTTGCTCCATTTGCACTATCAAAAGGTCTAGCAAATGCTGCTCCTATTCCCTGTAAAATAATATTACTTATCATATATATATGCTTTTATCATCCTATTCTTCCCCTGCATATCCTTAAGGATTTCACAATTAGTAAAACCTTTTATTTCCAATAAAGTTTTTGTTTTTAATGCAAAATTTTCATTGATTTCAAAATACAAACTGCCATTTGGGTTTAGTTTTTGTATAGCAAAATCGGTAATGGCATTGTAAAATAATAAAGGATCATCATTGCTAACAAACAAAGCCAAATGGGGTTCATAATCCAACACATTGGGTTGCATCATCTGTTTTTCAGAATCGCATACATAAGGTGGATTACTTATAATCACATCTGTTTCGGGTAGTTCTTGCCATCTTTCTCTGTCAAAAATATCCAATTGTATAAAATTAATGCTTACCTTATTTTTTTTTGCATTTCTTTTAGCCACTTCCAATGCTTTTTCTGAAATATCCACTGCATTTATATTAGCTTGGGGCAAATGTTTTTTTATTGTAATCGGAATGCATCCGCTACCAGTTCCTATATCAATCAATGTTATTGTTTGCAGATGGTTCTTGTAATCATCAATTAGCCAATTTACTAATTCTTCGGTTTCCGGACGAGGAATCAATACATCGGGTGTAACATTGAATTCAAGGTCGTAAAAAAAAGTTTTCCCTAAAATATATTGTACCGGTTTGTAAACCTTCAAATCATTGATAGCAAATTTAATCTTCAACAATACCGACTCGTTTAAAGTTTTATCGGCATTTACTAATAATTGAGCAGAATTTAAAGTTGTATATTCTTCCATTATCAGATTAATAAAGCTTTTTATCTCTCTTTCGTCGTATAAACCTTGCAGCTCTTGTTTAAAAAAACTAATAATATCTTTAATTTTGTTAGAAGGTATTCGCATTTGTAAATATATTTGTACTGCAAAAGTCCGAAAAAAAATTATAACAAGATTAAAAAACATTGTAAGTTTGCAATATGAATGAATATTATACTTATATGCTACGATGCCTTGAGTTGGCAAAAAAAGGATTTGGGAGTGTAGCACCCAACCCGATGGTTGGCTGTGTAATTGTTCATGATGGCATTATTATTGGTGAAGGCTTTCACCAAAAATATGGAGAAGCACATGCCGAAGTCAATGCCATTCATTCTGTAATAAATAAAGAGCAACTTCCTGAGTCTACAGTTTACGTGAATCTTGAGCCTTGTTCGCATTATGGAAAAACACCTCCATGTGCAGATTTGCTGATAAAGCATCAGGTAAAAGAAGTAATCATTGCTAATACAGATCCGAATCCACTGGTTGCAGGCAAAGGCATTGAAAAGCTAAAAAATGCAGGCATCAAAGTTACTACTGGTATTTTGGATGATGAAGCTAAAGCACTGAATAAGCGTTTTCTTTGTTACTATACAAAAAAAAGACCTTATATTATACTGAAATGGGCAAAAACTTTAGATGGGTTTATGGATATTGACCGCTCACAAGTAGGCAATAATCATAAATACTGGATTACAAACGACGAATTAAAAATATTGGTTCACAAGTGGCGAAGTGAGGAGTCTGCAATCATGGTGGGTACTAATACTGCTTTAAATGATAATCCTCAGTTAAATATCCGTTATTGGAAAGGGATTCAGCCTTTACGTTTGGTAATAGATGAAAACCTGAGTTTACCCAAAACCTTGCATTTATTCGATCAACAAAATCCAACAGTTATTTTTACAGCTAAAAAAGAGGAAAGTAAGCATAACTTAACCTATCAATACATTAATTTTAATGATAATCCGCTCCGACAAATCCTCAATTATCTGTACGAAAAAAAAATAACTTCTGTAATAATAGAGGGGGGCAAAGAATTACTGCAATCTTTTATTGAACAAGGTTTGTGGGATGAAGCAAGAGTGCTAACTGGTAATAAATATTTTGTAAAAGGATTAATATCTCCAGAAATAAAGGGCAAAATTATTTCTGATGAAGAAATAAATAAAGATAGGCTAACAATAATTTATAAATAGCTAATTGATTATGAATAATGAAAGAAGTTCATTATAAGTGGTTTTTTTAAAATACAAACCTTATTAAAAAAACCGATTAGATATCTAATCGGTTTTTTATAATGAAACAAAGCAAAATTTTAATTATAAATTTGAGTATCCCAGCCATTTACAAAAAGGTATTGACATGTAGCAGCGTTATCAGGATTCTTTTTCCAAATAACTGCAGTAATAAATAAGTTTGATTTTACCCAATTAGAAGATATATTTATACTACATGAATAATCGAATACTGTGTTTATTGCAGTTGTAGCCGATGTTGTGAATTTAACACCATAAGCTGTTGACGCATTAGCAGCTCTTACTACATTATTGTGTTTATAACCAGCACCTCCACTTGTTTGAACATAGCCAACAGGAGCAGTTGGGCTTCCATCAATACCACTTTCGCATAAAAAATAAGTAACATAATAATCACCGGTTACTTCTTTGAAAAATTTAATTTTTGAAGTAATATTCATTTTATATCCTTCAATTGTGGCTTTAAATTTTACTTGAGCTTCAGGAGTACGTTTTAATAATGTATCAATATAAGGTTGCATTCCTGAAGTAGGTGTTTTTGTATCACCGATATAAAAAGATGGTATTCCGCCTCCTGTTGGACGAGATCCATCAAAAGACCATTCCTGGTTATTACAAGTCATAGCATCCTCAGTATTGCAATGGAATGCCAATGCAACTATTTTTCCAGAATAGTTCTTCTTTATTAAATTAAAATTACTGTAGCCACTGGAACCACAAATTCCACAGGTGATGGAAGTTGTTTCTCCCATAAAAGCCCATTGTTTCATGTCAGGAGTTAAATCAGTTTCTGTTGTTAAAGATGCATCTAGTTTCTTAATTTCTTCATATTTATTGCAAGAAATTATAAATGAAAATAATATAACTGAAAGAAAGAAATTAATTTTTTTCATAATGATAATAGAGTTTGATTTATTTTTATTACTTTTTTATTTTAGACAACAAAATCAATAAAATAGTTGTCTATATAAATAACTATTTATAAATAATTTTCTTCTCATCTATGAAAAAAGCATTCTTATTTATCATAATTTTATTTTTAATAGACATTGTTTCAGCAGAAAAGATGTATATTCCTTTGGAAAAACAATTTAAAAACAGAATTATTCAAAATGAAAAAACTAACAATCTAAACGAACAAATGCGCAGGAAAAGAGGAAGAAGTAGGGGGCGAAGAGGAAAAGCTAGTAATTTTGCTATTGGAGGAAGTATTACAACAATGAAACTTTTTGAATCAATTTTTGATAATAAGTTCAGAATTGGCTTAGGAACTAATGTATGGCTTAATTTTAGCGAAAGCAGTGCTATTAAGGCTGGCGTTTATTATTTTTTACCAATAAGTAACGAATATGAAAATTCAAAAAACACATCTTCATATCTTCAGGTTAATGCTCATTTTCAGCAATTTTTGGCAGGTTCCAACAAAGAAGATTTTGGATTTTATGCTTTTGGTGGTTTTGGATACATCGTTAATTTTAATAATACAGAAACACCAACTGTGAATATAAATGCCAGATATACGAATGTTAACCTAGATGTAGGAATAGGTTCCCAATTTAACTTGAATTTTGCTTTTTTATTTGTTGAAGTTCAAGGTAGTTTAGGATTGTTGAAATTTGAGATACCCACTAACCCTTCTGATGGTATAAATGTACCATCATTTATTAATTTTAGAGCTGGGGTTAAATTTCCATTAAAATTCTAAGTCCTCAAAGATTGCGGAAGTTAGCAATGAGAAATATACACAGGAAAGCAATTTTTAAGCAATAAAGTTTCTATTTAATTACTTTCCTATACAGAAGCTGGAAAAAATATTTCCAAGTATCTCATCACTTGTTATTTCGCCGGTAATTTCACCTAAATGATGCAAAGCTGTTCTGATGTCGATGGCTATTAAATCGCCACTGATATTATTTGCAATTCCATGTTCCACCTGATGAATGGCTTCGTTGGTTTTAACCAATGCTTCATAGTGGCGGATATTGGAAATCATAGTGGTATCTGTTGTGTTTTCGGTAGCCACCGATTTCAATAAAGTATCAGTAATTAAATTAATATTCTCTTTTCGTTTGGCGGAAACATAGATGATTTCCATAGATAATAAATCGGCAAAGTGTTGAGGGGCTTTATTCAGCAAATCTGTTTTGTTGGCAATAATAATAAAGCGTTTGGTTTTGCTTTCGATATGTCTTTCAAAATCTTTTAAAGCTTCTTTTATCTCTTCTACTGAGGTTTCTTTTATATCAACAACATATAAAATAATACTGGCTTGTTCTATTTTTTGATAAGTTCGTTCTATTCCAAAATTTTCAATTTCATCAAAGGAATCGCGTAAACCGGCTGTATCAATAAATCTGAATGTTACGCCATTGATGGTAAGTGTGTCTTCAATGGTATCTCTTGTTGTTCCGGGAATTTCAGATACAATCGCTCTTTCTTCGTTGAGTAGTGAATTAAGCAAAGTGGATTTGCCAACGTTGGGTTTGCCTATAATGGCAACAGGAATTCCGTGTTTCAATACATTTCCCATGGCAAATGAATTAACCAAAGCTGAAATTTCAGTTTTCAATGTCGTTAGCAAAGTACTTAATTGTGCTCTGTCAGCAAATTCTACATCTTCTTCACTAAAGTCTAATTCTAATTCAATTAGGGAAGCAAAATTTACCAATTGTTGTCGTAATTCTTTAATTTTGGATGAAAAACCACCTCGCATTTGGTCCAATGCTAAAGAATGGGACGACTTAGAATGTGATGCTATTAAATCGGCTACTGCTTCGGCTTGAGATAAATCTAATTTGGCATTCAGAAAAGCCCGCATTGTAAATTCACCTGGTTTGGCTATTCTGGCTCCTTTATCTATTAATAATTCAAGTATTTTTTGTTGAATATATACAGAACCATGACAGGAAATTTCAATGGAATCTTCTCCTGTGTAGGAATGTGGTGATTTGAATACACTTAATAAGACTTCATCTATGATTTCATCGCCATTATTAATGGTTCCAAAATAGATATGATGGCTTTTGAATTCATTATTACTATTGTTTTTAATATTTTTACGACGAAAAACCTGATTACATATTTCAAAGGATTTTTCACCCGAAACGCGTATAACTGAAATGGCTGCTATCCCTGATGCTGTTGCCAATGCACAAATGGTATCCTGAGTAATCATAGTAATTCTATTTTTTTTACAAAAGTACATTAGCTTTTTGTTTGTTTCAAAAAAATATCATTTTTTTATATAGTTTTTTCAACCATTTTCAATTATTTTTGTTGTCTTTAAAACTAAAAATATATGAGCGTACTTGTAGATAAAAATTCAAAGGTGCTGGTGCAGGGGTTTACCGGTTCAGAAGGAAGCTTTCATGCTTCGCAAATGATAGAATATGGAACAAATGTAGTAGGTGGAGTTACTCCCGGTAAAGGTGGACAATTTCATCTTGAAAAACCTGTATTTAATACAGTTGCCGATGCTGTTAAGGCTACAGGCGCTAATGTTTCTATTATTTTTGTTCCACCTCCTTTTGCTGCTGATGCTATTATGGAGGCTGCTGAAGCCGGAATTGAATTAATTATTTGCATTACCGAGGGTATTCCAATCAAGGATATGGTGGCTGTTAAAGAATATATTAAATGTCGCAAGACGCGCTTAATTGGACCTAATTGCCCTGGAATTATTACTCCACCTCATACAAAAATTGGTATTATGCCTGGTTTTATTCATACACCAGGAAGAATAGGCATTGTTTCCCGTTCAGGAACGCTAGCTTATGAAGCTGTTGATCAAATTACCAAAGCAGGATTAGGGCAATCTACCGGTATTGGTATTGGTGGAGATCCTGTTCCTGGTACTACCATTAAAGATGCTGTTGAATTGTTTATGAACGATCCGGATACAGATGCTATTGTAATGATTGGCGAAATTGGTGGCAATATGGAAACAGATGCTGCTTATTTTATAAAAGAACATGGAACAAAGCCCGTTGTAAGTTTTATTGCCGGTGCTACTGCTCCGAAAGGACGTACCATGGGACATGCCGGAGCTATTGTTGGAGGAACCGCTGATACAGCCGAAGCTAAAAAAGAAATTTTAAGAGAATGTGGCGTTCATGTGGTTGATTCTCCTGCCGATATTGGTATTACGATGATAAAAGCATTGAAGAAATAGTTGCTATGTAAATCAAAAATTGATTGATTTTGATTTAAAATCATTAATAATTTTTGCCACAATATCAGTATAAAAAAACTCTTAGCTGAATAAGCTAAGAGTTTTTTTATACTGATATTATTGATGTTCAACTCTTAGTAAATCATTGATGGTTTTCACTGGATTAAAAGTAATTATAGGAACTTCAACAAAAACACTGATCCAATCAGCCATAGCACCATTCCATAAACCAGGTAATTCTTGTGCCTTTAAACTTCTTCCATCTTTTGATTTTGTAGAAATAAAACCTGTAGATGAATCAACAAATCCCTTTAAATCAAAAGCTTCTCCTCTATAATTTCTTACTCCGCAAACCAAATCAACAGGATTAAAGTGAGTTGCTGACTTAAAAATCTGACTTTGCAATGAATTATTTAAGTTAATTTGAGAGGATTCAACAATTTGTAATGATGCTTCACCTTTTTGATTCCGAACCCAAAATGGACCACCACCTGGTTCACCTTCATTCTTAACCATCCCACAAACCCTAATCGGGCGATTAAGCTTATTATATAAATAATTCACCTTATCTTTAGGTAATAACGTTTCAAACTTATCTTGAAATATAATCATTAATTCGTTAACAGCGAATTCAATAATTTCATTCAATTTTTTATCATTAATAAATTCGTTATTGAGCAGATGAAGATATTCATACGTTTTTTGTTGTAAGCTTATTAAATAGCCGCCAATAACTTTTTTGAATAAAAAGGTTTGTTCTTTTAATTTGTCTGGTACTATGTTATCAATATTTTTAATAAAAATAATGTCGCCTTGTAAATCATTTAAATTTTCAATCAAGGCACCATGTCCTCCCGGACGAAATAATAGTTTTCCATCTTCCTCTCTAAAAAAATCATTGTTCATATCTACAGCCACTGTATCAGTACTCAGCTTTTGGATAGAATAGTCAATTTTCAAACTTACATTAAATCTCTTTTCATAAATATCTTTAACTAAACAAATGTGTTTATTAAATTTTTTAATATGTTCAGGAGATAATGTAAAATGTATAGAAGCAATATTATCAGAACCTTTAGAATAACTAGCAGCTTCAACTAAATGTTCTTCTATGGATGTACGAGAATAATCATTATAATGATGAAATTTCAATAATCCTTTTGGCAATACTCCGTACCCTAAACCATTTTCATCAAGTAAATAGTTAATGATTTCTATATATCTTCTGTTCCTGATACATTCATCAATATTTAATTGATTTGCTTCCATTATTGCTTTTAAATCATTATAAAAAGCAAATTTCTTTATTTCAGCTATAAATCGATGTACCGAATTAAAGCTATTATCGCTATCAAAAGACTGAATGTCTTTTTCACTCCCTTTGTATTTATCTCTGAATGAATATAAGTGCTGAAACATTCGACTTGCTGCACCTGAAGCTGGGACAAACTTTAAAACCCGACGGTTCACAACCATATTGTCAAAGATTCTTGTATAATTTTCAATTTGGTTTTTTTCAAAAATTATAATTCCATCTTTAAAAAAAGCTGGTTTTATTAGATTTACGAATGGAAATCCATTTTTAAAATTCTCAATTTGACGTTCAATTGTTTTTACGTCAATGCCCATTTGTTGAAATTCTTCAATATCTTTTTGTAATATCATAGCGCTAGGAATTTGACTTCAAATATATAAAATATTTGCACCTAATTGATTAAATATTCAATATATATTTTCAATTTCATCACAAAAATATAATAATCAAATAAATACAAATATTCTTTATTATCATAATAAATATAAAAAAACAAATATTTTTGTTTGTTTTTTTCATCAGTCATATTCAATTAAATAATTAATTTTGTAATGTTTTTAAATGACATTATTTCTATATGATTCAAAGCAACAAATTTATCTATTTTATTATTGGCATTGTTGTTGGAATTGCTATTGGGGCATCAGTAGTATGGTGGATGCAAAATTACGATTTCAAAATTTGGTTTACATTCTCAGGAAAAAACAAACAAGAAATTAGTACAAATAACGATAATACTAATAGAAACAATAACGAAGAAGATAAATCAAAAACAAATAATAGTACTTATAAATCCTTTACTTTAAAAAAAGAAGACAGCGAGTCATCAGAAGAAGACAGTGCGTCAATGAATAGTTCAAATAGCGAATATTTAGCAGATACATCTTCTCATAACGGGATGAACAGTAATTCTTCTGACGATATTGTAATTGCAAAAGACGAATTACTTTTTACAAGAATTATAAAAATTGAAGGATTAAATGGAGGTAATTCAAAAAAAGATGCTTTACTTGATTCATTACTGATTAACGACAAAACAAAAAAACTACCCGCTAATTTTGTAAAGGTAGAGTTTTGGCGCTCTCCTATTAATTACAAAGGGTATAAATTTAGTAATAATAAACTGATTTTGTTTGGCATCTATATTTATGAAGATACCAGTTTAGAAAGCAGAAATAATAAACTTTACCTCAACTATGCCAATACTTTTTATTTGATTGAAAAAGTTGATGATTTCCAACCTTTAATGGCTGTAAAGTTACCTAGAAATAAATAATAACGATTTTAATGTTTTGAGTTATTAAATCATGTTTGATGAAATTATTTATGCCATTAATTAATATTTGAAGATTCTTAAATAATAAAACAATGATTCTTAAATTCAGCAAATACCATGGTGCAGGTAATGATTTTATCCTGATTGACAACAGAAAGGGTGAAATTAATTTATCATGTAATGAAATTGCATTCTTATGTAATCGCCATTTAGGAATTGGTGCTGATGGATTAATGTTTTTAAACTTTAACAGTCTTCATGATTTTGAAATGCAATATTTTAATTCAGATGGTAATGAAAGCACCATGTGTGGAAATGGTGGCAGATGTATAACTGCTTTTGCTTCAGCATTAGGAATTATTGAAAAAACTACTATCTTTAATGCTATAGATGGGTTGCATACTGCCGAAATTGTTGAAGATAAAGCAAAAATGAGAAAAACCATTCGACTGCAAATGTCAGATGTAATGTTAATTCAACAATCTGAAAATTATTTTTTGCTTAATACAGGCTCTCCACACTATGTTCAGCTTGTTGATAATGTTGACGATATTGACATAGTTTCAGAAGGCAGAAAAATAAGATATGATAAAAGATTTGCTCCTAGTGGGTTAAATGTAAATTTTATGCAAGTAAAAGAATCTCATTTATATGTAAGAACATACGAAAGAGGTGTAGAAGATGAAACTTTATCATGTGGAACAGGTGTTACAGCTTCTGCTTTAGCTTATGCTTCAGACAAAAATATTACCGAAGTTTCTGTGCTTACAAAGGGAGGAAATCTTAAGGTTTTATTTGAGAAGCACGGCGACTCGTTTAAGAACATTTTCTTAGAAGGTGAAACTTGTTTTGTATTTGAAGGGGAACTAGAATTTTAATATATAAATTTTCGGACAAATATACACAGCTCCACCCCTACTTTTATCAGACAAATAAAAAGATGTATATTTTCACATCACCCATCAAAAGAACGATAAAAAAAAGGAAAATTTAACACTGATTATCAAAAGATTAATATTTAATCGCAATGCTAAATTACTCCATAAACTTTTATATTTTAGATAATGTCTATTTATAACTAATTAAACCGATAATTAAATATGTGCCAAAATATTGCAATTAACTCTACCGATTTTTATATTTTGTAAAAAATCAGATACTAATTGTTTTCACTAATACTCCAGTTTCATTTAAAACAATCATAAATAAAACAAAATCCTACTTTAGTTAAAAAGAAATAAATTTTAATAGAACAAGCTTTCTACCTAAAATTTATTGCCTATCTTTGTTAACTAAATAACAATACCTTTATACCCTATTATAATGAAATTCACACCTGAAATATGCAGTATTAAAGATCAGAGAATGAAACCATTCATTGATCCTGATGAAATATGGAACTACATCAACAATACAATATCTACCAAAGAAAAAGTAAGAGCTGTAATTGCTAAATCATTAAATAAACAACGACTTACATTAGAAGAAACAGCAGTCTTAATCAATGCCAATGATCCTGAATTGATCGAGGAAATCAAACAAGGAGCCCGTACGCTGAAACAAAAGGTATATGGTAACCGCATCGTATTATTTGCCCCTTTATATGTTGGAAACAAATGCACTAACAACTGTAAATATTGTGGTTTTCGTACTGAAAACAAACAAGCCATCCGCAAAACTCTATCTGATGAGGAATTGATACAGGAAGTAGAAGCTTTGGAAGATAATGGTCAAAAACGATTGATTTTGGTATATGGAGAACATCCTGCCTATTCTCCAGAATACATTGCCCATACCGTAGATGTAGTATATGGTGTTAAGAAAGGAAATGGCGAAATTAGAAGAGTAAATATCAATGCTGCCCCCCTAGATATTGATGGATTCAGAACAGTAAAAGATGCAGGTGTCGGAACCTATCAAGTTTTTCAGGAAACTTATAACCCTGAAGCTTATAAAATTTACCACTTAGGCGGCAAAAAAATGGACTTCGAATATCGTTTAACCTCATTAGACAGAGCACAAGAAGCAGGACTAGATGATGTTGGCATTGGAGCTTTGTTTGGTTTATACGATTGGCGATTTGAGGTATTAGGTCTGATTCGCCACACTAATCACTTAGAGGCTTGTTATAATGTGGGGCCACATACTATTTCATTTCCACGTATTCAGAGTGCTTCATCACTTGACATGGATGGAAAATATATTGTTACCGACGGTGAATTTGCACGATTGGTTGCCATACTGCGCTTAGCAGTTCCATACACAGGAATGATACTTACGGCACGCGAAAGCGCAACTATCAGGGATGAAGTAATTAGTTTCGGCGTTTCACAAATAGATGGTGGCACAAAGCTGGAGCTTGGCAGTTATTCAGATACTAAAAACGAAAATCAGGATTTAAACCGAGAACAATTTGCAATCAACGACAATCGTTCGCTCAACGAAATTATTGACGATCTGATTAAAAAAGATTATTTACCATCTTTTTGTACGGCATGCTACCGTTTGGGCAGAACAGGCGAACATTTTATGGAATTTTCTGTACCTGGCTTTATCAAAAGATACTGCACTCCCAATGCCATATTAACCTTGGCTGAATACATTTGCGACTATGCACCTAATGAAACAGCTCATAAAGGCTGGCAGGTAATTGAAAAAAACATTGAAACGCTGGAAGACGAAAAAAGCAAGATAGAACTCCGTAGTAGAATAGAAAAAATTAAAAACGGAAACAGAGACCTTTATTTTTAAACATAATAATTACAATAATGAAGGAAATGAGAGTATTAGGCTTAATGATTACTGACAGAATCAAAGAAGCTGGCAGAACCCAAAAAATACTGAGTAATAATGCGGGCATCATTAGATCAAGATTGGGCTTTCACGAAGTGTCAGAAGATGTTTGCAGCAGAGTTGGTTTGGTTTTACTTCAATTGGGAGGAAATCCCACCGGATGGGATCAGCTGGAAAAAGAGCTAAAAAGTATTGAAGGACTGGAAATCCAACGCATGAATTTTCAATATTAATTAAATTATAACATGAAGAAAATTGTTATTCTAGGTATTCATATTACCAATATCGTAAAAGACGCAGTAATAGTACAAGATATATTGACAAAATTTGGTTGCTCTATTAAAACCCGCCTAGGTTTACATGATATAGAGGAAGATTATACCCAAACGAAACGACTTATATTGCTCGAGTTATCAGGAGATGAGGATGAAATGCAAAAGTTGGAAAATGAATTGCTTAAAATTGAAGGACTGGAAGTTCAAAAGATGACATTCTAAAAAAAGATTTATTTTTATGTTGCAGAAACCACAAAATCAGCTTAGTTTTGTGCAATCTTTTTTTAAACTAATTATAATGCAAAAGCAAATATTATTCATTTTTCTCACGTTCATTTATAGTGTTTTACACATTTCTGCTCAGGAAAGTAATTTGAAATTCAAAGGGGCCACTGTTTATTTGGGAACCATTGAAGAAAATAAATTACCATTAACAGTTACTTTCCCCTATGTAAACAATAGCAAAACCGGTATAAAAATTATTAATATTAAAACTTCCAACGATTGTAAAATAACAAATTGGGATAAACAAAAACAGATTCAGTCAAATATTTCAGGATTTATATCGATTATTTACAATAATAAAAACATTGGTGTTTTCAACGAAAAAGTTATTGTAAAAACCAATGAAATAAATACAAAAGAAATCATCTTGAATTTTGGTGGCGAAATTGTTCCACGAAAAAAAACGCAAGCTGATTATTATGCTTTTAAAAATGGAGCATTGAGTTTTATTAAAAACACTTTAAACTTTGGAGAAATAAAAAACACTCAAAAAAAAACTGATACTCTTTACATTACAAATAATTCAAAGAAAACCATTACATTAGAAACATCCGCATTAAATCCGGCTTTTGCTAATATACAGTTTTCGAATACAGAAATAAAGCCATCAGCATTAGAAAAAATAATAGTTACTTATAACGCAGGATTGAGAAATGCTTTTGGAAAAACAAAAGATACCATCAGTATACAAACCAATGATGAAGAAAACCCTTTGAAAGAAATTTATTTAACCGCTGATATTTTTGAAGACTTTTCTAAAATAAGACCTGAAAAACTTAAATTAGCTCCTGAAGCTTATTTGATTAATACTACTTATGATTTCAGATATGCAAAAAAAGGAAGTGATGTAAAAGCTCTTTTTAATATAAAAAACAAAGGAAAAACTCAATTGGTAATCCGTAAAGTTGACCTTAGTTGCGATTGTATTAAAGTAAATTTTGCTGATAAAATCAGGTTCGACAGGGACTCTCCTATTGAGGTAATTATGAATACTAAATATCTGAAAGGAAATATTCACGAAACAGTAACCCTGATTACCAACGACCCAAAAAATGCCCGTATTGTATTGCATTTAACAGGATTAGTTGATTAACAATTAACTACACTTGGGTTTTGGGAATTATCAATAATGAGACTTACTCAATAATTTCACTCAACTCAATCCAGCGATTGGATTTATCATCTATTAGTTTCATTATTTCGCCTATGCGTTCTGACCATTGAGTAAGCATTGAAACATCATTACTTCCTGCATTTAACAAACCAACTATCATTTCTTTTTCAGCTTCCAATTCACTGATCTGAGTTTCGAGTTGCTCATATTCCTGCTTTTGCTTGTAACTGGGTTTATTGGATGTATTTTTTTGCCTTTCTACCGGTTTTTCTTCTTTCTTTGTTTCCAACTTTAACTGCTTTTCTTTCAACAGTTTTTTTCGAGTATATTCAGAGTAAGTACTATGATAATCTGCCACTACACCATTATCCTCAAAAACAAAAATATGGTCTACCAGATTATCCATAAAACTACGATCATGAGAAACCAGTAGCAAACAACCTTTGTATTGCAGCAGGAATTCTTCCAGCATCATCAATGTAAAGATATCAAGGTCATTGGTTGGTTCATCTAATATGAGAAAATTAGGATTCTGCATCAATACCATCAGCAGAAATAACCTTCGTTTTTCTCCACCACTCAGGTTAGAATAATAGTTATATTGCAAGGTATTTGAGAACCCAAAATAATTAAGAAATACCGATGCTGACAAGTCTTTACCCCCATCCAATCTGACAACTTCAGCAATTTCGCGTACAATTTCTATAACACGTTTATCATCATGAGTTTCTAGTCCTTCTTGTGAATAATAACCAAAACTAATAGTTTGTCCTTTCACAATCCTACCGGAATCCTGCATCACCTTTTCAATAATCATGTTTAAAAATGTGGTTTTTCCAACCCCATTTTTTCCGACAACACCTATGCGTTCCCCTTTTTTAAAAGTATAGGTAAAATCATTCAGTACTTTTTTATCGCCATAAGATTTGGATACATTGTACATTTCGAGAATTTTACCACCAATGCGTTCGGTCTTAATACTCAATTCTACTTTTTTATCGTCAATTCTTTTGGTGGCTTTTTCTTGTAGGTTGTAGAACGAATCAATACGTGCCTGCGATTTAGTTGTTCTTGCTTTTGGCATTCTTCGCATCCAGTCAAGTTCCTTGCGATAGGTATTTTTCGCTTTCTCTATTTCCTGACGTTCTATTGTTTCGCGATCAGCTTTTTTTTCCAGAAAATAATCATATTTCCCTTTATAATGATAGATATTTCCGTTGTCGAGTTCAAGAATTTCGTTACAAACATTATTTAAAAAATAACGATCATGGGTAACCAGCAATATGCTGAGACTTTGTTTGCTCAGATACTCTTCTAACCATTCTATCATTGAAATATCCAGATGATTGGTTGGCTCATCAAGAATAAGCAAATCTGCATCTTCAATTAACACTTTGGAAAGTGCCACTTTTTTACGTTGTCCTCCGGATAAAGTGTTGATGGTTTGATAAATATCCGTAATTTGCAAGCGACTCAAAATTTCTTTTACCTTGTTTTCATAATCCCAGCAATTGAGAACATCTACCTGATGAATAGCATCTTCCAACGCTTTGCGATGATCTGTATCATCTGTTTTTTTTATGTTTTCCAAGGCTTCCTCATATCGACGAATTGCCAATAGATATTTATTATCTGTATTAAACAATACATCAACAATACTTTGATTTTCATCTAAATCTGGATTCTGAGGCAAATAAGCTATATGAATATCTTTGCGAAAAACTACCTTTCCATTATCAGGCAAATCTTTTTGATTGATAATATTAAGCAAACTGCTTTTGCCTGCACCATTGCGTGCTATTAATGCAACTTTTTGTCCTTTATCAATACCAAAAGTAATATTTTCGAATAATAATTTTTCGCCGTAAGATTTAGATAGGTTTTCAATTAACAGATAGTTCATACATCCTTATTTATGGTTTGCAAAAGTAAGTTTTTTTTTGAGATGATAGAGCAATGGAAGGATGAATAGGAAAAGATGAGAGTTACACTCAGTGCTATATTGTTTATAAGATAATTAAGTTATAACTTTCAGGAGGGGAATTTATAGTCCCTTCCTGTCACTTTACTTTTATGTTTATTACTTGTTGTTCATTTCACTTTGTTGTTAAACCCCGATTGAAGCAAGGTGCTGTTATGCGTTCGCTTCTTATATAAGTTCATACTTGTCTAATTTAAAATTCAAATACAATTCCTTAGCACTTTCGCCATTTTCACTACGTTTATTAATGTCTGCCCCTGCATTAATTAATAAATTGAAGACATTTTTCAATTGTTTAATTAAAATGTCATTAGAAAAGTCTGTGTCAGGGTTGTCAAGCATTTGTCTTGCATCCAATATTGTTCTATGTAAACAATTGTTACCATAAGAGTCTGTTGAATTTGAATTTGCTTTTTTACTTATCATTAATTCTAATAGTGAAAAAGCTTTATGGAACTTTTTTGTGTCCTTTTGGAGTGTGTAAGAATTGAAAATTGTTGCTCTTATACAGTCATGTAGAACTGGAACTTTCCACTCGTTGATTTCAGATGTTTCCATATAGTTTATATCAGCTCCATTTTCGATTAAGAGTTTTGCGATTTCAAAGTTCCCCGTTTTGAAAGACACTTGAAGTCCAGATTGCCCATCATCCTTTTTCGGTGGGGTAAAATTACAAATGTTTAAGTATTCTGGATTTTTGTTTAATAGTTCGGAAACCTTATTAAAATCTCCTTCAGAAATTGCTTTAAAAAATATTTTAATTTCTTTTTTTGTCATTAGATTAGTTGTCAGTCTGTTTTTTAAAGTGACGCATAACATTATTATCACCTTAACAAAGGTAATACAAGCTTGCTGAATTAGGAAGCTAAGCGTAGCTTTTGGTCATTATTATTTATTCAATTCCTGCAAAATATTTCATAAACTGAACTCTTAAATAAGCAGGTGTATTTCCGGATTTCTTATAGCTCATTTTACCACGGAAATCTTCAATATTATTGAAGTTATTTTTTTGCATCCATTCTTCTATTTCTTTCAACATTATATCAATATGCTCAAAACCATTTTTATATAACACAGATACTACCTGTGTAGCTTTAGCTCCAGCTAATAATTGCTTGATGATAGCTTTGCCATCATGTATTCCTGTGGAAGCCGCAATATCGCAATACAACTTATCGGATAATAATGCAACCCAACGCAATGAAGTAGAAATTTCTTCTGGATGACTAAAAACATTAGCAGTTGTAATTGTGAAATTATCAATATCAATATCAGGCGAAAAGAAACGATTGAAAAACACCAATCCCGAAATACCAGTCCATGATAATTTAAGCATCATTTTGGCTAAACCAGAAAAATAAAAGCTGGTTTTTACTGCAATCGGAAAGCTAACTTGCTTTCTCACTTCAGTGATAATATCAAAATATACTTTTTCATTTTCTTCGCTCGAATGGTTTACATCAGAAGGCAATAAAAAAATATTCAGTTCCAACGCATCGGCACCGGCTTGCTCAATTTTTTTTGCATAAGAAATCCATTCAGTAGACGAAACACAATTAATGCTTGCAATAATAGGAATCTTAACCTTTTTTTTGCATTCTCTTACTAAGTCTAAATAACTTTCCAATGAATGAGTTATAGCATATTCCTTTATATAATCCAATGATTCAGGATATACAAACGTATTATCGTTGGGATGAAAAGTTTTGTGAATATCACCTTTAATTTGTTCTTCAAACAAAGATTTTAAAACAACAGCTGCAGCTCCATGTTTTTCGATTTCAATTATACTTTCAACAGAATTTGTTAAACCCGAACTTCCTACTATAATTGGGTTTTTAAGGTTTAACCCCATATATGTGGTTGATAAATCTATCATTTGCAATTATCTTTAATTTGATATTAATAATAGGACTTTCAAATTTTAAGTACTATTCATTTTTTATATAAAACTATTTTAAAACATCTCTTATTTCTGAGATTTTTCCATCTGTTTCGGAAGGTTTAAGTCTCAGTATATATGCCATTAGTGGATATAAATTAATATTGGAAAATGTATTTTTCTTAAAGTTCTTTTTAAAAGCAGGTCCGAAAGCATAAAAGATTCCGTGCATATCCATATTTTCATTATCGTAACCATGTGTTCCTCCATAAGGAGGCTTGTCTTTATTTCGTGAAATACTCCAACTACTATCTGCAACTACCACTAAATCACCGATTCGCCGATTTGAATTATAATGAAACCGTTTGGGAACATCTTTGGTTTTCCAAACATTTAGATGAGATATTCCTTTTAGCGAAAAATAAATTGAATCGATGCAATTATTATTGGCAGAAATATTAAAAGTAGGATTATGACCGTATATCCCTTGTACCCATTCTGGTTTTAAGTAATCGTCGATAATGATATTTTTAGTGTCACTAACAGCTGACATACCATGGTCTGAAGTTATGATTACATTAACCTCATTTCCAACAGAAAGTGTTTTTAATTTATTCACAAAAATCCACATCAAACTATCGAGGTAAGTTACCATATCCTTGTTTTCTTTGCTGATAGGTCCAAAATCGTGGCTTATACCATCGGGTTCGGGCAAATAAAACAGCACCAAATGCGGACGTTTTTCTTCGGGCAACTGCAACCAATTCATTACAGTATCTATTCTTTGAATGAAAGGAATTTTATTTTCGTACGTTTTCCAATAAGTTGGCTGAATATCTTTTATGGGAGCTTCGGAACCTACCCAATAAAAAGATGCAGTTTTCATTCCTTGTTTTTCCGCCGTTACCCATATTGGTTCACCTCCATAAAACCTGCCATCCATTACCATTTTTCGGTCACCTATTTTATAAGTCAGTTTTAAATCAGGATCATAAAACTTATTCTGCACAATACCATGGTGATCAGGATATAAACCTGTTGCCATACTATAATGATTCGGGAAAGTAATTGTTGGAAAACAAGGTTGTATAGAACGAGCTTTTACACCCATTTGAGCAATAGAATCAAAATGAGTTAAATGATAAATTTCCTGATAATCCCATCTGAATCCATCCAATGAAATGATAATTAAATAAGGTTGTTTTTCAGTTTTTTGCTGAGCAAAAAGCGGGAAGGTGTTTATTATGAATAATAAACTATAAATAAGTATTTTGTTGATTTTCATAGATTGATTTTATAATAAAATTTAGAATATTTATTTGTGGATATAATATCTTCTTAGAAAAGAAGTGCTTATACCACCAACAAAACTAATAACAAGAAAATAAAATGCTAATGAATCAATAATACCATCTTCTGGTTTCAATATTAATGAGAATATCAAACTTATTGTAGCAAAACCTGCAAAGATCCATTCAGTTTTAATAAGCTTATTTGCAATACATGCTTTATACCAATTTATATATCTATCATTTTCAGGAAATTGTTTTAATAAACTTTGAAACTCTTGTTTTGCAATTTTATAATTTATTAGATAATAATAAGTTATAGCACTTACAAAAGCTAACTCTTCATATAGTGAATCTTCCCAAAAGTTCATGCTTTTTAGCTTAAAATCTTTTTCTATTTGTTTTTTTGTTTGATTTAAGTAAGGAATTGATTTTGCATAATAACCTGTATTTGACAATGTTACTGCATAATTACCCAATAATTGAGTCGCTTTAATAGAATCTTCATTATTCTCATATTCAATATTGTATATTAAATTTAAGTTTTGTTCCAATATTTTAATCCTTTGATTTTGCTATATTAATTTACCTTCTTTGTAAATAGTTTCGTATAATTCTTGCAAGTTCATTTATCCAGTATATGGTTAAGTTTTTAATTCATTTTATAGTCGAAACAGCTATTTTACTTCATCAAAAACTCAATATTGTCTCCAACCTGAATTTCGTAAGCTGGTTTACCATATTTAAAAATACGCATCGGACGATTTCCGTGTAAGGAAATACTATTGCCTTCAACTAATAAATAAGTAGCTTCGCGTAAACCCACTACATAAATATTTTGATTTACTTCCATAAACTCTTCTATACGTTGTTCGCGGGTTTCACCACCATGTCCTTCAGGATTAGCATCTAAATAATGAGGGTTGATTTGGAAAGGAATTAAGCCAGTACAGTTAAAACTTTCTGGTTCAATAATTGGCATATCATTGGTAGTTTTCAATGTTGGACATGCCACATTAGAACCAGCACTCCATCCCATATAAGGAGTACCTTCTAAAACCTTTGTTTTAATAGCTTCCATTAGTTTTAATTTGTGCAGCATATACACCAAATGAAATGTATTACCACCACCTACAGCAATTGCTTCGGCTTCATTTACAGCTTTCACCGGATCGACTTCATTGTGAATACCATACACACTACTTCCAAGTTCAGTAAAAACAGTATTTACTTTTGAAGTATAATCATCATAAGTTAAGCCAACTCCGGCATAAGGAATAAACAAAACATGTTTTATACCATTGGTTTTTAAGTAGTTTTTAATTGCTTCGCGAGGCCAACCCAAGTAAGCTTCACCTGCATTAGTTGAATTGCTGATTAATAAAAGTTTTTTATTCATTATCTGATTTTTAAATATTTAATATTTATAATTCTAACAGCAGAATTTAAAAAATGGTTGCTATAATATTACAAAAATAAATAAAAATGAATTATAAATCACTTATATTTTTCAAATTAAATGAAAGCATAAACTATTATGTGTTAGCCTGCATATCATCCTAATTAATTACAATTAAGATTGTTTTTTAACAAATCATTAATATAATAATTTTCAATAACTTACGTTTAATATATAAATGCAACTAATATTGCTTAGAAGCATAATTATTAATAAATTTGCAAAAAAATCAATTTACTAAAATGAGAATCAAATTAGGAAGAATACTTTTTATTATAGCGTTAATATGCTTTTATAATCAATCGTTTGCACAAGATTGGGTTGAAAAAATGCAAGATCCTAAAGTAAATTTTTATGATGTACAAAAATCATTTAATGAATACTGGAAAAATAAAGAAGTTGGCAGATCTAAAGGATGGAAACAATACAAAAGATGGGAACACTTTATGATGCCCAGGGTTTTTCCCTCAGGCAACAGAATAGAAATGGAATCTGCATGGAAAACATATAATGAATACAAAAACAAGCGTAGCTCGATAACAAATTCTTCTTCTAACTGGCAAGCATTAGGTCCATTTGCCCCTCCTACTAATGGTGGTGATGCCGGACGATTAAATTGTATTGCTTTTCATCCTACCAATATGAATATTATATACGTTGGTTCTCCAAGTGGAGGACTTTGGAAAACTATTGACGGTGGTAGTACATGGGTATCATTAACAGATAATTTACCGGTAATTGGAGTTTCAAGTATTGTTGTTGATTACTCAAATCCCAATATTGTTTACATTGCAACTGGAGATGGAGATGCCACAGATACTTACTCAATAGGTATATTAAAATCATTAGATGGCGGACAGAGTTTTCAAACGACAGGACTTAATTATTTAGTTGAAACCAGAAGAAGTATCAATAAACTAATAATAAATCCACTAAACCCTAAAACATTGTTTGCGGCCACTTCTTCGGGCGTTTTCAGAAGTTTTAACGGTGGAGATACCTGGGAAAATACGCTTTTTGGAAAGACAATAGATATTACTTACAAACCTGGTGATACTACTGTTATGTATGCAACCTCTAATACTGACTTTTATAAATCTACTGATGCAGGCGAAAACTTTTTTTATAAAGCTATTTCTTTTGCTGCCCCATCTAGTAGAGTTCAAATAGCTGTTACTCAAGCAAACTCAAATTATGTTTATTTGTTGACAGGCAAATCTTCTGATCAAAGTTTTGCTGGAGTTTATCGTTCCACCGATAGTGGGGAAAATTTTACTACAAGATCAACAACGCCCAATATTTTAGACTGGTCAGTAGATGGATCAGGCACTGGGGGACAGGCCTGGTATGATTTATCAATAGCAGCTTCTCCGACAAATGCTGAAGAAATATATGTGGGGGGTGTTAATGTATGGAAATCATTAAATGGTGGTACAAATTGGACGTTGAGTGCTCATTGGTATGGCGGCGGTGGAAAACCAAAAGTACATGCAGATATACATGCATTAAAATTTAATCCATCAAATATTTTATATGCTTGTTCCGATGGAGGAGTTTCTACTACAAGTAATGGCGGAACAAATTGGTACGACAAAAATGATGCATTGTCAATCGGTCAGATATATAAACTGAGTGTTTCTCAAACACAACCAACTACTATTATTACAGGATGGCAAGACAATGGTACAAACTTATACAGAAACAATTCCTGGACTCAGGTAAATGGAGGAGACGGAATGGAATGTATTATTGATTATACAAATCCTAATATTTTTTATGTTACAAATCCTAATGGACAGATTCAAAGAACTGATAATGGAGGAAACTCTTGGAGTTATAATATATCAAGCACTATCACGCAAACAGAAACAGGGGCTTGGGTAACACCTTATGTAATTGACCCTGTAAACCATTTAACTTTATATGCCGGATATAATAATGTATGGAAAACAACGAATAAAGGTGCTAGCTGGACAAAAATTTCAAATTTTGCCAATACTATTGAATTAAAATCTTTAGCCGTTGCAAAATCAAACCCCAACTATATATATGCAGCTTCAGATAATATTATTTACAAAACAAGTAATGGAGGAAGCACCTGGACAGATATTTCTCATGGGCTTCCAGGCAATGCAATTACCTACATCACAGTAAGTACAACTAACCCAGATGTTCTTTGGATAAGTATCTCAGGTTATTCAAGCGGACAAAAAATTTATACTTCCAGAAACGGAGGCCTTAACTGGACAAATTATTCAGGAACATTACCAAATCTTCCTGCTAATTGTATTGCACTAGACGACCAATCCAATGAAGGCTTGTATGTAGGAATGGATGTAGGTATATACTATCGTGATACACTATTGACTGACTGGACATTATATTCAAATAATTTACCCAACGTTGTAATTGGAGAATTAGAGATTTCACCTTCACTAAACAAAATAAGAGTTGCAACTTACGGAAGAGGTGTATGGGAATCACCACTTTATACACCAGTATCTGTTCCGGAAATTGAAAATATTAATTATCAACTTTCTATTTTTCCCTCTCCTACTGCAGGAATTATTAATATTGATGTAAGTGGATTGGAAATATCTGATGCATCTGATATTGATATTTTTACATTTGAAGGGCAAAAAGTTTTAACCACAGCAGCTAATTTTAAAAATAAAAATGGCAAAATAGATTTTTCTAATCATGCAAATGGCATTTACATTATAAGTATTAAAACAAAAGAAAAAACTTATAAAGGTAGGTTTGTAAAAGTATCAAAATAATTCATTTATTATGAGACATTTAATTAAATTATCAGTTTTTACGCTCTTTATTTTATTGGCAGTTTCATGCCATAAGAACAATGCAAAATCGGAGCAATTAGTTACAGAAAAAATTCAATACGATGTAAATATTAAAAACACTGACAGTGATTCAGAATGGTGGATTCAAAATATTGAAGGCCCCCAAAGAGATAAATTTATTAATTTAGTTTTCAATGCTGTTGAAGAAAAGAAGATTAAAATATTTAATTTAAATCATCAAGAAGTTTCTTTAGAAAATATTGTTTCAAACTTATTTACTTTTGATACCATTCATTTGCAAAAAAATGGAAAAAAGAAAGAAATTATTGACACTGTATTTATCAGTAATTCATTCGATATCAAAAATATTTCAAAAATCCGATTTGATGAAAAATGGACTTTTAACGAAAAAACATTATTAGTAAATAAAGACATTAAAGGATTTTGCCCAATTTTAGTAAATAATAAAAAAAATAATACAGCATCTACAAACTTACCTCTTTTTTGGATTTATCCTGATTCAACTGTAAAATCAGACACAACAAATAATGTCATCATTACAAAAAAAATTCAATATGATGTTTTCATAAAATCCATAGATAAAGGAAAAGATTGGTGGGTAGATAATATTGAAACTACTGATAGAGAAAAATTTCTAAAGACCATAATAGAAGTTGCGGCTAAAGGGAAAATAAAAACGTATGATTTTTTCATGAATCCACTTGATAAAAAGAAATTTGGAGAAATGCTTCACAAAACCGACACAATTGTTATGCAAAGGCTTACAGAACCTTATGCAGATTATGATACAGTTTTAAGAACTGATTTTGACCAAACCTCAATTTTAAAAATGCGCTTTGTTGAAGAATGGTCATTGAATACTCAAACATTTAAATTTTACAAAAAGGTTTTGGCAATATGTCCGATGGTTGAAGGACTTGACGATAAAGGAAATCTTAGAGGTTATACCCCTTTATTCTGGATATATTTTGATGAGAGCATAAAAAATACCGAATAATTCACATAACAATTGAATGAAATATCAATATCACCAACTAAAAAACGGAATCCGACTCGTTCATAAATATGTTGATAGTAATGTAGCACATTGTGGATTAATCATTAACACAGGTTCCCGTGATGAAACCAAAGCAGAAAACGGAATTGCCCACTTTATAGAACACTGTATTTTCAAGGGAACTTTAAAACGCAAATCTTTTCATATCTTAAATCGACTCGATAGTGTTGGCGGTGACTTAAATGCTTACACAACAAAAGAAGAAACTGCAGTTTATGCTTCTTTTCTAAAAGAATATTATTCCAGAACACTTGAATTATTAGCTGATATTATTTTTAACTCAACGTTTCCATCCAAAGAACTCCAAAAAGAAAAAGAGGTTGTAATTGAAGAAATTAACTCCTACAAAGATAATCCATCAGAATTAATTTTTGACGAATTTGAACAACAAATTTTTGAAAATCATCCAATTGGAGGTATGATATTAGGAACTCCTTCTAATGTGAGAAAATTCGAATCGAAGCATATCTTTAATTTTATCAAAAATAATTATCATACTGATGAAATGGTAATTTGTTCCGTCGGAAAAATTGATTTCACTCACTTAGTTAAGCTTTGTGAGCGTTATTTTGATGACTTTGAAACCAACAACCGAATAAATCAACGAAATCCATTTCTAAATTATCATCCTACAGTAATTTCAAAAAATAAAAGAACTTTTCAATCACATTGTTTAATTGGAAACATCGCTTATTCTGTTAAAGATGAAAGAAAAACAGGCCTAACATTATTAAATAATATATTGGGAGGACCAGCTTCTAATACACGATTAAGCATTGCTCTTCGCGAAAAAAACGGACTTTCATACAATGTAGAATCAAGTTATACTCCCTACTCCGATACAGGTTTGATAAATATTTATTTTGGAACTGATAACAAAACCTATAGCAAAGCTTTACAAGCTGTTATGAAAGAATTGGAAAAATTAAGAACAGTAAAACTTGGCAATAATCAATTACATAATGCAAAAAAACAAATTACAGGTCAAATAGCCATTGCTTATGAATCGAATCTGAATGAAATGCTCTCCATAGGTAAAAGTTATATGATTTACAATAAAGTAGATACTATTGAGGAACTTTGTACTAAAATAAAAGCCATTACAGCTGAAGAACTTATTGAAATAACAAATCAAGTATTTGACCCAAATCAATTAAGTATTTTATCTTATAAATCAAAATAAATGAAGTATGTTTAGCATGATTCATCCTGATTATGAACTATATTCAGAAAAATACTCTTCACCCGAAAGTGATATTTTAAAAGAATTAAACAGAGAAACCAATCTTAAAGTGATGTTACCTCGTATGTTATCAGGACATTTACAAGGAAAACTGCTTGAAATAATAAGTTGTATTTTACAACCTAATCAAATACTTGAAATCGGAACATATACCGGTTATTCTGCCATTGCACTTTCTAAAGGATTACAGGAAAAAGGAATTTTACACACGATTGATATCAATGCAGAACTGGAAGATATTGCACAAAAATATTTTAAGAAAGCAGGAGTAAGCGATAAAATCAAGCATTATACAGGAAATGCACTGGATATTATTCCCACAATAAATCATACTTTTGATCTTGTTTTTATTGATGCCGACAAAGAAAATTATATTGAATACTTTGAATTGGTAATCAACAAAATCAGAAAAGGAGGTATCATTATAGCCGACAATGTTTTATGGAGTGGAAAGGTACTTACAGAAACCCTCCCTACAGATAAAGATACGAAAGGTATTGTTGAATTCAACAAATTTGTCACCAACGATTTACGAGTAGAAAACCTTCTATTACCTTTTAGAGATGGCTTAATGATAATGATAAAAAAATAAGATATAGCTTTAAAATATCTGTTATTATTTTTTATTTTTACACTTTATAATAATGGAAGTCAAAAAGCGTTATTAATACTTATTAAACCAAAAAATCAGTGTGAGAAATTTATCAAAAACAATCATAATATTATTATTCTTTTGCATACCCTTTGCCTCAACTGCTCAAATCGGGGGAAGTCATACGTATCAGTTTTTGAGTCTTCCCAATTCGGCAAGAGTTGCTGCTTTGGGTGGTAATTTTTTGGCAATCAAGGATGATGATATTACCTTGGCTATTGCTAATCCATCGTTGATTACAAAAGATATGAATAATAAATTAGCATTGAGCTATATCAGCTATTATGCGGATGTAAATTATGGATTTGCAGCCTATTCTCATTCATTTAATAAAATCGGAAGTTTTGTTGGTAGTATACAATATATTAATTACGGCACTTTTACAAAAGCGGATGTCACAGGAGAAACTTATGGAACTTTTAAAGCAGGAGAATATGCATTTAACTTAGGTTGGGCTAAGCCATTAGATTCAAATTTTTCCATTGGCAGCAATTTAAAAGCAATCTCGTCTTCATTAGAAATCTATTCATCATTTGGATTGGCTGTGGATGTTGCGGCAACATATCAAAGTAATAATAAAAGATTTGTAACTTCGTTGATGTTTAAAAATATCGGACGACAACTTTCTTACTATACCGAAGCAGACCGTGAAGCTCTCCCTTTTGAAATCCAATTGGGCTTATCGGAAAGACTTAAACATGCCCCTTTCCGGTTTTCATTGTTGTTGAACCATTTGGAAAAATGGGATTTAACCTACGAAGATCCTTTAAATCCTTCAATAAAAATTGATCCGCTTACAAAAGAAGTTATTGAGAAAAGTAAATTTTCAAAGTTTGGAGATCAATTAATGCGTCATGTTGTACTGGGTGTTGAATTTGTACCTTCCAATAGTTTTAATATCAGATTTGGGTACAATTACCAACGTCGTCAGGAAATGAAAGTGGAATCGGCATTATCAACCGTAGGATTTTCATGGGGATTTGGATTCAGAGTTTCTAAGTTTTATTTTAGTTATGCCCATGTTATTCAACACCTGGCAAGCTCTTCCAACTTTTTTACTATCGCTACCAATTTATCTGCATTTTAGTAATTATTTTCTTTTTTATCTTTTATAGCTTACCATAAGTGGTATGCTCTGATTATTGCCTTTATTTTATACACCCTACCCTAAAAATCACACTGCGATTTTTTTATTGCTACTATTTTTTAAAAAATATTGCTTGATTTTCAGTAGTTTGCAATGAGTCATTTTTTAGATGTCACAAAGATGTCACATAAATGTCACTGTCCTTGCATAAAGCTTAGTTTGAATTTAGATTTGCAGCCTGATTTTATAAACAAGTAAAGGAGGTTCTGATGACATAACTATGCTTAGCCTGTAATTAATATTAAATTTAACACAACAAAACCGTGAACAGGATAACGGAAGCGGTAGTTGAAAAAAATATTTTTTAAAACTAAATTATTTAAAAAATGAAATATACAAAATTTATTATTACTGCCATAGTTGCAGTATTATTTTTATCCGTAGCAAATACAAATGCACAGAACTTTCGCATGGATTATCAATTAAACCTGCAAAATGTAACCGAAGTTGCCATAGCCGATGATGGTGGCAGTGGCGGGTTTTTGGCTGTAGTAAGCGGTATTAATTTTTCGGGCAACGAAATTATTACACTTTATAAATTAAGTTCTACATTTATTCCGGTGTGGATTAAATCTTTGGATTATTCCTTAATAGCAGGGAATTGTCGTGCTTACGATGTTAAACGCGACCCCACTAATGGGTATGCTATATGTGGCAGATATGACAATGGGAATTATCAAGGTGGTTTTCTTATGAGAATAGATGATAATGGCAATATGCTGTGGACATTAGATGCCCGTGAAATTTGGAATACCGACAGATGTGAGGAGCTGAAATCGGTTGAAATAGTGGGCGACCACTATGTATGCTGTGGTTATTCTATTGATAACGGTCAACCCAAAGAGGGATTTATTTGGAGTGTTGATAAAAACACACAAATAGTAGAATGGACCAAAACAGAAAATTCATATTATAACTGGCCCAATACTACTGATGTTAAGCTCAATGATTTAGTGTACAATACTTACGACGGTTTGCTATATACCTGCGGAACCTTTTATGATGTAAATGGTACAGGCAAAGAATTTGTATTGGCAAGCTACGATTTGAATGGAAATAATGTAATTTCAAAAAAATATACTGATAATACTACAATTTCAATGGAAGGAAAGGCATTGGCTTTCGATAATCAATATATATATTTAACGGGTAATGTAAATAGGGGTGGCAGCGAAGATATTTTTATGGCTAAATTTTTAGCAAACGGAACGGAAGTGGGCAACAGGCGATTAGACGTTACCACAGGTGATAGAGTGGAAGACATGGTCTATTATCAAAATCAATTATTTTATACAGGCTTTACTCATTTTCAATATAAAGAAGGATTATTAATGCAAACCTGGGATAATGGCTTTCCTATTTTTTCTGCCTTGTATTATTGAACCCAAGCACCAAAATTTGAATTTCGCAAAATGCTCTACCGTACCACTTTTACAACACCTTCTATTATAAAAATTGGTTTGCATGATGCAACTAATTCTTTTACCATAGTAGAAACTTATATTCCATACCCTGACAATTGTTATAGCCATCCTCAAGCAATTCAGCCTTATGGTCTATTTCTTGCTCGCACAGATGTAATGGTTGACCATACAAAAATAGATTTTAATTCATTCCATACTATTTCCCCAAACAATGAGCAAAAAATGATAAACTTAATTTGCCATAGCAATTATTTTTTAACCGGACCCGAGCATGAAAAAAATGCTATTATACACACAAGTAATGCAATGCAAGAAAATACTGACAGAATAAGCGTACTGGGTAATCAGATAAGCTTAGCTTCGAGCTATCAAAACGCAGCATATAAATTGTACAGTATTGATGGCAGATGTATGGCAAGCGGTACTGTTGCAAAAAATTGCAATATTGATATTTCTTCTTACACCAAGGGAATATATTTATTACATTTGCAATCAGCAAACAAGGGTATAAAAACCATAAAAATTATTAAATAGGATTTATACTTCGACTGAATGAGTTTGAAAAAATTTTCAAACTCATTCGCTCAGTACAAAAGAAAACGCACGTTTTTGTCATGCTGACGAAGGAAGCATCTCATATATAAATTTTAAAATTTTATTGAGACTTCTCTGTTGATCGAAATTGCAACAGGCTTTTTTAGCAAAACAATAATTAAATGGTTTTCATACAGACACTATATGAAACTTAAACAGAAGCACAAATTAAACAGAACTTCTACCCTAAAGCCTCCCCTTCGGGGAGGCTTGCTGGGGTTTTTTATCTTATTTTCTTTTCTGAACCTCCATGCCCAAAAAGAAACCTGGCATTGGTATTTTGGGAATAAAGTTGGTATTGATTTTAGTTCAGGTATTCCTATTGCCGATACCAATGGAAATTTAATTGCATTAGAAGGGGTTTCCTCAATTTCTGATACCGCAGGTAATTTGCTTTTTTATACCAATGGCATGGATGTATGGAACAAAAACCATCAGATTATGGACAATGGAAGCGGCTTAATGGGGCATCAATCCAGTACCCAATCTTCCATAGTTGTAAAACAACCTGACAATGATTCTACTTATTATATTTTCACTTTGGATGCAAAAGAGTCCTACGATAATTTAACACACAAAGGTTTTAGATATAGCATTGTAAATTCTAAACTAAATAGTGGTTTGGGCAAAGTGATACTTAAAAATATATGGATAGCTGATAGTACAAGCGAACATATTACTGCTATAAAACATTGTAATGGAAAAGATATGTGGCTTGTTATAGCAAATGCTTACAATAATAACTATCGTTCATACTTATTATCAAGCACGGGTTTAAATATTAACCCCATTATCAGCTCAACTGGGGTATTCCCAATTAATTTAATCAGTTCACGTGGTTATATGAAGGCTTCTTCCAATGGAAAAAAAATAGCTATAACTCATAATATAAATATTAATTCTTTAAATTTAGAATTGTTTGATTTTGATAATTCTATAGGTGTATTATCAAATCCTATTGCCGTTATGTTTGATAATTTAAATTATTTAGAAAGAGGAGCTTATGGAGTTGAATTTTCGCCCAATCAAAAATATTTATATGTAAGTTATTGGTCTGAAGGAATGGCAAATGGCTATATTTATCAATATAATATTTTATCCAATAATTCTGCTTCAATTTCCCAATCTGCAATTCAATTATATTGGAATCAAACAATCAATCCTAACCTACCTTCAAGCGGTGCACTTCAGTTAGCAAGCGACCAAAAAATTTATATTGCATTTAAAAATTATTCATACATTGGAGTGATTAATCATCCTGATTCAGCAGGTTTGGCTTGCCATTTTGTAAAAGATGGCGTTTTCCTGAATGGTCGATTAAGTAGATTTGGTCTTCCCACTTTTTTCCCAGGTTATTTTAAGCTAGCTCCCAATTTCAGCTATACACTGCATTGCTTACAAATGGGTTTCACTCCGGTATGCGATAGCGCTGCATTGGATAGCCTACGCTGGAATTTTGGAGATATGGCATCGGGGGCTAACAATACTTCGACTTTGTATAACCCTGTGCATTCGTTTTCCAATACTGGGAATTATAACATCAACGTAATTTATTACTATCCCTGCAATGTAAGCGATACGGTGGTAAAAATCATCAATGTGCAATTGCCGGCATATAGCTTTCCACCAGGTTTAATAAAAGACACCATCACCAATTTGTGCAAGCAATTAAGTTTTACGCCTGTTTGCGACAGTGCTGCCCTGGATTCGCTACGGTGGAATTTTGGAGATATTGCATCGGCTGCAAGCAATACCAGCAATTTGCTTAAACCCTTGCATACGTATAGCGATACCGGTACGTATCATGTTACACTTATCTTGTATGCCTATTGCCGCACCGATACGTTGCGCAAGACGGTTCACATTGCATTGCCCATCAGTGATGTTTATTTGGGGGCCGATACCACACTTTGTGCAGGCGAAAGCTTGGCATTGGGTGGTGTAATACCCTGCCCATTGCCCATTACCTACAAATGGCAGGATGGAATTACAACCGAAATGTACACGGTAAATCAAGCCGGAAGCTATTGGTTGCAGGTAAATGCAGGTGGTTGTTTGTTTTCCGATACCATCAACGTCAGCTATCTAAACCCACCTAATATCAGCTTGCCCAATGATACCATTGTTTGTGAAGATAGCCACATAGAGCTTGTAATACCGCAAGGCAATTACAGCTTGCTTTGGAGCGATGGTAAAGATGATTTTGTCCGCAACCTCACACAAGCGGGTATGTATTCGGTAACAGCTACAAATAAATGCGGTAGTTCCACTGCTACTATTAATTTTGGTTTTAAAAACTGCAACTGTTATTTGTATTTTCCCAATGCGTTTACTCCTAATGGCAACGATTTGAACGAATGTTTCGGAGCAGTGTATAATTGCGAATTTGAATTTTATCACTTTTATATTTACAATCGTTGGGGAGAATTGCTGTTCGAAACTAATAATCCCTCCGTTTGCTGGGATGGCAGCTACAAAGGTAAAGCCGTTACATCTGATGTCTACGTTTGGATATTAGAATACAAAAGCATTTACGATAAGACGGTAATCGCAAAAAAAGGGATGGTAACGGTGGTGAAGTAGAAAGTAAAAAGGTTAAAGTGCTCAAAGGTTAAAGGTTAAAGGTTAAAGTGTTCAAAGGAAAAAGGAAAAAGGAGAATTAGTAAACCAAGATTAAACAATAATAATGACGAAAAAACGATGAAAGCCTCACGAATACATCAGTTTGGCATTATTTTCGTTATTTTATAATCCCCCTACCCTAAAAATCACACTGCGATTTTATCTTAGCAAATATTTATAGGCATTTTTGAAATATTTGCAGAAATAACTTTTATTGAATTTCAACGACTTACAATTTATTTTTTTGCAAGATGTCACATAAATGAATATTTGCATTGTAGATTTCAATGAATATGTATCTTTGCAGATTTTACTTTTCGGCGCATATTTTTTATTAAAAATATCTAATACTTTGATTGTAAACACTTCTCATTTTTCCTTATTTTTTTCGGCAAAATAGCAAAACGCTGTTTTTTTTGCGTTTTTATCCATTTTTATCTGTTTTTATCGTTTTTTTTCATTTTTAGCCTCATTTTTACTTTTTTTACCTGATTATAAATATTTCTGAAATATTTGCAAAAAATATTTTGCTTGATTTTCAGTAGTTTGTCATTTATTTTTTTGCAAGATGTCACATAAATGTCACTGTCCTTGCATTTTTTTTTTTAGCACTTTACTTTTGGCATCTCATTTTATTGGATTTAGATAAAGAGAGAGATGTTCATTATTTTATTAAAATTTATCTCTAAGTATTTTTAAATAATTACAGTAATCATTTAAAAAAAATATTATGCCAAACTGGAAACCTATAGTAGGATTAGCTTTCAATCAGGATGAATTTGAAAGCTATTGTCATACGATACAATGGAGTGCATTTAAACCTAAATTTATTGTATTGCATAATACAGGATTGCCAACATTGAATATGCGTCCTGAAGGATTTACATTGCAACATATACAAAATCTTGTTCACTATTACCGTGATGAACTGAAATGGAGTGCGGGACCTCATCTATTTATCGACGATCATAAGATATGGGTTTTTACACCTTTAAATATGTCGGGTATTCATGCCAATTCGTGGAATAAATTATCGCTGGGGGTTGAAATTCTGGGCGATTACGATAAAGATATTTTTTCGCAGGGAAGAGGACTAGCGGTAAGAAAAAATGCAATAGCAGCATTGGCAAGTCTACACACAGTGCTTGGTATTGATGTTTCGACACTAAAATTTCATAAGGAAGAACCCAATACAACCCACAAAAATTGCCCGGGGAAAAATGTAATTAAACAGGAGGTAATTGCCGAAGTAAAGGATTTGATTAGTAAACGGAAGGGGGCGTAAAGATTAAAATTTACAGCATTTTATAGAGAAGCTGAAAACAGATAAGAGTAAACGAAACTAAAAAAAATAAAATATAGGAATTCAGTTACTTAACAAAATATATACAGATGAAAAAAGCATGTATTTTATCAATTGACGGAGGTGGTATCAGAGGTATTTTACCCGGAATAATACTATCTTATATCGAAAATAAAATAATTGAAGAAACAGGATTTTCAGATGCTAAAATTGCAGATTATTTTGATTTGGTTGCAGGTACAAGTACAGGCGGAATATTGGCATGTTGTTTATTAAAAAATGATGGGAAGGGAAACAACAGACCTCAATATTCAGCAAAAGATGCTGTAGAACTTTACACTAAATTTGGAGGTAAAATATTTGATATTTCCTTTTACAGGAAATTATTTAATCCTTTTTATATATTCAAATATAAATATTCCGCAAAAGCGCTTGAGAAGCTACTGAACAAATATCTAGGCGATGATACCTTAAGCACGATGGTGATAGAGTGTATGATAACTGCTTATGATATTGAAAAACGTGAAACAAAGTTTTTTTCTAAAAAAGATGCATCACACAATCATTTAAAAGATTATTATATAAAAGATATTTGCAGAGCAACTTCGGCTGCACCCACTTATTTTAAACCTGCAAAAATAAAATCCCTGTATGGCAATAGCATTGCATTAATCGACGGTGGTGTTTTTGCCAATAATCCGGCAATGTGTGCTTACATTGAAGCGATGAAAACTGATTTTAGCAATACTACCGATAAACCTGCTTACCCTGAAATAGAAAATATTATCATTGTTTCAATAGGAACCGGAGGTGCAAAGAAACCATATCATTATACTGATATGGATGATGATGGAGTAATAGGCTGGGCAATGCCGATAGTGGACATTTTAATGTCGGGTAACGCTGAAACTATGAGCTATATGCTAAATAAGATCTATAACGATACTCCGCATCATTATTTCAGATTAGATCCCGCATTAATTGATGCAAATGATAAAATGGATGATGCTTCCGACTCAAATATTGAAAATTTAATAAATGATGCCAAAACCTATGTAACCGCTAATCAGGCATTATTAGATAAAATTGTAAAATTATTAATAGATAATAATAAAAATCAAAACAGCAGCAGCCGAAAAGCTATAACAGAGTAGGCATTCATTTAATAAAAGCATTGAAAATGAAAACAGAATATGGTTAGCAGTATATATAAAAGCAGAATGATGTTGGAAAAAGTACTAGCAAATTGATGTTGGTCTTCCAACGAATTGGAGGAGGCACTTGCAAACTGATGTTGGTCTTCCAACGCATTGGAGGAGGCACTTGCAAATTGATGTTGGTCTTCCAACGCATTGGAGGAGGCACTTGCAAATTGATGTTGCTCTTCCAACGGATTGGAGGAGGCACTTGCAAACTGATGTTGCCACTTTATAAATCAGGATGCTGAAATTAACAATAAGTAATAAATAAGAATAGAGTAATTAATTAAATTTCAGAAAAGTAATAAATTTTTATTTTATGAGCGATAAATTTGATAGAATTGCAATAAACCCCCTTGATTATGTAATAGTGGGTGCAACCAGACGATACCAATATGCTGATGATAATATCAAAAGCATGACAAATAATAATCCGAACAATGTTTTTAAGCAATTAATTAACGATACACAGTCGAAACTCGATGCTTATAAAGGCAAGATATCAGAAAGCAAACTGAGTGAAGCATTGCGGATAGCATATACATCGGAATTAACATTATCTATGGATGAAATCGTGGTTAATGCCGGTAAGTGCGAAGGTTTGGTTAAATCGGCTGTTGGGAAAAATACGCCGGTATATCTCGAATTCTACCCTTTTGGCTTAAGCGAGTTTCATGAAGCTAACCCTACCCAATTACTCGATTTGCTCGACCGTATGATAAGCTCTGTTGCTACCCATGCCCAGGAATTAGGATCAAATGTTTATTCTGATAAATTTAACGATAACAAAGTCAGATTAAAAAAAGCGATAAGTAATCAGAAAAATTCAGGCAGTAAAGTAATCAACAGCAAAGAAGTTAAAGAAATATTATGGAATGAACTCAAAAAACAGCTCTACAAAAATATGCTGACCATTGCATTGTACTATATCGATAACCTGAATATGGTACGTACTTATTTTAATTCCAAATTATTACGTCTCCGCCATCACAACAATGACGACGATACTACTCAAACTTACAAACTGCTGATACCTGTATTAAGCAGCAAAGCTGCCAATATTAGTTTTTCGGTTGACGATACGCTATTAATCATCAACAACAGTGTAAAATCTATTTTCTATTACGGAGCTGCCACAGCAGAGGGTGAGCAATCAAAACCAACGCCTATAGAAATACCGGCAGGCGAAGAAGCCGAAGTAACGGCCATTTCGCTCGGTGCACCCGCCAATAAGTTTATCATTTTTGTAAACAAAGATGCTACCGAAGAAGGAGAAGTGGAGATTGCTTTGATTTAAATAATAAATAAATACCCCAATAGGTGGGAGCTTGTTGGGGTTTTTTATAATTATAAACAATTAAAAATTTAATATTTATGGCTTTCTTAAATAAAAATCAAATTAAGGAAACAGTAAATACAGCACTAAAAAATGTTGCTGATTTTACGGGTGAAATTGATAACTATGAATTCAAAAATTTTCATGAGTTTCATAAAAATGTGTTTATAAATAAATTAAAAGAATTAATTAATTCAGGTCCCTATTATGACAGGGCAGGTAATATTGAATATGAAAGATACTATGATGTACCACTTTCAATTCAAATTTTCAATACATGGGTTACTATTAATGATTGTATTCAATTTATTTATAACAATCAAATAGTAAAGATGAGAAATCCAAATAAAATTCAATTGTCATGAAAAATTTACTTTTTATTATTTGTATTTGTATTTCATTAAATGTTTTAGCTCAAGAAATACCAATTATTTCAATTAAAAGTACTAATATTTTAATAAATACTGTGAAAGAAAATTCTATTGAAATAAAGCTTGAAGTTGATTTATCTAAAGATTATCTAGGTTACGAAATAGATGATGAATCATTTGCAAAATTAAACACAAATTTAAATGCTAAATTAATCTCAAAAAAATGTAATACTTTTTTAAATAAAGGTGAGAAAGTTGAAGTAAATATTTCTAAAAAAGAAATTGTTTTTACCGTTAAAAATGTCTCTGATGAACTTATTAAACTTTTAAATGATAGCATTGCTGATATTTATATTAAAACGAATAAAGATATTTATTTTAATATAATTAAAGGTGATAGTGTTACTGCAATAAAAACATTAAAAATTGATTTAAATCAAATTCAAAAGAGCACCAGGAGTCAAATTTTCTTAACAGAATCAATGACTAAGGAACTTATTAATGCAAAAGGGGGTAATGTTTTTTTATCACAAAATCAATTTAACTTTGGAGTAATTCCTTCTGAAAATTCATCAAGTAATAAAACAGAATATCAAGTATCATTTAAATATAGAAAGCAATATTCCTTTTATAATAACCTTCCAGTATTCTTCTATACAGAAGGGACTATTAGTACAAATTCAAGAGATTCTTTAAATTATTTATCAGTATATCCATTAAATATTAATTTTATTAAATGTGATCAAGGAGTAATAGGTCAGATAGGAATTGAGGGGAATCAGGTTTTTACAAACTATCGTATTTCTGGTAATTTTTATTGGAATGGAATTATGCCAAATATAATTGATTTATCATATGGAGAAGATAGGTTAAGATTAAAACCAGTAATTAAAGTTGGTCTAAAACTATATAAAGAAGTGCAGAATAATCGAACTGTTGAGTTAAATAGTAAAGAATTTTCAAATCAAATTTATTGTGAATATTATTATGATATTCCTATTCAAAAAATATATAGTCTTAGGTTAGAGGGGGCTGCTTTCTATGATTTTAATTTAAAAGCCAATCCTGATAAAAAAGCAATGTTTAACTATTCTATTATTTTTGGTATTGATATTCCTAAAACAGATTTTAAAACAATTTTCAAATACGTTAAGGGGACTAATGGAATTTCTTATGAGAAAAATGATTATTTGATGATTGGGTTTATGATGGATTTACTTTCAACAAAACAAAAATAATAATAGTATACCCGTTGTGCATTTAGAGAAAAAAATAAAAAAAGTTGTTCATTGAATTTTAAAA